>DATNMK010000001.1:0-26978 GCA_035602335.1 Burkholderiales bacterium
CGAGCCGCGTCGGGCCGAGCGGCCCGCGCGGAAAGTCGGCTGTAGATGCGGGCTGGCGGTCATCGAGCGGGTAGTCGATCTCGTGGATCGGCGCCGGGTCCTGGATGAGCGAGCCGCAGTACTTCAAATCCCAGCCCGCGCAGAACGCGCCGCCTTCACCCCAGAGCACCGCCACGGCGGCGTTATCGTCGCGATCGAAGGCCGTGAAAGCCTCGACCAGCGCGTCGGCGCTGTCCGGATCCATTGCGTTGCGCGCCTGCGGACGCGAATGGATCACCGTCCACACCTTGCCCTTCTTCTCGATCCTCACCGTCATGGCGACCTCCTCGATGCCTAGCCTGGATTTGTACTTCGATTTCGTCTCACCCTACTCCTACATTGCGCTTCACCGGCTGAAAAGTCTTCCCGCGAACCTGCGCATCGCCTATCGACCGGTGCTGTTCGCCGGTTTGCTCGAACATTGGGGCCAGAAAGGCCCCGCCGAAGTTCCAGTGAAACGGCGCTGGACTTATCGCTGGTGCACCTGGTGGGCGCAGGAGCTCGGCATCCCGTTCCGCTTTCCGGCGGCGCATCCGTTCAATCCGCTGCAGCACCTGCGGCTTGCGCTCGCGGCCGGCTGCACACCGGAGGCAGTGCGGCGAATTTTCGATGCGGTTTGGACGACCGGCGCCGACGCCGCGCAGGGATTTCCCGCCCTGTGCAAAGAGTTGAACATCGAGCAGGTCGCGCTTTCGAACCCGCAAATCAAAGATGCCCTCAGAAAAAACACCGAGGAAGCCGCGGCGCGCGGCGTGTTCGGCGTGCCGAGCTTCGTCATCGATGGCGAGGTGTTCTGGGGCGCGGACTCGATCGAGTTCCTGAAAGCCTTCCTCGCCGACCCCTCGGTGGTCAGGAACGAGGAGATGCGGCGGCTGGACGCGCTGCCCGTGGCCGCCGCGCGCAAGAGCTAAAACGTAACCTTGTCTCCTGGCTGCATCATCAACACCTTCGTTGGCGAAGCGCCCAGCGCCTGCACGTACTCCTGCGGCGTGCCGCGCAACACCGGAATGGTGCCGTAGTGCATGGGGACCGCGAACTGGGGCCTGATCCATTCGCGCGTCACATACGCGGCGTCCTTCGGGTTGAGCACGAAGTGGCCGCCGATCGGGATCAGCAGCAGGTCGGGCTTGTAGTACTCGCCGATGAACTTCATGTCGCCGAACGGCCCTGTATCTCCCATGTGGTAGATCTTGAAGCCGTTCTCCAGCTCGATGATGAAGCCGACCGGCTCGCCGGCGAGGTGGCTCTCGTCCTTGCCGGTGGCCGGATTCTTCCAGATCATCTCGGAAGAGTGCTCGGCATGCGTGGCGGTGATCTTCACGCCGTCGGGGCCGAAGGGCGTGACGGTGCCGCCCTTGCCGAAGCGGATCGACAGGTTCGGCGGCAACACGCCGAGCGTGATCAGCGCCTGGTTCATCCCCGCCGGGCCGTACACCGGCACGTTGTTCATCTTGGCAAGCGCCGGCGCGTCCGCGAGGTGGTCGCCATGGCCGTGCGTCACCAGGATGAGATCCACCTTGCCGAGCGCCGCGAGATCCTTGTATTGCGGCGGCGTCTTCGGGTTCGTCGTCAGCCATGGATCGATCACGATTACCTTGCCTGTGAGCGTGGTGATGCGAAATGCAGCCTGGCCCAGCCATAGCACTTCGATCTTGCCGGTGGGTTGATACGTGCTCGACGTCGCACAAGCAGCGAGCATGAGTACAGCAAGCGCTGCGAGCCATCGCTTCATGGGGTCCCTCCTCCTTGTTAAGTGTATTTCCTCTTATCTTCGATCACCTTGCCGTCGTTCGGCAAGCTTCCTGGCGGAACAAGCTCGACTTCGCCGCGTAGCTTGGTGACGTCGCGGATCGAGGCAACGATGGCTTCTGTCAACCCCGCCGGGCGGTCCTGCGCTTCGCACTTCAACGTCATGCGGTCGTTGCCGCCCTCGCCCTCCACCACGAGGCGCGCGCGAATGAGCTCGGGGTGGCGGCGCACGACCTCGCTCACCTGCGCCGGCGTGACAAACATCGCGCGCACCTTGGTGCTCTGGTCGGCGCGCCCCATCCATCCCTTGATGCGCACGTTGGTCCGGCCACAGGGGCTTGCGTCGGAAAGCACGGCGGAAAGATCGCCGGTGGCGAAGCGGATCAGCGGGTAATCGCGGTTGAAGGTCGTGATCACCACTTCGCCGACTTCGCCCGCCGGCAGCGGATCGCCGGTCCCGGGCCGCACGATCTCGAGGATCAGCGCTTCCTCGAGGATCATGCCTTCGTTGACGCTGCCATCGGGCATCAGCGACTCGTAGGCAATCAGGCCGAGGTCGGCGCTCGCGTACATCTGCGTGACGCGGATACCGCGCTCCTTCATCGCCTGGCGAAGCCCCGGCGGCAGGTATTCGGCGCCGACCTGCGCCTTCGTCAGGCACGACAGGTCGGCCTTCAGCTCGTCGGCCTTTTCCATGATCAGCTTGAGAAACGACGGCGTGCCGAGGAAGCCGTTGATGCCGAGGCCGCGGATCGCCGCCACCTGCATCTCGGTCTGGCCGGTGCCGGTGGGAATCACAGTGCAGCCGAGCGCGGCCGCGCCGGAGTCGAGCATCGAGCCCGCTGGCGTGAAGTGATAGGCGAAGGTGTTCGCCACGCGGTCGCCGGCGCGGAAGCCGCCGGCAAAGAGCCCGCGCGCTGTGCGCCACCAATCGCGGCCGCGGCCTTCGGCATCGTAGATCGGCCCTGGCGAGACGAAGAGCTTCGCCAGCTTTTCAACCGGTGTTGCGTTCAGCCCGCCGAGCGGCGGCAACTCCTTTTGCAGCGATGCGAGGTCGGACTTGCGCGTCACCGGCAGCCGGGCGAGCGCTTCCCTGGATTTGATTTTCGCCGGGTCGACGTCTTTCAGGATGCGCGCGAATCCCGCCGCGCGGCGTTTGGCGTGCGCGATGTGCCCGGGCAGCGCCGCCATCAGCGCCTTTTCCCTCGCCTTGGGCGGCCGGGTCTCGAGCCGGTCGAAGTGCTGATGAAAATCGGGGTCAGAGCCCGATTTCGCTCTTCTACGCATACAGAAATCGGGCTCTGACCCCGATTTTCATAGCCAACGTTTGCGGCGGCGGTAGGACTTCACGTCGCGAAAGCTCTTGCGGCCGGCGGAGGAAAACCCGAGGTAGAACTCCTTCACGTCCTCGTTCTCGGCGAGCGAGCGGCCTTCGCCGTCCATCACCACGCGACCGTTCTCCAGGATGTAGCCGTAATCCGCGTACTTGAGCGCGATGTTGGTGTTTTGCTCCGCCAGCAGGAAGCTCACGCCCTCCTTGCGGTTCAGGTCCTGCACGATTTCGAAGATCTCTTCGACGAGCTGCGGAGCGAGCCCCATGGAGGGCTCATCGAGCAGGATCATCTGCGGTCGCGCCATCAGGGCGCGGCCGATCGCCGTCATCTGCTGCTCGCCGCCCGAGGTGTAGCCGGCCTGCGAAGTGCGCCGCTCCTTGAGCCGCGGGAAGTAGGCGTACACCTTCTCCAGGTCTTCGCGTATACCGGTGCCGAGGGCGCCGCGCGTGTACGCGCCGGTGAGCAGGTTCTCCTCGACGGTCAGGTGCTGGAAGCAGTGCCGCCCTTCCATCACCTGGCAGATGCCGCGCTTCACCAGCTCCGACGGATTGAGCTGGTCGATGCGCGCGCCGCGGAACACGATCTGTCCCTTGGTCACTTCGCCGCGCTCGGCGTGCAGCAAATTCGAGATGGCCTTCAGCGTGGTGGTCTTGCCGGCGCCGTTGGCGCCGAGAAGCGCGACGATCTGGCGCTCCTGCACCTCGAGCGATACGCCCTTGAGGACCAGGATGACGTGGTCGTAGATGACCTCGATGCTGTTGACCGCCAGATAGGCCTGCGGCACCGCTTCCGGTCTCAGCACTGCTGCCATTGTCGTCGTAGACATTTTCGCCTTCCCAAAAACCGAACGGCGGACCGCAGCCCGCCGTTCAAATCAACCCTGCGCAATCGCCGCCGGGTCAGTTCTCCTTCGAGCAATCCCGCGGCGCGATGCCCTTTTCCTTCGCGTACTGCGCGGCGGACGCTTCGACCATCGGGCGCACGATCGACTGATCGGAGGCGATCCAGTCGGTGATCACGTTCCACTTCTTGCCGTCCCACTGCAGGAACTTGACCGCGCCGCCCCCTTCATGGTCCATGCAGGACACCTTGAGCGCCTGCATCAGGCCGGTGGCGCCGAGCTCCTTCAAGCGCTTGTCGTCGATGTTCAGGTGCTCGATGCCCCAGCGCACCTGCTCGCCGGTCATCGGCTTGCCCTTGCCGAAGTGCGCCTGGGCCGTGCGGATCGCTTCCGCGGTGATGATCCCAGCGACCACACCGCGCGTGTGGTAGATCGAGCCGATGCGCGAGGAGTCCTCCATCTCGCCCTTGCCCTTCTTGTAGACGTTCTTGAGGATTTCCTGCATCACGGGAAAATTCGTGCCGGGCAGGTTGAAGCCGGCGGCGATGTAGCCCTTCGCCGCGTCGCCCGCGGGGATCACGTCCTCTTCAGCACCCGACCACCAAACACCAACCATCTTGGTGCGCGGGAAGCCCACCTTGGCGGCGGCCTTGAGCGCCGTCGGGTTCATCACGCCCCAGCCGCGCAGGATCACCCAGTCGGGTTTGATCTGGCGGATCTGCAGCCACTGCGCCTGCTGCTCGTTGCCCGGGTGCGGCACCGCGATGTGCGTGACCTGGAAGCCGTATTTCTTCGCCTGGACGTCGAGCACCGGGATGGTTTCCTTGCCATAGGCCGAGTCGTGATACAGGTTCACGATCTTCTTGCCCTGCAGCTTGTCCATTCCGCCTTCCTTCATGCCGATGAACTTGATCTTGGCGGTGTTCTGCGACCAGTAGGTCGTGATCAGCGGGAAGATGTACGGAAACACGCGGCCATCGGCGGCATCGGTGCGGCCGTAGCCCAGCGAGATCACCGGGATCTTGTCGGCGGTCGCCTTCTCGATCAGCGAATAGGTGATGCCGGTGGAAAGCGGATGTATTACGCTCGCGCCCGTCGGCCCCTTCTTCTTCGAGCGCTCATAGCACTCGACGCCGCGGTCGTTGCGGTATTCGGTCTCGCACTTCTCCCAGGTCAGCTTGACACCGTTGATGCCCTTATCGCGCTCATTGAGCATCGCGAAGTAATCGATCATGCCGCCGCCGAAGCCGGAGCCGCCTGGAGCGTAGGGCCCGACCCAGTAGAAATTGGCAGGAACGAACTGCTCGTTCTGCGCGGTGGCCCCGCCGGCGAATCCACCTGCAGCGAGCGCCAGGGCGACGGCCGCGATCTTGGTGCCTTTCATCATCTGCACTCCTCCTCGTTGGTTTACTTTTCCTTCGAACAGTCCCGCAGCGCAATGCCTTTCTCCTTGGCGTACTGCGCGGCGGATGCCTCGATCATCGGACGCACCAGCTTCTGGTCCGAAGCGATCCAGTCGCTGATCACGTTCCACTGCTTGCCGTCCCACTGCTGGAATTTAACCTGGCCGCCGCCTTCGTGGTCGGCGCACGACATTTTCAGGGGCTGCATGAAGCCTGCCGCGCCCAGTTCCTTCAGGCGGCTGTCGTCGATCACCAGGTTTTCCAGTCCCCAGCGCACCTGCTCGCCGGTCATCGGCTTGCCCTTGCCGAAGTGCGCCTGGGCCGTGCGCACGGCCTCGGTGGTGAGAATGGCCCACAGCACGCCGCGGTTGTAATAGATCGAGCCGAGGCGCGATTTGTCCTCCAGCTCGCCCTGGCCCTTGGCATAAACGTACTTCTGGATTTCCTTGAGCACCGGGAAATTTGCGCCGGGAGCATTGAAGCCGGCGGCGATGTAGCCCTTCGCCGCGTCGCCCGCGGGGATCACGTCCTCTTCAGCACCCGACCACCAAACACCAACCATCTTGTCGCGCGGGAAACCCATCTTGGCGGCGGCCTTGAGCGCCGTCGGATTCATCACGCCCCAGCCGCGCAGGATCACCCAGTCGGGCTTGATCTGGCGGATCTGCAGCCACTGCGCCTGCTGCTCGTTGCCCGGGTGCGGCACCGGGATGTGGGTGACCTGGAAGCCATACAGTTTCGCCTGCACGTCGAGGATCGGGATGGTCTCCTTGCCGTAGGCCGAGTCGTGATACAGGTTCACGATCCGCTTGCCCTGCAGCTTGTCCATCCCGCCTTCCTTCATGCCGATGAACTTGATCTTGGCGGTGTTCTGGCTCCAGTAGGTGGTGATCATCGGAAACACGTATGGGAACACGCGTCCGTCGGCGGCATCGGTGCGGCCGTAGCCGACCGAGACGATGGGAATCTTGTCGGCCGTGCCCTTTTCGATCAGCGAGTAGGTGATGCCGGTGGAAAGCGGATGGATCAGCGTCGCGCCGGTGGGGCCTCTCCTTTTCGAGCGCTCGTAGCACTCGACGCCGCGGTCGTTGCGGTACTCGGTCTCGCACTTCTCCCAGGTGATCCTGACGCCGTTGACGCCGCGATCGCGGGCGTTGAGCAGCTTGAAGTAATCGATCATGCCGGCCGCGATGCCGGAGCCGCCGGGCGCATACGGCCCGACCCAGTAGGAGTTGACCGGAACGAACTGCTCCTTGGCTTGCGCGGCAACTTCGCCGGAGAAACCGGCCGCGGAAATCAGCGCCGTCGCGACCGCAATGCTGGTGCGGGTCATGGCCACCTCCTCGAGGGTTTGGCCCAACGCTCGGTTCAGTATACCCCCGCTCAGTGAGGGAATGGCCATAGGCGCAGCTTCTCCTTGGTGATCTGCCAGAGCCGGGCCAGGCCCTGCGGCTCGACGATGAGGAAGAAGATGATCAGCCCGCCGAAGATGATGGCCTCCGAGTTGGACACCACGGCATGGGAGATCTCGATGCCGAAGAACTCGTTCAGCCAGCTCGAGGCGAGGTTAAGAAAGATGGGGAACAGCGTGATGAACGCGGCACCGAGGAACGAGCCGAGGATCGAGCCGACGCCGCCGATGATGATCATGAACAGGATCCTGAACGAGAGGTCCAGGCTGTAGGCCTCGGGCTCGACCGTGCCGAGGTAGCAGAATGCGTGCAAGGCCCCGGCGACGCCGCAATAGAACGAGCTGATGGCGAACGCCAGCAGCTTGGTCCGCATCATCGGGATGCCGATCACCGAGGCAGCGACGTCCATGTCGCGCACCGCCATGAAAGCCCGTCCGGTTTCGCTGCGCATCAGGTTTTTGGCCAGCAGCGCCATGACGGCAACCACGCCGAGCGTCAGAAGATACTTGCGCTCCGGCGTGTCCAGCACGTAGCCGAGGATCACGATCTGCTGCGCGGTGATGACGCCCGAGGTGCTGTGGTTGGAGAACCAACCGTACTTCTGCAGCGCCCACAGGACAAAGAACTGGCAGGCGAGCGTCGCCACGGCCAGGTAAAAGCCCTTGATGCGCAGGCTGGGCAGGCCGAACACGATGCCGACGGCGGCGGCGCAGATGCCCGCGAGGACGAAGGCGGCGAGGATCGGGATCCCCGGCACGCGCAGCACGAAGTTGTAGGCCATGAACGCGCCCACTGCCATGAACGCCGCCGTGCCGAGCGAGAGCTGCCCGGCATAGCCGGTGAGAATGTTCAGGCCCAGTGCGGCCAGCGCAAAAATCAGGAATGGCGTCAGGAGCGCGCCGAGCCAGTACTGATTGCCGATGACCGGCACTACCACGAACGCAAACACGAGGAACACGGCGAGCGCGATCCGGTCCTGCCGGATCGGGAAGATCTGCTGATCCTCGGCGTAGGTCGATTTGAACTGGCCGGCTTCGCGGTAGAGCATCGCTAGACCCTGTCGATGTGCTTTTCGCCGAACAGGCCTTCCGGCCTCACCAGCAGGAACAGCAGCGCGATCACGTAGGCAAACCAGCTCTCGATGCCGCCGCCGACATAGGGACCGAGGTACACCTCGGCGAGCTTCTCGCTCGCGCCGATGATCAGGCCGCCGATGATCGCACCGAGGATCGATTCGAAGCCGCCGAGAATCAGCACCGGCAGCGCCTTCAACGCGACGAACGTGAGCGCGAACTGAACGCCGTTCCTTACCCCCCACATGACACCAGCGACCAGCGCGACGAATCCCGCCACCGCCCAGACGATCGCCCAGATGTGCTGCAGCGGAATGCCCACCGCGAGCGCCGCCTGGTGATCGTCGGCCACGGCACGCAGCGCGCGCCCGATGCGCGTTTTCTGGAAAAGCAGCGCGAGCACCGCAACCAGCAGCCCCGCCACGAATGCCGCGAACAGGTCGAACTGGCTGATGTTGACGTTCCACTTCTGCGACAGCCACTCCATCGGCACGTCCGGGATGCCGAGCTCCAGGCCGTGCGGCTGCGAGCCCCACAGGAGCTGCGACAGGCCTTCCAGCACGAAGGCGAGGCCGATCGTCGCCATGAACAGCGTGATGGGCGGCTGGTTGACGAGCGGGCGCAGCACCACGCGCTCGGTCGCCACGGCGAGCAGCACCATTACGGCAAGGGTCACGACCAGCGCGAGCCAGAAGTTCCAGCCGCGCTCAGTGAGCGACACGAAGGTCAGCGCGGCAAAGAACACCATCGACCCCTGGGCGAAGTTGAACACGCCCGAGGCCTTGTAGATCAGCACGAAGCCGAGCGCGACCAGCGCGTACATGACCCCGGCAAGCAGCCCGCCCGCCAGCACTTCGATGAAGAAGATGAATTCCATCAATGCGCCACGCCGAGATAGGCGTCGACGACTTTCTGGTCGTTGCGCACGTCGTCCGGCGTGCCGTCGGCGATCTTGCGGCCGTAGTCGAGCACCACCACGCGGTCGGAGATGTCCATCACCACCCCCATGTCGTGCTCGATCAGCACGAGCGTGGTGCCGTAGTGGTCGTTGACGTCGAGGATGAAGCGACACATGTCCTGCTTTTCCTCGAGGTTCATGCCGGCCATCGGCTCATCCAGCAGCAGGACCGTCGGCTCGGCGGCGAGCGCGCGCCCCAGCTCGACGCGCTTTTGCAGGCCGTAGGGCAGCCGCCCGACCGGCGTCTTGCGGACATGCTGGATCTCGAGGAAGTCGATGATCTCCTCGGCCGCCCTGCGGTGCACGAGCTCCTCGCGCTTCGCCGGACCGATCCACACCGCCTGCTGCAGGAAATTGCAGCGCATCTTCAGGTTGCGCCCGGTCATGATGTTGTCGAGCACCGTCATGCCCTTGAAGAGCGCGATGTTCTGGAAAGTTCGCGCTATCCCGAGCTTCGCCGCCCGACGTGAATCCATGTCCCGGAACTCGAGATTCCTGAAGGAAATCTTTCCCTCTTGAGGGTGGTACACGCCGTTGAGCACGTTGAGCATCGAGCTCTTGCCGGCGCCGTTCGGGCCGATGATGGCGCGCACCTCGTGCTCTCGCACGTCGAAGGACACGCCCTGCAATGCGCGCACGCCGCCGAACGCGAGCGAAACGTCTTTCACCGAAAGGATGACCTCGCCAATGTTGCGCGCGGCGCTCATGCGGCACGTCGGGCCGCTGCCGGCGCGAAGGTCTTCGCGTCGCGGATCTTCAAGTCGGCGGCGAAGCTGCCGGTGCGGCCGTCCTCGTATTTCACCTGCGCTTCGACGTGGACCGTGTCTTTTCCCTCATACATTGCTTCCACCAGGGAGCCGTATTTCTCCGCGATGAAGCGCCGGCGGACCTTGCGCGTGCGCGTCAGCTCGCCGTCGTCGGCCTCGAGCTCCTTGTGCAGGATGAGGAAGCGGTGGAGCTGCGAGTTGGCGAGCTCGGGCTCGCGCGCGAGATCCGCGTTCACCTGCTCGAAGCACTGCGCCACCAGCTCGTACACCGCGTCCTGCTGCGCGAGGTCGGTGTACCCCGAGAAGGCGATGTTGCGCCTCTCGGCCCAGTTGGCGACGGCGTCCATGTCGATGTTGATGAAGGCGCAGGCGCGGCTGCGCTGGTCGCCGAACGCCACCGCCTCCTTGATGTAGGGAAAGAACTTAAGCTTGTTCTCGAGGTACTTGGGGGCGAACAGGGTGCCGTCGGCGAGCTTGCCGACGTCCTTCGCGCGGTCGATGATGCGCACGTGCCCGTCCTGGTCGACGTAGCCGGCGTCCCCGGTGTGGAACCAGCCCTCGGCGTCCTTCGCCTCCCGCGTCGCCTGCGGGTTCTTGTAGTACTCCTTGAACAGGCCAGGCGAGCGGATGAGGAGCTCGCGCTCTGGCGTAAACTTGAGCTCGACGCCCTTCACCGCCGGGCCGACGCTATCGGACTTCACCTGGCCGTCGGGCTGCACGCAGACGAACACGCTGGTCTCGGTTGAACCATAGAGCTGCTTCAGGTTGATGCCGAGCGAGCGGTAGAAGGAGAACAGATCCGGGCCGATCGCCTCGCCGCCGGTGTAGGCGATGCGCACCTTGCTCATGCCAAGCACGTTGCGCAGCGGCCCGTAGATCACAAGATCGCCCAGGCTGTAGAGCATGCGGTCGACCGTTCCGACCGGCTGGCGCTCGAGGATCTTGGTTCCCACGCGCTTCGCTACCGCCATGAAATAGCGGTACAGCCAGCGCTTGAGCGCGCTCGCGTCCTCCATGCGCACCGAGACCTGGGTCAGGAGCGCCTCGAACACGCGCGGCGGCGCAAAGTAATAGGTCGGTGCGACCTCCCGCATATCGGTGACCACGGTCTCCGCCGCTTCGGGACAGCAGATGCAATAACCGGCCACGAGCGGCTGCGCGTAGGAGAAGATGTTCTGGCCGATCCAGGCTGGCGGCATGAAGGCGAGCACCACGTCATGGTCGCCCAGCGACTCCATCTCGGCGACCGCACGCGAGCGGTCGATGAGGTTTTCGTGCGTGAGCACCACGCCCTTGGGCACACCGGTCGTACCTGAAGTGAAGAACAGGGCGGCGGTATCGCTGCCCCGCCCTTTCTCGATTTCTTTTTCCAGGAAAGCGGAGCCGCCGGCCAACGACGCGCGCCCCATCTCGAGGAGCTTGTCGTAGCTCATCAGCTGCGGCTGCGTGTAGTGGCGCATGCCGCGCGGGTCATCGTAGTAGATGCGCTTCAGCGACGGGCACTGCGACAGGATTTCGAGCAGCTTGTCGACCTGCTCCTGGTCCTCGGCAAAGGCGAAGGCGATTTCGGCGTTCTGGATGGGGAACGCCATCTCCGTGGCGACCGCATCCTGGTAGAGAGGAACCGGCACGCCGCCGAGGCATTGCGCGGCGCAGACCGTGGCGTAAAGGCGTGGACGGTTGTCGCCGACCAGCGCGAGATGCTCGCCGCGGCGGAAGCCCTGCTCGGCAAGACCGCAGGCAATGGCGCGCACTTCGTCGGCATACTGCTGCCAGGTCCAGGTCTGCCAGATACCGAGATCCTTCTCGCGGATAGCAGGCCGAGCGCCGCGCACGCGCGCGTGATGCATCAGCAGCTTCGGGAACGTGTCGAGCGTCCCGCCGTCCGTGGCCATGGAGCTCCTCCTCCGTGAGCCGGCGGATTCTTACACAAAATTTGCGGTATAACTGCGAAAGCGATGAAGGGCAAGGAACACTGGACCAGGAAAGGCGACGTCAAGCTTTTTCTGTGGCAGAAATCTCCGGCCGCGGCCCCCAAGGGCACGCTCCTGTTCGTGCATGGCTCGTCCATGGCATCGCAGCCGACGTTCGATCTGCAGGTGCCCGGGCGGCCGGACTCTTCGGCGATGGAATGGTTCGCGGCGCGCGGCTTCGATACCTGGTGCCTCGATAACGAGGGCTATGGCCGCTCGGACAAGTCGCGGCCGATCAACTGCGACATCTCGAACGGTGCAGATGATTTGGATGTTGCCAGCCAGTACGTCTTAAGAAATTCCGCGGCGAAAAAACTTCTCGTGTACGGAATTTCCTCGGGCGCGCTAAAAGCAGCGTTGTTTACCGAGCGCCACCCCGAGCGCGTAGCGCGGCTCGCGCTCGATGCCTTCGTCTGGACCGGCGCAGGCAGCCCGACGCTCGCCGAGCGCAAGAAGCGGCTGCCCGAGTTCCAGGCGAAAAACCGCCGCCCAATCGACCGCGCGTTCGTGCGCAGCATCTTCAACCGCGATCATCCCGACACCGCCGATGACGCCACCATCGAGGCTTTCGCGACCGCGATCCTGGCGCTCGACGACTCGGTGCCGACCGGCACCTACGTCGACATGTGTTCCAAGCTGCCGCTCGTCGATCCGGCGAAGATCGCCGTGCCGACGCTCGTGCTGCGCGGCGAGTTCGACGGTATCGCCGGCATTGACGACCTGCTCGAGTTTTACCGCCGCCTGCCGCACCCGGACAAGCAGTTTTCGGTGATGGAGGGCATCTCGCACGCGAGCTTCCAGCAGAAGAACTACCTCACCGTCTATCACCTTTTGCACGGCTTTTTCGCGCAACCCGAACCGGTGTACCGCGCATGATGCGTTTGGTACTTTTTATTTTTTTCGCATCGATTGCTTTCAATGGATGGGCGCAGGGCTGGCCGTCCCGTCCGATCCGAATGGTGGTCCCGCTCTCGCCGGGCGGATTCGCCGACGTTCCCGGCCGCATCCTGGCCTCGCGGCTCTCGGCGCTCCTCGGGTACAACGTGTTCGTCGAGAACCGGCCGGGCGCCGGCGGCACGATCGGCGCCGATTTCGTGGCGAAGAGCGCGCCGGACGGCCACACGTTGCTATTCACTGGTACACCGCACGTCATCAGCGCCTGGATCTACAAGAAGCTGCCCTACGAGCCGCTGAAGGACTTCGAGCCCGTGGCGCTGGTTGCTTCCGGGCCGTACGTGCTGGTGGTCAATCCGCAGTTGCCGGTGAATTCGGTGCGCGAGTTGATCGCCGCGGCAAAGGCAAAACCCGGACAGATCGACTATGCAAGCTCGGGCAACGGCAGCGCGCAGCACCTCGTCAGCGCGCTGTTCGCCTCGATGGCCGGGATCCAGTTGAACCATGTTCCGTATAAAGGCAGCGGGCCCGCCATGCAAGACCTGCTCGGCGGACAGGTAAAAGTCTCCTTCGCCGGCATTCCGAACGTCCTGCCGCAGGTCAAGGCGGGGCGCCTGCGCGCGCTCGCGGTATCGACGCCGAGCCGCTCACCGGATCTGCCGGATGTACCGACGGTGGCGGAAGCAGGCGTGCCGGGCTACCAGGCGACGCTCTGGCTCAACCTGGCGGCCCCTGCCGGCACTCCAGCCGACATCGTGCAGCGCCTGTACGCCGAGACGGCCAAGGCGCTGCAGGATGCCGAACTGCAGCAAAGCTTTCGCGCGGCGGGCGTAGAAGCGAGCCCGATGAGCCCGCAGGAACTCGCCGCGTTCATGCGCTCCGAGTACGAAAA
Source organism: Burkholderiales bacterium (assembly GCA_035602335.1). Classification (GTDB taxonomy): domain Bacteria; phylum Pseudomonadota; class Gammaproteobacteria; order Burkholderiales; family SG8-39; genus SCGC-AG-212-J23. Next base: position 13,336 of record DATNMK010000001.1, read on the forward strand.
GTGGGGCAAGGTGGTGCGCGATACCGGCGCGACGGTCAACTGAGGGGAAACCAGATGAGATTTGTCGCGTTGTTCATCGCGCTGTGCGTTTCAGTGAGCGCCTGGGCGCAAAGCAGTTGGCCCGCCAAGCCGATCAAGATCGTGGTGCCGGTGACCACCGGCGGCCCGAGCGATCTCGTGGCGCGCATCCTCGGCGAAAAGCTTTCCGCTTCGCTCGGCAAGCCGGTGATCATCGAGAACAGGCCCGGGGCGTCGATGGTGATCGGCTCGGCGTTCGTCGCGAAATCGGATCCGGACGGCTACACGCTGCTGCAGGCGGCGGCGAACATGGCGATCAACCCGATCCTGATGCAGGACCTGCCCTTTGACACGCTCAAGGACTTCGCCGCCGTATCGCTCACGCACCTCACGCCTTATGTGTTCGTCGTAAGCGCCCAGTCGCCGATCGCTTCATTGTCCGAGCTGATCAAGACGATCCGCGAGAATCCGGGAAAGGTGACTTACGGCACCACCGGCCCTGGCAGCCCTCAGCTCCTGGCGACGCTCCTGCTCGCCCAGACGCTGGGGCTCCCGGCCATGACCGAGGTTCAGTACAAGGGCAGCTCGGCTGCGCATCCGGACCTCATCTCGAACCGCATCAGCTTCATGATCGATCCTCTCGCGGCCTCCGCGGGGCACATCAAGGCGCGAACGCTGCGCGCCCTGGCGGTGACGACGCCAGAGCGCAACGTGTCCTTTCCGAATGTGCCGACCGCGATCGAGGCCGGCATACCGGGGTACGACTTCGCGAGCTGGGGCGGCGTGTTCGCGCCCGCCCGCACGCCGCGCGAGATCATCCTGAAACTGAACGCCGAGCTGGGAGCGGCCTTGGCAAGCCCGGAGATCCGCAAGCGCTTCGACGATATGGGTCTCGTTGCCAAGCACTCCACGCCCGAGGAGTTCGGTCGTTTCCTGCAATCGGAGATGGCCCGCTGGAAGACCGTGCTGGGCGAAAAGAAGTCCTGAGTTACATGTTACGGCGGTATTGGCCGCCGACTTCAAACAGCGCGTGGGTAATCTGCCCGAGCGAGCAGACGCGCACCGCGTCCATCAGCACCGCGAAGACGTTCTCGTTGCGAATCACTGCTTGACGTAGACGCTCCAGCATCTCCGAAGAAGAAGCTGAGTTCCTTTTCTGAAAATCGCGCAGGCGCTTTAGCTGGGACTGTTTTTCCTCTTCGGTAGAACGGATCAGCTCGATTTTCTGCGGCGTCGAATCCCCGTGCGGCTTGCGGAAGGTATTGACGCCGATGATCGGGTAGGAGCCGTCGTGCTTCTTGCGCTCGTAGTACAGCGACTCTTCCTGGATCTTGCCGCGCTGGTAGCCGGTCTCCATGGCGCCGAGCACGCCGCCGCGGCTGGAGATCGCCTCGAACTCCTTCAGCACCGCCTCCTCGACGAGGTCGGTGAGCTCCTCGAGGAGGAACGAGCCCTGGTTCGGGTTCTCGTTTTTCGCCACACCCCATTCCTTGTTGATGATCATCTGGATCGCCATGGCGCGGCGCACCGACTCCTCGGTCGGCGTGGTGATCGCCTCGTCATACGCGTTGGTGTGCAGCGAGTTGGTGTTGTCGTAGGTCGAGATCAGCGCCTGCAGCGTGGTGCGGATGTCGTTGAACGCGATCTCCTGCGCATGCAGCGAGCGTCCGGAGGTCTGCGAATGGAACTTGAGCTTCTGGCTGCGCTCGTTGCCGTCGTAGCGCCGCTTCATCGCCACCGCCCAGATGCGGCGCGCGACGCGCCCGAGCACCGCGTACTCCGGGTCCATGCCGTAGGAGAAGAAGAACGACAGGTTGGGCGCGAAGTCGTCGATGTGCATGCCGCGCGCAAGGTAGGCCTCGACGAAAGTGAAGCCGTTGGCGAGCGTGAAGGCGAGCTGCGAGATCGGGTTGGCGCCAGCCTCGGCGATGTGGTAGCCCGAGATCGACACCGAGTAGAAGTTCCTCACCTCGTTGCGGATGAAGTACTCCTGGATGTCGCCCATCACCTTGAGCGAGAACTCGGTGGAGAAGATGCAGGTGTTCTGGCCCTGGTCCTCCTTCAGGATGTCGGCCTGCACGGTGCCACGCACTGCCGAAAGGGTTTCTGCCCTTATTCCCTGCAGCTCCTCCGGACGCGGCGCGCGCCCGTGACGGGCAGAAAACTTCTCCACCTGCTGATCGATCGCGGTGTTGAAGAACATCGCAAGCAGCGTCGGCGCCGGCCCGTTGATCGTCATCGACACCGAGGTCGCCGCGTCGCACAGGTCGAAGCCCGAATAGAGCACCTTCATGTCGTCGAGCGTGGCGATGGAGACGCCCGAGTTGCCGACCTTGCCGTAGATATCGGGCCGCTCGTCCGGGTCGAAGCCGTAGAGCGTCACCGAATCGAACGCCGTCGACAGGCGCTTCGCAGGCACGTCCTTCGACAGCAGGTGGAAGCGCCGGTTGGTGCGGAACGGATCGCCCTCGCCGGCGAACATGCGCGTCGGATCCTCGTTCTCACGCTTGAAGTGGAACACCCCGGCGGTGAACGGAAACTCGCCCGGCAGGTTCTCGCGCAGGCGCCAGCGCAGCAGATCGCCGTGGTCCTCGAATTTCGGCAGCGCGACCTTGGGAAGCTTGGTGCCCGATAGCGACGTGCTCCTGAGCGCGGTACGGATTTCCTTGTCGCGGATTTTCACGACGTGTTCGTCGCCGGAATAGGTCTTCAGCGTCTCGGGCCAGGAATCAAGTAGCGCCTTCACACCCGCATCGAGTGATCTTTTCGCGATCAGGGAATCTATTTCAGGCAGCTCTTTTCCGAGCATCGCTTTGGTCGCCGCGAGCTGCTGCCTTTCACGCGCGATCTTCGACTGCTGAAAGGCAAACTGGTGATACGCCCTTACGGTTTCCGCGATCTCGGCAAGGTAGCGCTGGCGCTCGGGCGGGATGATGACGTTCACGCTGGAAGAAACCTTGGCGTCGGACTTCGGCAGGCGGCCGGGCTTGAGCTTCAGCCCCTTCTCCGCAAGCCCGGCGGCGATGGCGTGGTAGAGGGCCGTAACGCCGTCGTCGTTGAAGCGCGAGGCGATGGTGCCGAACACCGGCATCTGCTCGGCGCTCGTGCCGAAGGCCTGGCGGTTGCGCTGTACCTGCTTGCGCACGTCGCGCAGCGCGTCCTCGGCGCCCTTGCGGTCGAACTTGTTGATCGCCACGAAATCCGCGAAATCCAGCATGTCGATCTTCTCCAGCTGGCTCGCGGCGCCGAATTCGGGCGTCATAACGTAGAGCGACACGTCGACATGCGGCACGATCGCGGCATCGCCCTGGCCGATACCGGCCGTCTCGACGATGATCAACTCGAACCCCGCTGCCTTGCACGCGGTGATGGCCTCGCCCAGCGCCGCCGACAGCGAGCTCCCGGTATCGCGCGTGGCGAGCGAGCGCATGAAGATCCCCGGATGGTGGATCGCGTTCATGCGGATGCGATCACCGAGCAACGCACCACCGGTTTTCCTGCGCGTCGGGTCGACCGACAGCACCGCGATGCGCAGATCTTCGCCTTGATCGAGGCGGAAGCGCCGCACCAGCTCGTCGGTCAGCGAAGACTTGCCAGCACCCCCCGTGCCGGTGACGCCCAGAACGGGAGCCTTGCCCGCTTTTCCGCTCAGGGATTCCTTTCTACCGAGCTCGAGAGCGGTAATCGTCTGCGCCAGCGCGCGCAGATCGCCCTTCTTCAATTCCTTCGGCGCGTACTGCGTCGGATCGAAATCGCAGCGCGCCAGTATGTCGTTGATCATGCCCTGCAGGCCCATGCGCTGCCCGTCCTCGGGCGAGTAGATGCGCGCGACGCCGTAATCCTGCAGCTCCTTGATCTCGGCCGGCACGATGACGCCGCCGCCGCCGCCGAATACCTTGATGTGCTCGCCGCCGCGTTGCCGCAGCAGGTCGAGCATGTACTTGAAGAACTCGAGGTGGCCGCCCTGGTAGGACGACACCGCGATGCCCTGCACGTCCTCCTGCAGCGCGGCGCTGACGATCTCCTCGACCGAGCGGTTGTGCCCGAGGTGGATCACCTCGGCGCCCGAAGCCTGCAGGATGCGCCGCATGATGTTGATCGACGCGTCGTGGCCGTCGAACAGGCTCGCCGCGGTGACGAAGCGGATCTTGTGCTTCGCCTTGTAGACGAGCTTGGCTGAGTCCGACAGGTCGGTCATCCCGCTAGCCTAGTTTACGTTTACGTAAACGTCAATCTCGGAACGACGGGTCTCGCGCCTCCACCAGCCGGACCATCGCCGCGAAGACGTCCTCGCAGGTGCGCTTCTCCGCGATGCTCGACTCGCGCACCGTCTGCTGGAACACCTCGGACCGAATGGGATTGAGCGCGCCGGCGGCGCTGGTGGCGATCTGCACGTCGCAGGCGCGCTGCAGGGTCCTCAGCACCTGAAAAGCCTGCGGCACGCTCGGGCCCCAGGCGAGCAGACCGTGGTTCCGCAGGATCACGGCCGGCTTGTCGCCGATGTCGCGCACCAGGCGCTCCTTCTCGCCGGGGTCGACCGTGATGCCCTCGAAGTCGTGGTAGGCGACCAGGCCAAAGAGCATCGCGCCGTAAAAATTGTCGTGCGACAGCCCGTCCTTCAGGCCGGCCACCGCGCAGCCGGTGGTGGTATGCGTGTGCATCACGCAGTGCGCGTGCTCGATCGCGCCGTGAATCGCCGAATGGATGACGAAGCCGGCCTGGTTCACCGGCCAGGGCGACTCGCGCAGCGCATTGCCGTCGATGTCGATGAGAATCAAGTTCGAAGCCGTGATCTCGCTGTAGTGCAGCCCGAAGGGGTTGATGAGAAAGCGCACTTCCGGACTCGGCACGCGCAGCGTGATGTGGTTGAAGATCATCTCGGTCCAGCCGAGCATGTCGAACACGCGGTAGCACGCTGCGAGCTCGACGCGCGCCTTGCGCTCGGCCTCGCTCATGGGCAGCGCCTGCGCCGGGCGGGTCGCCCTTTCCCTGTAAATGCTCATGGCTTTTAGTTTACTCTGGTGATCCCCGATAGGAGGCGCCATGCGGATCAACTGGCTTGCGATACTGGTCGCGCTCATCGCGCAGCAGGTGCTGGGCTATTGCTGGTACACAGTGCTGTTCGCCAACGCCTGGGCGGCCGGGCTGGGTAAGCGCCCCGAAGACCTGGCTCCCACGCCGGGGCCATTCGTCCTCGCCATCCTCGGCGCGGTGCTGCTGGCGATCGGCGTGCACTGGATCATCCAAAGGACGAGCCTGCAGGGAGTCAAAGCAGGCGCGTTGCTTGGCCTGTGCATCGGCTTTTTCATCACCATGCCTCCGGTGGTCGTCCACGAGGCGTTTCTCGGCCACCCCGCCGTGATCCTGGCGATCGACGGCGTCAAGGAGGTGGTCACCGCGCTCCTCGTCGGCGCGATCCTCGGCGCCTGGCCGAAAAAGCTGGCGGTGAAAGACTAGAGCACAACCGGCTTGTCGGGCAGCTCGTTAACCGTACTGCCCGGAAAATGCCGTGCAAGATGTCCGGCGATGGCCCGGATGCCTTCGACGACTGCATCCTGATACTCGCGTTTTGAGAGCCTTGCCTCCATAGCCCGGCAGATCTGCTCCCATTGGGTGTCGGTCCTGGCATCGATGCCGCGGTCGGCGACGATTTCGACGTTGCGATCCGCGAGCAGCAGATAAATCAGCACGCCATTATTGTGCTCGGTATCCCAGACGCGCAGTTCCGAAAAGACCTCGATCGCGCGCTCGCGCGCCGTCTGGCCGCGAAGCAGCGGCCCGATGTCGAGCGCGCTTTCCACCGCCAAGCGGATCTGGCCGGCGTGCTCGCGCTCGGTTTCCTGGATGGCTTTTTCGATCGCGCTCAGGCTGGCCGGGGGAAACGCGCGGCGTGCCACGCCAGGGAAAGCGAAGACATGCCGCGCTACGCGACGTAGATCCATCGTCACCAGCGCCCTGATGCGCCGCCGCCGCCGAAACTTCCGCCCCCGCCGCTGAAGCCGCCGCCGCCGAATCCACCCGAGCGCCCGAATCCACCGCCGCCAAAACCGCCGGGTAAGCCGCCGTAGAAACCGCGCCCCCCGCCGCCAATCAGCGTGAAGAAAAACGCCACCAGGCCGGCAATGAGGGCGATCGCCATCGTGCCGACGAGGAACCATGCCAGCCCGCCGACGATGCCGCCGGTGACGACGCCACCGAGGAATCTGCCGAGCATCGCGCGCAACAGCCCGCCTGCCACCAGCGCAAGGATCAACAACACGGGGAGCGCCTGTCCGACGCCGCTGTCGGTGGACACCGCCCTTTTCGGCTCGGGCAACGGCTCGCCACTGATGACGCGCATCATCGCGTCGAGGCCTGCGCTGATGCCGCCGAAGAAATCACCCTCGTGAAAGCGCGGCACGATGATCTCGCGAATGATGCGACTTGCGGTCGCGTCGTTGAGGGCGCCTTCCAGTCCGTAGCCGACCTCGATGCGCACTGCCCGCTCGTTCTTCGCGATGAGCAGCAACGCGCCGTCGTCGATGCCCTTGCGCCCGAGCTTCCACTCCTCGGCGACGCGCAGCGCGTACTGCTCGATGGTTTCCGGCGCGGTGCTCGGCACGATCAGCACCGCGATCTGGCTGCCCTTGAGCAACTCGAGCTCGCGCAGCTTGCGTTCGAGCTCCGCCTTCTGCTCGCTGGTGAGCGTCGCGGTCTGGTCGATGACCCGCGCGGTGAGCGGCGGAACGGGGAGCTGCGCCCATCCCGCGGCGGAGAAGAGTAACGCGAGAAGGAAACCGCGGATCACTTGCCCTTGCGCTCGAAATCGACGCGCGGCGGCTTGGCGAGCTCCCTTTCGTTCTCCACCGTGAAGGTCGGCTTGGGCTTGAAGCCGAACAGCATCGCCGTCAGGTTGCTCGGGAACGAGCGCACGGTGACGTTGTATTCCTCGACCGCCTTGATGTAGCGGTTGCGCGCCACGGCGATGCGGTTTTCCGTGCCTTCGAGCTGGGCCTGCAGATCGCGGAAGTTCTGGTCCGACTTGAGCTGCGGATAGGCTTCGGCCACCGCAAGCAGGCGCGACAGAGCGCCACCGAGGTCGCGTTGCGCGGCTTGAAACTTGGCGAACGCCTCGGGGTTGTCGACCAGCTCGGGCGTCGCCTGGATCGATCCGACGCGCGAGCGCGCCTCCGTCACCTGCGTGAACACGTCTTTCTCCTGCTGGGCAAAGCCTTTCACCGTGTTCACGAGGTTCGGCACCAGGTCGGCGCGGCGCTGGTACTGATTCAGCACCTCGGCCCAGGCCGCCTTGACCTGCTCGTCCTTGCGCTGCAACTCGTTGTAGCCGCAGCCTGATAGAAGCAGGGTACAGAGCGCCGTAATTGCTATCCCGAATCTACGCATGGTTTTCTCCTTGGCTGCCTATCCGGGGAATCGCCGCCCGAGGTCGCGCAGCACTTCCCGCGCACAATTATGGCCCGGCGCGCCGGTCACGCCGCCGCCGGGATGCGCGCCGGAGCCGCACAGGTACAACCCGTCGAGGGGAGCACGGTAATCGGCGTAACCGAGCAGCGGACGTGCTGACCAGAGCTGATCCAGCGTGAGCGCACCGTGGAAGATGTCGCCGCCGACGAGGCCGAAGTCGCGCTCGAGGTCGGCGGGCGACAGCGCGCTGTATGCGATCAAGCTGGCGCGGAAGCCGGGCGCGTGCGACTCGATCACGTCGAAGATGCGCTCGACCGCTTCCTGCTTGCGCAGGTTCCAGTCGACCTCGGGCGCAAAATGCTGGCAGAACAGGCTCGCGACATGTGCGCCCCTGGGCGCCAGCGTATCGTCGAGCGTGCTCGGGATCACCATCTCGACGATCGGCAAGCGCGAAATGCCATCCTGGCGCGCATCGAGATATGCGCGGTCCATGTACGAGAGCGACGACGCCATGATGATGCCCGAGGCATGGTGCGGTCCCGGCTCCGGATGGCAGGCAAAGCGCGGCAGTGCCGACAGCGCGACGTTCATGCGAAAGCTCGCCGAGGCGCATTTATAGCGCTGCATCCGGGCGACGAACTCCGGCGGCAGGCTGCTCCTGTCCACCAGGTCGAGATAGAGCAGCTTGGGGTTTACGTTGGCCACGACCGCGCGTGCCGTGATCTTGCGCTCGTCCTCCAGCATCACCATCCCCTGCCGGACGCGGACCACGCGCGCATTGCACTCGATGTCGACGCCGTGGCGACGCGCCTCAGCCGCGAGCGCCTCGCTGATCGCTCCCATGCCGCCGATCGCGTGACCCCACACGCCGCGCTTGCCGTTGACCTCGCCGAACGAATGGTGAAGCAGCACATACGCCGTTCCGGCGTGGTAAGGACTCGCGTAATTGCCCACCACCGCGTCAAAGCCGAACACCGCACGGATGCCTTCTGACTCGAACCACTGCTCGAGGAGCTCGGCGGCGCTGCGCGTGAAAAAGAAAAGGAAATCACGCCGCGCCTCCATGTCGAGCGCCTTGAGCAGCCTGCCCGCCTTCAGGGCGCGCAGCAGGTCGAGCAAGCCGCCGCCAACGTTCGGCGGACATTGCAGCACCAGCTCGCGCAGCGCGTCCGCGACGCGCTCCAGGACCGCCCAATACCGCGGCAGCTGCTCGGCGTCGCGCGCGGAAAAGCGCGCCAGTTCGCGCTGCGTGGCTTGCAGGCCGCCGCCCACCTTCAGATAGCCGTTTTCGAGCGGCAGGAAGTTGGCAAGCGGGCGCTCGACGATGCGCAGGCCATGCTCCGAGAGGCGCAGGTCGCGGATCACCTTGGCCTGCAACAGGCTGACGGTGTAAGCCGCAACCGAATTGCGGAACCCGGGATGGAACTCCGCGCTGGCTGCCGCGCCGCCGACGGCGGCGCGGCGCTCGAGCACTTTCACCTTGAGGCCAGCCTTCGCCAGATAGCAGGCACAGGTGAGGCCGTTGTGCCCGGCGCCAATGACGACTGCATCGTAGCGCTCCACCCTCGGCTCACTCGACCGTGACGGACTTCGCCAGATTTCTCGGTTTGTCGACGTCGGTGCCGCGAACGAGCGCCGCGTGGTAAGCAAGGAGCTGGAGCGGCACGACGTGCAGGATCGGCGACAGCAGCCCGTAGTGCTCCGGCAGCCGCACCACGTTCACGCCGGAGGAAGATGCGATATGCGTGTCGGCATCGGCGAACACGTACAGCTCTCCGCCGCGCGCTCTCACTTCCTGCATGTTGGACTTGAGCTTCTCGAGCAGCGCGTCGTTCGGCGCGACGGTCACCACCGGCATATCGCTGGTGACCAGCGCGAGCGGACCATGCTTCAGCTCGCCCGCGGCGTAAGCCTCGGCGTGGATGTAGGAAATCTCCTTAAGCTTCAGCGCGCCCTCGAGCGCGATCGGGTAGTGCAGCCCTCGGCCGAGAAACAGCGCGTGCTCCTTCTTCGCGAAGCGCTCGGCCCAGGCCGTGACCTGCGGCTCGAGCGCAAGCACCGCCGCAAGCGCGGTGGGCAGGTGCCGCAAGCGCTTGAAGTGCGCTGCCTCCTCTTCGTCAGTGAGGCGCCCGCGCATCTTGGCAAGGGTCAGGGAAAGAAGAAACAAACCGATCAGTTGCGTGGTGAAGGCCTTGGTCGAGGCGACGCCGATTTCGACGCCCGCATGAGTACGGAATGCGAGCCGCGTCATGCGCATCATGGCGCTCGTCGCCACGTTGCAGACGGCGAGCGTCCTGCCTTGGCCGAGCGACTGCGCGTGCTTCAGCGCCCCCAGCGTATCGGCGGTTTCGCCCGACTGCGACACCACCGTGACCAGCGTGCGCGGATTGGGGACGCTCGCGCGATAGCGGTATTCGCTCGCGATCTCGACGTTGCAGGGCAGCCCCGCCAGAGCCTCGATCCAGTGCCGCGCCACGAGGCCGGCGTGGTAGCTGGTGCCGCAGGCAAGGATCAGCACCGAATCGACCTCGGGCAGCAGCTCCTGCGCTTCACTGCCGAACAGCGCTGGTGTGATCGCGCCTACCGGCTCGAGCGTGTCCGAAACCGCGCGCGGCTGCTCGAATATCTCCTTTTGCATGAAATGCCGGTACGGGCCCAGGTCGGCCGCGGCGCCGGTGGTCTTCACCGTGCGCACTTCGCGCGACACGGCGCGGCCGTCGCGGTCAACGACGCGCCAGCCCTCCTGGTCGATGGAAACCACATCGCCGTCCTCGAGGTAGGCGATGCGCTCGGTCGTGCCGGCAAGCGCGAGCGCATCGGAGGCGAGGAAGCATTCCTTTTCGCCCACTCCCACTACCAGCGGGCTGCCGAAACGCGCGCCGACCACGCGATGCGCTTCCTTGCGCGCCACCACCGCGATGGCATACGCGCCGGCGAGCCGCTTCACCGCGGCGCGTACTGCTTCGGCCAGGTCGCCGCGATACAGGCTATGCACGAGATGCGCGATGACTTCGGTATCGGTCTGGCTTTCGAAGAGATAGCCCTTCGCCTGCAGCTCGGCGCGCAGCTCGTCGTGGTTCTCGATGATGCCGTTGTGCACCAGCGCGATCTCGCCGCGGGACACGAGCGGGTGCGCGTTCTCGGTCGCCGGCGCCCCGTGCGTCGCCCAGCGGGTGTGCGCAATACCCGTCACGCCTTCGATTCGTTTTTCCTCAACTTTAATTGCCAAGTCTGCGACGCGCGCGACGCTGCGCACGCGCCCGATCTGGCCGTCGGAAACCACCGCCACGCCGCAGGAGTCGTAGCCGCGGTACTCGAGCCGGCGCAGGCCTTCTACGAGAACCGGAACGATGTCGCGGCGCGCCGCAGCGCCGACGATGCCGCACATGATCTCAGCCCTTCTTTCGCGGCGTCTTCCACGACGGGATCGACACCTGTCTGGCGCGCGCCACGGTGAGCTGGCCCGGCGGCGTGTCCTTGCTGATGGTCGAGCCGGCGCCGATGTAAGAGCCGCGTGCGATGCGCACCGGCGCCACCAGCGTCGCGTCCGAGCCGATGAAGCAGTCGTCCTCGATCACCGTGCGGTGCTTCGCCACGCCGTCGTAGTTGCAGGTGATGGTGCCGGCGCCGATGTTGACGGCGTTGCCGACCTCGGAGTCGCCAATGTACGAGAGATGGTTCGCTTTGGAGCCGGCGCCGAGCCGGCTCGCCTTGACCTCGACGAAGTTGCCGATATGGACGTCCTCTGCCAGGCTGGTGCCGGGCCGCAGCCGCGCGAACGGGCCGACGCGGCAGCGCTCGCCGATCTGGGCATCTTCGAGATGCGAGAAGGCGAGCACGTCGGTTCCGGCGCCGATGCTGACGTTTTTCAGCACGCAGTTCGGTCCGACCCGAACGTTGTCGCCGATGGTCACCCGGCCCTCGAACACGCAGTTGACGTCGATCGACACGTCGCGGCCGCATTCGAGCGCGCCGCGCACGTCGATGCGCGCCGGGTCGGCCAACGTCACGCCGGCGTCGAGCAGGCGGCGCGCCTCCCGGGCCTGCACGACGCGCTCGAGCGCAGCGAGCTCCTGCTTGGAATTGACGCCGGCGACTTCCCAATGGTCCTCGGCCTTGACTGCAACCACCGGCACGTCGTCGGCGACAGCGAGCGCGACAAGATCGGTGAGGTAATACTCTTTCTGCGCATTGTTGTTGTTGATTCTCGATAACCACGACGCGAGCCGCCGCGCGCTCAGGGAAAAGAAACCGGCATTGACCTCGCGGATCGCAAGCTCGGTCGCCGTGCCGTCCTTCTGCTCGACGATGCGCATGACGCGGCGCGCCGCGTCGTGCACGACGCGGCCATAGCCCGAAGGTTCGGCGAGCTCAGCAGTGAGCATGGCCAAGCCCTCGCGCGCGCCCTCGAGCAGGCGCTTCAAGGTCGCAGCGCGTACCAAGGGCACGTCGCCGTACAGGATCAGCACCTCCGCGTCCGGCGCGACATGCGGCAGCGCCTGCATTACGGCGTGGCCGGTGCCGAGCTGCTCGGCCTGCAGGACCCAATCGACGCCGGACTCCCGAAAGGCCGCACGCACTTTGTCGGCGCCATGGCCATGCACCACGAAAATCTTGCGCGGCGCGAGGCTGCGCGCGGTGTCGATGACGTGGGCGAGCAGCGGCCGGCCGGCAAGCGGATGAAGCACCTTGGGAAGGTCCGACCGCATGCGCTTGCCCAAGCCAGCGGCCAGTACGATCACGTCGAGCGGCATCACGCGGATTCTAGGCTAATATTGTTTTTCCGGAGGAGAACGCACCATGAAACCGCTTGCAGGCGGATGCATTGCGATCGCGCTCGCCCTCGCCGCCGGGCAGGCGCTCGCTCAGGAGAGCTGCTCGAACCGTGGCGAGCTCGACGTGCTCTATTGCGACGAGAACAAGGACCTCGTCGCCGATCCGCCGAAGGATCCGAAAAAGCTTCGCAACCCCTCGACACTGGTATTCACCTACACCCCGGTGGAGGATCCGGCGGTGTACGAGAACGTCTTCAGGCCTTTTACCGACTACCTGTCGAAGTGCACCGGCAAGCGCGTGGTGTTCTACCAGGTGCAGTCGAACGCGGCGGAAATCGAGGCGATGCGCTCGGGCCGCCTGCACGTCGGCGGCTTCTCCACCGGCCCGACTAATTTCGCCGTCAACCTCGCCGGTGCCGTGCCTTTCGCGGTCAAGGGCAACGCGAAGGAATGGCAGGGCTACCAGCTGATCTTCGTGGTGAAGAAGGACAGCCCCTATCAGAAGCTCGCCGATCTGAAGGGCAAGAAGGTGGCCCATGTCCAGCCTTCGTCCAACTCCGGCAACCTGGCGCCACGCGTGCTGTTTCCTAAGGAAGGCCTCGCTCCCGACAAGGATTACAAGGTGCTCTATTCAGGCAAGCACGATCAGACAGTCATGGGCGTGCTTTCGGGGGACTTCGACGGCGGTCCCGTCGCCTCCGACGTGTTCAAGCGCATGATCGATCGCGGGCAGGTGAAGGCCGAGGATTTCCGCATCATCTATCGCAGCCAGACGTTCCCGACGTCGTCGTTTGCGTACGCGCACGACTTGGAGCCGAAGCTGCGCGACACCCTGCTGAAATGCTTCTACGATTACCGCTTCCCTGCCGAGATGCAGAAGGCGTTCGACGGCGCCGACCGCTTCTTCCCGATCAACTACAAGGAGCACTGGGCCCTGGTGCGGCAGGTCGCCGAAGGCAGCGGCGAGAAATTCAGCAAGGCGGCGTTCGACGCGCTCGCCAAAAAGGAAGCCGAAGCGGGCGCGAAGGGCAAGAAATAGCGTGAGCGCGGCGCTGTCGGTCCGGGGACTCGTCAAGGAGTACGTCCCCGGCAAGCCGGTGCTGCGCGGCATCGATCTCGATTTCGCAGCGCGCGGCATCACCGCCGTCATCGGCCCTTCGGGCACCGGCAAGTCGACCCTCATCCGCTGCATCAACCGGCTGGTCGAGCCGACCGCCGGCGAAGTGATTTTCGAGGGAAAAAATCTGGTGTCGTTGTCGCGCAGCGAACTGCGCAGCGCACGCCGGCGTATCGGCATGGTGTTCCAGGAATACAACCTGGTCGAGCGCCTGAGCGTGATGGAGAACCTGTTGTGCGGCCGCCTGGGGTATGTCCCGCCGCTCAAGGCGTGGCTGCGCCGCTACCCCGGGCGCGACATCGCCCGGGCGTTCGAGCTGCTCGACGCCG
>DATNMK010000002.1:0-62628 GCA_035602335.1 Burkholderiales bacterium
TGAATTTTTCCGCTTGAAGATGCCGAACGGCAGGTTCTGGATCGGAAACTCGCAGCCCGGCGCGTTCGCCGACTCGACCCAGCTCTTCAGCGCCGGATCGTGCGTCTCGTCGAGCTTCATAAAAATCGGGGTCAGAGCCCGGACTTATCCAATGCGGTGCGGTCCAGCATCTAGTTGTCGATCCACATCACTTCACCGCGTTTTACGTGAGGCAATGCGCCGAGGAGGCGCGGGACAATGGGCAGCAGGTCCCGCAGGCGATTGGTCCGCGCACGCATTACGACAACGGCAATTTTGAATTGCGGTAACGGCTGTTGAAACGATAGGTTCCTGTCCACGGTCAGGAACACGTCAAATTGCTTTTCGGCCATGGCGAGCAGTTCGCCGTTTTGAACCCCGGCCCATCCCTGCTCGGGGACCGTGCTTACCTCGTGTCCTGCGAGTTCTCGCGCGAGTCGACGATCAACGCACTCGTCGAGAAGAATCCTCACGCGTCAGTTGCCACCATCCGCGCTTTGGCTTCTTCCAAGAAGGCGATGACCTGTTCTCGGGTCACGGTCGGAAAGCCTTCGAGAAACGCGTCGATCGTCTCACCGCCTTCCAAATAGTCGAGAAGCGTTTGAATGGGAACGCGAGTTCCGGCAAATACCGGCGTTCCGCCCATGATGTCGGGCGAACGGGAGATAAAAGATTGGGGCATGAGGAAAAAGGCTACGCGGTTTGGGTGACCCGATCAAGTTCGCGCAGCGCATTCGCGAAAATTGGAATCGGGCTCTGACCCCGATTTTCGGGTCATTTGTGGAGCTTCTTGAAGCCGTCCCAGACCGAGTCGTAGTCCTTCTGCAGCTCGGGCGCGCTCAAGGCGAACTGGGTGGGCCGGAACACGTAGCGCGACTCCCACATGAACGCGAGCGTGTTCTCGATTTTCTGCGGCTTGAGCTCGGCCGCCGAGGCCTTGTCGAAGGTCGCCGCGTCGGGCCCGTGCGCCGACATGCAGTTATGGATCGAAACGCCGCCGGGCAGGAAGCCTTCGGCCTTGGCGTCGTACACGCCGTGCACCAGGCCCATCAGCTCGCTCATCACGTTGCGATGGAACCACGGCGGGCGGAAGGTGTGCTCGGCCACCTGCCAGCGCGGCGGGAAGATGACGAAGTCGCAATTCGCCACGCCCGGTTGGCCTGAAGGCGAGGTCAGGACGGTGAAGATCGACGGATCGGCGTGATCGAAGCTCACGGAGTTGATCGTCATGAAGCGCGCGAGATCGTACTTGTATGGCGCATAGCGCCCGTGCCACGCGACGACGTCGAGCGGCGAGCGATTCCATTCCGCGGCCCACAAGCCGCCCATGAATTTGTTGACGACCTCGCACTTGCCGTCCTTGTCCTCGAATGCCGCGACCGGCGCGAGGAAATCGCGCGGCTGCGCGAGGCCCTGCGCGCCGATCGGCCCGAGCTCGGGCAGTCGGAACGGCGCGCCGTAGTTCTCGCACAGGTAACCGCGCGCTTGCTTCTCGAGCAGCTCGACCTTGAACTTCATGCCGCGCGGCACCACCGCGATCTCGCCCGGAGCTACGGTGAGTTTCCCCAGCTCGGTAAACAGCAGCAGCTCGCCGAGCTGCGGCACGAACATCAGCTCGCCGTCGGAGTTCACGAAGTAGCGCTCGCTCATCGAGCGGTTGGCGCGATAGACGTGCACCGCGACTCCGGCCTGCGCCGCGGGCTCGCCGCTTCCCGCGAGGGTCACCAGCCCGTCCAGGAAATCGGCCGGCGCCTCCGGGATGGGGAACGGGTTCCAGCGCAGGCGGTTGGGCG
The DNA here is from genome assembly GCA_035602335.1 of Burkholderiales bacterium. Classification (GTDB taxonomy): domain Bacteria; phylum Pseudomonadota; class Gammaproteobacteria; order Burkholderiales; family SG8-39; genus SCGC-AG-212-J23. The sequence continues at coordinate 1,812 of DATNMK010000002.1, forward strand.
GCGTCTCCGCCTCGTCGAAGGGCCCCGAGCGCACCAGGCCATTGCCGATGTGCCGGAACGGTGCGTGCATCGCCGATGGCCGCAGCTTGTACATCCAGGTCGACAGGTTTTCCGCCCGCGGCGCGGTGAACGCGCTGCCGGAAAGTACTTCGGAATACAAGCCTTTAGGCGCGTGCTGGGGCGCATTCTGGCCAATCGGCAGGGCGCCGGGAACGGCTTCGGTGCTGTGATGATTGCCGAAGCCACTCTGGTACTCGAGAACAGGTTTCGTCGCATTTTTTTGCGGTGCACTACGGGCGGGCGCGGTCACGATCATGGGTGGGGTGCTCCCACGGATAGGGGATTGCAATACAACCTATTTTCTCCAAAATTCCGTTGACCTAGACCCCTATTTTCCATGAGTAATCTATTGCCATCTGGGGATTTCCCCGATAGCCTTCGTACCGTAGGGTACATGGCGACTACCCCTCGATCCCCGCAAACGGCACTGCAAGGCAGTCGCACCGCATCAAGAGGAGGAGAACATGAGCTCGAGGTCGATCAAAGCTTTAGTCGGATCGTTCGCTTTGCTTGCGTGCAGCTCGGTGTGGGCGCAGAGCGCAGCTCCGAGCCCAAGTCCCGCAGCAGCCAAGCCTGTCGTTGCGCAAGCCGCAACGCCGTCGGCGCAAGTCGCGCAAGCAGCGCCGCCCTCGGACAGCGCGCCAGCAAGCGGCGCTGCCGCGACGGGCGCCTCAACGACCGCAGGGGCGGCTGGCGGAGCGGCAACCGTGTCGGGAGGCACGGCCGCGCTGATCGCAGCGGGAGTCGTAGCCGCGGCAGTCGTTGCCAACCATCAGACCAAGTCCACGACGAACCACTAAGCATCATCGTCCGCTGCGGCGGACCAGCAAAAAGCCCCGCTCACGGGGCTTTTTTGTTTTCCACTCTCGGCGCGCCCGGCATCGGGTTGAGGCAAGCCGCCGAAGGCATGCCCCGCTTCATCATGTCGGCGGCAAGAAACTCGCAGGTGGCCTTCGCCGCGCTCGCAGGCCCCAGAATCGCTACGCGGACGCCCGGCGCGTAGACGCGGTGGTATCCGATGGCCTTGCCGTCGTACAAATCCTGCTCCAGAGGCTCGAGACGCCGCTCGCAGCGCGCATACGCCACCTCGCACTTCTTGCAGCCTTCCTTCACCGGGCGCAAAAAACGTTCGTTGGCGGCGCCGCAGGCCTGGCGCTCGCTGGTCGGGTCGAGCACCGCGACATAGCTCAGGCCCTCCGGAGCGTTCACCCGCACCACCGGGTGATAGGCCTGGCTGACGACATGAAGATGCGCAAGCCAGGCGCCGGCGCCGATCAGGACCAGCGCGATGATCGCGCCCTTGATCTTGCGGGCTACCAGCACGGCGTCCAGGCCTGAGGAGCGTCCCAGACCACGTCGCCTTGCCGCGCTTCGGCATTGGCCAGGACGTGCGCGTACTGCCCGGCATCGTCGATGCGCACCGCTACTTTGTCGGGCGCTACGGCGACCACCACGCCACGGACCCAATCGCGCAGCGCAATACCCACCGGCATCTCGCGGCACACCTTCTGGCCTTCCCTGGCGACCGCCGCGCGCGCCTCCTGCTCGAATTTCGTGCGCGCTCGCATCATCGGCGTGGGCGATCCGATCGCGATGTCGCGCTCCCAGGGCCCCGCATACGCGTCGCCGCTCGCCCAACGATAGACGCCGAAGCCATGGCGCCGATCGTTGAGGAAGCTGCCTTCATAGCGCTCGCCCAGCCAGGGGCCGCGGCCGAACGTGTAGATGCCCAGGCCTTCCTTGCGGTCCTCGACGAACCCGCCTTCGTAACGATCGCCGTTCGCCCAGGTCTTCACGCCTTTGCCGTGCTTGCGGCCCGCCTTGAGCTCGCCGCGGTACTCGGCGGTGCCGGCCGCGCTGCCGTAACCTTCCGCGAGCCCGTTGACGCAGGGGCCGGCGTAGCTCGCCTGCAATTCAGGATCGAGCACCCGGCACTCCTGCGCGTGCACCGAGCCGGCCAGCAAAATCGCGGCCAGCAAAATCGGGGTCAGAGCCCGATTTCCGCCGCGCAAAATTGCCGGCAGGCGATTTTGAGGAAATCGGGCTCTGACCCCGATTTTGCTCACGGCAGCTCCCAAGCGAGCGCAGCGCCGCCCGGCCCGACCGCAAGCTTCGGCGCGCTCTTGTCGCGCGCGGACTCGCGCCGCGCCTCCCAGGCCAGGCTGCCCAGGGCATAGCCGATGACCGATCCGCCCACCGTGTCGGAGAGCCAATGCTCGCGGCTGCCGACGCGCGCGGCGTTGGTGATCGCGGCGGCGCCGTACAGCCAGGGCATGCCGAACTCCTTCGCGTAAGGCGTGACCGCCGCCCACATGAGCGCAGTATGCCGCGACGGGAATGAATGGAAGCGGTCCTCCGAGCTGCGGGTCTCGAATTCGCTCCGGCCCAGACCGGCGGCCGGCCGCGCCCGGCCTACCGCGTACTTCAACCCCTCGACACCGACGAAGGCCAGCGCGCCCGCCTCGAGCGCGGCGACGCCGGCGTTCGCCAGCCGCGGACGCGAATCGTCGAGCGCGAACAAGCCCGACAGGCCCAGCGCGGCGATGGGCAACGCATTGCCCACGCGCACGCCTTCCTTCACCACGCGCGAATCCTTGTGGCGGTCGGCGAAGCGGAAGGCGCGGTTGTCGAGCGCCGCCGAGCCGAGAATGAGCCCGCCGCCGAGGAGCGCGGTTCGCATCCAGTCGATCTGGCCGGCGACAGGGCCGGCGCTGAAGAAGTCGTCGGCCACGAGATCGGGCCAGATGCGGTCGCGCCCCGTGCCGAGCGAGGGCAGGGCGTAGTCGTCGTCGCGGTCGCCGAAGCGCACTAGGCCGTCGCGATCGTGCATCTGCACCAGCGGCCGCTCGAGGATGCTGAAGAGATCGCCCGGCGAATTGACCATCTGCCCGACGTCGCGGGTCCACGGCGCGAGCGCGAGTACACCCGCACCTTGGGTGTCGCGCGTGAGCAGGGGCTCGATCGGGATCGCCATGAAGATGCCCTTGTCGTGGTACGGGCTCGAAGGCGAGCCGGGCGTCGTGATGTCGTTGCCGTTGGTCACCGAGTACCACGCGCCGACCTCGAAGCCCGAGGCAAAGCGCCGCTTCATCTCCGCGCGCACGCCTTCGTCCTTGGCGAGGAAACGCCCCGTCCGCAACGTCGCGGTGAGGCCTTTGGACAAGCGATAGTTGAGCGAGCCGATGGCGGTCACGGTCGAATAGGGCCGGTAGCCGAACCACCCCTCGAAGTCGCGCTGCTTGAGCCAGTTCGCGTCGAAGTCCACGCCCCAGCCGCCGTCCCGCGGCAGATAGAGCACCTGGCCGCCGAAGCCGCTGTACATCTCCTCGTAGATGCCGGCCGAGAGCCGGCCGTACACGCGCTCCGCGGGCTGCGAGAACTTGTTCACCTGCAGGCGTGTGAGCTTGAACTTGGCTGCGCGCTTGTACTCCGCGATGTCGGTGCGCACGTGCGGCAGCAGGCTGTTCGAAGGCTGCGTCACGTCGCTCACGTTCTCGTAGACCACGAGCCGGGCTTCCGCCTGGAGGAACGTCTGACGGCCGAGGTAGCGGTCGTAATTGCCGACGGCGTCGAGCTCGAGCTTGAACGCGCCGCTCGGATCGTTGAGGTAGGTGGAAATGCCCGGATGCAGCCACCCCCGGCCGCCGAGAATGTTGGTGCCGCGCACCCCGACGATGTCCAGGCCCTCGCGCGACGCCGCGATGCTCTGCGGCAGCGGCTCCTCGAAGGCCGTCAGAGTTTCGCCGCGGTCGGCCTGCTCGCGCGCTTCCTCCGGCCGCGCGTACTGGATCGCCACGTACGGGGCGAGCCGGTCGCGCGAGGCCATGCCGTTGAAGTAGCGCTGCAGGAGCGGCACGTTGATGAAGGTGTAGGTGGCAAGCGGCAGCGTGCCGTACTCGTAAGTGATGCGGATCTCGCGCACTTCCAGCGGCGCGAACGAAAGCAGCGTGCGCGCCGCGCGCCCGACCGCGCGCGGCATCGAGGAGATGCGCGTGTTGGTCAGCGTCGCGTCGAGCCGGCCGTTGCTGTAGCCGATTCTTATGTCGCGAAAGTCCTGCTCCACCAGCGCCCGGGCGAGGCGCGCGCGATGCGTGCTGTCCTCCTCCCATTGCGCCTCCGTGGGCCGTGGATTTATCCTGGTGTAAGGCGCCGGCTCGTCGAGCTTGGGCACGAATTCGCGCTGCTCGAGCGCAACATTGATGTAGGTGTTGAAGCCCAGATGCCCGTGGGAAGAGAACGCCTTCACGCCGAACCATTCCCGGTGGTACTCGACGCCCACGGCCGGCTCTTTCTTGTAGGAAGCCGCGCCGGACAACTCGCTGAAGGGATCCCGCTTGTAGTTGAACGCGTCGTACTCGGCCACCAGGCTCCAGTTGGACGCGGCGGCCGGCGACCAGCGCACGCCGCCGAAGACGCCGTCAATGCGCCTGCCGCCATAGCCAGCGCTGAGATCCAGCTCTCCGAAGCGTTTTGACGCGACGGCATACGGCGCGCGAAAGATCCCGGTGCCGCCCGCGATATCCTGTGCGCCTGCGGCGATCCCGGGCCAGATTCCGCGCTCAGGAAGCACCAGCAGCTTCGCGTCGAACGCCTTGTCCTTGAAGTCGCCAAAGTGTTCGTTCGGACGCCCGGGGAAACCCGGCACGTGGTAAATGCGCGTGTAGCGGAACGAAGTCTCGAGCCAGGGAAAAATGGTGACGCCGGACCAGATCGACTGGTACGGCCGCATGAAGCTCAAGCCGGTACGCCAGCTTCCTTCCGGCGCGAAGCGCGCGTCGGGCATGCTGATGAGCCCGGTCTGGCCGGTGACGCTCGGCTCATCGGCAAGCGCGGGTGAGACCGCGAGCAGCAGGGCGGCGAACAGCAATGCGCGCTCTCGCCCCAAAAAGAAAGGCCCCGCGAAGGGGCCTTTTGTTGCGTGCATTCCCGGTTAGTGATGGGTGGTCGACGTGGAGTGGTTGTTGTTGATGATGATCGCCGCCCCGATCGCGGCGGCGCCGATGCCTACCGCTGTCCCTGCGCTTACGCCGGCAGCCGCGCCGGTTGCCTCGCCCGCTCCCGCCGCCGCGCCGCCGGCGGTCGTTGCGGCGCCGACAACCGCCGCCGCGCTCAAGTCGCTGAACGCCGCCGAAGCGGCCGCGGGCAGCGCCGAAGCCGGAATCGCAGCAGGGAGCGAGGCGGAAGAAGCGATCGAGCCGATTGACCCGGCTCCGAACGCAACCGTTCCCGCCGCGTTCGTCGCGGCGACCGCACCTTCAAGCACCGAGATGTACGCCGGATTGACGATCGCCACCATGAAGTCCGTGCCCCGGATGCCGATCGTTGCCTGGGGTGTGCGCAGTGCGACGGCCGACCGATTGCGCGCCCCTATCGCGCCCGACAGCATTCGAAGCGCGCCTTTGAGCAGGTCGAACACCGTGCGGTCCATCCTCGGATCCGCTTCTACATAGCGGAAATCGACAATGCGGAACTCGGTGTTCTCGTCGAGGACGACTTGCTGCCCATCGTCGAAGCGCAGGATGGCCTGGCTACCCGGGCCGGTCATCACCGCCGTCCCCGGCATCAAGCGCTGGTCCAGCGCTATGGGTGCCGTCGGTCGGCCTACCGGGCCCGCGCGAACGTCGCCATTCAGCGATTGGACGACGGCCGCAGCGAAGGCGCTTGTCGCCGAGAACAACGCCAGGATCGCAAACGCTAAAATTGCGGGACCGATCGCCCGTCGTACTGCATTCATTGTTATCTCCCTCCCAGGACGCCCGCGGACGCCCCTTGCGAGCGCGAGCTACTGGATTATTCCGCGATTCTGTCTGCGGTGTCTATTAAAAGAATGCGGCTATCCTTTGGAAGAGCCGGTGAAAAAATTTCAAATCTCCGCCCCTTTCGTACGACCACGCTCAACTCCGCGCTCCCGAACCTCAACCAATTGAAGCGTCGACCCGGTCGGAGGCTGAACGGAGTAGCCGTTTACCCACTTTGCAAGTATCCGCCGAGAGTCAATTTGATGAGGATGTTCTCGGAACGACAATTCGAGCTGCCGCAACTCCGCCTCTAGTGCGGTGTGGTTAACGTCTTCCTCGCGGACCCGGCAGATGCGAGGGTGGATTGTCCCCTCCGCCTCGCCGCTAATCAGGAGTTCCTCGTACAGTTTTTCGCCGGGTCGCAGGCCGACCACGTCGATAGCGATCTCGCCATGCGGATTGCTGGAGTCGCGCAGCAGCCGCCCGCTCAGCTGAACCATTTTTCGAGCCAGGTCCGCAATCTTTACGGGCTCTCCCATGTCGAGAAGATATACCTCTCCCCCGGTCGCCATGCCACCGGCCTGAATCACGAGCTGGACGGCTTCCTGAATGGTCATGAAATAACGGGTGACTTCAGGATGCGTCAGAGTGATGGGGCCACCGCACTCAATTTGACGGCGAAAGAGCGGTACTACGGATCCCGAAGAGTCGAGGACATTCCCGAAGCGAACCATCGAAAAGGTTGTTCGCGAACGGCGCTGAGCCATCATCTGGATAACTAACTCAGCCATGCGCTTGCTCGCACCCATTACGTTGGTCGGTCGAACGGCCTTATCGGACGAGATCAAAATGAAGTTGCTGACGTCCGCCTGCGCGGACCCCCGCGCGACGTACCAGGTACCGAGTACGTTGTTACGGAGTCCCTCAGCAGCATTGATCTCAACTAGCGGTACATGCTTATACGCCGCCGCATGGTAGACGGTATCGACCTTAAAGCGGGTCAGTAATGAATCGACAAGTGGCGCATCAGTTACCGAACCGAGCACGAAGTTCAACTCAGACGACGCCTTGCTCTTGGCATGCGACGCGCTCAATTCCTGCTCGATCTGGTAAAGAGCAAGCTCGCTACTGTCTAAAACGATCAAGTGCGCAGGTTGCAGTCCGAGCACCTGGCGGCAAAGCTCCGCGCCAATTGACCCGCCGCCGCCGGTGACCATGACCACTTTCTTCCTGGTGCACTTGTCCAGCAGACCAGGCCGCGCTTCGACCGGATCTCTACCTAGCAGGTCCTCCGCGCAGATTTCGCGCAACTGCTTAAGTCCGGATGAACGCCCGGAGACGATGTCATTCAGTGGCGGTACGGTGCGCACATGGATCGGAAACGGGAGGCGGCTCAACACCTCTAGGATCTCCCGTCGCCTACTGGGACCGGCTGAGGGAATGGCAAGCAAAATTTCCCGAATGCCCCGCCTTCGCAATCGCTCGTGTAGTTTTGGATCGTGCGGGCTAATGACGGGAAGATCTTCAACCATCCTTCCTTGCAGCGAGCGATCGTCGTCGAGAAATACGGTCGATCTGAAATCCCGCCCTCCTCTTAGCAGGGCCGCTAATTGACGACCCGCAGTGCCAGCACCATATATGGCCACCGGAGTGGCCTCTTTCAACTGTGCAGTGCCAAGCAACCACCGCGCCGCATGCCGACTCCAAACCAGCAAACAGAAGAGGACGAGAGCGAACACCACACCGTAGCCGATTGCGTGCGAGTCCGTCGCACCGCCTAGCCAAGCGATACCTCCAATCGCCGCACCGGCGAGCGCGCCCGCCAAGCCAGCCCGCACGGACAAAAGCGGAATATGAAGGTGAACAACTGGCCGATACAACCCAATGGCGACACATATCATCGCTGTCACCACCATAGCGAGGAGCGTGCCCATAACTACAGAATGAGGCGGCATTTCGGGCAGTCCGCCTGCACGAATAACCGTCGCAAGCCAGAATGCGCACCCCGCAAGCGCCGCATCGACGCCGACAAGTATTGTCGTTTTTACAACGCGCGGTAGTTTGATGAGTTGCGAGACCATAAGCAGCCCCCCTCTTGACTGCTCATTTCAGGCAAATGATGCCATGGATGCGAGCCTAAAGGTGGCCAAAGCCTGCTTTCGATCGGCTCGGCTGATTTATTTACACCGTTTGACAAAAGGCGCCATGAGCGTCCTCAGGAGGATTCTCAAGTTACCACCGTAACGCCCGAATTGGGTACTGGCTATTCAGCTCGCGTCTGAATGCTTGCGAGACGTTTCTGCTCCTCCAGCATTCAAATAGATTGCAAGCACCACCAACGGCACATAGGCCATTAGGGATCCAAGCGTGCCGGGGATTTTCTCAAATACTACAGCCGCCGCGATTGGAAAAAGCCAAAGAATGTTTATTAGGCCGACTCCAAGGGTTACTGTCCTGTGCGACCGTAGAACAATCGCGGCGTGTTGATAGGCATGCGATCGGTGCGCGCCCCAAATGCGTTCTCTACGAATTGCGCGGCGAATTAACGTGACGGTTGCATCGGTTACGAAGCCTCCGAGCAGGATGAGCCACATCCAAAGGAAGCTCGAATGTTGATGCCCCGAAATAATGCAAAAAAGGCCGATTGCAAACCCAAGGAAGCAGCTGCCGGCGTCCCCCATGAAGATTCTTGCTGGAGGGAAGTTTCGAACAAGAAACCCGGCCGCAGCGGCGGTGAGTAACATGGGCGGAATCCAATCGACCAGGCCGCTCTTTAAGTACGACAAACACGCGCCTGCTAAGCAAACTGTAATGGTCTCCACAGAGGCGATGCCATCGATGCCGTCCATAAAATTGAACAAATTCAGAGACCATACCAAGCCAACTACGGCGAGGACATTGCCAAGCAAACCTAAGTCGACAACGGAGTCCCCGAACTCAATTGGTGCTAAGCCATTAACCGCCCACAGCGCCCAAGCGGCAGTCGCGAAGTGAACAATGAGCCGGATGCTAGGTGGGAGGCCGAAACGATCGTCTAGCGCACCCACTGCCGCGATAAGCAGCCCCGGTCCTAGAATGCTAGCCAGCCAATTTGGTGCGTCTCCTAATGCAATAAATGCTATTGAACAAACGGTGAACGCAACTACAATCGCCACGCCGCCACCTCGAGGCGTCGGTACCACATGCGAAGCACGCGCGTTAGGGATATCAATAACGCCATGGGAAACAGCGTATCGACGTACGAGATCGCTCCCCGCTAATGAAAGTACGAAACAAAGGAGAATGAGCGATGCTGCCGTCATATCTCGAAAGGATGCTGGGTTGGATGCCAGCCGAGGTGTTGCCGAATTAGGCGGTCGTCCACTTGCAAAGAGCCCGTGATTCTTTCGAAGGCGTCGGCTTGCCCCAGAAGTTTCATAAGAAATCTGAGTGACCAAAGAGGAACAGAGAAAAGACGTAGTCTCCTCCCGAGACGATCTGCTGCTTTTTCGAGAAGGTCTATAGTCGAGAAGTCGGCATAGTCGCGCACATGGAATACGCGCCCGGCCGCGCGCTCATGCTCGCAGCATAACAATAAGACCTCAGCCAAGTTGGCGACATGAATCAGGCTCCGCCGATTCTGGATCCTGCCGAAAGGTAGCGGTATTCCGCTCCTTACCAGCTGGGCAAGCCGTCGAATATTTCCGGGTGCGCCGGGTCCGTACACCAAGGGAGGCCGCACAATCACCAAGCCCGGGAGGTTCAGTGCTAGAAGCGCTCGTTCAGCCTCAAGCTTTGACCGTCCATAAGGCGATGTTGGGTGCGCCGGAAAATTTTCGTCTACCGCGGCATCGCTGGAACCACCCGTTACAGCACCGATCGAACTCACAAATATAAATCGCCTTACCCCTCGCGAAAAAGATTCTTGTCTCGCCAGAACTGCACTTACCACGTTATGTCGGTGAAACTCGGCAGCCCCATTTCCCTGCACGTCATGAATTATGTGCGCGCGGCCAGCCAAGTGAATGACCGCCGTTTGTTCGACTAGGCAATTGCGGACCGCCTCGTCCCACGCCAGAGACAATTCCTTCGATGGCACGGACAGATCTGGGACGATTATTGCCGTTACGCCCGGCGGCAGACGCTTGGCATCCCGAACCAGCGCCTGAACTCGCCAACCGTCCGCGACCGCTTTAGCGCATACATTACGACCGACGAAGCCGCTTGCGCCTGTAAGCAGTAGGGTCCTTTGCTTCTTGGGCATTGCTTAGGAGAATTCCGCCAAACCTTGTCTGCAGCGGTCAAATAAATGTCTTTTTTTCGCCCGCGGTGGTATCGCTCAGTTACCTAGCGAACTGTGCGCTATTGTTTTCGAATAATATGTAGTGCTGTCGCCGCGGCCGGAGCGCCCGGTACGGCGTACAAGTTTAAAGCGGGCTTCAGAGGCCCGAGGAAAATTGCGGTTTCGCGCCAAACGTAATATCGAGCGCAGACTCAAGGAAAGCCTATGGAACAGTATTCGCTCCTCATTTCGGTGTACTTGCGATGCAGGCCCGATTTTTTGAATGAGGCCTTGGACAGTATTTATAGGCAAACCTGTCCGCCTAGTGAAATCGTAATCGTCAAAGATGGGCCGGTCACTCTTGAGATGGACAGATTCATTAACATGCAACAACAGAAGAGCGGATTTCGGCTTGTCGTAATCCAACTCGAACGCAATGTCGGCCTAGGTGACGCCCTCCAAGCGGGCCTTCAAAGGTGCTCCTTTCCAATAGTAGCCAGGATGGACTCGGACGATATTGCCGCGCCGTCGCGATGCGAAAAACAACTTCGGTTTCTTCAACTTCACCGCGATGTGGATGTGGTCGGCTCGTGGATCGCCGAATTCGAACACGACGAAACCCAAATTTACGCACACCGCATTGTGCCTACTGATCCAATAGACATGGCGAGATTCGCTAAACAGCGAAATCCACTGAATCACATGACAGTGATGTTTCGAAGGGCTAGCGTGTTGGCGGCTGGGGGATACGTAACATTCCACGGATTTGAGGACTATTACCTTTGGATAAGGTTATTGCTCAACGGCTCAAGGCTCGCAAATATCCCGGAATATCTCGTGAATGCCCGGGCTGGCGAACACCAGATCCTGCGAAGAGGAGGTCTAAGCTACGCGCTAAACGAGCTGCGCTTCCAGCGTGAAATGCTGCGGCTGGGTTTCACGAATCCGTTAGAGTTCACCGTAAATTCCGTAATGCGTTTCTTCATAAGAATGCTGCCTGTCTTGTTTCGTAGGGCAGCCTATCAGGCGATACGGCGCATACGCGCTAGTGGACAGCGCCGAGTTAACATGTCGCGAAGCTAGTCGATGTTGGGCGTGGGCGTGTAGCAATGGTCGTAGCTTCCTGCGACAAGTACTGCGACCTTTGGGTCGGATTCGTCGCGACCCTTCGTAAGATTTGCGTCCAGTTAGTCAAGCACCTCCCTACTACGGTTTTGGGGTATTTGACGGCCGCGGCCTAAACAGGTTGCTGGCTTGTTGAGGCGCGCCTTGGTCCGATAAGCGTGTAGCGACTGACGGTACGACTCCTGGGCCTCGGTGAGCGATTTGTAGGCGCGCAGGTACGAACCTAGGCCATAACACGATGGTTGCAAGTGCAGGCAAAATCCAAGCGACGTTCCATTCCATCAAATCGTGAAACATCCCGTCGGCGGCAAGACCCGCTAAGCCGGAAATTAAGAACTGATAAGACAGACCAAATTTTGTTTCCTCATGTTTCATTCTCGCAATGAGCGAAAAGCCTATGTAAGCAAGCATCGCTAACAACGCGAAGAACGGCCCCCAGCCGTTATCGGACAGTATTTGAACGTAAGAATTATGTGCGCCAAGAAACATCCCATCGATTGACACTTGGCCGAGCGTTTGTCCTGTTAATCCCGCACCGACCCCAAAGGGATGGTCAAAAGCTAAATCGATGGCATTTTTTGTATAAGCGAGACTAAAACGCTCCTGTTCACCTATGGATTCTTGAAATGCGAAGGACTCAATTCGGCCGAGCAGAACATCTTCGGCTTCCATGGCGAACAGTAGTCCTATGGACGCCGACAGAACACTAATTACCGCTGAACCAACCCAAAACGCTCTTTTAATTCGACCCTTGTACACATCCCAAACTACGTAACAGAAGAGGCCGACCATAAGGTTTAACCAACCGGATCTGGACAGTGTGAGTCCAATTTGTGCCAGCACGAGTATCAGTAGTGCCGCCGTCATCCAGCGCGGGACATCCAAAAGTTTGGGGTCCAGTAATTCGTCCAAGAGCCAAAGGGCAAGCATTACGGTAAGGAGTGCCAGAATATTGGGTTCCCCGAGCAATGACATATAGCGAAAATCACGAACAGTCTCGAAGAACATACCGCCTGGGACCCAAATGCCGACAATTGCTGCTATCGCGAGAATTGAAGTCAGACCAGCTCCGACCAGGAGTGAGATCAGGACGTGTCTCATCTTCTCTGCCGAATCCACGTACAGCTTTAGGAAACAAAGAAATGCGATGTTCAGAACTAAATGCCCTACAGAGGCTGGGACAAAATTTCCGTCAATTATCGAAATTGAGTAGAAGAAACAAAATGCTGCAAAAATAATTTTGAATAGCGATGGAAATCTCAGTAATCGGATATTGAGGTGGCCCAGAATGATTCCCATGAATAGGAGACTTGGAATGAGAACGTCACCGGGATCGATTCCAAGGAGATTCAAATTGAGGGATGCGAGTGCGCAACAGGCGAAAATAGTGAAGACTTTTCTGCTCCATAAACAGAAAAACGAAACCACCCCCACTACGCACAGCGCTAATCCGAGCTCAGTTCCCTCAACAACTGCCATTCGCCAGGTAAATCCGATTACTGCCACAGCCATCCCGGCAATCAAGACGGATTTAATCGTGCTCGACGATTCATTCATGTCTAATTACTCGACATTCCGAGAGCCACTTACATTGCAGAAGAATTTGATAAGAGTTTTTGCACTACGGGCGTTGAATCCTCTCGGTCATCTTGTAAAGCAACACATCCTTCTGGACTTACGCAGCAATGCCATGAATTTCGCGAATTTAACTCACCGTGTCTTCAGCGTTTGGATCCTAGTGCCTCAACGGAACTGAGATAAACGTCCTCATACTGGCGGGCCATCCTACGGGGATCCGAGTGATTTTCGGTCGCAGAACGTAATGCCATGGCCACTAATTGACTTGTGCGCTGAGGATCGGAAAGCATTCTTACCACCATGTCAGCTGCCTGCTTGTCATCGCCGAGCTGAAAGGTGTATCCCGTCTCATCATGTCGAATTATTTCCTCGCATCCTGGATACGCAGAGGAAACGACCGGCAAACCACACAACTGTGCTTCTAGCACGGTGAACGGCACACCCTCCATTCTTGAGGTGAACAGGAGTACGTCCATTAGCTTCAGTAACGGCCTAACTTGCTCTGCAGGTCTAAACCCGGTGACTGTAAATCGTGAATCCAAGCCGGATTCACGGACCAATTGATCAATCCTTTTTCTTAATTCACCGTCACCTACCCAGACAAAGTGGGCATTGGGAATCTCGGCATATATCCTTTTGGCTGCCAATACAAAGGCTATGGGATCCTTTCTTTCCGATAAATAACCTATATTTCCGATTACTTTCGCGTTGGCTGGTATGTGGAAAGCAGACCTTGTTATTTCGGAATTGCCGCCATTCTTACAATCTGTACCTCTTGAATCAATACGGGTGTTTATCACCACCGCCTTTCGCCTCTGAACGAGACGTTTCCTTATCCCGAAGTTTTTCTCTCTATTGGTTTCAAAAGTCACGACCGTTGCAGAATGACATATGAAAGCTTCATATAAGAAAAAGCGAAACCTTTCGAACCACCGCGTTTTTTGCTCGAATCGCCAAGAGTGTCCCGTATAAATTTTGGCAATTGGTAGTCCAGCCGCGGCGATACAACCCAGCAGACCAGCTCTTGCCGTATGTAAGTGCAATAACGTAATTCGTTCCCCCCTTAGTATTCTTCTTAGTTGCGCTATCCGAAGTGGGAACGAGCAATATGAGTAGGATCTGGGGAGTAAATGTTTGGTAATGGAGCTGTGCAGATAGGACGCATTGGAATTTATCCGGGCTACGGTGGAGTGAAATTCGAATTTCTTCGGGTCACAGAGCGAAGCCAAGAGATTGACGTAACTCGTTACTCCACCTGGACTGTCGTCGGCTCCAACCGTTAGGATTTTAGTTCTCATCAGTCCGACCTAAAACGCCGCAATATTGCATTCAGTCAGGCGAGACAACGCGTTTTTCGTAGAAACGTCACACGCCGTTTCTTCAACTGACCTCCTGCGAATTGTTATGGCACCTCGCTCAATGCAGCGACAATACAGTCATGGTCCACTGATATTAAATAGCGTGGATTGATCGCAAGCAGCTTTGCCTTTGTGGCCTCGAATGTCGGATAACCTTCGGAGCCGAACAGTCTTGCATCATCGATGAGAATGCAATGATCGGCCCTGGCATGTTCTCTAATCTGATCGAGCTCCATGAGAACCGGGCTTACTTGATCACCGCAGGCGGTAGTACCACCACTGTAATGGCCATCCAACCAAAATAGGATGCGACCGGTAGCATGCTCCAGCATGTCCTTAAGTACCGAGGCGCTGTCTCCGAAGTAAATATGTATGTTTGGAAAATCGGAGAATGACGTCTTGTTCAGCCGATAGAGCGGTTCAAAGAGCTCGACAGATAGCACGTTCTTGAAATGCCTTTTAACGGCATTAGTCATTTGACCGTAGAAAGTTCCTGTCTCGATAAAAGTCTCACACGAATACCGGTGGGCAATCGAAACAACTCTTCGTCTCTTATATATATGATTATCCGGTCCCGGCTTATCAGAGCATAACCAGATTGGATAAGTGATCGCCGCTTTAGCGTTGCGAATAAATCTACCAAATACAAACATAATGCTCCCGGGATGATCTCCCAAAGAGAGGAAATAAGCCGCTGTCAACTATCAGCCGGTCGATGCGACGGCAAGAAGGAGGCAATCCACTTTTTGTCATTTTCGTCAAGAACATTCGTCCAAGCGGCAAATACAAAACCGCTTGCTGACACACCGGTGATACATAACTGCCACACTAGATTTGTCGTCACCAGACCGACACCAAATACTACAAAGGCGAAAATTATTAGGCATTTCACAGCACTTAAGATTCCAGCATCGTGAACTAGTACCCGAATCTGCGGCACAAGTCGCATTGAAGCGTTAAACAAAAGCACAGCTTCGAAAGTAACTCGTAGACAAAAAGCGATTGCAGCACCCACAACTCCCCAATTCGAGATTAATGGGTAGGCTATCCCGAGATAAAGAGGCAATTGTGCTAAATGGATCTTCGTTGTTACGTCCGGACGGCCAAACCCACCGACCAGGCTTGTCGGAACCCATGCCAAAGAATTGATTAGGACTCCGAATGCGAGCAACTGTAGGACATGCTTGCTTTTGTCGCTGAAAGGCTCTCCGAGCCAGAAGAATAAGATCGCTTCAGAGAAAGCCATCAATACCAATACCAATGGCCCAAGGGTGATCAAAATGTATTTAATTGGTCGGATAACCAGCTCCGCTACTCTTTTCTGGTCTCCTCTTTGCAATCCACTAAAGGCGGGAAATAGCACCGCAGTTATGCTGCCGGGAATAATCCATAATCCGTACAGCAATTCATATGGTGCCGAATAGAAGGTGACTGCTCCCAACGTTACTAAGGATGCAATGAGGAACCGGTCGAGTTGGACAAGAAAGGGTACGATGACGTTGGAAACGGCCACCCATCCGGAGTAGCGAAAGAGGGCTAGGAGGGAAGCCTTGCTAAACAAGAATTTCTGCCGCAAGGCAGGGATTACGTGTAGGCACCCAATGAGAAAAGCAGCCATCGCCACGAGCCGCGCAATCAGCATCCAGAAAACGATTGCCCAGACAAAGTCTTGTTGTATGAATGCAAGCGGGATAACGTACGTCGAAAGATTTAAAAAGATCTTTACATAGTTAACCAAGTCAAAACGGTGCGCCCCTTCTAGGGCTCCGCGCAACGTTGAAGTAGCGAGGACGATAGGTCCTGACGCGGCGAGAACATAAAGCGTTGCCGTCGCGTCGCCGATCCGGTCGTATGGAACTTGTAATACCCTCCCTGCAAGGATAGGCGCAAGGATCGCGAGCAAGAATCCTGCTATTGACCCCAGCAGGATCTGGATCACTAGTGATGCCCAGACAACTCCTGCAAGCTTTTGCAGTTCACTCTGACTCAAATATTCGGCGACATACTTGGTTGTTGCACGGCCCAAGCCTAGGTCCAGTACGCTGAAGGTGCCAAAAACGACCATGGCTAAAGCGAGCAGTCCATAGCCATCTGTGCCCAACCCTCTAATGATGATCGGTACTAAGAGGATGGCCACGACTGCTACGATAAATTGAGTGCTGAGGTTTAGAAGCGCATTACGCGCTAGTAACCTTGAAGAGGGGCCCTGATCTAGGTTCGTGCGGGGCATAGGCCCCTTAACATTTGATGGCCGGCCTACCGCTCGCCGCACATTCACACGTATTCACGGATCCGCCTCCACCACCTCAACAACCTCAACGAGCAACTATGGCGCGGATCATGGTTTCGATCTTTCTGGCGTCTACTCGCCACAGGCCCGCCTGGGTCCTTGGACTCGGTACTTAACAGGATCGGCACATAGCATCCAGGCCAATAACGTGTAAGCAGGTCGAAGAAGCGCTGCCAGCAATCTTCAAAGCTGTCTGACGTGTTGACGAGGAGCGTGAGGTTGCTGGCTTTGGTCATGCCATGGAGTGCCAGCCTGTTTCAAGGCACGAGCGAGGCATCAGGGATGACAGCTCACATGATCAAGCGACCGACCGCCCTCTGGCGGTTTATAGATAACCACGATTACGTGCGCGGCAGGCCGAGCAGACGGTGAAGGCGCCCGAGTTTCTCAGCAGATTCGCGTTCCCCAGCCATATTCTGGAACGTTCGGCGCACGAGCACAAAAACCATCATCACGAAAAACACCGCCAAGGCGGTGATCGCTGTAATCAACGCTCTCTTGGGCTTTGACTTCCGCTCAGGCGGCTGTGCTGCGTCCACCACCTGAATAACGGCACCCTCGCGCGCTTCGTCGAGGCGGGCTAGTTCGAACTGTTTAGCCATCAGTTCGAAGAGCGTCTCGTGGTACTTGAAGTCGCGGTACTTGGCGATGTATTCCGCGCCGTTGCCGGCAGCCTTCGCCGTGTCGCTCTGCTCCGCCTTCGATAGTTCGGTCCGCAGCGCCACGAGTTCCTGTATTGCCAATCTGAATTGAGGGTTGGAATCCGTCATGAACATGCGCATCGAGGCAAGCTTGATCTCCTGGGCGGTGATCTGGGCCTTGAGCCGGGCAAGGGCTTCGACCGCGGACTGCGGCATCGTTTTCAGTGCCGCCTCGCCGATGCCGCTGCCTCGCAATGCGAGCTCGGATTTGGTGAGGTTGTCTTTCGTCTGCTTGAGTTGGGCCTCGAAGAAGAGCCGTCTCTGGGCCGCTTCGGTGATCGCAAGCGTATTCGTCAGGTTCCGAAGTTCCTCGACGAATGCGTTCGCCATGTCGGCTGCGCGTTTCGGGTCGTGATCGTCGACGTCGATCGAGATGATGCCGTCTTTCACCCCAGCGGACACCTTCGTTCGTTTTTCGAGTTCCTTGCGGGTGTCCTCTATATAGCGCTCGTTGTACAGTTCCCTGAGGTTGAAGCGCTGAATGATGGCATCGTAAATACTGCGGCTCTTCAAGAGCGCAACGTACTGGTCTGCTGGATTCTTGATTCCCGCTGCGCTGCCCACAAGTCCGGCAAGGGATCCGAGTTGCGCCGCCAGCACTGCAGATGTGCTCTGCTGCTGCCCCGGAGGGAGAATGCGACTCGTCGCCGTATAGGTCGGCGGTATAAGAAAGCTGATGCCCAGAGCTGCGAGCCCCGCCACAACTGGAACAAGGATCAGGATGCGGAGGTTCTCGGCGAGGACGAGAGCGATATCGATGAGGCTGATCTCGTCGGCTTCCTGCTGGCTGATTGGCGCCTCTGATGCGCTTGGAAGTCCTTGGTCAGCCATTGCTAGCGGTTACGAGTTACCGTTTCCTACGGTCTGCCGATGACTCTGAGCGCTGCGGCGCCGAGGCCGAATTGATAGAAGATCTGCGTCCAGTCCTTCAGGTCCTTGGTTAGAGTGGTTCGTGTCAAGTCTTCCGGAACCACGATGGCGTCGCCGGGCATCGGACGCATACGGTCTAGTGAGCTGACAAGGAAGCCGGTGCTGCGCTTGCTGACTACAGAACCGTCAGCTCTCAGAACATAGATGCTTCGTACATCAGCCTCCTTGCGCGGACCGCCCGCTTGGGCGAGGTAGTCGGAGACGTTCTTCTCCGGGCGGTAGAGAAACGAGGATTCGTTGAAAACGGTGCCGAACACGCTGACCATGTCGGGCCGATGCGGAATCAAGAGACGGTCGCCGTCCTCCAGCCCAACGTCGGGAAGGTCTGCGGTACTCGGGTTTTCCGGCAGTTCCAGGACGATGCGTCCCGTCGGTTTGAGGGTTCGCAACCGGACGACAGTGGCCTGCTGCGCCTCTGCCTCGGCCTTTAGCGATGCCGCTTCCTCCGCGCTCGTTACGTTGCGGGCCCGTGTTGCGGCGGCGCGCTGGAGGTCCTGCTCGAACTGCAGGATGGCTTGCTTGAGGCGTTCTTCCTGGTTCTTGCGCGTCGACTCGCGGGTCAACTCGGCGCCGAAAAGATAAGCCTGCGGTGTGACACCGCCGACGCGGGTCACGAGCTGGCGCAGCGTTTCTCCGGCCATCCCCTGGTAGACACCCGCGAAGTTGAACTCGCCTTCGAGGCTGACCACGATCGGACGGCGTTGCACCGGAGCGCCGATGTCGGTCTTGGAGAACACGGTGACGACATCGCCCGGTTTGAGCGCAAGATTGTTCGCCGGGTCGTTCTCGAGGACCGCCTTGCCGAGGTTGAAGGGGATGAGCGAGGTCGTAAGGTCCGCCGGGTTCAGCCGCTCGATGACCGCGTAGTCCCAGTTGATCTCGTCGCTTAGCTTGCGGACGTTGTCCGAGAGCTGGCCCTGGGTGACCGTTTCAAAGCGTACGGCGAGGTTCTGGCGGCGGTAATAGTCCGGGGTGATGAGCGCGGCTTTTTCGGGGATCAGGTCGCGGATCCTGAGGCCTTCGCGCCATGGGTAGCGCAGCGGCTCGGCGACGTTGCCGCGCAGCGTGACCGCGTTCTCGAAGCGCGGCGAGATGGCGAGCACCGACACCAGGTCGCCGTCCTTGATGTTGTGCTTCAGGCCGTCGTAGTCGAGCGCGAACTGGTCGACCGTGCGGGTCTTGCGCTCGTCGATGCGCTCGAGGGTCGCGCGCCGCGCTTGCGCGGTGGTGGTGAGTCCGCCGGCCAGGTCGAGCAGGCGGCCGACGTTGGTCGGGCCTTTCAGCTCGAAAATCGCGGCGTTGTTGACGCTGCCCGCGACGGCGGCGAGCGCTCCGACCGGCGGGAAGTAGATGACGTCTCCGGGCAGGAGCGGCACGTCCCTGGATTTGTCGCCCGCGAGGAGCAGCTCGTACAGGTCGAGCTCCGTCACCACGCTGTTGCCGCGCTTGAGCTGGATGGCGCGCATCGAGCCGTGCGGGGCGGGGCCGCCCGCGGAGAAGATCGCGTTCACCAGCGTGCTGAGCGAGCTCACGGTGTAGGCGCCGGGCCGCCGCGCGTGGCCGACGACGAAGATCTGCACCGAGCGTAGCTGCCCCATCGACACCAGGAGCTCGAAATTGCGGAAGTTGCGGGAGATCGCCGTGCGCAGGTGCGAGGTGAGGTCCTGGTAGCGCACGCCCGCGACCGCAACGGAGCCGACGCGCGGGATGTTGATCATGCCGGTGCGGTCCACGACCGCGCGGTAGTCCACGTCGATCTGGCCCCAGGCGCGGACGAGCAGCTCGTCGCCCGGCCCGATCACGTAATCCGGGGTGACGGGAATGTTCTCGACCGGTGCGAAGGTGGAAGGCGCCTCGAAGAGATTCTGTCCGAAGAGCGGCAGCACCTGGCCGGTGGACGCCCAGATGAAATCCTGGAACTCGTTGCGCTCGCCCGTAAGCTCCCGCGTGACTCCCGGCGCGGTGAAGGCGCCGCGGCCGCGCTGCTCCGTCGCGCTCTGGCGCGGCTGCTCCGTCGCGCTCTGGCGCGGCTGCCCCGGCGCCTGCGGGCGCGCCTGTCCCGGGGTGGGGGTGCCTTGCTGCTGCAGCTGGCCCGGCGACGGAACAAAGATCGGCTGTCGCGAGTAGTCGGGGTTGTTGGTGATTGTCGGCGGCTGCACCGCAGGCGTTTGCAGCGGCGAGACCTGCTGCACGGGCGCGTTCATTCCCGGGCTTGTCCCGAGGTCGTCCTGCCGTTGTTGAGTGTACTGGGCGAAAGCAGCCGTCGCGGATCCGAGCAGGACCAGCCCGGCGCAGAACAAACGACGCATCATCGACTGTCCCTCCCCGCAAAAAACGCTGCTCTACGGCGCGCCCCTTGGCCGCCGGTCGGGAAGTCCGTTGGGATTGTTATTCGGAACCCACGAGCATTATAGGATAGAGGCGCCTTAGAGGTTGTTTCCAAGCGCCACCGAACTGTTGGCAGGCGACTTGCTACGACTACATGCGCAACCATCGGGCTGGGACATTGGGCATATAACTGGTCATTCTGGGCGTAATAGCAACTTGTCCAGGGTAATTCGCAAGCCAGGCGCCCCACCAACTGAAGGAACTGTTGGCGATTACATGGTGGTGGCAAAGACTCATGAGAATCATGTCCTCATGGTCTGGACCCCTATCGTTTTCTAGGTAGGTCGTAGCTCCATCAAAACCGATATTCTCGCGAGACCATTTTGGATAGTCGGAAAACACAAAAAACGCAGGATTCTTTACGTAAGTAGAGAGCTCTTTAGTAGCCAACACATAGTAATCCCGCCCAAGTGAACGGCCATTTTGTTGACTGTTTCCGTTTAGCTTTCCATTTGGGGTGCTGGGCACTTCATGAAGTCGACGCACATGCACCGCGACTGGATTTGGGGAAGAACTTATTTGTGCAGCAAGCTTACGATTCGCCGCCGAGAGGGAGTCTGCCAGCACAAACTCGCCCCTAATTTCGTCCCTAAACTCAAGAAAGTACCGCTCATCTTGCCAATATCCCATTACGAAGACGTCGTTGGCAGCATTAATTATTCTCATCTGAGGGTCGTACTCACGACCGGACTCGATGAGCAACCAGGGTCTCAATAGGCAGGAAAACAACTTGCGTGAATAGGAGAGCCGGCGCATTGCGCGACTGACGTGAAAGACGATCGGTTTTCGTACCTTAGTAAGTTGATGCGGTATCGAGAAATGACCCAGCTCAAAGTGTCTTTTATAGTAGGTATCGAACTCGAAACCGTATATATCCAATTTCAGCGCGACGTTATGACGCAGAGCGAGCGCGCGTCCCATAGCGTATTGAAACATTTGGTTGCCTAGTCCGCCGTAGAGTGCAACCGTTACGGAACCCATGAGCGCGCTTCTAAAGTGACATCTTCTTCTTAGGTGACGTTTGAAGCTCGATTGCTAACGATTTCATCGTAGATCCAAGCGTAGGTTTGTTCCATGCCTGCTTCGATCTTGATGCTCGGCGCCCACTCGAGCCTCTGCTTTATCAAATCATTGTTGCTGTTTCGCCCCCTCACACCCTTCGGTGCGTTCATGTCGTATTTTCTGCGCAGCTTGATTCCAGCGATACCTTCGACAACATCTACCAGTTGGTTGATCGACACCATCTGATCACTTCCGACATTTAGGGGTTCCACAACGTCGCTATGCATGAGCTTCTCGGTGCCTATGACACAGTCATCGATAAACGTAAAACTCCGCGTCTGTTGTCCATCCCCCCAGATCTCAATTTCCCGATTTCCTAAAAGCTTGGCTTTAATCACTTTTCGGCAAATAGCGGCTGGGGCTTTTTCCCGACCACCATCCCAGGTTCCATGCGGGCCGTAAACGTTGTGGTAGCGCGCTATGCGAGTATGAATTCCGAAGTCTTCGTGAAAATGTCGGCACATGCGCTCGCTAAAAAGCTTTTCCCAGCCATAACCGTCTTCCGGCGTGGCTGGATACGCATCTCCCTCACGCAGACCGTGCTCGAGATGGGTGGTCTTCTGTTTTTCAGCAGCGTAAACACAGGCAGACGAGGCGAAAAAGTATTTCTTTGCGCCGAGATCGCGCACCGCCATAAGCAGATGCGTGTTAATTAGTACTGAAAGCATGCAAAGGGCTTTGTTGTTTTCGATAAAACCCATCCCACCCATGTCTGCAGCTAAGTTGTAGACCTCCGCCGCACCTTTCAATGCCTGGTAACAAGCTTCCTTGTTAGAAAGGTCTAGCACTAAATTATCTACGTCGTCGAATTTTTGATACCAGTCCCGATGTGGTTTGATATCGACCGAACGAATCTTCGAATACCCTCGCTTTCGGAGGTCGGCAACAAGCGCTCCGCCCATGAAACCACCGCCTCCGGCGACTACGATGACTCCTTCATTCATTTGGACTGTCTCCGGTATTTCTGATCTTTGAATATCTGCGGCAAGTTAGAAAAGGCCTAACCACATGCGGATGGCCACATAAGCGCGCAAGGGCGATCGGCCTCGCCATAGGTTTCCAAAGAAAAGCATTGAGTGCAGAAGCGATTCATAGGGCGCGTCCCGTTAATTGCCGATCGGGAACTCCCGTTGGATTGTTATTCGGAACCCGCAGGCATTATAGGCGAGAGCGCTCGGCAAAGGCGCCGGGTAACTTATATGTTACTAAGCCTGCGACAGCCGGCTGCCCACCCTTTCCTTCATGTAACTCGCGTAGGCGAGGCGCAGACCTTCTTGAAGCGAGATCCGCGGGCGCCATCCGAGCGCGCTCAGCTTCTCGACGTCCAGAAGCTTGCGGGGCGTGCCGTCGGGCTTGGAGCGGTCGTGGACGATGTCGGCGTCGCTTTCGACGGTGCCCTTGATCATCTGGGCGAGCTCCGCGATGGTCAGGTCTTTGCCGTGGCCGATGTTGAAGAGCGGGGGCTGCTGTGAGCTGAAGGCCGCCGCGATGCGCTCCTCGGACAACTCCATCAGGTAGATGCAGGCGTCGGCCATGTCCTCGCTGTAGACGAACTCACGGCGTGGCGTCCCGGAGCCCCAGACCACCACGGCGTTTTCGCGCCGGATCTTGGCTTCGTGAAATTTGCGGATCAGGGCGGGCAGGACGTGGCTGGTCAGGGGGTCGTAGTTGTCGCCGGGGCCGTACATGTTGTTCGGCATGGCGCAGACGTAGCGCGTGCCGTATTGGCGGTTGAACGACCAGCACATCTCGATGCCGGCGATCTTGGCGAGGGCATAGGCCCGGTTGGTCGGTTCCAGCGGCCCCGTGAGCAGGTATTCCTCCTTGATGGGCTGCGGGCAGTCGCGCGGGTAGATGCAGGCGGTACCGAGAAACAGCAGCTTCTGCACGCCGGCCTCGCCCGCGTGCTGGAGGACGTTGTTCTGGATCGCGAGGTTCTGGTAGACGAAGTCGGCGGGGTAGGTGTCGTTCGCCAGGATGCCGCCGACCTTTGCCGCCGCGAGAAACACGATTTGCGGGCGCTCGCGCTGAAAGAACTCGCGCGCCGCGCGCTGGTCGATCAGGTCGAGCTCAGCATGCGTGCGGGTGATGAGGTTCCGGTAACCCTTGGCCTGCAGCCGCCGTACCAGCGCCGAGCCGGCGAGGCCGCGATGCCCGGCGACGTAGATCCTCGAGTCCTGCCTCATGCCCGCTCATCGCGGTAGTCGAAGGTCTTGTGGCCGTGGTCGCGTGCCATAAGATCGCGCTCGGCGAGCGAAAGGTCCTGGCGCGCCATCTCCGCGACGAGATCCTTGAAGCTGATCTGCGGCTTCCAGCCGAGCTTTTTCCTGGCCTTGCTCGCGTCGCCCAGCAGTGTATCCACCTCGGTGGGCCGGAAATGGCGCGGATCGACCCGCACGACGGTCTGGCCGGTCTTCAGCGCGGAGAACCGTTTGCCGCTCAACTTCGCGATGCGGGCAGTCTCGTCCTTGCCGCGGCCCTGCCAGTCGAGCTGGATACCGTACTCCGCAGCAGCCGCGTCGACGAACTGGCGGACGCTGTGCTGCACCCCGGTCGCGATGACGAAGTCTTCGGGCGCGGGCAACTGGAGCATGAGCCATTGCGCCCGCACGAAGTCCTTGGCATGGCCCCAATCGCGCTTCGCGTCCAGATTGCCGACGTAAAGGTAGTCCTGCAGGCCGAGCACGATGCGCGAGAGAGCGCGCGTGATCTTGCGCGTGACGAAGGTTTCGCCGCGCACCGGCGATTCATGATTGAAGAGGATCCCGTTGCAGGCAAACATGCCGTACGCCTCGCGGTAGTTCACCGTGATCCAGTAGGCGTAGAGCTTGGCCACGCCATACGGCGAGCGCGGGTAGAACGCAGTGTTCTCCGTCTGCGGAGACTCGCGCACCAGGCCGTAGAGCTCCGAAGTGGAGGCCTGGTAGAAGCGCGTCTTTTTCTGGAGGCCCAGGATGCGCATCGCTTCGAGCAGGCGCAGCGTTCCCAGGCCGTCGGAGTCGGCGGTGTATTCGGGCTCCTCGAAGGAAACGGCGACGTGGCTCTGCGCCGCGAGGTTGTAGAGCTCATCGGGCTGGGTCTGCTGGATCACCCGCGTGAGGCTGGAGGAGTCCGTCATGTCGCCGTAGTGCAGGATGAAGCGGCGATCGCCCACATGCGGGTCCTGGTAGAGGTGATCGATGCGGTCGGTGTTGAACAGCGACGCGCGCCGCTTTATGCCGTGAACGACGTAACCCTTGTCGAGCAGGAATTCGGCGAGATAGGCGCCGTCCTGTCCGGTGATCCCCGTGATCAGCGCGACTTTTGCTTTTTGCACGGCGTAAGTATATGGGACGATTCGCCAACTATGTCATAGCGGCGGGGCCATCGGCCTGATTAGCTGAGGGGCGAAGGGGGCGAGGGGAGTCGGAGATGAACGCTACTATCCTGTTTGCCGATGTGAGCGGCAGCACCAAGCTGATCGAGAAGGCCGGGTATGCGCTTGGGCTGAAGACCATCGCGCACTGCGTGCAGCGGCTGAAGAAGGCCGCCGAAGTGGCGGGCGGCCAGGTGGTGAAGACCCGGGGCGACGAGGTGATGGTGCTCTTCGACACGCCCGACGCGGCGGCGAAAGCCGCGGCCACGATGCACGCCACCATCGACGCGCTTGCCCCGGTGGGCGACACCAAGCTCGGCGTGCACGTCGGTTTCCACAGCGGCCCGGTCGTCCAGCACGAGCACGACCTGGTCGGGGACACGGTGAAGCTCGCCGCCAAGCTGGTCGAGGAGGCGCAAAAAGGCCAGACGCTCACCTCGCAGCAGACCGCGGCGCAGCTCAGTCCCACGCTGCAGCCCTTCTCGCGCGAGCTGCGCTCGCTTCCGCTTGCCGGAACGGGAGCCGGGATGCGGCTTTGCGAGATCGTGCCGGGCGTCGAGGCCGGCGCCCAGGCGCGCGAAAAGGCGACGACCGTGGTGCGGCTCAAGTACCGCGACGGCGTGATCGAGTGCTCGCGCGAGCACAGGTCGATCATGATCGGGCGTGAGGGTCACTGCGGACTGGTCGTGTTCGATGCGATGGCCTCGCGCAAGCACTGCACGATCGAGTTGCGCGGCGACCAGTTCGTGCTGCAGGACCACAGCACGAACGGCACCTACGTCACGATGGGCACCGAGAGGGCGGTCCTGCTCAGGGGCGATGACCTGCCGCTGCGCAGGTACGGATGGATCGGGTTCAGCGACGTGCGCTACGCGTCTTCGGAGGTGGTCGAGTTTTCCTGCGCGTGAGGCGCTATGAACGCAACGGTTCTGTTTGCGGACGTCAGCGGTACCAGCACGTTGTACTGCGTCGAGGACTTGCGAAAGGCCGCGGAGTCCACAGGCGGGCGGGTCGTAAAGCTCATCGGCGACGAGGTGATGGTGCTCTTCGCCACGCCGGATGCGGCCGCCCAGGCGGCCGCGAAAATGCACGAGCGGATCGACGCTCTGCCTGCGGTCGGGGGCACCAAGCTCGGCCTGCGCGTGGGGTTCCACAGCGGGCCGGTCATCCAGTGCGACAGCGATGTGCTGGGCGACACCGTGAAGCTCGCGGCCAAGCTCCTGGAAGAGGCGCAGAAGGGCCAGACCCTCACCTCAGGGCAGACCGCGGCTCAGCTCAGCGCCGGGATGCGGCCGTTCTCGCGGGAACTGCAACGCATGGTGCTCACTGACACGGCTGAAACCATCCGGCTCTGCGAGATGCTCACGACCTCCGCGAACGGCGCCGCCCGGGCGCAGGCGGCCAAAGCCAGGACCCTGGTGCGGCTCGCTTACGGCGATCTAGTGGCGATTTGCTCGCGGGAGAAGCCGCGCATCGTGATCGGCCGGCACAAGGCCTGCGACCTGGTGATCGGCGACCAGCTGGCGTCGCGGCAGCACTGCACCCTCGAGGCGCGCGACGACGAATTTGTCCTGCAGGACCACAGCAGCAACGGCACCTACATTACCGTCGAGGGCGAGCGCGAAATCCTGCTGAGCGGCGAAGCGCTCGCGCTCACCACGCACGGCTGGATCGCTTTTGGCCACTCGCACGGCGGCTCCGACGAGGCGATGGAGTTTTTCGGCAGCTAGCGAAAATCGAAAATCGGGGTCAGAGCCCGATTTCCGTCAGCCGGGCCAGAAGGTCAGCGCGAGGCCGATCAGGCCGAGCCCGATGAACAAAGCGATGAGCCCGGCGATGACGCTGTGCGGCCCGCTCTTGGGGTCGTCGCCGTGTTCCACGAACGGCTGCATCTCGTCGAACCGCGAGTAGCTTCGTCCGACCTTTCCCATGCCGGCGCGCCCGCGAAGGTTGTGATCGTTGCTGTCCACGGTCTCATCATGGGCCAGCGCCGGGACGAAGGGAGGAACCTGAAGAACTCTCACAAATCGGGCTCTGACCCCGATTTTCTAGACATGGGATGGACTGGCGGCCCGCCGCGGGGGTAAGGTTTGCCCAACTCAGGGGAGACCCCCATGCGCCTCGCGTCGTCCGTCTTCGCCGTCATCGCGGTTTCGTTCGCCGGCCTGGCCTTTAGCCAGTCGAAGAACCTGGCGCCGGGATTCACCAGCCTGCCCAGAGGGGCGACGGTCGTCATCATGCCGACCGACATCGAGCTCTTCTCGATCAGCGGCGGCGGCGTGCTCGAGCCGAAGGCCGACTGGACCGAGGCGGCGACCAAGCATTTCAAGGCGGCGCTGCTCGAGAAGAAGCGTGCGCTCGGCCTGAGCACGATCGAGCTCGCCGAGAAGGACGCCGACGAGCTCGCCGAGGTGAACACGCTGCACGCCGCGGTGGCGCGCGCCATCGCACTGCATCACTTCGGGCCGCTCGCGCTGCCCACCAAGGAAGGCAAGCTCGACTGGTCGCTCGGCGAGCCCGTGCAAGCCATCAAGAAGGCGACAGGGGCCGACTACGCGCTCTTCAGCTGGATACGCGACAGCTACACGAGCGGCGAGCGCGCCGCGGCGATGATCGGGCTCGCGCTGCTCGGCGTCGGTGTGGCCGGCGGCCAGCAGATCGGCTACGCCTCGCTCGTCGATCTCAATACCGGGCAGGTGCTGTGGTTCAACCGGCTGGCACGGGCGCGCGGCGACCTGCGGGAGCCCGAAAAGGCCGCCGAGACGGTGAACACGCTGCTCGAGAACTTTCCGGTCGCCAAGTGAAGCGGCGCGCGTTTCTCGCCGCCTGCTGCGCTTTTCCGAGCGTCGCCTGGGCGGACTGGCAGGCGCCAGCGCGCTTCGCGCGGCCCGAGGCGGCGAGCGAAGAAGGCGGCCTGTGGGCGATCATGGACCGCGAGGAAGGCCGGCTGCGCCGCAGCCCGTTCGCGCTGCGCGACCCGAAGCTGCAGGCCTACGTGCAGGACATCGCCTGCCGCCTCGCCGGCGAGCACTGCCCCGACGTGCGCGTATACCTGGTGCGCACGCCGCTCTTCAACGCCTCGATGGCGCCCAACGGCATGATGCAGGTGTGGAGCGGCCTCATGCTGCGCGTCGACAACGAGGCGCAGCTCGCGGCGGTGCTCGGCCACGAGATCGGCCACTACCTCGCGCACCATTCGGTCGAGCGGCTGCGCGACGCCAAGTCGCGCAGCGCGTTCGGCCAGTTCCTCGGCATGTTCGGCCTGGTCGGCGCGGTGGGACAGATCGGCATGATCGCCGGCATGTTCGCCTACGGGCGCGAGCACGAGCGCGAGGCGGACGCGATCGGCGTCTCCCTCATGCGCAACGCCGGCTACGACGCCGCCGAGGCTGCGAAGGTGTGGGAGAACCTGCTGCTCGAGATCAAGGCGCGTCCCGGCGGGGACGGCGCGCGCTCGAGCCCGCTCTTCGCGACGCATCCGCCTGCGGAGGAGCGGCAGCAAGCCCTAGCCCAGCTCGCGCAGGACTCGCCCGGCGGGGTGGCGAACGCGGAGCAGTGGCGCGAGGGCGTGAGGCCCTACCTGCACGAATGGCTGGGCGCGGAGGTGAAGCGCGGCCAGCACGAGGAAAGCGTCGCGCTTCTCAGCCGCCTGATGACGCGCGTCCCTGCCGCGGCGGAGTACCCCTGGGCGCGCGGCGAGGTCTACCGGCTGCGCGCCAAGGACGGCGACCTCGATGCCGCGCTCGCCGACTATCGCGCCGCCGCGGCGCTCGGCGGCGAGCCGCCGGAGACGCATCGCGGCATGGGAATGATCTACCGCGGGCGCAACCAGGCTGCCGAAGCGCGAGCGAGCTTCCAGCGCTATCTCGAGCTCGCTCCTGACGCCGCCGATTTCGCCATGATCAAGAGCTACCTGGAGGAGCTACGCACATGAGAACCCTGCCCGTCGCAACGCTTGCTTTCGTGCTCGCGGCCTGCGCCTCGGTCGCCAAGGTGGAGACCGGCGAGCGCGCCATCGGCGAACGCATGCTGGTCTCGCTCGAAGGGCCGTGGAACCAGGTGAGCGCGCCCGGCATGGGGCCGGCGCAGATCTGGACCATGGAAGGCCTGCCGGTCGACCAGCTGCTCGTCTACTCCGGCATCAAGAACGACCAGGTGATCCACGCCGCGGGCCCCGCCAGCCGCAAGAACTTCGCCTTCCGCTCGAGCATGCAGCCCGACGAGATCGTGGCGATGTTCGAAGGCATGCTGACGAGAGACGGTTCCAGCTTCAAGTTATTGAAGCTGGAACCTGGAAATTTCGGCGGCGCCAAGGGCTTCCGCTTCGAGTACGCCCTCACGCGCAAGATCGACAACGTGCAGCTTTCGGGCGTGGGGTTCGGCACGGTGAGCAACGGCGAGCTCTTCGCGCTGCTCTACCACGCGCCGCGGCTCGCGTTCTTCTCGCGCCATCAGCCGCGCGTCGAGCAGATCGCTCGCAGCGCTCGCGTAAAGACCTAGATCTTCAGGACGCCCGGCAGCCAGAGCGCGATTGCGGGAAAGGCGATCAGCAGGCCGACCAGCACGAAGTCGGCGGCGAGGAAGGGCAGCGTACCCAGGTAAATCCGCGTGACGGGTATGTCGGGGTGCTGGGCCTGGATGACGAACACCGTCATCCCGGTCGGCGGGCTGATGAGGCCGATGGTGCACATCACGGTGACGAATACACCGAGCCAGATGCCGTCGTAGCCGATGCCGGTGACCAAAGGGAGGGTAACCGGCACCGTGATCAGGATGGTGCTCACCTCGTCGAGGAACGTGCCTAGGACGAGGTACAGGATCATCACCGCCATCAGCACCGAGAACGGGCTGAGCTCGGCCTGCTGCACCCAGCGCGCGACGTCGGCCGGGAACTGGGTGAGCACGATGAAGCGCGAGAAGATGAACGCGCCGATGATGATGAAGAACACGGCGCCGGTGGTGAAGACGGACTCGAGCAGCGCGTCGAGCAGGCCGCGCCAGCCCATCGCGCGCGTGAAAAACGCGATCAGGATGGCGACGAAGGCGGCGATGCCCGCCGCCTCGGTAGGCGAGAACCAGCCGAGATAGATGCCGAACACGGCGAAGAAGAAGAGCACCGCGAGCTTCCACATGCCGGTCGCGGCGCGCAGGCGCTCGCGCAGGCGCATGCCCGGGACGCGCGGCACCCAAGCCGGTTTCAGCCAGGCCACCGCCCAGATGGCGAGCACGTAGAGGCCGGCGAGGAGAAAGCCGGGGATGAAGCAGGCGGCGTACAGCTTGGCAAGCGACTGCTCGGCGGCAAGCGCATAGATGGCCGTGAGCACCGAGGGCGGGATCAGGACGTCGAGCGTGCCGGCGGAGGCCACCGCGCCGGCGGCAAAGGCCGGCTCGTAGCCATGGCGGCGCATCTCGGGGATCGCCACCTTGGAGAAAGTCGCCGCGGTGGCGATCGAGGAGCCGCAGATCGCGCCGAAGAGCGCGCAGGCGCCAACCGTGGCATTGGCGAGCGCGCCGCGGATGCCGGAGAAGAGGCCGTTCGCCGCATCGAACATCTCCTTCGCCATGTTGCCGCGCGCGGCGACCGCTCCCATCAGGATGAACAGCGGCACGACTGAAAGCGAATACGCGTTCGCCAGCTCGAACGGCACGGAGGCGAGCGCGGCGAAAGCCTTGTGCCAGCCGTCGATCGCGGCGTAGCCGCACACGCCGACCAGGGCGAGCGCGACGGCGATCGGCACGCGGGCAAAGAGGATCGCGAGCAGGACCAGGACGCCCAGCGCGCCGATGGCGAGGTTGCTCACGCCTTTCTGCTCCAGCGGCCGATATAGACGAGCGCGGCCAGCGCGGAACCGCCGATGCCGAGGAGCACCGGAACCCAGAACACGATCTTGGGAATCGACAGGTCGGCGGTGACATCGCCCATCTCATACATGTCGCGGGCGAGCGGCACCATGTGGAACACCATGGCGGCAAGCACGACGAGCGAGGCGCACGCGCCAAGCAGGTCAAGCAGCCTTACTATCGGCTTCCTCACCAGGTAGTCCACCGCATCGACCACCAGGTTCTCGTCGCGCAGAAACACCGCCGGCAGGGCGAGGAAGACGGTGCACGCCAGGCACAGCGCGACCAGCTCGTAGGTGCCATGGATCGGCCGCGCGAAGAATTCGCGCAGCAGGACGTCGGCCACGGTGAGCAGCATCATCGTCGCGAGAAAAATCGCGGCGAGGTAGCCGAAAACCTTCTCAAAAATCGGGGTCAGAGCCCGATTTCCGGTATCCGGGCTCCCGCTCGGGGAAATCGGGCTCTGACCCCGATTTTTTACTTCTCGGTCCAGAAGTTCTTCGAGGTCTTGGCGTGCTTCTCGGACAGGGCCTTCATCTGCTTGTACACCGCGCGCGCCGGGAGCTTCTTGCCCTCGAGCTCCTTCAGCCTCGCCTCCGTGACCTGCTCGCCGATCCTGCGGAACTTGGCGTCTTCCTGCGGCGAGAGCTTGATCGGCTCGTCGCCGCCCTCGACGAGCAGCTTCTTGCCGATCGAGTCGAGCGCGTCCCAGCCTTCGCCGACTTCCTTCTCCACGCCCTTCACCGATCCGTCCACCAGCTTCCTCAGGCCGGCGGGCAGCTTCTTGTAGGCGTCCGGGTTCATGGCGACGCCGAAGGAGGACACGTACGAATACATCTCGGTCGTGTACTTCAGCGTGCCGCCCATCTTGAAGGCGATGCCGGCGCCGCCGTAATCGATGAACACGCCGTCGAGCGTGCCCTTCTGCAGCATCTCGAGCTGCTCGGGCGGCGGCACGCCGACCGGCGTCCCGCCGAGCGCGGCGACGAAGTCGCGGATGGTGGGCGCGGCGAAGCGGATGCGCAGGCCCTTGAAGTCATCGACCGTGCGGATCGGCTTTTTCGTGGTGTGCACATTGCCGGGCTGGTGCGTAAGCAGCAGCAGCACGTGCACGCCGCGGTGCTCGGCATCGAGGTACTTGGAGCGCAGCTCGGCGTCGTTCAGCGTCTTGGTGCCGATCTCTGCGCTGCCCACCATGTAGGGAAGCGAAATCAGCTCGGTGAGCGGAAAGCGCCCCGGCGTGCCGCCGTGCAGGAACCACGACACGTCGGCCTGGCCGCTCCTCGCGAGGTCGTAATGACCTGGCGCGGGCGCCATCTGCGCGCCGGGGAAGTGCTTGAACACGAGGCGGCCGTTGGAGGCCTTCTCGAGCTTCTCGCCCCACTGCACCAGCCACTTGGTCATGAAGTGCTGCGGGCCGACGAACTCGGCGACTTTGACCTCGAATTTGTCCTGCGCGGAGGCGCTCAGGCTGAAGGCAACCGTTACGGCCGCTGCGGCGGCCAGACGGAAGATGCGCATTTTTCCTCCCCGATGGATTGCCCGATCGATTATACCCAAGGCAATCGAGGCTCCTGGATTGTCCACCGAAGGCGGAACCCTGCGTTACACCGCGAGGGAGACATCGTGTCCAGGAAAAGCCGCTTGACCGGGAGTGCAACGCAAGCGCTCGTAGAGACAATCGCGCAGAACATCCTGTTGGTTCGCGGATACAAGGTGATGCTCGATATGCACCTTGCTGAGCTCTACGGCGTCAAGACGAAGGCGCTCAATCAAGCCGTCCAGCGGAACAGCGAGCGCTTTCCGGAGGACTTCATGTTCCAGCTTTCCGTCAGCGAAGTGGATCGCTTGAGGTCACAATTTGTGACCTCAAGCTGGGGCGGACGGCGATATCCCCCCTTTGCCTTCACAGAGCAAGGCGTCGCCATGCTGTCCAGCGTTCTTCGAAGCGATAAGGCGGTGCACGTCAACGTTGAGATCATGCGTACTTTCGTGCGCCTGCGGCGGTTGCTTTCCTCGCACGCAGAGCTGGCGGGCAAGCTGGCGGCGCTGGAGGAAAAGTACGACGCGCAGTTCAAGGGGGTCTTCGATGCGATACGAGAGCTGATGCGCCCCGTGGAGAAGGACCGGCGTCCCGTCGGCTTCGGTCCGTGGCAGAAATCGGGCTCTGACCCCGATTTCTAAACGTAGCCGTCCGGGTTCTGCGATTGCCAGCGCCAGGCGTCGCGGCACATTGCGTCGATGCCGAATTGCGCTTTCCAGCGCAGCTCGCGCGCGGCCAGCGAGGCATCGGCATAGCAGGCGGCCACATCGCCGGGACGGCGGGGGTGGATTTCCACCTGAATTGATTTTCCGGACGCAGTCCGGAAAGCGCTCACTGCTTCCAGCACCGAGTAGCCCCGGCCGGTGCCGAGGTTCACGGTGATCGAGCGGCGCTTCTTCTCCAGGTAATCGAGCGCGGCGACATGGCCGCGCGCGAGGTCCATGACGTGGATGTAATCGCGCACGCCGGTGCCGTCCTTGGTGTCGTAGTCGTCGCCCCAGACGCGGAGCCGCGGATGCTTGCCGACCGCGACCTGCGCGATATACGGAAACAGATTGTTGGGAATGCCGCGCGGGTCCTCGCCGATGCGCCCCGACGCATGCGCGCCGCTCGGGTTGAAGTAGCGCAGCGCCGCATACCTGAAATCGGGGTCAGAGCCCGATTTGTCGGCGAGGATGTGCTCGATCATCAGCTTGGTCTTGCCATACGGGTTGCTCGGCCGCAGCGGATGGTCCTCGGTGAGCGGCAGCTTCTCCGGCTCGCCATAAACGGTGGCCGAAGAGCTGAAGACCAGGTCGCGCACGCCCTGCGCGTGCATCGCCTGCAGCAGCTCGACGGTGCCGCCGACGTTGTTCTCGTAGTAGAGCAGCGGCTTCTCGACGGATTCGCCGACCGCCTTCAGCCCCGCGAAGTGAACCACCGCTTTTATCCTGTTTGCGGAAAAAATCTTTTCCAGCGCCGCGCGGTCGCGGATGTCTGCGCGCTCGAATTGGATTTTGGCGCCGGGGGCGAGGCTGCGGATGCGCTCGAGCACGCTCGGCTTGGCGTTCGACAGGTTGTCGACGATCGCCAGCTCGTAGCCGGCCTCGGCCAGGACGACGCAGGTATGCGAGCCGATGTAGCCCAGCCCGCCGGTGACGAGGATCACTAGCTAAGCGCTCACCGTTTCTGTCTTCAGGGGCATGTGGCGCAGCCATTTCTCGACTTCGCGCGGATCCGAGTACAGGCTCTCGAGCTCGGCGCGCGCTTCCTCTTCGGTCTGCAGCACCGACTCGACGACGCCTTGCTGGATGCCGCTGCGGTCGGTGGCGAACTCGAGCCGGATGCCGAACGGGTCGAAGACGTACGCCGACCAGAAGCGCCCGCCGAGCGGCAGCGGGCCGATGACCTCGACGCCGCAGCTCTTCACGCGCTCGATCAGCGCGTCGAACTTCTCGGGCCGCACGTGGAAGGCCACATGCTGCATGCCGCCGACGTGGTCGCGGTTCTGCTTCGGCAGCCCCTGGGGGTACTCGAAGACCGCGAACAGCGAATCGTTGCCCATATCGAAGAAATAGTGGCGCAGGTTCTCGTAAGGCGGCTGGCCGCGGTCCTGCTCGTAGGGCACGCGGCGCACGTGGACCAGCTGAAAGCCCATCACCCGCGTGTAGAAGTCCATCGCGGTGGGCATGTCGTCGGCGACGATGGCGAGGTGGTCAATGCCTCTCGTGTACATGGCTTTTCCCCTCCAGGGCGGCGATGAACGGCCGCAAGGCAGCAATGAAGCCTTGCGGGTTCTCGCCCGCGATATTGTGGCCCGCGTCGACCTCGGCGAGCTGCAGGCGCGGGTTGGCGGCCTTCATCTTGTCCTTCGTCTCCGGCGCGTACAGGTCGGAGCGCGCGCCGCGCATCGACAGGATCGGCGCGCGCACTTCGCCGAGGAGCTGCCACATGTCGACGCCGAGCTTGGGCCTTTCGGCGCTTCTGAACTGGTCGCGGAAATAGGTATCTCTTTTTATGATGTAGCCATCTCCGACAGACTTCAGATACGCCTCGAAGCGAACTCGATTACTTTGCCCGAAGTAACGCATTGCATCTTCGATGGAAGCAAACCTGTCCGGCGTGTTGGCGACGATCTGCGTAACGCGCTTGGAGCCGGCAGGCGCGTTCTCCGGCGAGTAGTCGATCAGCGCGAGACCCGCGACGCGCTCCGGGTGCTTGGCCGCAACGTAGGTCGTGCTGCGTCCACCCATCGAATGGCCGATGAGCAGCGCGCGCTTCCAGCCGAGGTGATCGAGCACGTTGACGATGTCCTGCGCCATCGCCGGCACGGAGTAGTCCTTGCGCGCGCTCCAGGTGGAGTCGCCGAAGCCGCGCATGTCCATGGCGACGACCTCCCGGTCGGCGGCCAGCACCTGGCCGACTTCGAGCCAGTCGTACGAAAAGTAGGACAGGCCATGCACGATCAAAATCGGGGTCAGAGCCCGATTTCCCAGCTTTCTGAAGAAGATTGAGACGTCGCCGGAGTCGACGCGTCCGGACTGGTGCGGAACAGGCATGACGCCTAGCGTACTACAGGAAGATTGCGGATGCGGGCGTAGATCGGCGTGAAGTCGGGCGCCGTTTCACGCATCAGCTGATCGAACGAGTCGAGGACGAAATACTTTTCCTGGTAGCGGTCGATCTGGTACTCGCTGCGCATGATGCGCTCGAGGTCGAACGCGAGCCGGCGGGGACGCGCATCCTCGACGCAGTAGGCGAGCTCGCCCCCCGAGGAGAGCAGCCCCGCGCCGTACGCGCGGATGCCTGCCGCGGTGTTCATGAGGCCGAATTCGATCGTGTACCAGTACAGGCGCGCGAGCATCTTGACTGCATCGAGGCGCATCGCCTTCAAGCCGCCCTTGCCGTACTCGTACAGATGGTCGGCGTAGGTCGGGTCGAAGAGCAGCGGCACATGCCCGAAGAAGTCGTGGAACACGTCGGGCTCGACGATGTAGTCGAACTCCTCGGGCCGGCGCAGCCAGACCGTGACCGGGAAGCGCCGGTTGGCGAGGTGGGTGAAGAACGCGTCGTCGGGAATCAGGCCCGGCACGGCGACGATCTGCCAGCCGGTCTTTGCTTTCAGCTGCCGCGAGACTTTGTCGAACCTAGGAATTTCGCGCGCCGAATCCAGCCCTGCAATGGCCGCAATCCATTCCGGGCAGGCGTAGCGCGGCACGAGCTTCGACTGCCGCTCGAAAAGCCGCCGGTACAGCGCGTGCTCGTCGGGTGTATAGGCGCTCCAATCCTGGTCGACCGCGTAGTCGAGCCCGGCCTTGGAGTAATCGCCCCTTAAATCGGGGTCAGAGCCCGATTTCTTTTTAACGGGGATCTTTTGCCGGGCCATGGGGATGGAAATCGGGCTCTGACCCCGATTTAGGCAGCCGGCTTGAGGACGCCGCGGCGCACCTGGTCGAGCTCCATCGACTCGAACAGCGCCTTGAAGTTGCCCTCGCCGAAGCCTTCGTCGCCCTTTCTCTGGATGATCTCGAAGAAGATCGGGCCGATGGCGGTCTTGGTGAAGATCTGCAGCAGGAGCCCGCCGCTGGGGCTGCCGTCGATGAGGATCTGCCTCTTTTGCAGCTCTGCGAGCGGCTCGCCGTGGTTCGGCAGGCGCTTTCCGACCAGCTCGTAATAGCTGTCCGGCGTGTCGAGCAGCCGCACGCCGGCGCCGCGCAGCTTGTCGACGGTCGCATAGATGTCACCGGTATGCAGCGCGATGTGCTGGATGCCCTCGCCGTGATACTCCTCGAGATACTCCTGGATCTGCGAGCGGTCGTCGGAGGATTCGTTGATCGGGATACGGATCTTGCCGCAGGGGCTGGTCATCGCCTTGGACTTGAGGCCGGTGAGCTTGCCCTCGATGTCGAAGTAGCGGATCTCGCGGAAATTGAACAGCCGCTCGTAGAACTCGGCCCATTCCTTCATGCGGCCGCGGTGCACGTTGTGCGTGAGGTGATCGACATAGCGCAGGCCGGCGCCCGAGGGGCCGGGCGCCGCTCCGCGCCAGAATGCCTCGAAGCCCGGCAGCGGCTTGAAATCCACGTCGTAGATCGTGTTGCCGTAATCGTTTTCCGGGTAGCGGTCGACGAGATAGATGAGCGAGTCGCCGAGGCCCTTGATCGCCGGGATGCTGAGCTCGCCCGGTCCCGGCCGGCTCTCGACGCCCCAGGCGCCGCGCTCGATGAGCTTGTCGTACGCCGTCGCGGCATCCTTCACGCGAAAGGCGATCGCGCAAACGCTCGGGCCGTGGCGACGGGCAAAGTTCTGCGCGAACGAGCGCGGCTCGGCGTTGACGATGAAGTTGACGTCGCCCTGCTTGTAGAGCAGCACGTCCTTGTGGCGGTGCCGGGCGACCGCCTGGAAGCCCATGCGCTCGAACAGCTCGCCGAGCGCCTTGGGATCGCTCGCCGCGTACTCGACGAACTCGAAACCGTCGGTCTGGATCGGGTTGTCCCTCAGCTCGGCCATGATCCAATTTTAGACCCCGGTGGTAACAAAATCGGGGTCAGAGCCCGATTTCCGCGCCTCCTTTCTGGGCCGGCCGGGCCGCGCCGGCTCCACCTTTTGGCCTAGAGACGCGAGGAGCGCCGACTTGAACGATTCGCTGCCTAGGGGATAGCCGCCATTGGTTGCATTTCGAATACCGTCCAGAAGCGATGGCTCCAGCGGGTTTGCGAAGAGGCCGATATAAGCGGCTGACCGCGCGGTGGTATGCGTACCCAAAGCCAGGTATTCGGGATGAGGCGACACGAGGGACTCGCTGCGCTCGCCGGAATTCGCGCGGAAGCTAGACCACAGGTAGTCGTCCGGCCTCCCGACAATGCATGCGCGGACCGGGTTCAGCTCGATGTACCGATAGCAAGCAAGCACGTAGCTTGCGGATTCCGTAACACATGAGCGAAAGCGGCCCTCCCATAGCGTGCCGGTCCGTTTGTAACGTCTGTTGAAGTATTGAACGTAACGTTGCCCGAGTTCCCTCATCAACGCCGCGCAAGCCTGTGCGTCACCCGGCGTGAGCAGCAAATGCACGTGATTGGGCATCAGGCAGTACGCGTGCACTGCGCAGGAGAATTTCTTCGACAGTTCTCTCAGGTGAAGGAGATACAACAGGCGATCGCTGTCCGTAACAAAGCAAGCGGATCGATTGTTGCCGCGCTGGATGACGTGAATAGCCACGTGGGGAAGAACCAGGCGAGGCTGTCTTGGCATTACGGCAAAACGGCATAGCGCCAATCCCGGTTGACCGAAATCGGGCTCTGACCCCGATTTTTAAACCGGGGGGTTCCTTCTGATGTCGTCGAAGGTGGCCTCCACCGTTTCCCTCAGCCCGGCGTGATAGAGATCGCGCAGCACGTGCAGCGTGTTGCCGGCCGCGCGCTCGAACGCGAACACCGCGTGGTCGAAGGTACAACTGTCGAAGCGCGGCGTGGCGCCGCCGTAGTACATCAGCTGGCAGCGCTCGAACGTGCAGTCGACGAATTCGTTGCCGTCGAGATCCACCTCGCGGTCCTTGAAATGCTTGTGGTGATGTTTCATGAGATAAGTCTATCCTCGTTTTTTGTATCATTCGCCCATGCAACGCGTTCCATTGGCGGAATTCGAGCCCGCCATGAAGAAAAGACTCGAGGAGCTGTGGGGCACGCCGCCGAATCTGTACCGCGCTCTGGGTAATCATCCGCAGCTCCTCGCCGCCTGGAGCGGGTTTTCCAGGATGCTGCGCCACGACGCCTGTACGCCGCGCGCGTTGCGCGAGCTCGTCATCCTGCGCGGCGCACAGTTGATGCGCTCGGAGTATGAATGGGCGCAGCACCTGCCGATGGCCCGCAAGGCG
The DNA here is from genome assembly GCA_035602335.1 of Burkholderiales bacterium. Lineage (GTDB taxonomy): Bacteria > Pseudomonadota > Gammaproteobacteria > Burkholderiales > SG8-39 > SCGC-AG-212-J23. Next base: position 40,394 of record DATNMK010000002.1, read on the forward strand.
GGCGTGCGCGAGGCGCAGATCATTGCGCTCGCCAGCTGGCGTTCGTCCCCGGAGTTCGACGCCCGCGAGAAGGCGGCGCTCGCGCTGGCCGAGGCGGTCACCGAAGGGCGCGTTCGCGACGAGGTGTATGCGCAAGCCGCGAAGCACTTCGACCACGCCGAATACGTCGAGCTCTCATGCGTGGCGGCGTTCTACGCGATGGTCGGCCGCATGATCGACGCGATGGGCGTGCAGCTCGAGCCCGAAATGCGGGACCACTCGCCGCGTCTTTCGACCAAGTGACGACGCCGCGCAGCTACCGCTATTACGAGCTCGTGATGGCGGCGTTCGTCACCATCCTGATCTGCTCCAACCTGATCGGCCCGGCGAAGATCTCGCAGCTCGATCTGCCGCTGCTCGGTGCGGTGAGCTTCGGCGCCGGGGTGCTGTTCTTCCCGATCTCGTACGTGTTTGGCGACGTTCTCACCGAGGTGTACGGCTACGCGCGCGCGAGGCGCGTCATCTGGGCCGGATTCGCGGGGCTCGCCTTTGCCGCGGTCATGGCGGCGATCGTCGTCGCGCTGCCGCCGGCGCCTTTCTGGAAGCACCAGGAAGCTTACGAAATCGCTTTCGGCACGACCTGGCGCATCGCCCTGGCGTCGATGTTCGCTTATTTCTGCGGCGAGTTCGCCAACTCGTTCGTGCTGGCGAAGATGAAGATCGCGACCGCCGGGCGCTGGCTCTGGACGCGCACCATCGGCTCGACGATCGTCGGCGAGGCGGTCGACTCGGCGCTCTTCTACCCGCTCGCTTTCTACGGCTCGGGGATCATTCCGGACGACAAGCTGCCGGCGGTGATGCTCGCGCAGTTCGTCGGCAAGGTCGCGGTCGAGGTGGTCTTCACCCCCGTGACCTATAAGGTGGTTGGCCTGCTCAAGCGCGCGGAGAACGAGGACTACTACGACCGCGACACGAACTTCAGTCCGTTCGCCCTGAGGGATTAAAAATCGGGGTCAGAGCCCGATTTCCGGTATTTGGCTAACGCTAGGGGAAATCGGGCTCTGACCCCGATTTTTGCGGTAGGTGTCGAGCACTCCGCGCAGCCTGGAGCGCTCCTCGCTCGGCACGTCGTCCATCAGGAAGCGGCCGTCGACTTCGACGTAGTACTGCCCGGCAAGGTGGTTCTGCGCCTCTCCCAGCTCCCACACCAGCAGGCGATGGGGGCCGAGCGCGACTTCGGCAATCAGCCGGTTTTCCGGCTCAAAGTAGCGCGCGAACAGGCGCTTGAACTCGTCCTGGCCCACCATGGCTCGGTAATCGCGCAGCACCTCGTAGCGGCGCTGCGGGGCGTTGGACAGGCGCGCGGCTTGCTCGATGTTGCCGTCAGCGAGGTGACGCAGCAGTTGCGTTGCAGTACCGATGGCGCTGCCCGGCGATCCGGGCGCCAGGACCACCGGCTCTTGCGCGTGCGCGAGCGCAGCCGCTGCAAAAAACAGGGACAGACCCCATTTTCTGCCTGCCTTACGCAGCCGCTCTCTGAACGGAGGCAGCGCCAAATCCCGCGAGCAGCGCGTCGCGCTTCTTCCGCGCGGCGACGATATTTTTCATCTTGATATGGCCGAAGCCGCGGATCTCCTCCGGCAGCGAAGCGATCTGCACGGCAGCCGCGTGGTTCTGCGGCGACAGCCCCTGCAGGAGCTTCTCCACCGTGTCCTCGTACTCGCGGATCAGCGCGCGCTCGGTGCGGCGCTCTTCGGTGTAGCCGAAAATGTCGAACGGAGTGCCGCGGAGACCTTTGAGATTTTTCAGCAGCTTGAAGACCTTCAACATCCAGGGCCCGAAGCGGATTTTCCTCAGCTCGCCGCTCGCCGGATCCTTGCGCGCGACGAGCGGCGGCGCGAGGTGATAGACCACGCGGTAGTCGCCCTCGAACATGCCTTCGATCTTCCTCTCGAACTGGCCGTCGGCGTGCAGGCGCGCGACCTCGTACTCGTCCTTGTAGGCGAGGAGCTTGGCGTAGTAGCGCCCCACCGCTTCCGCGAGTTTTGTCGAGCCTGTTTCCGCCTTTCGAGCTCTTTCAACCAGGCTGCGATAGCGTTCGGCATATGCAGCGTTCTGGTATTCGGTCAGGAACTTCACGCGCCGCTCGACGAGCTCGCCGAGATTGCGCGAAATGTGCTGCTCGATCGGGATCACGGCCGCCGGCGTCGCGATGCGCTGCACGCGCTCCGGGTCGAGCGCCGCGCGCCGGCCCCACAGGAAGCTCTTCTGGTTGAACTCCACCGCTACGCCGTTCAGCTCGATGGCGCGGCTGAGCGAAGCGCCCGCGACCGGGATCCAGCCTTTCTGGTAGGCGTAGCCGAGCATGAACATGTTGGTCGCGATGGAGTCGCCCATCAGGCCGGTGGCGAGCTCGGTGGCCGGCACGAACGCGGCATTGCCGCTGCCGCAGGCCTCGACGATGTCGTGTTGCAGATCGCTTCCCGGCAGCTGCCAGTCCGGGTTCTTCACGAACTCCGCGGTCGGCGTGACGCTGGCGTTCACCACCGCGCGCGTGCGCGAGGGCGCCATCTTCGCGATGGCCTCGGTGCTGGCGCTGACCACGAGGTCGCAGCCGATGACGAGGTCTGCGCCGCCGGTATCGAGCCGCGCCGCGTGGAGATCTTCGGCACGCACCGCGACGCGTACGTGAGACATCACGGCGCCGTACTTCTGCGCGAGACCCGACATGTCGAGCACCGAGACGCCTTTGCCTTCGAGGTGCGCGGCCATGCCGATGATCTGGCCGATGGTGATGACGCCCGTGCCGCCGATGCCGGTAACAAGAATTCCCTTCGGTTCATCCAGGGACGGCAGCTGCGGTTCCTGGAGGGCGGGAAACTCATCGGCGGCCACCGCGGTCGACTCGCCTTTTTTCAGCCGCCCGCCTTCAACCGTGACGAAGCTCGGGCAAAAGCCGTTCAGGCACGAATAGTCCTTGTTGCACGAGGACTGGTTGATGGAGCGCTTCCGACCGAATTCCGTCTCGAGCGGCTCGACCGAAAGGCAGTTCGACTTGACGCTGCAGTCGCCGCAGCCCTCGCACACCCTCTCGTTGATGACGGCTCGAATCGCCGGATCGGGGTATTCGTTTCTCTTGCGGCGGCGGCGCTTTTCCGAGGCGCAGGTCTGGTCGTAGATCAGCGCCGACACGCCCGGTATTTCGCGCAGCTCGCGCTGTACTTTGTCGAGCTCGTCGCGGTGGCGGATGGTGATGCCCGGCGCCCAGTCGGTACCCGCGGGGTACTTCTCCGGCTCGTCGGTCACCACGACGATCGGCTTGACGCCCTCGGCGGCGAGCTGGCGCGAGATGATCGCCGGGTCGAGCGGACCGTCGTGGCGCTGGCCGCCGGTCATCGCCACCGCGTCGTTGTAGAGAATCTTGTAGGTCATGTCGACCTTCGCCGCCACGGCGGCGCGGATCGCCAGCAGCCCGGAGTGGAAGTAGGTGCCGTCGCCGAGGTTGGCGAAGATGTGCTTCTCGTTGGTGAACGGCGCCTGCCCGATCCAGGGCGCGCCTTCGGCTCCCATATGGGTAAAAGTCGAAGTGCTGCGGTCCATCCATACCGCCATGAAATGGCAGCCGATGCCGGCGGTGGCGCGGCTGCCCTCGGGCACGCGCGTGGAGGTGTTGTGCGGGCAGCCCGAGCAGAAGTAGGGCTGCCGTACGGTCGTGACGCGCGGCTTGGAGAGGATTTTTTCTTTGAAATCCAGGAAGGCAAGCCGTTCGCCAAACCGGCTTCCCAGAGAAGAATCCATCTTCAGTTTTGAAAGGCGTTGCGCTATTACGCGCGCCACCAGCGCCGGGGAATGCTCGTAGTGCGCGGGAAGCAGCCACGTGCCGGCGGGCTGGCCGCCGCTGCGGCTCCATTCGCCGCTGTCGTCGAACTTGCCGACCACGCGCGGCGCGCGCACGCCTTCCTTCCAGTTGTAGAGCTCTTCCTTGATCTGGTACTCGATGAGCTGGCGCTTCTCCTCGACGACCAGAATTTCCTCCAATCCTTCGGCGAAGCGCCGCGCCCCCAGCGGCTCGAGCGGCCACGACATCCCCACCTTGTAGACGCGCAAGCCGATATCGCGCGCGACGCGCTCGTCGATGCCCAGATCGGCAAGCGCCTGCATGACATCGCCGAAGCTCTTGCCGGTGGTGACGATCCCAAGTCTTGGTTTTGAACTGTCCCAAATAATCCTGTCGAGCCCGTTTGCCCGTGCGTAGGCGAGCGCTGCGTACACCTTCCAGTCGAGGATGCGCGCTTCCTGCTCGAGGATGCCGTCGGGCCAGCGGATGTTGAGGCCGCCTGGCGGTAGTGTGAAATCGACCGGTTCCCGAATGGAAATCCGCTCGGGGTCAACAACCACCGAGGCGCCGGACTCCACCACGTCGGTGACGCACTTGAAGGCGATCCAGCAGCCGGAGTAGCGGCTCATCGCAAAGCCGTGCATGCCGAAGTCGAGATAGTCCTGCACGCTCGACGGATTGAGCACCGGGATCAGGCAGGCCTTGAAGATGTGCTCGGACTGGTGCGGCAGCGTGGAGGACTTCGCGGCATGGTCGTCGCCCGCGAGCACCAGCACTCCGCCGTGCCTGGAGGTCCCGGCGGCGTTGGCGTGCTTGAACACATCGCCGCAGCGATCGACGCCCGGGCCCTTGCCGTACCACATCGCGTACACGCCGTCGTATTTCGCGCCGGGGAAGAGATTCACCTGCTGCGTGCCCCATACCGCGGCCGCCGCGAGATCCTCGTTCACGCCGGGCTGGAATTTGATGTGGTGACTCTCGAGGTGCTTCTGGGCGCGCCAAAGGGCCTGATCGAGGCCGCCGAGCGGCGAGCCGCGATAGCCCGAGACGAAGCCCGCGGTATTCAGCCCAGCGCGGCCATCGCGCTCACGCTGCAGCATCATCAGGCGGATGAGCGCCTGCGTGCCGGTCAGAAAAACGCGGCCGCGCTCAAGCGTGTACTTGTCGTCGAGCGAGGCCTTCGCCAGGTCAGCCGAAGTGGTCATGCTTTGCCTTTTAGCATAGCCATTAGACAGCAGCGCGGGGCTTGATTCCCGGTTTGGGAGAGACCGGCTTCCTGTCGCCACCGCCCTTGAAAACACTGCCATTTCGTGTTAAATTTGTTGCGTCGCAGCAGACAAGGCCGCGGATCCTCCTCCTCCTCTTCCGCGATTGAGTCAGCGACGTAGTGGGGGCCAGCCCGAAAGGGTCTGGCCCCTTTGTTTTTCTCGCGATCACGAAGCGTGAACGATGAACTTATGGCCGAGGATGGCGTAGTCGCCGCAATCAGAAAATTTGATGCCGTGTTTGTCGACCGTCTCTCGCCAAGCCCTGCGCTGGCCCATGAGCGGTGAAGAGCGATTGGTATTCCAATCGTCAAAAAAGACGACGCAGCCGTCGGCAATCTGGTCTTGGGAGGAGATGTGATCAAGCACCTCGAGGCTCGAACTATAGAGGTCGCAATCCATGTGCAGCATCGCAAATTTGGTATTGCGCCGGATTTTCTGGAGCGTGTCCGCGAACCAACCGCCGTACGTCAGAACCTTGTCTGCGTCGTAGACGGATGTGCACAAGGCCACCAGTTCCTCCTCGGTAAGGACCTTATAGGCGCCTTCTCGCCAGACCCCCGCTTGCACATAGGGGGAGCCCAGATCCACCGCATCCTGCGGCTGGGGCAGTCCTTGAAAGCTGTCAAACAGGTGTAGCGTCTTGGGCGGCGTGCCGAATCTGGCTATGCGCCCGGCATACATCTGCCGGTAAATGGCCATCGCCCGAGCGATCGTGTACGCGGAGAACCCCGTCGCGGTACCGAACTCGGCAACGTCACCCTCGACACCATTATTAATGACGTACTGGACCCCTTGGCACAGACTCTCATAAATCAGGCGTCGCCGGGCATGGTAGGGCTCATAGCTCTTTTCGACGCCGCGAACCTGACCGGCTACTTCAGTTATCAACTCGGTCCGCATGGACGTTCCTGCAAGCGAAAACCCGGAGACTTGATCTGCAGGTCGTAGAGCAGGAGATAACGGCTGACGTCGGCATCGGCGATCGGCTCGACGCCATGGAAGGAGTTGTCGGTCTTGGCGAAGGCGAACATCGTGTTCGGCAGGAACGGCATCGTGGCCACGCGCTCGAAGCCATCGAACGGGTAATGGGGTCCCCCTTTGCAAGTAAAGCCCGGTGTGCTTGGCACATAAAGGGAGGTCCCGTGCTTTTCGAGCTTGTTATCGCGAGGCAGGTAAAAGAGCACCGAAACGACCTTTTTCTGCTTGTCGGTATGGGGTCCGAGTGAATAATGAGTGTGGTCGTTGACGAGCAGCGCCTCGTCGCCGAATTCGACCTGCTGGTGCTTGAACCGCGCCTCAATGACGGCCCTAAACTTGTCGAGTACCACTTGAGCGAACCCACCGCTCACCATCCAGCCGGCGAGTGCAGCCCAGAAGCCGCGGTAAGGCTCGGGCACCGCGGCCAGCTTCTCAGAGGAGAGTTCGAACACGAAGCGCTGCGGATAGCCGCGCACGCCGCGCGCTTGTTGGATCGGCACCAGCAGATCCGGCGGCGGCAGGTGGTGCTGCAGGTCGATGTAGAAGTCCGGGGGAAACACGTCCCGCACGTAGATGTGCGGGAAGGGAAAAAGCTGCAGCGGCGCGCGCGCGATGTTTTCTGCGACCACTCCCTCAGCGGAAAAAGACATATTCCGCGACGCCCTTGAAGTCCCCGCTCTTGCGCTCGGCGGCCGAGACCTGGGCAGGGTCGTGGCGAAAGCCCGCGTCGTTGAGCTCGCGTACCAGCGCGCGGTGCTCTGCCAGGTTGCCGTTCACCTCGATCAGCATGGAGCGCAGGCGCGAATCGCGCACCGTGCGCCGCGCGCCTGCGATCACCTTGTGCTCGAACCCGTCCACGTCGACCTTGATGTGCGTGGGCTGCGGCAGCACGCCGGCCTGCACGAGCTCATCAAGCGTGGCGGCGACGCACCCCTGTGAGTACGCCGGGCGCATGGGTTCGAGCTTGAAGTTGACTCGCTCACCGAGCGAGTGGCAAGACCCGCCGGGCGTGAAGGTCGAGAGATGGAGCTCCGAAAATCCCGCGTGGTCGGCGAGCGCAACGCAATACGCCTTGACGAGGTCGCCGACTTTATTGAGGACGACGTTGCAGTTGAGCAGCGCGTAGTTCTGCGACTCGGGTTCGAAGGCCCAAACGTGCGCGCGCTGCACTTTGGCAGCCCAGATGGCGTACATGCCCACATTGGCGCCGACGTCGACGAGCGTATCAGCGGGGCCAAGCCGGCCGATCCACTCGATGGTCACCGGCTCTTTCTCGAATAGCGTCTCCGCGCGCCATTGCGTGGTTTGGTTGGGCGTAGCGTAGACCACGGTGTGTCCCTGCCACGAAACCTTGCAGCAGCGAGCGAGGCGTTCGTCGTCCTCGAGTTTCATGCGGCAGATATATTACTGAACTGGCGGAATATCGTGATCCAGTGACGCGCGACCACGGCGGGCGCGTGCACCCCGTTGAGATGGTTTTGTGCGTGCGCGAGCCGTTCGAGCACCTCCATGGGATGCGCGAGCGCCCAGCGTATGCCTTCTGTGAGGTCGTTGCCGACCCAGGCGAAGTCGGCCAGCCTTTCGTAGCCAGGGTCGGGATGGGAAATGGCGAAGCGTCCGGCATGCAGGGCCGCGATGAGATTGCTCACGTGCGCGCGGCTCGGGCCTGGAAGCAACACGAGGTCGCAGGTGGCGAGCGCGTGCGCCAGCGCTATCGGCGACCACGCCTCGATCGACAGCAGCAGTGAATGTGGATCCTCTTCGTGCAACCCCTCGGCAAGAGCATCAAGGCCGGCCCCAGCCGCGCACAGGCAGCGCAGCGCTACCGGAATCTCGCGGCCAACGCGCTGCAGTTGCGGCGCGAGCTCGACGATCGAAGCCACGCTGTCCGCTTCGCCGATCCAAAGCAGGCGCACGCGCCACGCATCGGCCGCCACGCCCGCGCGCGCCGCGAGCCATTGCAGCGCATGCGAGCGACGTCGCGGTCGCGCCGCCCGCGGCTCCCCCGAGTAGCCGGCATACGGCTCAGCGACCACCTCGACGGACCGTTTCGCGAGCGAGCCGAGCCGCGCCGCCACGTACTGCGAAGCGGCGGTCAAGCCGCCCGCCCGTGGGAAAGCGCAAGCATAAGAATCGAAGCGGGCCGTGCCGGGCTCAGGGGCCGCGACGAAATCGAGCAGCACTTTCTCTGCCGCGAGCCGACCGAGCAACTCGGCATAGTTCTTCTCACCGTTACCCTGGCCGGCCAGCAAGTCTCCCAGCACGATGGCTTTGCTGTTGCGCAGAGACGCCGCAAGATCATGTTCCGCGCACAAAGAGTAAGCACGCGCGTCGTAACCCAGTCCGTTGAGCGCCGATACCGGAGCCAGCGTTCGCGACCGCGCCACTGCGCTGGGACTGGTCTTCAGCGTGCCTTCCTGGACGAAAGGCGCCGCGGTAACGAATGCGTATTCCGGCCCTGCGCTCATCCCTGGAGCAGGCCGCTGACCGATTCGATCACCGGGGACCAATCGCCGATCGCGCGCTGGCGGATCAGCCGTACCGAGGGATACCACAGCATTCGCTCGCCCTGGGCACCGTAGCGCCAGTCGGAGCCGAACGGCACCATGACGATCGCCGGCCGGCCGAGCGCTCCGGTGAGGTGAACGAGCGCCGTGCATACCGTCACGACGCGGTCGAGCGCGCAAACCAGAGCTGCAGTCTCGTCGTAGTCGTCGATCGCTTCCTGCCAGTGGTGCACGGTTATTCCATGGCGCGCGGCGAGATTCCGGATCTCGTCACCGACTTCGGTGTATTGCAGGCTGACGAAGTGGACACCGGCAACGCGCAGCAGCGGTAACAGCTGCTCCAGCGTCAATGAGCGGCGCGCCTTGCCCGTATGGCCGACGCCGCCCTGCCATGACAGTCCCAGCTTGGCGCCGGGGCCGAGGGCGTCCAGGCGGCGTTTCCACGCCGCCTTTTTTTGTTCGTCCGGCGCGAGATAGCCGCTATGCCGGGGAAAATCTTCCACGCGGCGGCGGAACTGGACAGGCAGCGAGCCCATAGGCACCTGGTAATCGGGCCGTGGCTCCAGGTGATTGACCCAGTCGTTCGCCATCGTGCGCAGCCGCGGCGTCACGGTGCAGCGGGGAAACGAGCGCGCGAATAGCGCTCCCAGCTTGTGATCGCATTCGATCGCGACGTGTCGCGCGCGAACAATCAGTTCGGGAATACAGGAGCCGTACATGATCTCGTCGCCAAGTCCTTGCTCGGGGTAAACGAGGATGCTCTTGCCGGCAAGCGGCTCGCCTTGCCATTCGGCGAACGGGAACTTGCGGTAGCGGCCGACAAAATTTTCCCTGCGCCGGCGCAGCTCGAAGCCTTTCCAGCCCTCTTCGAAATGCCAGTGGCGCAGCCGGCAGATCGCCAGGCTGTGGCCGATGTCGACGTCCTCCGGCGCGGCCTGCAGCGCGCTGCGGAACAGGCTCTCGGCTTCGGCTTCCTGGCCTGTCAGGTCCTGCAGGATGCCCTTGGTTGCCAGCGCGAGCGCCGCGTGCGGCTCGCGCGCCAGCGCCTTTTCAATGCAGGCGAAAGCCTCCGCGTAACGCATCTTGTCGCCGAGCACCATTGCCAGATCGACCAATAGCGGGATGCTTTCGGGACTGGCCTTCAGGCCATCGCGGAAGCGGCGTTCCGCCTCTTCGATCTTGTTCTCGTAGCGCAGGATCTCGCCGATCTGCTGCAGCGCCTGTGCGCGCTGCGGCTCCAAGCGTAGCGCTTGCTCGAAGCGCGCTACCGCTGCGGACGTTCTGCCCTGCTCGCGCAGCACCAGCCCGAGCGCGATGAGCGCGGCTGAAGACTGATCGTCCAGCGCCACCGCCTGCTCGGTACACGCCTTCGCCTCCTCCAGCCGCCCGCCGAGGCGAAGCAAGTTGCCCAGGCGGATCCAGGCACCGGGCGAGTTGGGATCCAATTCGATTGCTTGCCGGAAGGCGAGCTCGGCTTGTGCCGCGAGTCCTTGCTTCGAAAGCAGCTCGCCCAGCCTCAACCACAGCGTCGCATCCCTCGGCCCTAGTGCGCTCGAGCGTTGCGCCAGTTGGCTTGCCTGCTCGCGATTGCCCAGCGCCATGTGCGCTTCGGCAAGCGCCAGCAGGGCCTGTACTGAGCGCGGCTGCAGGCGCGCCCATTCCTCCAGTTGCGGCAACGCTGATTGCGGTGAACCCGCTTCGAACAGCAACCTGCCAAGCTGTTCCCGCGACTGCGCATCGGCGGGACAGAGTTCGACCGCGCGCTTCGCGCAAGCGATGGCTTCCTCCATCGACCCAACCTGGCGTAATACCGCGGCGAGAAGCGCCACTAGTACCGGGTTGTTCGCGTCCTGTTCAAGGGCCCGGCGGCCGATGCGCAAGGCAAGCCCAGGGTTGCCGAGCTGCAGCTGCTCCTGGGCGAGATCGGCCAACGAGCGCTTGCGCCTGCCCAATCGAAACAGGCTGCGTAGCCTTAGCAGAAGCTCGCGCAGCAGAGCGTGGCGCGCTTCGCCCGGCATGCCGAGCTTGCGGTAGACGGCGCCGAGGTTGGCGTAAGCCACTGCGTGGTCGGGCCGCAGCTCGATTGCACGCTGATAGCTCTCTGCGGCGCGCGAGGGGTGGCCTTGCGCGAAAAACGCGGTGCCCAGGTCGTTGTGCGCTTCCGCGAAGTCGGGCTTGAGCCGGATGGCGCGGCGATATGCCGAGACCGCCTCGGGCAGCGCGCCGCGGTCCTGGCAGACGTTGCCCAGAGTGGTGTGGAAAACCGCCACCTTGCCGTTCGCCTGGATCGCCTGCTTCAGACGAGCTTCGGCGGCGGCCAGATTACCGTCGCGGTAGTGCGCGGCGCCGAGCAGGAACAGCGCGTCCGCATCGTGCGGGTTCTGGCGCAGCGCTTCTTGGGCGCAATGCAGCGCTTCGCGGGCGCGGCCGCCGGCGAGCAATTCGCAACCCTGCAGAATCAGATCAAGCGATTGCAACAGGTGAAAGCTCCGCGCCCGCGGCGTTCCCCAGGCGGATATCGCCGCCTTCGCTGCCCTTGGTGTAAGCCCGGGATTCCCATAACACGCCGGGGTGGCCTTTCGCTGCGGACATGAAAAGTTCGGCCCAGAATTGCGGCGGCCTTACGGTGCAATGCGCGTTCTCGCCGTTCGGCAACCGCTTCACCGCGGGGTGACAGGCGATGCTGGCAAACACGAACCGGCGAGCAAAGCCGAACAGCTCGGCGATGATCCAAGGCAGGTCAGGCTCAGGACAGTGCTCCAGGACGTCGGTACAGATCACGCCGTCGAATCTGCCTTGCGGCGGCCGGGAAAACGGCTCATAGGCCGGGTCGTAGCAGACGATGCGCTCGATGTCCCAGTATTCCTGCACGCTGTGCCAGCGCTCGACGCCCTGTTCGGCGAGCCGTACGGGGCGGTACTGGCCGCCTTTGCCGCTGCCGTAGTCGAGGAGGGTGCGCGCGCCCGTCTGCAGCACCAGCCGGCGTATGTGGTGCGCCTGGGGCAGCAAGCTACTGCCGGGAAACGTGTGCTCGGGAGCGATGCTCCGCATGAGTTCGCCGCGTACGTGCATCTCGCGGTAGAGCTCGAGCAAGCGCCGGTAACGCGCGCTTGGATTGCGCCGGCTGTGCAGAAGCGCCTGTTTTTTCATCGTCGCGGATTCTAGTCAATTATCCAACTTGTAAGCTGAGCGGAAACAAGCTAAGTTGCCCGGCAACATGGCGATTCCAGGCTCGACGACCGAACCTGTACGCGCCGCGGGCCGTCCTCAGCGGCTGCGGCTCGGCGACATTCTGGTGGCGCACAAAGTCATCTCGCAGGAGCAGCTCAAGCTCGCGCTCGACGAGCAGAAGCGCTCCGGCCGCCGGCTCGGCCGCGTGCTCATCGAAATGGGGTTCACCGCCGAGCTCAATATTGCCCAGGCGCTGGCGCGCCAGCTGAACCTCGGCTTCGTCGACCTCAAGCACCACCACTTCAAGACGAATGTCGTGCTGAAGCTTCCCGAGAGCTCGGCACGCCGCTTCCGTGCCGTTGCCCTCGAGGAACGCGGCGCCAGGATGCTGGTCGGCATGGCCGACCCCACCGATTTGTTTGCCTTCGACGAGCTGGCGCGCATCCTGAAGAAGGACATCGAGCCGGTGGTCGTGGCCGAGAGCGAAGTCGCGCTGGCGCTGGACCGGGTATACCGGCGCACCGAGGAAATCACCGGCCTCGCCAAGGAGCTGCAGCAGGATCTCGGCGAAAACGTCGTCGACTTCGGCGCGCTCGATGTCCTCGGCGCGGAAGACGCGCCGGTGGTCAAGCTCCTGCAGTCGCTATTCCACGATGCGACGCAGGTCAGCGCCTCGGACATCCATATCGAGCCGCAGGAGGACCGGCTGCGGATCCGCTTCCGCATCGACGGTCAGCTCCAGGCGCAGATGGAAACCGACCTCAGGGTCGCTGGCGCAGTCGCCTTGCGTCTCAAGCTGATGGCGGGCATGGATATCTCGGAGAAGCGCCATCCGCAGGACGGCCGCTTCAACGTGCGGGTCCGCGAGCAGCCGGTCGATGTGCGCATCTCGACCATGCCGACGCATTACGGCGAGTCGGTGGTGATGCGCCTGCTCAACCGGCAAAGCGGGCTGCTCGGGCTGGAAGCGCTCGGCATGCCGGCCCCGATGCTGCAGCGCTTCAGGGAAATCCTTCACCGGGTGAGCGGCATGGTGGTGGTCACCGGTCCGACCGGCAGCGGCAAGACCACCACGCTCTACGCGGCTCTCAACGAGCTCAATACGCCTGCGCGAAAGATCATCACGGTCGAGGATCCGATCGAATACCGGGTGGCCGGACTGAACCAGGTCCAGGTCAACGAGAAGATCGATCTCACCTTCGCCTCCGTGCTGCGCTCCGCACTTCGTCAGGACCCCGACGTGATGCTGATCGGCGAGATGCGCGATACCGAGACCGCCCAGATCGCGATGCGGGCGGCGATCACCGGCCACATGGTGCTGTCCACGTTGCACGTGCGCGAAGCGGCGAGCGCGCCGGTACGGCTGCTCGATATGGGCGTGCCGCGATACATGGTGGCGACCTCGCTGCAGGCGGTGATCGCGCAGCGGCTGGTCCGGCTGATCTGCGAAAGCTGCGGCGAGGCTTACTCGCCGACGCCGCAGGAGCGGCGCTTCGTCGAGGCGGGGTGGGGAGGAGCGGGAGCGGGAAAAGGCTACAGGAAGGGCAAAGGCTGCACCCATTGCAACGGCAGCGGTTTCCGGGGGCGCAGCGGCGTGTACGAGATACTGGAAATGACGCCCAGGCTGGTCGACGCCGCCGCCAAGGAAGACGTCGGCGCTTTCGTGCGCATTGCGGAAGAAGAAATAGGGGCGCACACGTTCGTGCACCATGCCGCAGGGCTGGCGGCGAACGGGCGCACTACGTTGAACGAGGTTATGCGCATAAGCCAGTCCGAGGAATAAAACGATGCCGCAGTTCGCCTACCAGGGGCGCAATGCCCGCGGCGAGCTTGTAAAAGGGGTGCTGGAAGGCCCGAGCAGCAGCGCGGTGGCCGACCAGCTGTTCAGCACCGGCATCACGCCGGTGCATATCAATGAAGCGAAGGTCGCTGCAGCCGCCGCCGCCAGCAAGCTGCAGCTGCGCTTCGGCGACCCGAAGGTCGAGCTCGCCGATCTCATGCTCCTGTCGCGGCAGATGCATACCCTGCTTAAGGCGGGGGTGCCGATCATCCGGGCGCTCTCGGGGCTGCACGAGTCCGCCACCAATCCGACCCTGCGCACCACGATTGCCGATGTGCGCGAGAGCCTGGAATCGGGCCGCGAGCTTTCCCTCGCGCTGCGCCGGCATCCCAAGGTGTTCCCCGCTTTCATGGTGAGCCTGGTGCGGGTCGGCGAAGTCACCGGCCGCCTGGACGAGGTGTTCATGCGGCTGTACGAATTCTTCGCTTTCGAGAAAAAGATGCGCGAAGACATCCGCGCCGCGACGCGCTATCCCAGCATGGTCATCGGCGCGCTCGTCATTGCTATGTTCATCGTCAACATCTTCGTCATTCCGGCGTTCGCGAAGATGTTTGCCAGCTTCCATGCCGAGCTTCCGCTCATGACGCGGATCCTGATCGGCACCTCGGATCTGTTCGTGGGTTACTGGCCGCTGATGCTCGTCGGCGCCGTAGCGCTGGTGGCCGCAGCACGGCTTTACGTGCGCAGTAAAGAGGGGCGTTATAACTGGGATGCGCTGAAGCTGCGGCTGCCGGTGGTCGGGCAGCTCGTCCACAAAGCGACGCTCGCCAGGTTTTCGCGCAGTTTCGCGCTCTCGGCGAAGAGCGGCGTGCCGATCGTGCAGGTGCTCTCGATCGTGGCCGAGGTCGTGGACAACGCGTACCTGGAATCGCGCATCCTGCAGATGCGCGACGGGATCGAACGCGGCGAGAGCATCCTCAGGACAGCGGTGGCGGCCGGCGTCTTCAGCCCGGTGGTGCTGCAGATGGTCGCGGTCGGCGAGGAGACGGGGGAAATCGACCAGCTGATGTCCGAGATCGCCGATATGTACGAGCGCGAAGTCACGATCGAAGTGGAAGGCCTGACCGCCAAGCTCGAGCCCATACTGCTCGTGTGCATGGGCATCCTGGTGCTGATCCTCGCGCTGGGCGTGTTTCTGCCGATGTGGGACATGGCCTCGGCTGCAAGGGGCGGCGGTGGCCGTGCGCGATGAGCGCGGCTTCTCGCTGCTCGAGTTGGTCATCGTCGTCGTCATCATCAGCCTGCTCACCGTGTTCGCGATCGACCGGCTTCTGAAGCTGCGCTTCGAGGCGGAGCGAGTCATGGTGCAGAGCGTTGTCGCCGGACTACGTAGCGCGCTCTATATCGACTTTGCCGCCGCGGCGGCCAAAGGGCAGATGGACCGCATCGCCGGGGCGCCCGGCAGCAACCCGATGCTTCGGCTGAGCGAGATGCCCGAGACCTACGCCGGCGAGTTCTACGGCCCGGATCCCGCGGTGTTCGAGCCGGGCACCTGGTATTTCGATACCAGGGACCACGCCTTGGTCTACGTGCTTCGCTTTCCAGAACAGTTCGTCAGTCCATTGGGCGGTCCGCCGCGGGCCCGGTTCAGGATCGAGCCCGACTACGACGATATCGACCATAATGGGCGCTACGACCCGGGGCGCGATCCATTGCGAGGGCTGAAGCTGGTTCCCGTCGAGCCTTTCTCCTGGAAGGAAAAAAAATGAAGGCTGCTATCGCGTTCGTCGTCAGCATTTTGGGGCAAGTCCTCTACATTCTCATTCTCCTTGGCGCGGCGCTCGGCCTGCTCATCGGCGTGATGCTTCTCATCGATAGCGCCCGGGTGATGCAATGGAACGCCTATCTGAATCGCTGGATTTCAACCGGGAATGCCGCGCGCGTGCTCGACCAGTCGCGCGATGTGAAACGTTTCGTCTATCGAAGTCACCGCGTCATCGGCCTTCTGGTGATTGCCGGGGCCCTGTTCGCCATGGACGTGCTTACATTCGGCTTGCAGACGAGGCCACTGGTTCGAGCCTTCCGGGACTTGGGGAATCCGACTGCGCTGGCGCTCGCAGTGGATTCAGTGCGGATCTTTCTCATTGCCGGAAATATTGCTGCGGTGGTCGCTGGCGTGGTCCTATGTTTCAGGCCGAGCCTCCTGAAGGGCCTGGAGTCCTGGGCGGACCGGCAATATTCGACTCCCGTATCCACCAAGGCGCTTGAGGAGCCGAATTACGGGCCGGACGCTTTTGTGCGCGATCACCCAAAGCTGGTAGGTACTCTGGTTACCGCCGGCAGCGTTTTCATATTGGCCAGCCTGGGCATCGCGCGGTGGATCTAATCGAAGTTTACAAGTAACTGGCAGTCCAGGGGCTAAGTGCTTGACAAACTGGAGATTGATCAGCAGACTTCGATAGCACGCTAGGGGCGTGCGGGGCTGCGGCCCATTCAGCTAAAAAAGGGAGACTTATATGCGTAGACAGGAAGAAGGCTTCACGCTGATCGAGCTCGTCATGGTCATCGTGATCTTGGGCATCCTTGCTGCTGTTGCAGTACCGCGGTATCTCGATCTTACGCAGGCCTCGCAAGACGCGACGAAAAATGCGGGAATCTCGTCGGTTGGGAGCGCGATCGCCATTGCCGCAGCGAGAAATCGAGGTACTTCGCCAGCACCTACCAGTGCTCAAGTCGCGGCCGAACTGCCGGGCGCCACTTGTGCGGTGCGAGCCGGCGCCGGAGTGATCGTTCAAGGCAAGGTCAAGGTGCCGCTGATCGGTTATCTGCTGGCGACTCCGAACACACAGATAAACATTGCGGACTGTGCAGTCGGTGCAACCTCGGTCGTCTCTGGGGTCGGGACAGGCATTTATTCGTCCTAAGACGAGGGCATCACGCCTAATGAGCGGGGCACCCATCCGGGTGCCCCGTTTTTTTTGCGGGTGCGCAATGTCAAACTGCCCGCCCACATGATCGAATCCCTTCTCGGACGCATGTTCGGCGGCGGCGGCGCTCCGGGCTGGCTCGCCGTGGAGCTCGGCGAGACGCATGTGCGGGTTGCGCACGTGCGGCCCGACGGCGAGCGGCCTGCGGTAGAGTTTGCCGAGGAGCGGGATTGGGACGCCGCGGACCCGAAGTCGCTGGAGCGCGTGGCGCGTGAATTCGGCGCCCGGCGCTTCCGCTGCACGACCCTGCTGAAGCCCGCGGACTACCAGATCCTGCTGGTCGAGGCCCCGGCGGTAAAGCGCGAGGAGCTCAAGCCCGCGCTGCGCTGGCGCATCAAGGACATGCTGGACTATCACGTCGACGACGCCACCATCGACGTTCTCGATCTCCCGGTGCCGCCTAACACCGCGCAGCGCGCTCATTACATGTACGCTGTGGCGGCGCGGAACGAGACCATCCGCACCACCGTGGAACGGTTTCAGAACGCCGGCCTGCCTCTGGCGGTGATCGACATCCCCGACATCGCGCAGCGCAACGTCGCCGCGCTGTATGAGAGCGAGCAGCGTGGCGTGGTAGCCGTGACGTTCGATGCCCACGGCATGCTGCTCACGGTCAATTTTGCCGGCGAGCTGTATCTGTCCCGGCGCCTCGATATCAGCGGCAGGCAGCTTCTCGAGTCCAGCGGCGAAGAGCGTGTCCGCCTGCTCGATCGAGTGCTGGTGGAGACGCAGCGCTCGCTGGACCATTGTGAGCGCACCTACAGCTTCTTTTCCATGGGACGCGTAGTCCTCGGTCCGCTGCCCGACGACGTCGGTCTGCGCGAGCACTTGGCGTCCCATCTGTATCTGCCGGTCGAGCCGATGGACCTCGATCGGACGGTGACCCTGCCCAAGGACGCCGCTGCCTGGGGGGCTGAAGAGCGGGCGAACTGGCTGAAGGTGATCGGCGCAGGGTTGCGCATCGAGGAGAAGGCGCCCTGAGCCAGCAGATCAACCTCTACAGCCCGCTCTTCCGCAAGCAGAAGAAGATATTTTCTGCTGTAGCCATCCTCCAGGCGATCGGTTTGGTCGTGCTCGGCGTCGCGGTGTTTTATTTCTACCTGTCTGCGCAGAGCTCGCTGCTCGAGACTCGGGCCCTGGACTCCAGCCGGCAATTGAAAGACGAGCTCGAGCGGCTTAAGGTCTACAGCGCGCAGGAATCGCCCGACGTGCGCGCCAAATCGTTGGCCGAGCGCAGGAAGAAGCTGGAGAGCGCATACACCGAGCGCACGCAGGCGCTGCAGGCCATGGACAAGGGGGTGCTCGGAAGGACCGAAGGGTACTCCGGCGTTCTACGGGCGCTGGCAGGGCTGTCCGGGGATGGCGTATGGCTCACACGAATCCGGTTTTCGGATGAGACGGGCGAAGCTTCGATCGCCGGGCGCGCCATCCGGCCCGAGTTGGTGCCCCTCTATCTGGAGCGCTTGCGCCGGGAGGAAAGGTTACGCGGCCAGGATTTTTCGACCCTCGAAATTACGCGCCCAGGTCAGGCGTCCTCCACGCCCGCGGCGCAGGCGCGATTCGTCGAGTTTGTGCTGTCATCAGGGGGCGGTGAGGCAAGGAAATGAGCTTCGACTGGAAATCCTGGATCGCGCGGATCGACGACATGAGCCTGCGCGAGCGGGCGATGCTGTTCGGCTCGGTTGCCGTCGCCGTAGTGGTAGCGGCGCATGTCACCTTGATCGATCGCGTGCTGGTCAAGCAGAAGGGGCTCATCGACCGCGTCACCCGCGATCAAAGCCAGCTCAAGTCGGTGCGCGAGCAGCTCCAGTCGATCTTAAAGGAGAGCCAGGCCCAAGTCCGGCATCCCGACGAGATGGCGATTGCTGAGCTCGAGCGCAAGATTAACGAAACCGAAAAGAACGTCGCGGCCAGGCAGCGCGCCTTTATCGCACCGGAGCAGCTCCCGGTGCTGCTCAGGCAGATGCTGGGACGCAGTCCTCAGCTCAAGCTGGAATCGCTACGGCTGCTTCCAGGCACACCGCTGCAGACACCGGGAACGGCCGGGTCCGCGCCAGGCAAGCCGGCCGGTGGGCAAACCGGCGCCGAGGTCTACCGGCACGGGGTGGCAGTGACCTTGAAAGGCTCCTATTTCGACCTGCTGCAGTACCTGACCGAGCTCGAAAAGTTGCGCTCGCCGCTCCTTTGGGGAGGGGTCGAGCTGCAGGTCGAGCAGTACCCCGAAGTGAGGCTCACGCTAGTCGTTAATACCCTTAGTACACGGCGATCTTTGCTTGCGACATGAAGGGCGCGGGAAAGCCGATTGACGACAAGCTTTTATTGCTATAAGTTCAAGTAATTGCTTGCGCTTCGGCAAGTATTGGCCGTGTACGCGTTGGGGGTGTGCAACACTGAAAAGAAGATTAGCCGCCTGCGTTATCTGCCTCTCTTTCGCAATCGCGGGCGTCGCGCTGGCGCAGCCTTTGGCGGATCCGATGCGCCCGTTCGAGGCGCGTGACTATGCAGCACCGCAAGCCGGCACGGCGCCGGCGAGCATGTTGCAGGGCGTGCTGACCTCGCCGGGCCGCAAATTCGCGCTCATCAACGGTGTGGCCGTGCCGGTAGGCGGCGTATTGCGAGATGGCACGCTCGTCGAGCTCACGGAATCCTCGGCGGTGCTGCAGAAAAATGGCCAGCGCGAGGTGCTGAGGATGTATCCGTACATCGAGAAGAAACCGATCAGGCGCGCGCCGGCTAACCAGGAGCAAACGCAACAATGAGGCTCGCGGCCACCGCGGTTTTGCTCGCGCTGGTCGCTGGCTGCGCGGCACCGCCGCCACCGAAGGGCGTCCTGCCGGCGATTTCGTCCGAGCTTGCGAGTGCCGCCGAACGTAGGCCCCCGGCGCGTCCCGAGGCCCTGGATCGCGCGCTGCTGCCCCCGGTGCAAATGGGCATGCCGAGCGTCGCGGGCGTCGATCTCGAGCCGCGCTTCGACCTGAACGTGAGCAACGCGCCCGCGGCCCAGGTGTTCATGTCGATCGTCTCGGGCACGCGCTACAGCATGCTGCTGCACCCGGACATGAGCGGTACGATTTCGGTGAGCCTGAAGGATGTCACCGTGGACGAGGCCCTCTGGGCAATCCGCGAGCTGTATGGCTACGATTACCGCGTCGAAGCCACGCGCATCTATGTGCAACCCGCCGGTATGCAGACGCGGGTCTTCCAGGTGAACTATCTTCCGGGGCAGCGCCGCGGCACTTCGGACGTGCGAGTGACCTCCGGTGCGGTGACGGATACCGGGCCGGCGGTCGCCACGCCTGGCTCACCGACATTGCCGACCCCGGGTACGACGCCAGCTGCTGCGAGCCGTTCGCTGGAAACAAGCCGTGTCACCACGCAGCAGCAATCGGACTTCTGGGGCGACCTGCGCACCGCGTTACTCGCCATCGTCGGCTCCGGCGAAGGCCGCTCGGTCATCGTCACCCCACAGTCCGGCGTGGTGGTTGTACGCGCGTTCCCGCAGCAGCTGCGCGCCGTAGAGCAGTACCTGCGCGCGACGCGCCTGTCGATCGAGCGGCAGGTGATGCTCGAAGCGAAGATCATCCAGGTGACGCTGTCGAGCGAATACCAGGCGGGGATCAACTGGGCGATCTTCAACCGCAGCGTGGCCGTCGGCCAGCTCTCGAGCAGCTCCGGCACGGCGACGCAGCTTGCCCCGCGCGGCGCGCCCATTGGCACAGGAGCGAGCGGCAGCGGACTGCTGGCTGACACCGCCGGGCGTTCCATCTCGGCGGCCGCAGGTTCGTTTGCCGCATCGAACCCTGCCGGCGCCGTGTTCGGGCTAGCGCTGCAGACCCCCAGCTTTGCGGCGCTGCTGACCTTCCTCGAATCGCAAGGCAACGTGCAGGTGCTCTCCAGCCCGCGCATCGCGACGCTCAACAGTCAAAAGGCCGTGCTCAAGGTCGGCACCGACGAGTTTTTCGTCACCAACATCAGCACCACGACCACCACGACCGGCAGCGTCTCGCAGACCTCGCCGTCGGTGACCGTGCAGCCGTTTTTCTCCGGCATCGTTCTCGACGTCACGCCGCAGATCGACGAGAGCAACAACATCATCCTGCACATCCATCCCGCGGTCAGCGAGGTCACGGAAAGCACGCGGGTGGTGAACCTCGGCGGCGGCAATCCGTCGATCTCGCTGCCGCTCGCGAAGAGCACGGTGAGCGAGACCGACACCATCGTGCGCGTGACCGACGGCAACATCGTCGCCATCGGCGGCCTCATGAGCATCGACGTGCGCGACCAGCGCGGCGGCATTCCCGGCCTGTCGGACGCGGGCCCGGGAAGCTTGCTGCGCAATACGGATCGCACGGCACAAAAGAGAGAGCTGGTGATCCTGCTGAAACCCACGCTGATCCTGGCGGACCGCAACTGGGAGCAGGACATCGAGCAGACGCGCGGGCGCTTCGAGACGCTCGACCAGCCGTCGCTGCGGGGGCAGAGATAGCGTGAACTACCTCAAACATTTCCGTCTACGGGAGCTGCCCTTCGGCATTACGCCGGACACCAGCTATTTCTTTGCCTGCCGCAGCATCCAGGAGGCGCTCAATACCTTGCTCATCGCTGTGTCGAACGGCGAGGGCTTTATCAAGATCACCGGCGAGGTCGGCACGGGGAAAACACTGCTTTGCCGCAAATTCCTGTCGACGCTCGGGCCCAACTGGGTGAGCGCATACATTCCGAATCCGAATCTGGAACCACGAGGTCTGCTGCTCGCCTTGGCCGAGGACCTCGGTGTGGCCGGCGCCAGGTCCGAACCGCACCGCCTCGAAAAGGAACTGATGCAGCGCTTGCTGGACGTCGCGCGCCAGGGCAAACGGGTCGTAGTCTGCCTGGACGAGACCCAGGCGATGCCGCTTGGCACGCTGGAGTCGGTACGCCTGCTGACCAACCTCGAAACCGAAAAGCGCAAGCTGATGCAGGTGGTGCTGTTCGGACAGCCCGAGCTGGACCGCAAGCTCGCCTCCGAGTCCGTGCGCCAGCTGCGCCAGCGCATTACCTTCCAGTACAGGCTCAAGGCGCTGGCGCGCGATGAAGTCGCCGACTACGTCGCGCACCGGCTCACGATCGCCGGCTATTCCGGGCCGGCGCTGTTCACGAATCCCGCTTTGAGGTCGATACACCTCGCCAGTCGCGGTGTCCCCCGGCTGGTGAATATTCTTGCCCATAAGGGGCTGCTTCTGGCTTTCGGCGAGGGCGGCCGCCAGATCGAGCGGCGCCATGTGAAAGCCGCTGTCGAGGACACCCCGGCTGCGTCGTGGCGCTGGTGGTGGCGGCCGGCATGAGTCTTATCAACAAAGTGCTGCAGGACCTCGATCGCCGCCAGGCGCTCGCCGGCGCTACGGACGCGTCTGTGGTGCAAGTGAGGACCTCCGGTGCCGCCCGCCGCGGCGGGCGCGAGTGGCTTTGGCGCATCGTCGCAGTTCTACTGACCCTTGGCTTGGTGTGGGTGCTCTGGGTAGGCTACCAGCTCCTGCCCAAGCCCCTCGTCACCAGCCTTGCCCTGCGCGTGGCAGCTGAAGCGCAGACCCGCCCGCCAGCGGCACAACCTGCGCCGCCGCCGCCGAGCGTAACAGCGCAGCCGCTCGCCATTCCTGCGCCCGCTGCGGCCGCCGACCCAATACCGCCCACTCCAGTCGAGGCGGGGCCGGTCACGGCTCCCGATACGCTGCGGCTCGCGCGTGAAAT
>DATNMK010000003.1:0-98453 GCA_035602335.1 Burkholderiales bacterium
TCCTCGCCCTGGACGATCGCGTATTTCGCCTTCTTGGTCTCGGGGTCGTGACGCAGCCGGCGGCAGTGGCTGGTGAAGGCGTCGGCGAGCGAGGACGACGGCGTGATCGGGTACCAGGCGCACACCGTGGCGCCGCCGTACACGCAGCCCAGCGCCGCCGCGGCGTTGCCCTCGATGAAGATCTTGTCGCCCACGTTGGAGGAGCGCTTGGCCTTCAGGCCGAGGGCGTCCTTCAGATGCTCCTGCGCATGATTCAAGCCCATTTGAAATGCGTTCAGGTTGGGCTTGAGGAGCTTCTCCTTGCCCTTGTACTGCTCGCCGATCAGCTCGGCGATCACCTCGGGCTCGATGCCCATCATGCCGGCGAGCGCGCCGACGTAGATGATGTTCTTGAAGAGCTGGCGCTCCCTCGCGTCCGTATAGGAGGCGTTGGCGATTTCCGTGAGCGGCATGCCGATGACGTGGATGTCGTCGCGGAACTTCGACGGCGGCAGCGCCTTGGTGTTGTCGTAGAAGAGATAGCCGCCCGGGTCGATCTCGGCTACGTCCTGGTTCCAGGTCTGCGGGTTCATCGCCACCATCAGGTCGACGCCGCCGCGGCGCCCGAGGTGGCCCTTCTCGGTAACCCGCACTTCGTACCAGGTCGGCAGGCCCTGGATGTTCGACGGAAAGATGTTCCTCGGCGAGACCGGGATGCCCATGCGCAGGAACGACTTGGCGAACAGCTCGTTCGCCGACGCCGAGCCCGAGCCGTTGACGTTGGCGAACTTGATGACGAAATCGTTGACCGCTTCGATGCGTTTCATTCGGGTTTCATGCGGCTTTTTTCTGCCGGTGACTGCGGCAGCCGTGACCGGCGTCGGTCATCTCGAGCAGGAACTTCTGCATGTCCCAGGCGCCGGTCGGGCAGCGCTCGGCGCACAGCCCGCAGTGCAGGCAGACATCTTCGTCCTTGGCCATCACGCGAGCCGTTTTCAGCGGCCCCGAGACGTAAAGGTCTTGCGTCAGGTTTTTTGCGGGCGCGTTCAGGTTGTTTCTTAATTCCTTTTCATCTGCATTGGTAGTGAACGTAATGCAATCCATCGGGCAGATGTCGACGCAGGCATCGCACTCGATGCAGAGCCTGTCCGTGAACACCGTCTGCACGTCGCAGTTGAGGCAGCGCTGAGCCTCCTTCCACGCGGTGGCGACGTCGAAGCCGAGCTCGACCTCCGCCTTCACGTTCTTCAGCGTGATCTTGATGTCGCGCCAGGGCACCTTGTAGCGCGAATCGTCGACGATCTCGCTGTCGTAGCTCCACTCGTGGATGCCCATCTTCTGCGACAACAGCGTGACGCCCGGGGCAGGTCTTTCCGCGATGTCCTCGTTATTGAGCAATTTATCTATGGAGACGGCTGCGTCGTGCCCATGCGCAACGGCCCAGATGATGTTCTTCGGGCCGAACGCCGCGTCCCCGCCGAAGAAGATGTTGGGCACCGAGGACTGCATGGTGGATTTGCTCACCACCGGCATGTTCGACTTGTCGAACTCGATGCCGCAGTCGCGCTCGATCCACGGGAAGGCGTTCTCCTGCCCGACCGCCACGAGCACGTCGTCGCATTCGAAGTGCTGGTCGGGTTCGCCGGTGGGCAGAAGATTCCTTCTGCCTTTGTCGTCGAACACCGCCTTCACTTTCTCGAAGACCATGCCGGTCAGCTTTCCGTTCTTGATGACAAATTCCTTGGGAACCAGGAAATTCAGGATCGGGATGCCCTCGTGCTGGGCGTCTTCCTTCTCCCAGGAAGAAGCCTTCATCTCGTCGAAGCCCGAGCGCACGATGACCTTCACGTCTTCGCCGCCGATGCGCTTCGAGGTGCGGCAGCAGTCCATCGCGGTATTGCCGCCGCCGAGCACGATCACGCGCTTGCCGATCTTCGTGGTGTGGCCGAAGGACACCGACGAGAGCCAGTCGATACCGATGTGGATGTTGCTTGCGCCTTGCCTGCGTCCCGGGATGTCGATATCGCGCCCGCGCGGCGCACCCGAGCCGACGAAGAGGGCGTCGTAGCCTTGCGCCATCAGCTTCTTCATCGAATCGATCTTCACCCCGCCCTTGAACTCGACGCCGAGATCGAGGATGTAGCCCACCTCCTCGTCGATCACTTCGAGCGGCAGGCGGAAGCGCGGGATCTGCGACCAGATCATGCCGCCGGCGCGCGGATCCTGGTCGAAGACGGTGACCTCGTAGCCGAGCGGCGCCAGATCGCGCGCCACGGTGAGCGACGCGGGGCCTGCGCCGATGCAGGCGATCTTCCTCCCGTTGGATTTTCCCTTCTTGGGAAGAAACTGCCGAATGTCGTCCTTATAGTCGGCGGCGACCCTTTTCAGCCTGCAGATCGCGACCGGCTCGGGTTTCGCGTTGTTCGCTTCCTCGACGCGCCCACGGCGGCACGCCGGCTCGCAGGGGCGGTCGCAGGTGCGTCCGAGGATGCCGGGGAACACGTTCGACTTCCAGTTGACCATGTAGGCGTCGGAGTAACGCCCTGCTGCAATCAACCGGATGTATTCGGGAACGGGAGTGTGGGAGGGACACGCCCACTGGCAGTCGACAACTTTATGGAAGTAGTCGGGGTTCTTGACGTCTGTCGGATGCAACGCGTCTCCTTGAACCATCCAGTTAATAGTTGTTGTGGCGGCAGTTTACCCCCTTCAGACAGGCAAAGAAAGCCTTTAGTTTCAAATCCCTACCCGGCAAGCGGGGGCCGCGCCGCGGATTCGCCCTCGGCTCTGGACTGGACCTCGTGGCAGACCATCACGTAGTGGGTCACCGCCCCGCCCTCCTCGCGCACCGCGCGCACGCTGCGCCATTCGCGGTAGACCGCGCCGTTCTTGCGGCGGCTCCAGGCGGTGCCGGACCAGTAGCCCTTGCGCTGCACCGTGAGGAACACTTCGTCGTAGAACTCGGGCGGCTGCAGGCCGTTGCGGATGTCGCGTTCGCGGCGTCCCAGGACCTCATCGCGCGAATAGCCGGTCAGTTCCGTGAAGGCGCGATTGACCGTGACGATGGTGCCGTCGGCCGAGGTAATGAGGATCGCTTCCGCCATGCCTTCCAGCGCGCGCGCCGAGACCAGCAGGCGTTCTTCGTTTTCACTGATGTCGGTGACCTCTTGCGAGATGAGCAGCGCGCGCTGAGCGTCCAGCGCCCGCACGCGGGTCCTGTAATGCCGGAAGCGGCCGTCGCGATCCACCAGGCGCATGGCGAGCACGCGCGCCTGGCCGCTCGCCAGGACGCGCACGACCGCGGCGCGCGCCGCATCGGCGTCGTCGGGATGCACGCGCCGGAACGCATCGGCGCCGGGCTCGAGATGCGGCGCTTCGAGGACGCGCTCGTACGAAGGGCTGGCGTAAATCCAGCGAGCGTCGCGGTCGACCATGCCGATCAGCTCGGCGGCGTTTTCGGCGATCAGCCGGTGGCGCTCCTCCTCCCGCGACAGCGCGTCGCGCGCCGCGGCCAGGCGGCGCTTCTGCCGGTAAGCCAGCAGGCCGACCGCGCAGCCATAGGCGAGCGCTCCGAAGAAGCACAGCGCGCTGACCAGGTCGCTGGTTGCCGGCCAGTAGCGCAGGCCGACGACGGCGAGGCAGAACGCGGCGCCGAGCGCGCTGCAGCCGAGCGCGGCCGGCACGCCTTGCGCGCCGCGGGTCACCGCCACGTTGAGCATCGTGCTGCTCAGCAGGCCGTAGGTGATCCAGGTCGGAAAGCCCAGGCCCGCCGACCAGACGCCGAACAAAGTCGAGTCGAGATACAGGTTGTGCAGCTCGGCGCGGTGCGGGTTCTCCGAGCGCGATGCGCGCCAGTAGAGGGCGTGCGGATAGGCGAGGAACTGCAGCACCAGCGCGAGCCACAGCGTCGGGCTGGTGTCGAGCTGCAACCCCAGGTGCAGCCCGATGGCGATGAAGCAGTAGAGGAACGCGGTGGTGCGCACCGCGTAATTGGTCCGGACGAGCCCCGAGGGTTCCATGCACAGTTCTTGGTAAGGAACGACAGTACCGAGCCGCCGCGCCGCCGACTGTGAGGATTTGTCAGATAATCGTCCTGCCCATGACGACCCAGCTCGAATCCCTGCGCAAGCACTCCCTGGTGGTCGCCGACACCGGCGATATCGACGCGGTGGCGCGCTGGAAGCCGCAGGACGCGACCACCAATCCCTCGCTGCTGCTCGCCTCGGCCGCAGAGCCGCGTTTCCGGCATCTGCTCGACAGCGCCGTTCGCCAGGCGAAAGGCGACGCCGCCCTGGCGATGGACTGGCTTTTCGTGCATTTCGGCACGGAGATCCTCAAGCACGTCGCCGGCC
This sequence comes from Burkholderiales bacterium, assembly GCA_035602335.1. Lineage (GTDB taxonomy): Bacteria > Pseudomonadota > Gammaproteobacteria > Burkholderiales > SG8-39 > SCGC-AG-212-J23. The sequence goes on from DATNMK010000003.1 coordinate 4,332, forward strand.
GCGTTTCCACCGAAGTGGACGCGCGCCTTTCCTTCGACACTGAGAAATCCATTGAAAGGGCAAGACGCCTCGTCGCGCTCTACGAGAAGGCCGGCGTGCGGCGCGAGCGCGTGCTGATCAAGCTCGCGAGCACTTGGGAAGGCATCCGCGCCGCGGAGCGGCTCGAGCGCGAAGCCATCCATTGCAACATGACGCTGCTCTTCTCCTTCGCGCAGGCGGTGGCCTGCGCCGACGCCGGCGTGACGCTGATCTCGCCTTTCGTCGGCCGCATCTACGACTGGCACCGGCAGAGCCGCAAGGTCGAGGACATTCCCCTCGAGGAAGATCCCGGCGTCGCTTCGGTGACGCGGATCTACGCCTACTACAAGAAGCACGGCTACGCGACGCAAGTGATGGGCGCGAGCTTCAGGAAGACCGGCCAGATCCTCGCGCTCGCCGGCTGCGATCTCCTGACCATCGCGCCGGACCTGCTCGAGAAACTCTCCAGCACCGAAGGCGAAGTCACTCGGCGTCTCACCAGAGAGACTTCCATTGAAAAGCTTTCTCTGGACGAGAAATCGTTCCGCTGGATGCACAACGAGGACGCGATGGCGACCGACAAGCTCGCCGAAGGCATCCGGCGCTTCGACGCCGACGCGCGCAAGCTAGAGAAGCTGATCGTCTCCCTGGCGGCGGCTGCGTCGGCGCCAGCGGTCCCACAGCCAGGCTAGGAGACAGGCTGCCGCCGGAACGGCAAAGACGGCTCTAGCGCGGGACCACCAGGGCGCGGAGCTTTTCCAGCTGCGCCGCCGCGCGTTGGGAATCCTCGAGCGCCTGCTCGCGAGCCTTGAGGCGCAGAGATTCCTCGAGCAGCAGGCCCGGCTCGACATGCGGCGCGAGGCGCTTCTCAGCGTCCGGCAGCGAGCCGAGCAGATCGAACAGCGCCTTCAGCGTGACCTCGAGCTCGAAATGGTCGCGCTCGACCCTTTTCTTCAGGTCGAGCGCGGTGTGGAACCAGCCTTCGCCGCGCCGCCCGCCCGCCGCGTTGATGTGGGCGGTGAGCGCCTGCCGGCTCGCGGCGGCCTGCTGCGCGAAGCGTGCGGCGTCGACCCGGCGACGAACAATCTCGCGGGCGCCCAGGATGTAGTGCTCGGCAGCGTCGGCGAGCTCCGGCTGGCGCGGAGCCTTCAGCGCCTTCAGGTTGGCGTCGAGGCGGGAGAAGATTTCCGCCGACGGCGTCGCGCTGAGCGCCTGGCGGAGCTGCACGGTGGTATCGCGCAGGAGCGCAGCCACGGCGCGCTCCTGCGCTTGATTCTGATGCTTGCCGTACATCGTGTAGCCGATGGCGGCCGCCACCAGGACCACGGCCGTAATCAGCCCTGCACTTGCGAGCTTCATGGCGTCAAGGATAGCTGACGACGCTCGCCTAGGGGGACGGGGGTTTCAGCAGGGCCTCGATTTCTTCGGCGGGAACAGGCCGGCTGAAGAGATAGCCCTGCGCCTCATCGCAGCGCAGCAGCCGCAGCAGCTGCGCCTGCGGCTCGGTCTCGACGCCCTCGGCGACCACCTTGAGGTGCAGCGCCTGGGCAAGCGAGATGATGGTGCTGACGATGCTCGTGTCGTGCGGGTTCTCCGTCATCCCCTGCACGAATCCGCGGTCGATCTTGAGCGTGTCCAGCGGCAGCCTGCTGAGGTAGGCAAGCGACGAGAAGCCGGTGCCGAAGTCGTCGAGCGCGATGCGCATTCTGAAATCGCGCAGCGCGGCGAGCTTGCGGATGCTCTCATCGACGTCGTGCATCAGCAGGCTTTCCGTGATTTCGAGGTCAACGCCGCCGCCGTCGGCGTCCACCACGCGCAGCGCACCGCGCACGTCCTCGACGAAGGTCTTGCGCCGCAGCTGCAGCGCCGACACGTTCACGGCGATGCGCGGCGGCTCGAGGCCCTGTGCATGCCAGCGCCGGTACGCCGACGTGGCGGCGGCGAGTGCCTGGCGGCCGGCCTCGAGGATGAGGCCGGTCTGCTCCAGCACCGGGATGAACTTCACCGGCGGAACCAGAACGCCGTCCGGCGATTTCCAGCGCATCAGCGCCTCCAGCCCGACGATGCGGCGCGTGACGAGGTCGAGCTTGGGCTGGAAGTGCAGGAAGAGCTCGCCCTGCTCGACCGCGTTGCGCAGCCGGTGCTCGAGCTCGACTTCCTCGGACACGCGCGCGTTGATCTCCGGCGCGTAGAACAGGTAAGGCTCGCCGGTTTCCTTCGCCCGCTTGAGCGACGCCTCAGCGTTGCGCAGCAGCGCGTCGGCCTCGGCGCCATCGTCGGGAAATACCGCGATGCCCGCCTTCGCCGCGAGGCGGGCCTCGCGCGCGTCGAAGGCGAACGGCGTGCCGAAAACCTGGACTGACACCTGCTCGAGCCGGCGCGCCACCTCCGCGGCGCCGCTGATCTGCCGGAACATCACGGCGAACAGGTTGCTTCCCAGGCGCGCCACGCGGTTGAGGTCGCCCGCGGCCCCCTGCAGCCGCTGCGCGACCGCCTGCAGGACGCGATCGCCGGTCTGCTGCCCGAGCGTGTCGTTGATCGCCTTGAAGCGCTCGAGGTCGACGAGCACCAGCGCGAGCGGCGCATTGTTGCGCGTCGCGGACTGGATCGCCTGGGTCAGGCGCTCGTGAAACAGCGTCCTGTTGGGCAGGCCGGTGAGCGGGTCATAGAGCGCAAGGTAGGTGATCCGGTCCTGCTTGTTGATCAGCTCGAGCGCAAAGGAGACGTTCGCCGCGAGCTCGGCGAGCAGATTCACTTCATCCTGATCGAAATAGCCCACCTCGGCGGCCTGCAGCCCGAGCACTCCCGCCGCGGCCCTATCGATGACCAGCGGAAACGCCGCCATCGCCTTGATGCCGTGCGCGAGAAACTTCTCCCGCTGGCGAACGCCGCTGTCGTTGGCAATGTCGTTCGCGATCGCCGGCGTCAGCGTGCGCAGCGCCTTGCCGGCGAGTCCCGAGCCGGATTCGTCCTCGCGCGCGGAGGCCTGCAGCGCGTCCGGCCCGCCGCCGTCCGACCACGAGCCGAACCAGGCCTTCCAGAGCACGTCCTTCGTATTCGGGTCGAGCATGCCGATGCGCGCGCCGCGCAGGCCGCCCACTTCCACCGCGATGCGGCTGATGGCCGCGAACAGCTCATCCCGGTCGCGCAGCCGCACCAGCGCCCAGTTGATCTGGCTCGAGAAATCGCGGATGCGCGCAAGGCGCCGCCGCTCGCGCCGCTCCTTCGCTTCGGCATAGGCGCGTTCCACCGCAGCCGGCAGCCGCATCAGGTTGGTCTTCAGCACGTAGTCGGTGGCGCCGTTGCGCAGCGCGCGGATCGCGTACTCCTCGCCCAGGGTTCCAGAGACGAAAACGAACGGCGTATCGGGCGCCAGATCGCGCGCCAGGGCGAGCGCAGCCATGCCGTCGAAGCCAGGCATCGAAAAATCCGACAGGATGACGTCCGGCGAAAACTCGCGCAGCGCACTGACGAAGGATTGCTCTGAATCGGCCAGGCGGTGCGTGACGCGCAGCCCGGCGCGTTTCAGCTCGCGCAGCTCCATCTCGGCGTCGGCCGGGTTGTCCTCGGTAAGCAGCAAGCGAAAGGTGGGCGCGGCCGCCTTCACGCGGGTACCCGGTTGGTGAGCACCCAGTACAGGCCGATCTTGGCGACGGTCTCGAGGAAGGCGTCGAACGCGACCGGCTTCACGATGTAGCTGTTGACGCCCAGCCGGTAGCTTTCGACCACGTCGCGCTCCTCGTTGGACGAGGTCATCACCACCACCGGGACGGTGCGCGTCGCCGCATCCTGCTTCAGCCGGCGCAGAACCTCGATGCCGTCCACCTTAGGCATCTTGATGTCGAGCATCACCAGCTTGGGCGTCCGTGCCCGATCCCGGCCCGCGTACTGGCCTGAGCAGAACATGAATTCCAGCGCTTCCTCGCCGTCCCTGACCCAGTGCACGCGGTTCGCAAGGTTGTTCTTGCGCAGCGCCCGCAGCGTGATCTCGCCGTCGTTGGCGTTGTCCTCGACCAGCAGGATTTCCACTTGTTCCAGACCGGCCATCGTTCAGCTCGCCTTCGGCAATGAAAAATGGAAGCAGGCGCCTTCGCCCGGCCGTCCTTCGGCCCAGACGCGGCCGCCGTGCCGGGCCACAACCCGCTGCACGATCGCGAGGCCCACGCCGGTTCCGGGAAACTCCTCGGCCCGATGCAGCCGCTGGAACACGCCGAACAGCTTGTCGACATAACGCATGTCGAAACCCGCGCCGTTGTCACGCACCCAGTACACGTTCTCCTGCAGGCCTTCGCGGCCGCCGATCTCGATGCGGGGATCGGCGCGCTTGCCGCTGTACTTGAGCGCGTTGCCCACGAGGTTGATCCAGACCTGCCTCAGCAACGAGCGGTCTGCCTCTGCCGGCGGAAGGGGATGCACCTCGATCTTCGCACTCACGCCGCGCGCGACCTCCTGGACGACCTCCTGGGCGAGAGCCGCCATGTCGACCGGGCGCTTTGCCGGCTCTTGTCTGCCGAGTTTCGAAAACGCGAGCAGGTCGTCGATCAGCTGTCCCATGTGCAGGCTGCTCGAGCGGATGACGCCGAGCAGCCGGCGGCCCTCGTCGTCGAGCTTCGCGCCGAAGTCCTCCTCCAGCATCCGGGCGTAGCCGTCCATGGCGCGTAGCGGCGCGCGCAGGTCGTGGGAGACGGAATAGGAGAAGGTATCGAGCTCCTTGTTCGCGGCCATCAACTCGGTGGTCTTCTGCTGCACACGCCTGTGCTCCCCCACCAGCCGCCCGTAGAGCATGCCGTGCTCGACCAGCAGCACCATCAGCACAAAGCTCGCCGCCAGCAATCCGTAGAGGCGTCCGGCATAGAAACCCAGGTCGAAGCGGCCGGCATTGAGTACGGCCGACAAGGCGATGTCGAAGAGCCATGCGCACATCACGACCATCAGCCAGACATCGAGCACCGTGTGCGGCCGTTTGCGCCAGAGGACGATCAGCGCGGCGAGGCTCGCTGCCCAGACGCCGGACACGACGATGCTCATTGCCGTGGTGTAGTGATTGCCCTGCATGATCGCCGGCAGCAAGGTCTGGCCCGCCGTAGCAAGCAGCGTGAACCCGCACGCCACCACCAGAACCGCCACCACGCAGGACAGAATGGCGATACCAAAGCGACCGCGCCACGCGTGGATCTCGCGCGGCTCGTCCTTGAGCAGCGCGTAAGCGATGACGAACAGCGGGAAGCCGCCATGCCAGAACATGTAAAGCCATGCGGTGCTCTGCGGCCCGGCACCGAGCAGGCCGCCTTGCGCGAACAGTCCGGGGAAAGTCAGCGCGTGCGCGGTGGCGAGGAACGCCGTAAACAGGTAGCCGCCGGCCAGCACCAGCAGCGCGCGCGACCGCGCGAAGCCCAACAGCCCGAACAGCAGCACCGCGGTGATCACGTCATTGATCACCAGTGCTGATTCGTAAATCGGGATGAATCCCCAGACCTGCGCGAGCGGCAGCTTCGCGAACGGCACCGCCGCAATGAAGATGATCAAGGACAGCAGCACGACCGCTAATGCAAGACGCCGGTCACCGCGCGTCGCGGGGACTGTCGACAAAAACTCCGGGCGCTCATGATTTAGATCGGGCGCCATACCGTGCCGATAATCCTCCCTAGAGCCGATTTGTCTTGTGCGGACGCACCTTTAGTCGGGTTCTCGCAAGCAAAGTATCACAATCCTACGATAAGTCGGTCGGGAAAACCCGCAGACCTCCGAAATAACTCGCACCGTAACAATGCGTTACGCATCGGACCCTTAGATAAATCGAGGAGTAGCTTCACGCCTTTGTGGGGCGTCGACGGGAACTGCCGGCCCCTGGCGCCGGTTCCGGGGCCGGGGGCCTGCTGCGCAGGCTAGGGGCTCTTTTTCTGCTCGCCCAGCAGCTCTGACACGATGAAATTGCCGGTGAAATCCAGATCGTGTTCAACGGCGCCGGGCACGGACTGAAGCAGCCCCCGCTTTTCCAGCTGGGCGAGCCAGTCCAGGATTTGCGCCACCGAAAAATGGCGCAATCGGTTCTGCAATAAATCCGAGTGCGTTTCGCCGTTGATCAAGCCGAGAATGCGGCGCTGCTCGGGCGGCAGGGCAGGATCGTGGGACTCCCACGCTTTCTGGCCCGCGTCGGTGCGTTGATAGATCCGATCCGATGTCGTCATGTCCGGCCTCCCCGGGAAATTCCCGCCCCGCCTGGATTATTGGCTTCCCTGGGGGCGATTGAAAGCGATTTGAAACATTTTAATACCGTCAAGGCAATTGTATGACGGGCTTTCCGGTCCTGAAGAGGGGGTGCAGGGCTCCAGCTGGCGGTGCAGCAACGGGTAGTTGCCGCTACACCGGCGGGAGCTGACCGTTTACCAAGACAAAAATAATCATTGAGCGAATAGACTCGACATCGAGCCTTACCTCCAGGTAAAACAATTGGAGGAACGCAAACGCCAGCAAAGCCACTAGGATCGGCCACTTTGCGCGATCAATCCCCTTTTGCCTGGCGCATTTCAGCCATGAATGAGTAGCGTCGCGCTTGCCATCGTCGTTGTTGGACCCGGCGGAGCGCTTCGTCCGTCGCCCCGCCTCTTGCAGCCAGCGGGCCAGGTTTCGGCTTGTATCGTTGAACGGATCGGTCATGTGGTTCGGCTCGGTCCCCATATCGTGTGCTGGTCGTAGGACCTCGCGCTGCGGAAAACGTCATGTTCTTGCGCTTCCTGACTACGCGATGCGACTCCCGGGCGTGAACGCGCCGGACGTTTGTAAAAGTGTTTCAACTCGCTTTCCTCTTGAGCGTAGCGCAGCCACTATTCGAACCGGGGATAGGGACGGTCTTACTCGGGGGCAGACATGGGCGCAAGAAACCGGATCTACAGACGCACGGAGGCCGGGCAACAGGCGTGGGAGAACGAAAAATCCGGGGTTTCGGCTGAGCACCGGTACATCCTGGGCCTGGTCGGCACCGACACGCATTTCGATGTGGTGCGCGGCCATCTGGGCCGATGTTCCTCAGCGAAGATATTTGAATGGCTCGTAGAGCTGGAAGACGTGGGATTGCTCGAGTCAGTGCCCGGCGCCCCTGAACACGACCTGGATTTCACCACCGGCAAGCTCGACCTTGCCGTGCTGGCTGCCGCGCACAACAGTCGTTGATAGGCCTTAGTGCGCTCTCCCTCCCGGATAGCGCCAAACCCGCTTCGGCGGGTTTTTTTACGCCACCAAGCCGACGAACGCCGAATCTTGCTGACGAAACGTGACTATCTCCGAGACGATTCTTACAGATTCCCTGCAGACAGCAACCTGTCCCAATGACATTCTTCCCGCATGGAAAACCCGCCAATCTTAGCGCCCTATTCGGTAACGACTCTGCAGTTGCAATTCACGGGGCCGGCCACCGCGGCTCTTGCTGGATCGACAATGCTCACCACATTCAATGCCAGGCAAAATTATCGCGTCCCCGTCTCCGGCGACCGGTTTCGGCTGTTTACGGCGAAGGGGCCGGTGCTCTTTGAAGTGGTGGAGCGGGAGTTCCAATTCCTGGCGGAGCGCACAACTGTTCGCTTGACGTTGGATCTACCGTCCGAGCTTTAGCCGGTAGGCCATCCCCCGGCAAGCCTATGGCCGCAACCGCCTGGCTTCGAGGGGCGGCCGCGGCGCTCACTCGCCGTCGCTGGTCATTTCCTAATATCCGACGACATTTTCTCCAGGGCTTTTTGCATCGTTTCCCAAGCCGTTTTCATTCCGGCCTGCATCTGCTCGCCGGCCGACTCGCTCGCGACACGGATTTCCTGGAATGTCTTCTGTGCCGCATCGCGGTTCGCGCGTAAACCCTTGATCTGCTCGTGATACGCCGCGCGCGCCTGGGCGCTCGCTTTCTCGCTTTCGGCCGCGAGCGCGTCGACATCCGCGTCCCATTTTTTCAATTGCGTTTCCATCCTGGCGACAAACTCGGCATTCATACCCATGGTCTCCATCCTTCGCGTTGGTGCATCGGGGATTCCCGCATGCGCGCAGCACGATAGGCCAAAGACGCCGGGGTATCTGTGCGCCATCACACGCACTTGGGTGCGCCTTATGTAGGCTGGCGCACGGAACGGCCTGGAGAATCACGGGATGATGCAAGCAAAGGAGATCTGCCATGCTCTACACCATCGCCGTTGTGCTCATCATTTTGTGGGCCCTGGGACTCGTTTCCTCCTACACCATAGGGGGGTTCATTCACGTCTTGCTGGTGATCGCGATCATTGTCATCCTGCTCAGACTGATCAGCGGACGAAATCCTGTCTGACGATTTCGCTGCGCGCCGCCTCGGCGCAGAAAGCTGAAAGTTTTTCGAGCACGGCCTGTACCGCACGGTTGGCCGCCACCACTCCGCCATAGGGGTCCTCGCTGTTGGCAGGAACCGCTTCATCGAACTCGCGCCAGGCAAGCACGCGGCGCGTCGTGACGTCAACGAGGTAGGCGCGCAGGGTGAAACGCACGCGGCTTGGCTGGGGTTGGAACTCGTGTTGCAGCCGGATGATCTCGGTATCGAGCCGCAAGTCGCCGGCCGCGGCGCTAGGGGTTAGCACTACGGCGCGGAATGCCCCGGTGCTCTCGGCGGCGGCGACAAGAAGCGGCGCGAGCATGCGCGCCGGCGGGCCTACCCATTCACTGTGCGCGAAGTATTCGAGCCGGTGGGTCTCGCGCACGTAGACGATGCGCGGGCTGTCAAAGCCGGCGGCCGCGTGCGGAGGATTGATTATCAATGTCGGTGCTACGGCCAGGGCCGTGGTACGGGATGCGGCCGGCGCCGCGCCCCGCGCGCTGTCGAGCGAATAGAAAGCCGGATGCGGCGTTGCCGTCGGGCCTAGTACGCTGCATGCGCAAACCGCTGTGAGAGACAGACCGGAGGCAAAGAGCCGGCACAAGTGAGCGACAGCTATTCTGTTCATGGCTTTCATGGTCTCGTTGTCGGTTCGCCCGGCCCTTCCGGGACCGGCCTGCGGCCGAAAAGAAAGCCGCGCGGGTCGCGCTCGGTCTGCTCGCTCAGGCGGCGCAGCGAAGTCGTCAGAACGCTCAGCTCGCCGAGCAGGCGTTCCAGCTCGGGCAGTGTTTCCGCGGTGAAGCGTTTTGCGTCGGCGCCGACCGAGTCGACCGTCTTTCCGGCGCTGGCACTCGTCCGGGCGAGCTCGTTCCCCATTTTCTCGACTGCGTCGGCGCTGCGCCCGATGCGATCGATCATGGGCCCGGCCTGCGCCGTCGCACGTGATGCGTTTTCGAAAGTGCGGGCGGCATTGGCTATGCCGGTGTCGAGCGTATCCTTGCGCGCGGCGATCGTGTGCGCCACGCTGGCGATGTCGGCGAGCGCGCTTTTGAGCGCCGCCCGGTTCTCGTCGCTGAGAATGGCATTGATGTTGCTCGAAGCGCTGTCCAGCTTCGCCAGAACGGTAGTGAGTACGTTCTCCAGTCGAGCGCTGAGCGAGGGCTTGGTGCGGATCACCGGATACTCGCTCGCCGCGGTTACGCGCAGCGGCGGCGAATCCCGGGCGCCTCCGCTGAGTTCGACATAGGCGATGCCCGTCAGGCCCTGTGTTTTCAGAACCGCTACCGTGTCCTCCTTGACTGGCGTGCCACGCTCGATGGCGAACAGCAGGTAGACGCGTTGCGGGTTGCCTGGGTCGAGCCGAATTTCCCGCACTTTGCCCACGTCGACACCGCTGTATTTGACCGGCGCATTCAGATTGAGGCCGGCCACCGATTCATCTTCGATCGCGAGATACAGGTCGTATTTTCTTTGGAAGGAACCGCCCGAGGCGAGCCAGAGCACGCCAGCGATCAGCGCCGCGCCGAGCACAAGCACGAACAGCCCGACCATCGGATAGTTCACTTTGGTTTCGATGGCGCTCTCCCGCGCGGGCCGTCGAAGAACCTGCGGATGGCAGGATGTTCCATGCGCGACAGCTCCGACATCGAGCCGACACCCTGCACCTTGCCCTCGGCGAGGACGGCGGCGCGGTCGGCAACCTGCCACAACAGGTCGAGGTCGTGAGTGATCATGACGATGGTCAGGCCGAACAGGTCGCGCAGCTTGAGCACCAGTGCGTCGACGCCGCCGGCGCTGTCCGGGTCGAGGCCGGCGGTCGGTTCGTCGAGAAACAGCAGTTCCGGGTCGAGCGCCAGCGCGCGGGCGAGGGAGGCGCGCTTCATCATGCCGCCGCTCAGTTCGGACGGATACTGTGCACCGACCTCCGGCGCGAGACCGGTCATGGCGAGCTTCCATGCCGCGATCTCATCGATCAACACGTCTTCAAGCGCGGTGTGCTCGCGCAGCGGCAAGCCGATGTTTTCGTTCACCGTAAGCGAGCCGAACAAGCCGCCATGCTGGAACATCACACCCCAGCGCTCGCGCAGCGCGAGGGCGTCTTCCTCTCCGAGCGACTGGAGGTCTGCGCCGAGCACCCGGATGGAGCCTGAGTCCGGGCGTTGCAGCAGGATCATTTCGCGCAGCAGCGTCGACTTGCCGGAGCCTATGCCGCCAATCAACGCGAAGATCTCCGCGCGGCGCACTTCGAGGTCGAGTTCGGAATGCACCACATGGTCGCCGAAGCAGGTCGACAGCTTGCTGATCTCGATGACCGCGGGGTGCGCTGCGCTTTGCACGTCAGAGGTCCAGCGCACTGAAGGCGATCGAGAACAGCGCGTCGGCAACGATCACGAGGAAGATCGACTGGACCACGCTGCGCGTGGTCTGGCGGCCGACGCTGTCGGCCCCGCCTTTGGCGAGGAAACCCTGAAAGCAGCCAACCACGGCGATGATCGCCGCGAACACCGGTGCTTTGCAGATGCCGATCAGATAGGCAGTAACGCTGACCGCCTCGACGAAGCGGTCGAGAAACTCGCCGAAGCCGACGCCCAGTTGCGCGCGCGCCATGATCATGCCGCCGAACACGCCGAGCACGTCTGCGAACACGGTCAGCAGCGGCAGCGCGACCAATAGCGCGAGTACTTTCGGCAGAACCAGCAGCTCCAGCGGTGCGATGCCGAGCGTGCGCATGGCGTCGATCTCCTCGGTCACGGACATCGTGCCGATCTGCGCCGCATAGGCGGAACCCGAGCGCCCGGCGATGATGATCGCGGTGATCAAGGGCGCGAACTCGCGCAGCATGGACAAGCCGACGAGATCGGCGACGAAGATATTGGCTCCGTATTGCCGGAGCTGGTCCGCGCCCTGGTAGGCAACCACGACCCCGAGCAGAAAGGACAGCAGACCGACGATGGGCAGCGCATCGAATCCGGCGCTGCGGATGTTGTACAGGATCGGACGCCAGCGCAATCGCGCCGGGTGCGCGACACTGCCGGCGAGCGCGAGAGCGCTTTCGCCGACGAACCTCAGTAGCGCAACGGTTTCGCCGAAGGCGGCTTCAACGCTCCGGCCGATGCGTTCAAGCGCCGTCCGGGACTGGCGGGCGGCAGGCGCAGGCTTGTCGGCCCGGTCGGCGAGGTGTTGCGCCACGACTTCCAGCAGCTTGGCGAATTCCGGGCGCAAGCCCCGCAGGGTCACGACTACGCCTTCGTCGCGCAGCCGCAGCAGCAGCTTTTGCAACACCCACGCTCCAGCCGTGTCCAGGGCCGCGATACGCGCGCCGTCGGCAATAGCCTGCGTTTTGGACGGAACGCGCACCGATTCAAGCTGGTGTTCGATGGCGCCGATGCCGCGCGCGGTCCAGGACCCCGACAACGCGAGGTCCTGCGGGGTCGGCTGAACGATTGCTGCGGGTTCCACCGACATGGGGTTCATAGATGAACTGCAGGCTAAATCAAATAGTTTGCGTGGTATGTACGCAAGCGCACCTGGGCGCAAGCAGGGTGCAGATCGTCCTGCAACGGCCAGGTTTATTGCTTCTGCGCGCTAACGGGCTAGCGCTGACTGGTTTGCGCCGCTGCTGGAGTGCTTCGGGGCGAATCCTTTGGACATCTGTCCGAGCGCTGGAGGCGGGCATCACCATATGCGTAAGCCGATCCGGGAGAGGCGCCTGTTCGCGGAACAATGATCACGCAATCGCCGACGGCATAGGCCTCATCCGAGGCCGCCGACACGTTGCCATCCGCTGTGCGCACATAGTAGCGATTGGTCTCGACTGGAGAGGTGAGCGCAGAATTAATTAGTTCACCAAACGGGGACCCGTAAAGCGCTGACAAGCCTTTACCGGTTCTAGAGATCTTAAAGCTCTTATCAATAGTCCCGACGTGGCGTGGCTCTTCGTCGCTGGAAGCCATGGACGCGCAGCCCGTTATGAAAGTCAGACTCAAGGTCAAGCAGAGGGTGCGCATCACGGCCCGGACTCCACGGAACTCCTTTAACTGTCACGCTGCTACGTCGGCGAGGCTGACAGCTATGGAGTCCTCCGTCTGTGCGTGACCGCGCTTACAGCGCTGGGGGCGTATCGTTGCGTACCGCACAGACAGACCACAGACCGGCTGTAGAGTGACGCAATGTCCAGCGAAACGCGCCAAACTCTCACGCTGTACCGCGCCCTCAAGAATTGCGGCGGTGAGGCCGAATTAGCCAAGGCGCTCGACGTGTCGGTCGAAAGCCTGTCCCGCTGGCTCACCGGGCATGAGGCTCCGTCGGTCGAGGTCTACATGGCCGCCCTCAACCTCGTTGCGCCTCGACGGATCAAAACGCGCTAAATCGAACTAGCAGGAACCATGTTCGAGTGGCGTCCCCACTTCGAACCGCACCTCTCGCGGCAAGCAATCGAGCTGGAATTCGGAGACGCGAGGGCCGCTTCGGCTATTGCGGCCACAGGCCAGCCCCCGCTAGTAAGAGAATGCCACCGAGCACCATAAGTACCAGGCCAGGCCAATTCGCTTTCATTCCAAACCCGGCACCAGGCTTACGAGGCTCCAGAGTGTCACGTGGTATTGCCGAAGATGTTCGTTTCGCATCACTGAACCGCCCTCGCCAGATAGGCTGAGCCACCATGAATAGCAGCCCGCCTAGAACCAATAGCGCACCGAGCCAGATGACTAGCATTCTCGCCTCCGCTAAGTTGTAATTCTCCCAATCCTCTAGCCACAATATCAGTTACGTGCCCCTCGCGCCCATAGGGGCCTTGGTGATGCCCCCGCGCCCCTAGCGAAGTGTTGGCGTCCCACGGGGAACCGTTCTTAACGCGCTCGAGCTACCGTGGGAATGGAAAGTGACTGCATAGGCCACCCGGGATGGGTCCGCTTTCGGCGAAAAGCGGACATTGGCGAGAGGTCATTTCAATGGGATAGCCTAGGTGGTTCGAGCCCGGCTCGGCTCCTTCAGGAAGAGTCGCGATCCCGGTCGGGGAAAGGCCAGCCAGCGTCTCCCCATCGCCATACCGCGTAAGCTGCACATCGGCCGCTACCGCCGTTCGCTTGCAGGCTGTGCGAGATTCGCGATGACGTAGTCGGCGATCGTGTCCCCCATCGCTCGGCCGTCGCTGCAGGCCGTGCGAAAGTGAATGCCATTGTAGACTCGTGCGTCGTTCACCTCCTCGGCCGCGGCTGAGAAACTGGTATGCGTGCGAATGACGCCGGGCAGAGTGCCCGATGTGGAAGTGAACGTGACGTGATCACCGAAGTGAGCAGCGAGCACTGCAGCCGCCGCACCGCTGATGGCGCTGTGGTTCGACGGATAGTCCGAATGCGCCGGTGTGAGTGAACGCAGTGGCAGCCACGTGGGATCAGGGCTCGTCGAACGATTGCGGTCGGTGTCAGCCAGCCGAATGGCCGTGACGGGTCGCCAGAAGTTGTAGAAGAACTTGGCGTCCCAGGCGGCAATGGTCGCATCGGCCATCGCGATGTTGAGCAGGACGAACAGGCGGGCGTTCTCCAACAGGCTCGTCTGACCGTCAGCGGCCAGCGATACGGCGATCAGATTCCAGTGGACCCCGGCGTTATCGTCCCAGAACTTGGCGATCTCTGTCTGCTCGGGGTTGCGGGTCGAGCTGGTCCTGCTGCCGATGGCTTTGACCTCATTGAAATCGAGCGTGTACTGAACGCTCCTCAATGCGGGCGGACCGGCGGGACGAAACTGCCGGGGAGAGGTCATCGCAAACGGCGTCGCATGAGCGACCTGCGGCAAGATCGCTGGGCGGAAGTCTGGCGGAGTCGGGCGCCACTGGCCCGGCGCGGTGCTACCCAAGTAGGGCGGGACCTGAGTGTCGAAACCGTCCGTGCTTCGCCACGCGAGGATGTCCTCGGCGACTTCCTGGCCCCACTCGATGCCGCGTGTGATCGACTCGTTCCCGTGGCCATTGGTCGATGCGAGTGATGCCGTCCGCGCCCGATCGAAGGTGGCTTTCTGTGACGGGAAGAGGTTGACGAGAGCGATGTAGGCAGCCTCGATCGCGGCGGCGCGAGGCGAGGCCCCTCGCGGCGCCACAAAGTCGACGTGGTAGGGAGTAAACCGACGCTCGATGCCGTTCACAGCATCGAAGATGGCCGCGTGCACGATGGCCAAACTCCGCTGGCTGAGCCGGGCGTCTGTGTTCTCCGCGTTGATCGCATCCTGAGTATGTTGATTCCACTCGGTCACGACGTCGGCGCCTGCCGATCGCGGCACGGTAAGAGCCAAGATCGCAAGCGTGATGAACACGACTCCGTGCATAATCATGGTATCGATCTCCTTTCGGGCAATCCTCGGCCGGTCGTCCAGTAACGTCCGAGCCCTACCGGCGCCCGGGCGTGCGTGCCGCGCCGCTTGCCGGCATGCCCGTGGTGCCCATTGTGCCGGTACTGCCCGGGCTTGGCTGGGTGGTTGTTCCCGCGCTCGTGTTGCCGCTGCCCGCCGTGCTATTGCCCGGCGCGCGGACCACTACGGGCAATTCGCGCGGACGGTCGTTCAGGACATCATCGGAACACGGCGCCGAGGCGTCATTGGATAGCGTGGTCGAAGTGCAGCGGCGGTCGACGCGATCGGCGTCCACGCCCGACGGGTTGGCACTGGGGATGGTCTGGGCCAGCGCGGAACCGGCAAGCAGGAGCGCCGCTAGCGGGGCGAGTGAAACAGGGGAAAACTTGTTCATGGCGTACTCCTTTTCTGACTGCTGCAGCGGGCTGAAGTCCACCGCGTGCCGCGACAGAAAAAGTCTAGAACAAGCTGTTGCAGAATTCTGTTCGGCAGCACACGGCCGCCCATAGCAAGAACCATTCGACGCGCACAGGGAGCCTCCCAGTTAGGAACCTTAGACCCCCCGTGGAGAGAGGTAAAGACAGAGGCAACTACGCTGAGGGTCACCGCGACTACTAGTGCCAATGTAATTTGGCTGGGCTACGCAGAGCCTTAAGCGAATGTCCGCTTTGGGTGGCGATTTCAACCGGTCGACGCAACACTGCCCTTAGCAATGGCCAGGACTTTGAAACCCAAGGTTTTCCGACGCTTCGGCACAATCGCCACGGAATCTTGATTGGTGCGACTGAAAGTGACGGGAGAGTTCCGTCCTTTGAAGAGGTACAGGTCCAACATGCTGTTGGTGTTCTCATTACTGGCACGCAGAAGGTGTTGCATTGACCCCGTGAAACCACCGCCAAAAACGGTCATTCAAGTGGATCCGCTTCGCATACTTTGCGTTTGAGCCGCGCCTAACCCCTGGGCCTGCGTCCGGTGATGAGAGAAACGTTGCCATGGGTCGCGCAGCATTTACGCCAAAAAATAGTCCCGGCTCCATACGGTCCCGCACATAGAATCTTAGAGTACGCGGTCTGTACGACAACGCACAGTCTGGCTTGACTGGCGAGATGACAATTCTGTTGTGAAGACGGTGGATGTATTTGTGTTGTCGTTTTTATTGTCGCCGGTGGCTGGCGGGGTTTCGGCCGCCATGAGCGCCTCCGGCCAGCCGTCACCCCGAACTTCCGAACACCGCGCGTCTTTCGATACACAAAAGCCAAAGCCAGCGCCTATGCCGGCACCTGCAGAAACGAACCACTACGCCGTTCTATCAGGACAACCATGGACACTCTAGAAAAAGTCCCGTCGAAGCATCTGCTGCCGGCTTTGCCCTATTCTCATGCGGCGCTGGAGCCGCACATCGACGCGCGCACCATGACGCTGCATCACGACAAGCATCACGCGTCGTACGTGGAGAACCTGAATTCAGCGCTTGAAAAATATCCGGAATTGCGCGAGCGCACGGCGATCTGGCTGTTGCTCAACCCGGGCGAGATACCGGAAGCAGCACGAACCGCTGTGCGCAATAACGCGGGGGGGCACGTAAACCACAGTATGTTGTGGCGGGCCATGTCTCCAGGCGGAGGTGGTGAACCCTCAGGCGCGCTAGCCGACGCGATCAAACGTGACTTCGGCGGCCTCGAGAAGTTCAAGGCCCGGTTCGACGAAGCGGGTGAGAAACTGTTCGGATCCGGATGGGTTTGGCTGGCGAGAACGCAGCAGGACGGCGGCAAACTCGAGGTGTATACCACGCCCGGTCACGGCAATCCCCTGATGCAAGGCCACTTCCCGCTCCTGGTCAACGATGTCTGGGAGCATGCCTACTACCTGAAGCATGAAAACCGTCGCGGCGACTATCTGAAAGGCTGGTGGTCGGTAGTGAACTGGAAAGAGGCGGCGCGCCGCTTTGAGACTTCCGATTTATCCCCTGAACGGCACTGGGAGAGCGAAGGCGGACTGGTTCTTCAAGAAACGATCTGAATTCGACGTATAGAACCATCGCGGCGGGATTGCCCGCATAGTCGCTGGGGGCGCTCAACGGGTCCAATACCACCACTCAAGGCCGACAGTGGCGAAAGCCAGCTGGGTGCAGCATATCCAGGCACTGTTGCCGACCGCAATGCCGCTCTACGATGCCGCGCGACGGCACGGCTGAGTATGAAATTATCTGCGCGACACCGCCCGCGCGAGCGGAGTACGACGCGGTTTGGCGGTACGGCATTTCTGTTGCTTTACGTCTTCCTTCCACTTGAGGAGTAACGAATGAAACCAACAGCGCTGAAAGATGTGTCGTCAAAGCGGTCGCCCCTTTCCGACATCAAAACTCTGCGCGAGCGCGCGCGGCAGCATATCGAGAAAGGCGCGGTAACTTCGGGTTACGCCGCCGATCGCGAGAATGTGATCAAGATGCTCAATGAAGCGCTCGCGACCGAGCTGGTCTGCGTGCTGCGCTACAAGCGCCACTACTTCATGGCTGCGGGCATTCACGCCGCGCCGGTCGCAGCCGAGTTTCTGGAGCATGCGACTGAGGAAATGTCGCATGCCGACCTCATCGCCAAGCGCATAATCGAGCTCCGCGGCGAACCGAATTTTTCGCCAGACGGGTTGGCCAATCGCAGCCATGCGGAGTACGTCGAGGGCGATTCGCTCAAAAGCATGATCAAGGAAGATCTGATTGCCGAGCGAATTGCGATCGAGAGCTATCGCGAAATGATCGCCTACCTCGGCGATCAGGATCCGACCACACACCGCATGCTGCAGGAAATACTCGCCAGCGAAGAGGAGCATGCCGAGGACCTGTCGTCCCTCCTCGAAGGGATGAAGGACTACGAGAAGGCCTGATACGACAGCGGGATACACGCCCACAAATGATTAAGGGCCTGCATGTCTGCAAGCCCTTGTTATTGATGGCGCGCCAGACGGGATGAATCTGGGCACTGGACTGAGACCCTACCACTGCCCTCTTAGGCCTTCCGAGCGTCCGCTTTCGGCCATAACCGGCCATTCGAGCGGATCTGCCTCGTACACCGAATGAGCCGCGCCCAGGAGGCTTTGACGCGCGCGCCGAACGCGCTCACAGGCTCAGCTTCTGTCGAGGGCTTGGTCGCCAGCTCCTTCACCTTCAACGCTCTTGCCCGCTCGCCGCGCGCTCGATTCGAATACCACCCAACGTAGCGAACGAGGTGCTCATAGCGGTCAGGGATATGACGGCAGAGCAGCTCCAGCCACTCGGCGCCGGGCATCACCTGGAAGTTGCGCTTAAGTCCCGCGTGCATCTTCGAGCGGTAGATGACCGTCCCCGTCTCGGCGTCGTAGGGAGCTGGGAATTTTGACTTGCCGTTGACACCGGCCAGACCGTCCACCGTCCAGTAGGAGCCTCCCACAGGCGTCGATCCGGGGGCCGCCCCTGCCTGCCGAACGCCCGGCGGGGACGACGTGCGCAGACCCCACATCGCTCCTTTAGGGAGACTCCGTCTGGCCAGCCGGGGCGGTTGCGCCGGAGGGTGGGCTTGGGGCGGATCGACGCGGAGCCGGCGCCGGCGCGGGGGCTCGCTCGGGCCATCGTCGGTTGAACCGAACGCCCCTTCAGCGGACCCCCGAGGCCGTAAGCTTGATTACTTCAATACTTTACCAACAGTAGCGCCAGCGCCATAAGTAATCACACCTGTACCACTGTGAACCGAACCAATAATACGGCTATTTGCTCCAAGCACGATATTACCAGCTGCAGTCACATTACCTTTGACAACGCTATTAGCGCCACTTGTATAGGCAGCTTTGGCCGTCACACTACCATCGACAACCGCGCTATCTCCACTCGTAAAGCCAGCACCAGCAGTAACGGAACCACTCACATGACTGGTAGCGCCAAGCGTAACAGCCGCCTTAGCGGATACATTGCCATTGATAGTGCTATTTGCGCCGCTCGTAAAGGCAGCACTAGAACAAATGGCACCGCTTGAGCCGCCAGCAACCAAAGTAGTAGTAGCAGCACAATCAGCAGCATTTACTGTTGATTTTGCTAACACAATAAAACTCACCAGAAGCAATGTCATAGAAATTCTTGCAAGAATATTTTTCATTTGCTTTCTCCTCTGTTGCTTTAAAGGGTTGGAAAATCCTACCACCAAGGAAGGAAAAGGGATCAGACTTTCCTTTTTCCAAGTTGCCAAAACCTCACTCCAAATCCACCACCCCCCATCAATCTTGGACGGGCGTAGGCCCCCGTTAACGGGGTCCTGGAGGAGGGCTCGGCACCTCATGAGTAACGCCGACCAGGCTCTGCTGGTTTACGTTTCTCGGTCCTGGTGAGCGCATTTTTGTTATCGTCCGCGAAAACAGCGCATTAAACACCCGTCGCACGCCGCCTGATAAGCGCATCGATACCGAACGGGAGCGATTAATCTTGCTTAGGTCGGGGACAAGCCCGCGCCCGGCTTAAATATTTGAATAGGTTGGCGTCCCCACGGGGATTCGAACCCCGGTTACCGCCGTGAAAGCGCGATATCTTGGACTTTCGTGGACTTCCACGGACAGCCTAAGTCCATGAAATCCTTGATTTCACCTCTATGAGCGTCTATCCTTGTCCATGCAAATTCGTGTACGTCGCCGCGACACGGCCGCGACACGGAGAAACCAGAGGACCGGAAAATGGCGCAAACAGCTCGAGATTCCAAGCTGGAAACACGCACCGCGCGTCTGCGGCTGCCCCTTGGGCAACGACACTTCAAGTCAATTGGCAAAGGTCTCACCCTCATCTACCGGCGGACAGGTGAAGGCTTTGGCACGTGGACTGCCAAGCTTGCCCTACCCGGCGGGAAGTATACCCTCCGCACGCTTGGCGGGGCGGATGATTACCAGGAAGCCAACGGCGCCGACGTGCTTAACTTCGGGCAAGCCCACGACCGCGTCCGGGCACTCGCCAATGAGGCGAAAGCCAACGATGGCGTTCTCATAAAGCCGGCGAGCGTGGCCGAAGCGGCGGAACGCTATCTCGCCTGGTATCGAGAGAAT
The DNA here is from genome assembly GCA_035602335.1 of Burkholderiales bacterium. Classification (GTDB taxonomy): domain Bacteria; phylum Pseudomonadota; class Gammaproteobacteria; order Burkholderiales; family SG8-39; genus SCGC-AG-212-J23. The sequence continues at coordinate 24,067 of DATNMK010000003.1, forward strand.
CGCCGCGGCGTTCGGGAAACCGAAACCGCCATCAACGCTCACATCCTGCCCGCGCTCGGCGACAAGCAACTTAGCGCGCTCACCACTGCACATATCCGCAGTTGGCTCGAGCAACTCGCAGCGAAACCGGCGCGGGTCAGAACCGCCCGCACCGCGAAAACCCCGAAATACCGCGCGGCGCCCAAGACGGCCGACGAAAAGCGCGCGCGCCGCTCGACGGCGAATCGACTGCTCAACGTGCTGAAAGCGATCCTGAACCGGGCCTTCCGCGATGGGCAGGTCGCTGACGACACGGCTTGGCGCAAGGTCAAGCCGTTTCCCAAGGCTGACGAGCCGCGCATTCGCTTTCTTAGCGACGCCGAGGCCGTGAGACTGGTGAATGCCTGCCCGGCAGACTTGCGCGCCTTGGTGCGCGCGGCGCTCCTCACCGGTGCCCGGTTCGGCGAGCTCGTCGAATTGCGCGCGCATGACGTGAACCTGCGGACCGCGCAGGTCTATGTGGCTCAGTCGAAGTCCGGGCGCCCGCGCCATATCCCCGTGAACGACGAGGGTGTCGCGCTGTTCCGCCAGCGCGCCACGGGCAAGACCGGCGATGAACGACTCTTCGTTCGAGCCAAAGGACAGACCTGGGGGAAGAATCACCACGTGCGGGCGTTGATCGAGGCGTGCCGCGTGGCTAAGATTCAACCGGCCATCGCGTTTCACGAGCTGCGCCACACCTATGCATCGCATTTGGCGCAGGCGGGAGTGGACCTGCTTACGATTTCCAAGCTGCTCGGCCATGCGGACACCCGCATTACCTCGAAGCATTACGCGCACCTAGCGGACAAGACGCTTGCCGCGGCGGTGACGCGCTTGCCCTCCTTCGTCGGGAAGGTATCTCGCCGCGATAACCTGCAAGCGGTTCGTTGAATCTTGATATCAGTTCTGATATCATGCCTACCAAGCCCGTAGAGTGGCTCGGCGACAGCCGAGAGCGGGTCCGGGCGTTTCCCGCCGATGCACGCGGAGAAATTGGCTTCGAAGTCTGGGAAGTCCAGCAAGGCAAGGAACCCTCGGACTGGAAGCCGATGCCGTCGGTCGGGCTTGGGGTCAACGAAATACGTGTGCGGACGGGAAACGCTTACCGGCTGATCTACGTTGCCCGGTTTTCGGAGGCGGTATATGTCCTGCACGCCTTCGAGAAGAAGTCGCGCAAGACTTCCAAGCCTGACTTGGAACTTGCGCGGAAGCGGTTCAGGACCATGATTCAGGAAAGACGACAGCGATGACTGAGAAACTGAAACGAACCCGCGGCAGCGGCAACGTGTTCCTCGACGTCGGGTTCCCTCCGGACGAAGCGGAAAACCTGCAGCTGCGCGCGCAGCTGATGTCGCGCATTCGCGATGTCGTCCGTAGGACGACCCAGCGCGAAGCTGCGAAGCAGTTCGGCGTGTCGCAGCCCCGGCTAAATGACGTGATGCGCGGCAAGATTGCCAATTTCAGCCTCGACGCGCTGGTCAACATGCTCGGGCACGCCGGCATGCGCGTCGAGATGAAGGTCAAACGAGCTGCCTGACTGATTGCCGTGGCGCATCCACGCACCTATGGCCAGGCGTGTCTTCTTCAGTTTTCACTACCAGGACGTCATCGACTTTCGGGCGAATGTCGTTCGAAACCACTGGATGACCAAGCCAGATCGAGAGGAAGCGGGCTACTTCGATGCCTCAGTCTGGGAGAACGCTCGCCGCCAAGGTGAGACCGCACTCAAGCGGCTAATAAACGGGGCCCTTGAAGGTACCTCGAACACTTGCGTCCTCATCGGTTCCCAGACCTATGCACGTCCTTGGGTTCGATACGAACTCCTGAAGAGCTTCCGCCGAGGAAACCATCTGTTCGGCGTGCACATCAACGGCATCAGGTCCAAATACGGAAACGCCATGACCGCGGGACCGAATCCGCTAGAGTATGTTGGCGTCACCTTCTCAGAGGACGGAAGTACTGCCACGCTCTGGGACAAGAACGAAAGCGCCTGGACCAAGTACGACAAGATCGACGGATCGGCGGACTATGCGTTCCAAGTTGAACAGCAGTTCCGTGGAAAGGGATTTAACCTGGGCAATTGGTATCAGGTCTACGACTGGAACGCCAATGACGGCTACAACAATTTCTCGTCTTGGGCGAAGTGATGACCGCCGCGAAAACGGAGTTGCCACTCTCTGAAGCCTCTCCTTCAGTTCAGACCCATCTCGGCATCCTGCAGTCTGTTATCCAACGCATGGCCAGCGATAGCTCCTCGTGTAAGGCATGGTGTATCACTGTTGTCTCGGCCATTCTTGTCATTATCGCCGACAAGGGAAAGCCTAATTTCGCACTTATTGCTCTCATTCCAACGTTGCTCTTCCTTGCACTCGACACGTACTACCTTGCGCTGGAGAAAGGGTTTCGCGCATCGTATGCCGATTTCGTCAAGAAGCTCCATACCGGAGACGCAAAGCCAGAACATCTTTACACGATCGCGCCAAAGGGAAGCCATTCCAAGCATCAGCTAGAGGCGCTCAAGTCGTTCTCCGTTTGGGGATTCTATGGCACTCTGTTCGCGCTTATTGTATTGGCTCGTTCGGTCGTACTTCAGTAGGTGACTAGCCTTGGCGTGCATCCGACGCTCATATTGGCGTCCACTTCGGATCGGAAACTGGACGTTGCCTTATCGATTTTATGAACTCGTCATCTGCTCCATGTTCTTGCGCCACTCCGCCGCCGCCTCGACGGAGATTAGCGTCCGCCGACCTACCTTCATAACCCGCGGCGCTTCGCCCTTCTCACGCAGCACATAGAACAACGAGCGCGAAATGTCGTGCAGCTTGCAGAATTCCTGAATCGAAAAAGACTGTTTCTGCACCGTCATGCGCGTTCGCTCGCCGTGATCGTGGACATTCATGTGCCATCCTTGAACAACACTCGATTGTCGCCCACCCTGAATCCGTCCGGCCGCCCGTCGGGCGTCGCCGGCACGCAGTAGCCATCCTGTACGCTCCACGAGCGGCGGCCGTTGCAGTTGGCTAGCAGCGCAGCCACGCCGAGCTCGGCGAGCCGCACGCCTGCCCTGCCCTGCTCCGATTGCAGCAGCGCGGTCATGCGAGGATCGCTTTGCTCTCGCAGCCATTCGGCGCGTTCCGCCCCGAATCGCTGCTCGGCTACAACCTTCCCGATCACGGTCCCCGCCGCAGCGAAGATCGCGGCGGCGACCGTGACGGCAACAACGATCCGCACCGGACTCGTCCGACTCAGCAGTCGCTCACCGATTTCCTCGGTTTGCTCCGCTGACGCGGCGAGCACGGCCATGATCGGGTCGTGCTCATCAATAGCGATCCCGCTGCGCTCGAAAATGGCGGCGCGCAGTCGGCGCGTATCCATCACCAATTGAGTGCTCCTAGTTGACCGAACACGTCGCGACTGAACGTCTTGATGCGCTGCTTCTCCATTAGGGAGTAGTCGCCCGACGCGAGCGCCTGGGCGACCGTATGGCGTTTCGTGTTGAGCTTGCGGATATCCTCGCCGTAGGTTGCGGTATTGCGCTTGAACAGCGTCACCACGCCGGTGAGCTTTCCGGCGCTCTGCCGGTACGCCTGTGTCTCGGTGAACGGCTTTCCTTCCGCCGTCTTGATCTCTCCGAAGTGCTCGTTGAACCAGAGCACGACGCTGGTCCCGTTCACCTTCTGCGTGATCGCGTGGAACCCGTTCGCGGTGTCCGCGAGCGTGTCGCCGCCACCGACGATGGTGTGAACGTAGGTCGTCTTGCCGGCATCCGCCAGCATCGGGAAGACCTCGTTTTCCACCATGTAAGCGAGGAGGTTCGAGAAGGTGTTCGCGCCCGTGTCGATTACGAAGTTGCCCTCCTCGGTCAATAGCGTTTCCATCAGACCGTCGAACTTCTTCGGCTCGATCAGCCGTGAGGAGTTGGCGACAGTGACGTGCCGCACTTTCAGCGCCTCGTAGTGCGTGAACGTGGTGTTCTCCTGATCCGTATCGAAGCAGCGCACTGCGCCTGTCTCGTTGAGCAGGTACTGTGCGAGCAGCGTGCTCACGAACGACTTGCCAATGCCGCCCTTGGCCTGCAGGACAAAGTGAATTGTGTTTTGCATGGGAATCCTCATTTGAGTAGGTCGGGAATGCCGCGTGGGTCGTAGTCAAACGTCGGCGGCCTGCGAGCCGCCTTTTCGCTTGGGTCTAGTGAAGTGGAGGGCGTAGGCGATACGGGCGCCGTCCTCGAAGCATCTTCTTGAGGCGCGGCACCTTGCGCGGGTGCTACCGCAGCTCTCGTCCGGTAACGTTGCAAATAGTTGAAATACGTAGCCTCGGTGAACTCCAGCCCTTGCTCCCGGAGCGCCCGGATAATTTCGGCGTGCCTAACGCCTTCCCTGATCTTTCTCTCGATGGCGGGAAGCACGAGACAGAATCTTCGTGCCTTCGTCTTAGGCGCGAGTGCGCTGAGGGCAACACCTGGCTCCCCTGGTGCCGAATGGACGAAGTCCTGTTGCGTCTTCTTCATGCTGCTCCGTGTTTGCTCAGATATTGCTCAGCAATCGCTTTGCGTTCGCTCTGCTCCTGCTCAGCGCCCGCTCAGTAATCACTATCGGGTGCGTGAGAAGGAGCCTCCGCAGAGCGTCGGCAGCGAACTACGCTCTTTCGGGCGTCTTTAACGCCCGAAAACCCCACCACACCATACGCACCTACAAGGTGCTCATAACTCCGCGCCGACACTCGCTTTCCTTGTAAACCTTCGTATACCCAGCTACTACGTTTCGCCGTCAAGTCATTGCTACGCATGCTTTTCCCTGTTTACGTTTGTATTCGCGAGAGGTAAGCCGTGTACCGCCTTTCCCTCCAGCTCATCCAGGGTTGCCTCGACCTGACGGATCGTGCTCGACGGCATCCCGCGCTCTTTGAGTCGGCTGACAATGGCGGTTCTGCCGGGCAGGCCGACGAGGGGCACGACGCTGGCCTCCCTTTTGGCTGCACTCGAATTCGCAACGGCGGCCAAAAGTTCATCAAGCCGACGCAAGACCATCTCAGTATCGTTTTGCGTGCCCATCTTTCCATTGGTCACTAACCACTTGAGGTACGCCGACACCGACAAGCCCGTGATCGCGGCGGCTCCCTTGATCCGCGCATCCTCGGCGTCCGAGAGACGCACGCTGACAACCTTGCTCACCGATGGTCTCCTGAAAAAATCATACGGTTCTCCCCATCCCTGGCGTTTCACGCTCGCGCTGGATGTCGAGCGCCGCCGTCTTCACGGGCTCCCGGCTGATGGCTGCCGGCAGTTCGGTCCGGGAGTTCGTATAAACCGTCGCCTCGTAGCGGGCGCGGCTGATCGCTACGTAGTACAGATCCTTCCCCGTCGTCAGGCTCCGGGTATCGAGGTCAACCATCATCCGGTCGGTAGAAAGCCCCTGCGCGCTGTGGACGGTCGTCGCGTAGGCGTGCTCGAGGTGCAGCGGGCGGCCACCGTCCAGATCGATGCGTCTTCCCTCTTCGTTCTCTAGCCCGATGCGCTTTGCGCTGACGTCGAGCACCCGCACCCGATCCCCGTTCGAGACGTCCAGGGCAGGCGAATTGCGGGTGATCCGCGCCCAGTCACCCGGCGCAAGCTCACTACGGCTCTTCTCGTACACGCTCAGCTGAGCATGGTGGCGCGGGTTGATTTCGAGGCGTCTGCCGTCCTCGCCAACGAGTGCGAGGCGGTTGCGCGTTTCGATCTCCGTGACCCGATAAAGCTCTCCATGCTTGAGGCCCACGCGGGTGTAGTCCTTTTCGGGCTGAACGTAGTCGCCTATCCGGTAGCTTGGCGCATTGCGCCGTTCGGCTTGCGTCAAGTCCTTGCGCGACAGGGTCTCGAATTCCCGGCCCGTGCCCTCGATGCCAAGCTCCCTGCGGATCAGCGTGTTCAGTTCACGCCGTGCCGAATTCGTACCCGACACAATCAACGTGTGTGCTCTTTGATCTTCCCCCATCGCCGCGTACTCGCGCGCGATCTCCGTGTACCGCGCCTTGTCGTCCGGAACCTCGCGAACGTGCCGGTCGATGCGTACCAGGGACTCCCGCGCCCTGCCTTTGGAGGCAAGCTCAACCGCAGGTTTCAAGTCCGGCGTTCTCTGGCGTTGAATCTGATCGACGATTGCGGTTTGCATGCCGTTCGCCTGAAGCTGTGCGAAGGGCCGCCCCGCTTCTATCGCCTTCAGTTGCTGCACATCCCCGGACAGAACGACTCGGGACCCGCAGCGCTCGGCAATCTGCAGAGTGGCGTCCATCTGGCGAGTCGGTACTAGACCCGCTTCGTCGATCACGATCAGCGTGCTGTCATCGATGTCCTTGTCTTTGGATGCCAGGAACGTGGCGAGCGTCGAGGCCCTGAGCCCCTCTGCTTGCAGCCGTTCGACCTGATTGGCATAAGGCGCCAGAACGACGACCCGGTAGCCCTTGCGCTCCGCAATATCCGCCGTGGTTCTGATCAGATACGTTTTGCCGACACCTGCCGAGCCTTGAATGCCGGTGACACGATTCTCGCTGGTGAGCATCATGAGCGCCGCTTCGCGCTGCCCGCGATTGAGGTCGGTCTTCGAGACCGCCCGATCGGCGCCACGAGCATCCATCATGGGTTTCAGGCGATGACGGCCCTCGCGCTCCATCCGCAAAATAGATTGCTCGGTCCGCCACGCCGCCGCCGTCGTGTAGCGTGCTTCTGTCCGAACTAGCCTGCCGTTACCAATTCCTTCATCGATAGCGCCAACCGCCGCATCGATGGGCACGCGCTTCTCGCTCTGCAGTTCCTTTTCCAGAAGTTCCCGCGTCTTGCCCGGCGATCCCTTACCGTCATCCGCCAGGCGATACAGCGGGTCTTCGGCGATGACGTCCCCGGCGGCGATGCGTCGCGTGAGCTCGGCGCGCAGTTCGTCGTGCGTCGCACGCCCCACTGCGTGTTGCAAGGCTGTGGTCATCAACATGCTGTCGAGCATCACTGATTGCCGCTCGGTCAGGTGCGCGATCGCGAATTCGAGCGATTCCCGTGCACTGTGTTCGTCGCGCGGCAGGCCGCCGGGCTTGTGCTCTCCTCGCCCGTAGTCGATGCCGGCGGCGAGGCTCTTCTCTTTCCAGAGTTCCATCAGCAGTCGCTTGTCCTGCTCTGTAAGGCGGTCTTTCTTTGGCCGGGTCACCAGGGCAATCACCTGCTTTTCGAGCGTGGAGGCCTCGCCCCGCGTCTTGCCTCGGTTATCCAGCGCCTCCTCGATCGTCCGGCTGCGTTGGCTAAACACCTCGATCTGCGCACGGTCGATATGCGCCAGTTCGAAGCCGCCCTCCTTGTCTGTGAGCCGGATCTCGTACCCGAGAAGCTGCAGCTCGCGTGCGAGGCTGGCGCGGTACGCGGCACCTATCAGCTTGGTGTGCCTGAACAGCTCCTCGTTGGAGAGCGCCCGCCATTGCCCGTCGCTGCGCTCCGTCATGTTCATCACGACCACGTGCGTATGCAGCTGCGGGTCTTTGGCGCGCGATAGCTCATGCTGGAATGCGGCGGCAACCAGATTGCCGGTTTGCTCGCGATGGCTTACGCCCCAGACCTTCTTGCGCGCATTGACGTGTTTTTCCATCAGTGCGACCGCGGCGCGCACCGCCTTGTTGTGCGCTTCGATGACGGCTTGATCGCCAGCGACCAGCGCCTGCATGGAGACGCTTTTCGGAGCCGAGAACGTGAAGTCCCATCCGTGGCGCTTCGCCGCTATTCTCGCCATGAACGTCGCCGGAATGCGGCGTCCGTCCGGCAGCCGTCCTTCGAGGAGCGCGCGAAACCGCACCGGGTCCACCTCGCCGTTCAGCCCGAGCTTTTGGGCGCCTCTGCCCAGCCAGATACCACCCCCCTCCTTTGTGTAGTAATCGTCTTGGGCAGAGAAATAGTGCGCCGCCCGGCCGGCATTCTCGATTGCGTGATGGGTCAGCATGGCGTCACTCGATGATCGCCGGATGGCGCAGCGGGTACTGCCGCGGAACAAGCTCGACGCGCGCGATCGGAAGGTCGCCAGCAAAAGCGAGGTAGCCGGTCAGCTCAGGCAGCGACTGAATCTCCGAGGGCATGACTACGCGCTCCCGCTCGATGCGCTTGGTGCGACTGCGGCTCCCGCCCCGATAGTTCGCGGTCTCGCCCAGGGTTTCCCGCTCGACCTCGTGTTCGCCAAGGCTCTTGCTCAGATCCTCGGCCGTCTTGTTGTCCGACCGGCCGCCCCCGAGGACGAGAATGCTTCGAAAACAGCTCCGCAGCACGGTCGCGTCTTTTTCGCCGTTCGTGCGCTCCAGCTGCGCGGTCGATTGGATGCCGGCGACGATCCGCAGCCCGTGCTTTCGTCCCTTCGTCAGCGCGTCTTCGAGAGACGGCAGTTTTTGGAGGCTGTCGAGCTCGTCGACCACCATCCAGAGCCGCCGGTCCGGGCTTTCGGGAAGGCTCAGAATCGACGTGCACAGGATGTCCACCCAGGTGGATACCAGCGGCTTCAGCGCCTCCAGCATGTCCTCGCGCCAGGTGATGTAAAGGTTGCCGCCGCGTTCATCTTCCAGCCAGCGGCGAATCGAGAACGTGCCGGCATCTTTAAGATAACGATGGGGATCGAGATATTTTGCGAGGATGAAGCGCGCGCTCGACAGAGCCTCTTTCGCGCCGACGAAGAGCCCCTCGGCCTCCGTATCGGCGAGGAATTCCTTCAACGAATCCTCGCTCTCGGCGGTGAGGAGCTTGATCAGCGTGAAAATGTCGGTGTTCCGGAGCCCCGCCATCTTCCTGGTCGCGGCCTGAAAGAGCAGCCGCGCGTAGCCGTTCCATTCCTCGGCGTCGTCGGTCAGCCCCTCGGGCACCACCGACAACGCGTAGCGCTTGAAGTCGTACTCGTCGCGCAGCTCGTTGAAGATGCTCCAGGCCTCCGACCGCTTGTCGAATGGGTTGAGCACGACGTCCCCCGGAAAATAGAAGCGCGACAGGAAGGCGCCGTTCGGATCGACGATGATCGCCCGGTCGCCGCGCCTCAGGATGGTTTCGACGATCTGCGCTATCCCCACCGTCTTCCCGGTCCCGGTCGCCCCGGCTATCAGCAGATGCAGCGTTTCGAGCCACGTAGGAATCGGCGTGTCCGCAACCAAGACCTGTGCCTTGCCCGACTCGCCGGTCTGCCTCTGCAGGCTCCGCTGACTGATCATCCGCGTGCCGCGCAGGAAACGATTGAACGCCGCGCCGCCGAATTGAGGGTCGAACCGCCGGACGAACCAATCGGCCACGAAGAACCCCGCGACGAGCCCGAGGACGAGCGCGCCGATCAGGAAATCGTCTTGCGGCGTCGCCTTGGCGATCCGGGCCAGCCCGCGCGCCACGGGGCGATCGATTCCATAGCGCCACGCGGCCACGGACAGCCACGCCACGGCGGGCAGTCCCACCAGGAAGGCGGCGAAGACGAGTTGTTTGTCGTCTCTGTTCATGGAATCGTCTTGGCTTGGTTTGCCGGGATGATCCATCCCGGTTTTCGCCGTTCATCCCCGTCCGCCGACTGTAAGGGCCGACGCGAAACGGCAGCGGAGGCGGCGTCCGGTGACGGTGATCGCCCGCGGATCAGCCAGCTATCAGTTGTTCGAGGTTCGGCGGAATCGGCGTTCCGATTCGCGGAATCGCGCTGTCGTTCAACGAGCGCGATTTCACGCCCCAAAGCCGAGATATTTTGGCGATGGCGCGCCAAGCGCTCGGCAATCTCATCAACCGTGCCGACCGAAGCAGACAGCGCTTTGGCACCGCGCAGTTCGGCTTGAACGTCGGCAAGCTGCCTCGCCTCCGAGGCAAGCTCGTCTTCCAGAATCGTCTTGCGAGTATCGTCACGCTCGCGCTGCACAACCGGATCGACGCGCATCGCCGTCGCAGTAACCGGCGGCTCGGCGGTTGCCGAACCGACGGCCAGGTTAAGAAGAAGACACAGGACGGTCTGCGTCCGCATAGTAGATCTCCGAGATGAAGCGCCGCCCCGCCGCCCGTCTCCCCTGTATCACGATCGGTATGATCGACCGCACGTACTCGATCACCAGCGTCTTGTCGATGCTCGGAAAGCCCTGCATGACCATGAGCGCAAGCTGCTCGAAGGCGAGCCGCGGGCTGTCGGAGTGAACCGTCGTTATCGAGCCCGGGTGTCCGCTGTTGATCGTGCGCAAGTAGGTGAATGCCTCCTTGCCGCGCAGCTCGCCGAGCAAGATGCGGTCGGGGCGCAGCCTCAGCGTCGCTTCGCACAAGTCCTGCGCACTGACGCGAGCGAGTCCCTGATCGCCCCGAGAATAGAACAGGCGAACCGCATTGCCTTGCGGCGGGCGCAGCTCGCGCGTGTCCTCGATCACGACCAGCCGCTCGTGCGGCGAAATCTCTTTCAGAAGCGCGTTGAGCAGCGTGGTTTTCCCTGTGTCTGTTCCCGCAGAAATGAGGATGTTCTTGCGCGTTCGTATGGCGAACCTCAGAAAGTTGCCGAACTCGCGCTTGGCGTAGGCCGCGCGCAATGCGCTCTCGGCTTCCTCTTCGTCGCGCCCGATGCGGTTGGTTAGATCGAAAGCGCCGCTGCCCTCGTAGTCTTCGAGGCTCAAATCCAGGACGGCCGGCTTGCGGATCGAGAGCACGACCTCGCGGCCCGCCGCCGGCGGCAGGACGAATTGAATCCGATACCCGTTTGGAAGTTCCGCCGACAGCAGCGGCTTTTCCTTGCCGACCTCCTGCTCGGTACTGGTGGCGACCTGCCTGGCGAGTTCCAGTAGGACCTCTTGCGTAAGCTCGTCCAGCGCATGCCGTTCCATGTAGGGCTGGCCTTGCCGCGCGATCCAAATTTCTCGGGCGCGGTTCACCGAGATTTCGGTGACCCCGGCGGCATCCAGCCAGGGCTGCAGCGGCTTGAGGTGGGTGCGCAGCGCCGCTCCGCCGCGCGCTTGCGGCAAATCCATTGCGGCCGGGTCGCCGAGCTTACGCGGCTCGCGCGTGGCCGGCGCGGCATCGAGGACGTGCAGCGGCTCCGCGCGGGCGTTCATCCGGGAATTCCTCTCTTCACGGAAGCACCAGTTCCGTTTGCTCCCGCTCTGCGGCTTTCAGCCCGCAAAAATCCAGATCGCGATTCAGGAATACTTTGATCCTCTCGCCCTGGCGGACGGTGGTGGTCGGAGGAAGGTTGACGTAGGGCTCCAGCACCCTATCGGACGTGCGGGCGAAACTCTGTTGCACCTCACGACGGTAGGCGTCAGCTGAATTGAATTGAGCTTCGGGGGTGATCCCATAGGTGCCAGCCCCGGCACCGATGATGCTGAGCAGAGCGGACATTCCGAAAATCTGCGCGAAGTGATTGTCTGTTTCGCCCTCCAATCCCGCGCGGCCCAGCGCATCGGTGACGCCCGAATCGAGGGTGATTTCCGTGCCGTCGGGGCGGATCAGGCGGTTCCAGATGGCAAATACCCGCACTTGCCCCTTGCGGATGGCGGTGTTGTACACGCCGTTCAGACGCGATCCCGGCATAACCAGCGCGTCGCGCCCCTGTTCTGCATAAAGAGGGCTTGAGACGATGGCCCGGATCTGCCCCGGCAGATCGGTATTGATCGCCGTCTCGAGCTGCGCGTCGATCATCTTCCCTTGCAGCGCCACGCAGTCGAGGCCGGCGACCCTCTTGGGGACGGCCACGGGTACGGCTCGTCCGCTCATCTTGTCGGCGAATTGCCTGTTGGGATCGCTCGGACCTTCGTTTGAACGCGCTCCCAACAGGCTCGCAAGGGCATTTCCGGCAATGCCCGCTGAGGGCGCCGACGCGCCGCTCGTTGCCGTGCCGGCCGACACCGATGTGGCGGAGGCGGCAGTGCCCTTAACAATGATGTTGGATTTCGTTCTCGCCTCTTCGAGCTGATCGTCCTTCCGGCGTTTGGCCACCGCCTCGGAATCGTCGTTTCCCGCCGACTTGCTTCCGTTCTTCGAAAGATTCGTGCCGGGCAGCGCCGCCGCGAGACGAGCGGGCATCACCGGCGGACGAAAATCGCGCACCGAGGGTTCCTCGACCTGCGCCACTACCCGCGCCTCTTTCTTTTGCGCCTTCTGCTCTTTGCCGTCGTGACTCAGAATGAAGTAGAGGACCACCGCGGTCCCGACGACAAATCCGATCTTGGTCAGCCAGTCGCCGTTGACGACGCGCTTGAGACGCTCGCCTGAGAACTGGCGGCCTAGACCCGCGGCATCCGTCTCCCGCTCCCAATCCCTTACGGCCTGCTCGCGTGCCTGACCGGTATTCGACGGGTTCGTCATGGCTTCGCTTTGAATTTGATCGACGTCCGTGGCTTCGCTTCGCGCGGCTGGAACGGCTTGTCCTCGTTGAAGAGGCACAGCGCTTCGTTTCCGTCGCGCAGCGTGAAGATGCTTCCGACGCGTTCGATCACCACGTACTTGCCTTCCATTCGAAAATTGACGACCGACTCGTTGCCGTCGGGGTCAACGGCGAAGAAGCCCGGAAAATTCGTGCCTTCGGCGAATTCCAGGAAAGTGAAGGTGCCGTCGTCGCAAGCGCGCAAGAGCTTGATGTTCTGGCTACCGGATACGGAGTAGTGGCAATTGCGAACCTTCACCCGTGTCGCCATGTCGGCTTTGGCCTGCCAGCCGATGGGCTTGCGAATGGCACCCGGGTTGACGGCGATCTCCCCTTCGGGCGGATAGCTGAAGCGCAGCAGATAGGTTGCGTCGCGCTTGTCCTTGGGTGTCGTCGCCGTCAGCCGGAAGTAATACATCCGGCGGTCGGTGACCACCGTCAGATTCGTGACCGCACGCGGTTCGACGGGCTTCAAATGCACCCGGTGCCCCATCGGATACGCCTGCCAGGCAATCGTGTCGCCCAAGGTCAGGTACTGCACTGTCTCACCCTGCTCGAACTCGATGGTCGTGGTGAATCGATAGCTTCCCGTCACTTCGTAAACCTCGGAAGCGTTGTAGACGACTTGACGAATCCGCTGATCGGTCGCAGTCGGCTGGGGAATCCGTGCGGCCAGGCCGGTCTGGCTGGCGATGGCCAACGCCACCAGAACGATCGCCTTTTTCACGGAGTGCCTCCTTTACCCGGTGCTGCGCCTTGATTCACCAACTCCTGGTCCCTGCGATACGCGACCGCGCGAAAGTTGAGCGGATTGAGAATGCGGTCTTCGTTTCGCAGCGGGCGGTCGCTGTAGCGAAAGCTGACTGTCGAGACGTACTGCTTTTCGACGGGATTCGCTTGAGCGCCGAGCGACTCCTCGATGGCCGCGTAGCGCACCTGATAGGTATTCGCGTTGTTCGGAATCGGCAGAACCGTGCTCACTTCGATTCGGCGGCGCACCTTGGCGCCGTACCGCTTCATCGGGCTGCTGTCGTTGTACTGTGAGGTTTCTTCCTCGTACTGCCGCCAGACGTTCCCGTCCGACATTACGCGGACCAGCTTTACGCTCGTGACAAGGTCCTGCGGATCGTAGAATTCCCGCGCGATCACGTATCGCGCCACGTCGCTCCGCTGAATCGCTTCCTTCTGGGTGAGTTCGCCGACGCTTTTGCTGTATTCGACGGAGGTCACCAGGCCGGTGCGCGAATCGACCGTCACGGCGAGAGGCACCAATTTCTGGAGAGGCAGCAGCATCGCCACGGCGGCAACTGCGGCGGCGGCGATCAGTCCGGCGATGATCGTGGCGAGAAACCATCTGTTGCGTTCGACGACGATAGACCCGTGGGTCAGATACTCCCACTCCTTCGCCTGGGGATCGCCCAGCAGCGTCGGCGGAGGCATTTCCATCGACGACATTTCCATTTCGTTCCCCATCACGCTCTCGCGGAAGTTCTGGCCGAAGTTCTCGCGGACGTTCTCGCCGCTTGCGGACCGGACAACTGGCCCTGACCTCTGCTCGATCCCATTTGAATGCGGGGCCCGCGGCGGGCCACCGCACCGAGCGCTCGTTGGGTTGATCGGACCACGTGGCCCGTGGCATCGCCGATGTAGCTCATCGAGCCGATCAGCGAATGGGCGTGTCCGTCCGCCTTGCGCAGCACGAAAAGCAGCGACGTGAAGATCAGCAGGAGCGGAAGCACCCGGCCCTGAAGCTGCGTCGGGTCGAGCGAATCGGCGGTGTAGAGCTCGCCTTCCGGGACCACCGCCAGATAAATCCCGTAGCCCAGGCCGAGCGTCGCATAGACGATGAGTTGGAAGACGACGAGCGTCACCAGCGATGCGATCCAGTTTTTGAACCACTGCCGGGTTGCGTCGAACAGCAGGAAGGCCACGAAGATCGGTCCGAGGCCGAGCGTCGCCGCGACGAGCAGCTTTGCGAGCAGCAGCAGGAATACCGCGAACGCCGTCAGGCTCAGGGTCATTACGAATACGACTGCGCCGAGCCCCCACAACGCGAGATCCCATCCGGAACGCGACCAGATCGAAAAGGCCGTGTCCATCCCGCGGTCGTACAGATCGTCCAGCGCGCTACCCGCGTTTCGACCAAGCGAAAGCGTCGAGCTGAAGAGATCGGGGCTCTTGGTGAACACTTCATAGAGGTAGCTGAACCAATCCCAGTTCAACGCCGTATACGTGACGAAACCGATCAGGAGGATGTTTCGGAATGCCGACGTATACAGGTGCTGGATTTGGCCGGTCATCACCATGTACCCGTACACGACAACAAACAGGGTGACCGCCGCCCAGAGGGGCGCGCTCACGGTGTTCGCGACCGGGCCGAATACCCGCGTGACGAAGTCGGCGGTGACGTTCTCGGTCACCGTCAGCACCGTCGTCGGCAGCCCCACCGTCATCCCTTCCGGGCCGCAGCGTAACGCTGCCGCACGCGATCATCGAAGAGATGCTCGCGGGTCAGGCTTCCGGCGATCCCTATTTGCGACGCCCGCTGCTGAAGCTCCGAGGCGCACCCCGCTTTCTGCTGCTCCGATACCGACGAAATCTTTCCGCTCGCCGAGAACTTGAGCCCGTTGAACTGTTTGACGTACAACGCGGGCTCGTAGAGAGCTGCGGCACAGGAGGCCGAAAAGGCGTTCTTCGGCTCGATCCATTGCGCGAACTGCCCGTCGCTGGCAGCCACCAGCGGGTTGTCCTGCTTTGCGCAGGAACTCAGCGCAACGACCGCCATACCGGCAAATAACCACAGTCTATTCATCCGACCACCTCGATTGGTTCGTTGGGAAGTGGATTCCGACTGCAAGGAGACCCCGGGGCGCCGACGCAGGGCGATTTCACCGTGGGTTGCGCGCAGCCTCCAAGCACCACAATTGCAAAGACCACGGCAATCGTGAGCAGTTTCATGGCTGGCGCACCCGGTACTGGTAGTTGGAGTCGAACCGGAGCAGCTCGGTACGGGTGGCCTGGGTTTGCACCCTGTCGTTCTCCGCGCTTGCGCTGAGGTTGCCCTGGACTGCGGACAGCCGCGCGATGGCGATCTGCAGCATCGCGTTCTCGGACACCAGGCGATTGTTGAGGTCGGTCGCTTCCTTGATGTTCTGCGTGCTGTCGATGCGCTGTACCAGCTGCTCGATGTTCCTCCGGTGGATCTCCACCGCGTCGTAGGTCGCATCCGTCACCGCGAACGCGGCGCGGGTATTGTCGTAGCTCAGCTTGTAAGCTCCCGCGTTGCGGCTCTTGTCAGTCGCGAACAGCGCAGGATCGACGGTCTTCATGAGACCCTCGTAGTAATCCATCTTGGTCTGGTATTTCCCCTCCTGCTGCAGCTTGACCACCTCCTGCCATGAACCGGGGACGATGCTTTGTGCGCCCAGCGCCTCCGCCTGGCCCATCCCGCCGATTCCGTAGCTGCCGGTGATGGCCTGATATTGATTCCTCAATTGCTCGAGCTGCGACTTGAGTTGCGCGAGCTGCTCGATCATTTGCAGGTACTGCTCGATGCTCTGTATGAGGTTCGCGATGTCGATTACCGCGAATTGCGCGTAGCTCTTTGGAACCGCGATGGCGAAAGACAGGCAGGCGACCGCGATAAGCAAAACCGATTTGTGGACTCTCACTTTGCTGTCTCCATGAAAGCGGGCAACCAGACTTCCGGGTCCTGGCTGTTGACCTCGTGCATGATTTCGCGCATGCGCCGCACGTTCCCCTCGTTCCCCGAGAGCACGGGGAGAAAGCGGCCAAGCTCCGGCGTGTCGAGCCTGGCGCGCACCACCACGCTGTCGTTCCCGTGCCGTATGAGGGCGAGGCGCTCTTCCGGTTCCCACTCCCGCAGCAGGTCGAATTCGCGCTGCGACAAGCCGAACACCTTCCGGTAGTCGTGCTCGTCGGCACGGTCGCAGGCGAAGTAGAGAAACGTGACCGGCTGCTTGACGAGACTGTCGGAGTTTTCGTCGTAGGACAGACCGATATCGGGCGTGATGAAGATCACCACGCCGTTTTTCTTCCGTACCGTCATCAGCCAGTCGTCGATGCGGGCGCGGAAATACGGGCTGCGCCGCAGCTTCCAGCCCTCCTCCAGCACGATGATGAAGGGCTCGCCGTCCATCACGAGATCGATCCGGTGAAACACGTACTCCAGCACCGCGAGCAGCGCGACTTCGTCCTGGATGATGCGGGTCGTGTTGAAATAGCAAAAGCGCGCGTCGAGCTTGAATCGGTCCTCGTCGTTGTCGAACAGGCCGGCGTACTTTCCCCCGGCCAGCCAGGCGGCCAGACGGCTCCGGAGGCTCCCTTCGCGTCCGAGCCCGAAGTAGCTTGCAATCTCGATCAGGCTTCGCTCGGACGGCGCGTGCCGATAGATGCCGTCAATCGCCGCTTGAATGATTTGCCGGTCGTCCGCGTCGAGCGGGTCGCCGCCCGCCGCGAGGCGGTTCTCCAGCCACTGCGACAGGAAGGCACGGTTGACCGGGCTGTCCGGCAGCGCCAGGGGATTGAACCCGCTCGGTTCGCCCAGGGCGACGTCGGTTACGGCGGCACCACAGGCGCGCGCGAAGATTTCGCCGCCGTTCTTGTCGTCGAAGTAGAAGATCCTCGGATTGACCCGCTGCGCCTGCGCAAGAAGCAGATTGAGCAGCGTCGATTTCCCTCTGCCGGTCGGCGCGGCCACGAGCACGTGGCCGGGCGGATACGGCCCGCTCCCGGAATGGAAATTCAGGAAGTACGGCGTCTTGCTCTCCGTCTCCAGGACGGTGATCGCCCTGCCCCACCAGTTGCCGTCAGGCCGTCCGCGCGAAAAGTTGTGCAGGCTCGCGAACCCCGCGAGGTTCGTCGTCGAGATGCGGCGCTTGCGCGCCACGTACTGAAAATTCCCCGGCAGCTGCGCCCAGAAACAGGCTTCGAGATTCAACGTTTCGCGCGTGGCCTGGATGTTGAGGTCGATGAAGCAGTCCTCGACCGCCACAAGCGCGCGGTCCAGCGACGCGAGCTGATTGTCGGCCGCCTTCACCAGCACCGACAGGTGATGCCAGCCCATCGCGACGCGGCCCGAGGCCACGTCGCTCATCGCGTCGGTCAGATCGTCGATCTGGTCCTCCGCCTTGTCCTCCGATTGGTCCAGGCGCTTCTGCTGAACCTCGATTTCCTTGGTCGAAGTCGGCCGGTCCTCGAAATGGTAGGACTGCGTGATGACCACCTCGACCGGCAGGTTGAGGAACCGGTCGAGCATGTCGCAATCGGTCATGTCGGGGTACTCCTTCACGCTCAGGAATGCCCCTAGTTGGCTCCTCGTCCAGCCGCGCATTTCCATCGCCTCGTTCCCGAAGATCGGACGATTCCTGCCGAGGTAGTCCCGGATCGGCATGCGCGGCACGCGAACGTCGGCGTCCTCCCAGTTCACCAGGTAATGGAGGAAGCCCAAGGGCTGCGAATACCAGTCCTCGTTTTTGCGGTACATGCATAGCAGCTTCGGCTCGTAGCCGCCAAGCGTCTGCAGCACGCGCTGCGTCACGTCCCGCAACTCCTGCGCACAGCGCTTGCGCCAGTAGTCGAGCTTGTCGCGCTGGCGCTTGTGGCTCAGGTAGACGACGCGATCCTTCGCGCCCACCAGAACGCCCGATTTGTAGGGGAACTTC
This sequence comes from Burkholderiales bacterium, assembly GCA_035602335.1. Classification (GTDB taxonomy): domain Bacteria; phylum Pseudomonadota; class Gammaproteobacteria; order Burkholderiales; family SG8-39; genus SCGC-AG-212-J23. The sequence continues at coordinate 42,128 of DATNMK010000003.1, forward strand.
ACGAGCGAGACGTAAATGTCGTTTACGTATTGCTCGCTCCGCTCATGCTTCCGCCGCCACGCGGCGTCCAGCTCGGCGCAGAACCGGTTGGGGAACGTGCCCTCCGGGTACTCGAAGTGCTTTCGCCGGATGACATGCACCGTCACTCCGAAGTCGCTCTTGGCGATCGAGCGCACCAGGCGGTTGCGAAAGCGCTTCTGACGCCTCAGATCTTCTTCGTCGCGGGTCTGGAATGCGAGGCCTTCCAGCTTGATGATCTGAATAAGCTGGTCGTCTTCCGTGAGCAGCGTTTCGGCGTCGTAGTGGGCGATGTACGGAATGAATCGCCGCAGCCGCTGCTCCTTCTTCTTCGCCTCGCTGCCGGCGGGAGCGGTCTGCGCAAAGTCGAGCCCGAGCCTAGTCAGGATCATAGCTCGTGCCGCCCCACACTTTTTTGTTCGCGCCCTTCCCCGTTAGCGCGAAGCCGGTCCACCAGATGCCGAAGTAGTCGGGGTCGTCCAGACACTTCCAATAGCACAATACGTGCAACAGGGCGGCGCCCGCCAATACCCACAGCGAGCGGCTCACGAGGAACGCGATAGACCACACGACCACCTCAAGGATGAAGCAGTCGAGCGTGACGCCGAGAACCATGGCGTCGCGCGTCATGCCCTGGTACAGCGGATCTTCGCGGTCCACCGATCAAGTCCGGATTTCGTCGACGATCAGCACCGCCCCGAAAACTATGACGATCCCGATGATCGACACCAGGGCCTTGCGCTTGTCCATCATTCCGTACTTCATCCGGTAGCCGATCGCCGCAATCGTGACAACGGCCGAGCCGACCGCCCACTGGTTGGTGAGCAGATCGACGGCCTTGAAGAGCAGGCGCGTGATCGGATCGTCGGCGTAGGCAGGCAGTGACAGCAGAGCCAGCATCAACGCACTACACATACGTTCCAGCGCGCGCCGGACACCTGCCGGCTGGTGTTCGGCCAAACCCTGTAGATTCTTTGCCATCTCGATCTCCTCGGTCCGATAGTCGGGTCAGCGGCGGCTGACCTGCGCGGTGTTGTCTGTCCGGGAAAGCATAGGCGCACCGATTTTCGGCCGCAGTAGTAAAAATGGCGGAAATTTACTATTGAATTTAGTAATATCCTGTGCTAGGCGAAATCATGGGAACCTCACCAATTTCTTTGGAACAGCAAGCGCTGTTTACCTCGATGCTGACCAAGGCGTTCGGGGGGCAGTACGCGCTCGTGATCGACGCACGCAGCCAGCGCGAGTACACGGAGGACCACGTTCCCAGCGCCGTGAACCTGCCGGTCGTGGACAACGAGGAGTACGCGGAAGTCGGCACGACTCATCGGACCGACAAGCATCGCGCCTATCTGATCGGAGTTTCCTACGCGCTCAAGAATATTTCGCGCTCGATAGAGGACTTGGTCGCGAGCCACCCGAAGGACGCGAAGATGCTCGTTTACTGCTTTCGGGGCGGCAAGCGCAGCAAGCTGTGGTTCGACGCCCTGTCCACCATCGGATACCGCGTAGACCGCCTACCCGGCGGCTGGAAAGCGTACCGGGCGTGGGTGAGAGATCAGCTAACTGAGCTACCTCGCAAATTCCGCTACAACGTCCTGTGCGGCCCCACCGGTTGCGGGAAGACCCGGCTGCTTTCAGCGCTTGCGTCGGTGGGTGCCCAAGTTCTCGACCTTGAGGATCTGGCACAGCACCGCGGATCATTGATCGGCGACCTTCCCGGTGTCGCACAGCCTAGTCAGAAATGGTTCGAATCGCTAGTCGTTGAAAAGCTTTCGCGCTTCGATCCCACGCGTCCCATTTGGGTTGAATCCGAAAGCAAGAAGATCGGCGCGATCCAGGTCCCCTCTGTTTTGCTTGAAACAATGCGCTCCGCGCGCCTGTTCAGCCTCAGTGCGCCGATGGCTGAGCGGGTCGCCCTATGGAGGGAAGACTACGGCCACTTCGAGCGTGATCTGGACGGCATGATGGATCGCCTGCGCCACTTGCGCCCGCTTGTCGGCGGCGAGGAATTTTCTCGCTGGCAGACCTTCGTGACAGAAAAACGCGCACCTGAGTTGTTCCAGCGGCTGATGGAAGCGCACTACGACCCCGCCTACGCTCACTCGATCCGCAAGAACTTCCCATTGATTGCCCAGGCGTCCAAGGTGGACCTCCTCAGACTCGACCGCGACTCCCTCCTTGAGGCGGCCCGGCAAATCCACGGCCAGCCTGCTACGGCTTGATCCGACGATGAAGCTTTACGGCTACCGGAACGGCAGGACGCTTCGGGCGTTATGGGCTCTCGAAGAAATCGGCGCGGTGTATGAGTACGTGGAAGTGGACATCATTCGCGGCGAAGGACGCACGCCGGGGTTTCTCAAAATCAACCCCGGCGGAAAGGTCCCCGTACTGGACGACGGTGGGACCATCATCACCGAGTCGGCCGCCATCTGCATGCACTTGGCCGAAAAGTACCCTACAAGCCAGTTACTGCCCCCCGCTGGCACCGCTGAACGTACCGAATGCTACAAGTGGATCAGCTTCGTTCTCACGGAGCTGGACGCGCTACTTTGGACCATCGCCAAGCATCGCTTTGCGCTTCCAAAGGAGCGCCGCGTCCCCGCCATAGTTGATTGTGCTGCTTGGGAGTTCGAGGCCGCGGCAAAGATTCTTGCCACGGGATTGGAAGATCGCGTCTACCTCGTTGGAACGTCCTTCAGTGTGGCTGACATTGTTGCGGGCCATACTCTCCTTTGGGCAAAGAGTGCGCGCTTGGAGCTAGGCTCCGAGTCATTGGTACGCTATCTGGCTTCACTCCAGATGCGTGATGCTCTCGCGCGTGCTCGTGAAAAAACACATCTCCTTCCGATCTCTCCGGCGTAATCGTATTCAGCGTGTAGCGGGCACTACGTCCTAGAAGGGATTTTCTTCCCTCGCCTCTTTTAACAATTGCTGTACCGTTCGAAGCACTCGCCCTTCATTTAGCGCATCCTTGGCTGTCGCATCGATGGCGGTCACGCGTGGATTGCCGCCAAGAGTTGCCTCAGCAGCTAGGAGCGCGGACGCGTTTGGTTCAACGACAACAATCCTGAGTTTCCCATTGGTCTCGAGACCCTGCTTAACGATCTCGTTTATGTAGTCATCACCAAAACTATATCCGATGATCACAAGCACGTTCGTAACAAGGATGCGTTCCGAAAAGTGGTAGGCCAGACTAAGGAATGGCTGTCGAGCGGACAACTTGTTCGCCGTACCGAAGATCAGAAGCGGTCGATGTTCATCAGAAATGTCTTCCGCGTTCCGATGCCTCGGAAATTCGAGCGAACACAAACCATAGAGCTCATCTTCAATCCAGTCTAGCGAACCGTGGAGCTTGAACAGTCGGATCACATCCGTCGTCGGATCGAACAAGGACGGTCGCCAGCCGTCCTCCATAAAACCATTCGTGAAAGTGTGTGGGCCGAAGGTGGTTAGCGCATGTTCTAGGCACAAATCGTAGTTAAGGCTAAACACATCTAGACGAACATCCTTACTATGCAGATCCGCTAGCCGAGCTATGTAAGCGATAGATTTGAGATCCTCGATCTTCAACCATTTCTCTAGCTGCGAGAAAATGAACTCAATAAAATCACTCAAAATACTTGAGTTAAGGGTCTCAAGTTCAATGACTCTCTGGTGCCATCCAGAGATATAGGCCGCGAGCGGATTTGTAAGACGATCTCGAAGTTGAAGTGCGGAAACAGCTATCTGCTCAATGTTTATGCTGCGACCTGGATCTCTATTGAGTACGCCTTCTTGGAAGCGAACGGCACCCTCGAGGAATCTCAAAGTAGCTAGCAGCACCCCTGCTTTCTCTCTTAGCTCGACATCGGTCTCGTGAGCCTGCGTACGTTCAATCAGTTCCTGTTTCAGCTTTTCCGCTAGTCCAGTGGAAAGAGGAAGACCCGCATCACACGTAAGGCCAGCTCCCCCGAGAACGGCAATCCGCACAGCCATTACAGGAACCACATCTTTGTCTGAAGGAGAGCAAGGGCTTTATCGCCGTAGAGCTTCTCGATTGACTGGGGCGATATGTGACTTAGAGTTCTGGCAATTAGATTTCCGTAGAGAATCGATATTGGTTTTGAACGAGCATTGAATCCTCTCCAGTTAACTTGGCTCAGGTCATTAATCTGAGCAATCAGAGCCTTTGATTTCAAAGGAGTGACGGCGTGGTCTTGCGGAACCACCCTCAGCGCAGTTGGAGTTCGTTGGCTCCACGCCTGCTTTTCCTCCCTCCCCTCGGTGTAAAGCATGAACTCCCTGGCAGACATCTCAATTACGGTCCCGCGGGGAGGTACCCCATCCTTAGTCGCCGGATCAACCGCGAAAAGATAGTCTTCATCATTGATGCGAATGACATTTATCTCGATTGCCTCGCTCTTTGCAACGTTCACAGCTGCCGCAGTAACTATCCGCCTCTCTTCATTCGAAAACTCCTTTGGGACATGAACTGACAGCGTCGTCGGTTTTGCACCTTCCTTTATCGCCCGCGACAGAGTTCCCTCGACTGTGTCCCTTAGCAATTTGAAGTATTCGTCCCGCGTACGAGCGATTCTCCCTATCGACGTAAACTTAAATTGCCCAGTCCCTGTAAAGCACGCTGTAAAGCCAATAGAGACAGCAGTCTTACGGGTTTGTCGGTCATAGAGGTGAACACGGCCGACACCCACAACGATATGTTCCGCTTGAGATGTTTGAGCGACAATCCAAGGTACCCCTCCCAACTTGCTGAACGCAGCCAAAGCGATGTTTGCCACCGACCAATCAAACTGCGTAGAACTCTCAATAAGGTCGTGGGTCACCCCTTGGGAAAGAATTCCCTCCTGCAGCAACTGCGCTTTACAGAAATAGTACGGCGTCGATTCCTCCCAATCGGGGGTCTTCGGGTGGATAACGAAGCAGAGATCTGGCTTTGTCGAGTGCTTGGCATGCCAAGAGATAACAGCAGCGGCGTATTGCTTCGCGGCTTCCTCGTGACTAAGTCCGCTTATAGAGAAGCCGGTTATCGGCTCGACTTGGTCTTTTTGGAGGGATAGACGAAACGTTCGTTCCAACCCCTTGAAGTATCCGATTCCATTGCGAAGGGCCAAGTACAGCTTGTTTGCGTCATCCCGATACTCTGTCGGGAATACGAAACTAAATCGTGGCGCACGGTCCAACGGCAGCGCCTTGTAGGGGCCGAACTGCTGAAGACCCCGGAACCGATCAATGCCAGTTCCGCCGCCGAACATGAGCTTAACCGGTGGAAGAACGTATCCGTTAAACATGTAGCGAAACCTCGGCGGCTAATGGCGACAAGCCGAGTGACAAGTTCAGCGATGCGTAGGGAGGCGAAGGCAGTACGATGGCTGGAGAAGAATCTGGGCTAGTAAACTTTCTGATGGCCTCCAACCGGTCCCGTAAAACCGACGTATTTCGCCGTCCTGACGACGTCAGTACAAAGCCCAGTTCTTGGGTTCTATGCCAAAGCGACCTGGTGCCGGTCTTTCCTAACGTCTGCTCATATTCGCTTATTGTCGCCGTTGTAGCCTCAAGACAAAGGTCCTTGGCCAACAATCGTCGTTTCACCCCGTCTCTGCAAGAAACGTCAACCTGCGTGGCTGTGGGGATCGTCTCGACATGTCCCAGGTAACGTCCGACAAAACTGAGAGGGACTGGATCATCCGAAATAGGTCGTTCCTTAGGTCGATAGAGAACTGGTTTTCGCAGCGCAATTTGCATGAGGTCGGGATTGTCTAAGTTCGAACGGAAATCCCTCTTCACTTCCCATCGCGCCACCAAAAGCCGCGACGACGCGATTCTGCTCGGAGGCGGCAACTTGATTTTTATACCTACTCCCGTCCGTATTTCGACTTCTCCGGTGACCTGTTGTGGCGATGGCGTAGTGATGGTCGCTCCGAAACGATCAGACTCGACGAACAGGCCGCGAGAACGGAAATAGGTGAGCAGTGACGCCATCACCACGTCGCTCACCACGTGTACAAAATGGTCGCGCCCTACTAACTTTTGCCCGATCCCTGCCGGCGGCGCTGGACCATCGATCAAAAATATTCCAATGGACCCGTCATCATTTTTCGCACGTGCAGTTCGGAATTCCTGGAACCGCTTTTGAATTTCAATCGTGGACGTATCCCACGAAGCCGCGTTGCTACTCGGAAGCGAAAATTCCTCCGGGGCTATCTCAATCGGAAAGCAATTTAGCAAAAGCTGCATTGTTAGTTCGATTTCTGGTGAATGAAGCTCCCTACAGCTTCGTTAGCTGCACAGTATCTTATACTTTTGCGAGGCGCGCCTTCTCACCCAGCTTCGATAGTCGTCGCAATTGACAGTCGGCTAGCTTGTGTTGAGTGAGACGCCATGCAACAGCACGGCGTGTCTCGCCTGTCTTCCGGACTCTAGCGAAAACGCGATAGAGGAAACAGAGGTAGGTGCTTGCGAGTAATTGGAGAACTATGCCGAACGGAGAGATTTGCCGACGCCTAAGCGTCGAACAGGACGGCTCTGACGGCTGCCGTGAACTTTTTGACGGTAGCTGCGTTCCGTCGAAAGCCCATGGTCAGCTCGAACTGAACGCCACGACCCGTTGCGCCGCGATTGACAATGTTGCTAGGGTCGGTTCCGCTGAGGGGTCCGGCTGCGTTTTCTACTTCAATTCCCTTTGCGGCCAGACCCTTTTTGAGTGCTGCGATCAACTTAGAGTCCAGGCCTCCCAGACATACTCGCTCTCCTTTTGCTCCCCAACCGTGAATTGAAACCACATGTTGGTGAGCGGCGACCAGTTTCTCGCAGGTCGGCTCATCAAAGAGATGGCTCGCGATGTGCAGACCGCTATCTGTCTTAAGCGCCTTAAAGCAGTAGAAGCTGAAGTCCCTTCCCGCGATAGCATTCGCGATCTTGTCCGTCCGCGGCTCAATCGTGCCGCCATGAGGCGCTATGACCACGACTCCAGAAGCAACCTTTCGACGCGATTGGAAATCGTAGTCCTTTCGCCGCTTTTCAGTGGCGGCCAAGGCTCCAAAGCGGGTGTACTTATCGTCTGCCATCATCTACCCCCCGTCAGCCCAATGATTGGGCAGTAAGGGAGTTTATCTCGCCATTCCGTGAGCAACTGACCCTTTAGGTTTTCTTTAGCCCTCAGGAGGCATTACAGCGACACATATGATCGAGTGCTCGAACGAGCGATAACGGAAGTGAAGCCTGAATTGCTGTTTTCGGACTGATAGGCCTATCGGCACCGCTCGGCCCGTAGCCACTCCCGCAGCTCATTCGTACCACTCTGCTGCACTTCGGCCAGCGCGTCGAGCCGCGGGTCGATCAACATGAACCAAAGCGGCGGCACAAGCGCCACGCAGAACATGGTGAAGTAGCTCGCCGGTAACCTCGGTGCGCCCTGCATGGCGTGCAGTTCGTAGTAGGGAGTCCTCGGCCGCAGATGGTGGTCGCTGTGGAACGTGTTGTTGAACGTCAGGCAGTTCGTTATCCAGCAGTGATGCGCCCAAGCGTGCTGCGGTCCAGCGTCCTCGCCTTCGTTCCGCACCAAGCCGTAGTGATGCAGATAGGTGATGACCTCGAAAACGAAGACGGCGAACAGGGCTTGGCCGACGAAGAGGATGCCCCCTACCCTGCCCCAAATTCCCAGGAACGCCGCGAACAGACCAAGCGAAAGCGAATAGCCTCGAATGACTTGGTTGTGCCACCAGGACTGTCCGGATCGCCTCAGCCGCGACCTCTCGACACCCCACGCGTTCCTCAGCCCTTGCAAAAAGTCTGATACCGCGAACCGATAGACCGACATTCCACGCCGTGCGGTGGCGCCGGATTCCGGCACGCCGACCGTGGCGTGGTGGTGGAAGTGCTCTACTGGCATATACCCGTAGCAGCACAGCGCAGTCATGAACCGTGCAAGGTGCTCGTCAAACCTGGACCGCCGGTGCAGCAGTTCATGTGCCGTGGGCAGAGCCACCGCGCTCCCGATCCCCACGCTCACGATAAGGCCGGCCAAGGTGACGGTGCCCAGATCGGACCGGGCAGCGTAGCCGGCCGCCCACGCCACAGTTCCGATCCATACCACCGCATAGATCCGGGGCAAATTGTGCAAATAGGCGACGAGCAGGCGAGACCGACGCAGCCCGACCATGGGCAACGAGTGGTCCTCGCCTACCAGAAGGCCCAGGATTGGAAACAGGCCGAAAACAACGAGTGCCGCAAGCCACGGCGACCCCGCGCGGACCCCAAGCGGCGTGAGCAGCGGCATGCCCAGGCACAGCGAGAAGCCGAGCAGCTTGAGGACCGGGCTCCGCATCATGGCGTCGGTTTGATCAGGCCGAGCGCCTCGGCCCTTTCCACCACGTATCGCTTCGTCGGCGCCTCGAGTTTTCTGTGCAAGCGCTGGTAGCGCGCCTTCACGCGCGACACGGTGACACCCAATTCTCGGGCCGCTTCCTCGGCGGTAGCGTGGTTCTGCGCCTTGTATAGCAGCTCCACATCCAAGTCGTCGAGCTCGAGGTCCGTCACGCTGGTATGGCGCAGTCGCGCGTCCCACCACTCCAGAAGCTCCATCGCGAACGCGCGCATCAAGCTCCGGTGCCTGACGAAGCTTCGATGGGCGAACGCGGGCCCCTCGTCTGTTCCGAGGTAGAGCACGCCCACGCGCGCGGACGAATCGCTGTGCGCCGGCACGACGACACCCGATCGGAACCCGTGTTCGGCCGCCGCGGTCATCATCCGCTGCTGGCCGGGGCTAGTCAGCGGGATATCTAACGCAAGTACCGGGCTTGTGTGATGCAGCGCGTACTCGATAAACGGGTCGATGGCGTACCACTTGTTCTGGTTGTAGAGGAAACACCATTCCGGCTTGCAGCCGACAAGATAGCGGTAGTGCTCGCGCTCGCCGCTGCGGAACAGCGCGCCGAACACGAACGCCTCAAGGCCGAAGTAGCGAACAATCTGCCTTGCTGCGTCGTCTACCGCCGCCTCGTTCTCATAGCCGCTGATCCATGAGATGGACTCATTGGCAAATTCGAAGGAGTTGATGGGATCAGGACGGGCTCTTCCCATGGGAATCCCGCAACGCTCTTTCGACCTTGATTAGAGCGCGCACTATCTCACCTCGTACGCGCACACAGTAAGGGTCCGCTGCAAGCAAGTTACGAGCAGTCCCGGCGTCCCGGAAAGGAAGAACCATCGTGAACGAGGTTCCGTCCCGTTCCACGACCTCGCGCTCGCAGACGAACGCCTCGCGATCGCGATAAATCCGAACTTTCAGAACCTCGCTGCCTAGCGGACTACTGAATTCGCTGAGTAGCGCTCTTGTCTTCTGCTTCTTGGGACGGTTCATTGGGGTTGGCCCCGCAATGCTCGCAAAATAAAGCCGCCAACGCTTCCGGCGCCGGCATACCCTCCCAGGTAAATGCGCTTTCCTCGCCGCAGGCGAGGCACTCACGAACTAGAAAGACGAACTGCTTTTTGCAGTCAGGACTTTCGCAGCGAATCGTGTCCGCGTGTCCCTCGTCCAGACACTCAAAGTCATCCGTGTGCTCGTGGCGACAAAAAGGGCACACCAATATAAGCACGTTCAGATCTCAAAGAGTTTGACGCGGAGTGTAAACACTACTGCCGCCAAGACGCAGCCGCAACTGTCGCCAATTGGCGACAGTTACAAATCACCGGTGAACGCTGCACCGCGCCGGAAACTTTCTTGCAAAGAATTGGTAACAATTCGCTGGCTATCGTCGGACGTATGCCCACGTGAACTAGGTGGTTAGGCTTTCGGCCACCTGAATGCGTAAGCGGCTTTGAGTTCATCGAGCCATACCTTCTCTTTTGCTCTGTCGGTTTTCGCAGATATTCCGTTTGTCTTGACCCGGGCGAGAGACTCAAAGTACCCGTCCCCCGGGATATTTCGGTCCCTACGGATCACAACAGAAGTGCGAAACGGACGCGAAGCAGCCGCATCCTGTTGATCAAGAGAATCAAACACCTGGCTAAGGGGATGCGCCGACCATGCGCCCTCCATCGGAGGAAAACCGAATCTTTCCGCCAGCTCGCCATAGGTTGTCGTGGTCTTGCGGCGGGCGAGTTCTTCAAGAAAACGACCAATATCCACGTTCGTAGCTGGGGACATATGTCCGTCTACCGGATACCTAACCGTTTGGCACGAGCGGTGGCTTTCGAGGCACCCGCTCGATGGAATTGGATAGAGAATATTTCAACGATTCCGCCCGTCGGCCTATTGGCCATCTCAATATGTCAAATGACATTCCTTCAACTGTCCACTAGCCCGCAGCCCATGAAAATAGCTCACCAAGCGATCCGCATGGGAGTGGTGGCGTATCAGAACCCCCACTTCAATATTTCTTTTTTGCGCGGCCTCGGTAAAGTTTGCCGAAGTCACCAATGCCGAAGTCCGATCGACAATGATACATTTTGCATGAAGGCTAGCTCGCTCGCGTCCCTGCGTAAGTGCGCGCGGGTCGTAGTACAGCATTGGCAGTGTAGGCCACGGCCAATGTGTTGCCCGGAATTCAAGGGCAAACCTACGCACGATTTCCGAATCGAGCGACGTATCGCTATAAGGCCTGGAAATATCTAGGTAAAGCTCCACCCGCATGGAAGGAATAGCTCGCATTCGTTCTGCCAGAGGTGCGAAAAGAGACCGGGCGTTGTGGACTGCATAGCCGATGAGCAAGATTTCTTCCCGCGCTTCCCCTATGAGCGCCTGCATTGTCGCCGCGGTGTCTTGTGTCGGCACGCCGGGAGCCTCGGGGCCGGAAAGCACCAGCTCGAAAAGGAGCGAGGGGTCGCCAATTCGCTCGCGCGCCTCCGCAATCTCGGTTGCCAGAAGACTCAGCGCGGATGTAGACCAACCTTCGCGAAGAAGTTCTTCCAATTGGGCGCGCAGCTGAGCGGAATTTGCTCCGGCAATCTGGTGCAGGGCATGATCGGTGAGCCCGGTCGCGAGAGGTCCCTGGCGCAATGATGCGGCCAGCGCTCGCAAAGAATCACTCGAGAGTTCGTGCAGAACAGTCGTTGTCACACCACGCCCGCGAAGTATTCACTGTCCAGGTGCTCTACCGTTTTTACAACCAACGCCCTATCCAGGAAGTCATTCCTTTGCTCACACGACGTTTCCGAAATGAGCAGGCAGCCGTGGCACGCACTTCCAAGAAGAGGCTGGTGGTCATGAGTATCCGCAGCATGGTGCGCACACACGGGATCGTTCGAACAAAGCTCTCCCATCTCGAGCGCACGGCGCACGTGCCGACGAATGTCTCGGCCCGCCAGCACCAGACCGCCGAGCGTTCCTTCGGCGTCGGACGATCCGGTATAAATCAGAATACCGCAGCCTTCCGGAACTGCGTAAATCCGTTCCCGTATTGAGGACGCGGGGTATCCACATTCCAACGAGATTGAAGTCAACAATAGATGGGCGAATGAATGTAGGAGGTAGTACGGCAAGCCGGGAAATTCCCGCGACGAACCCTCATGCTCGTCCTTCCAGCGCTTGAAGCCTGCGTCAAGTTGTAGACCGCGAGCAATGACTTCCGGGCGCTTGACCCATGCCGCAATGGCGTCTTCTTTGAAAAGCAAGAAAATCCCCTCGCCGCGATTTTCGATCGCAGGGAGCCAGGAGACATCAAGCGCCAACGGAGCTCTCTTCACGTCAAGCGCAAGCTCCCCTTGCGTGTCCGGCCCTGCCGCCTCGAAGCGCGTGAACCCAAGTTGCGACACCACTTCACGCAGTCGATGCACAAGTACAACTCTCTCAATGGCTGACATCCACGTGGCATCCCAGATTTTTTTGGGGAGCGCGCGGGCGAAGAAATCCCCATCGGGCACGTCGCTGCCAAGCTCCTCCCCCGCTTCCGATAGCGCTTCGAATTCGACGACTTTGACCGGACGATCTTCCCCAGGTCCCGCCCTTACCCGTTTGATCGATTCGAGAACATTCGCGTCATCAATACCAAGAAGTTTCGCGGTGACGGTAGGTTTCCTTCGCGCTTTCGCAAGCTCCTTTGGCGTCTCGACATCGCTAAGGAAGTCATCCCATAGCGATCGCACCACAGCATCAATCGGGCTGCGTGTGTCGGGTATTGAAATCACCGACATCATCTGCGGGAAATAAGCATTGCTCGCGCTGCGAATGAGCAGGCGATTGGGTTCCCCGCAGGATTCCTTCGAGCCCGGCCCAAGCCATGGGCGCGATCCGTTGCAGGAGCCCAAGGCGCGAAGCTCGAGACGGGCCGCCTGGCTCATTGCCCGTTCTACCCCGCAGTCGCAGGTGACCCAAATTTCGTCCAGATCGCCGGTAGTCCCCCGCTCCTCGAACCACATATCTCTGGGGCACGCCCGCGGCTCACCATGCACAAAGGCCTTCCAGTCGATATCGCCTACGTGTCCCTTCTTACAGGCGCGCACGAATCGAACTGGCACAACGGTGCTCTTTTCGCCGCCGCTGTCACGATAGCGATCTCCATCCAGCGCGGTCAAATGAACCAGCCGACGACGACGAAATCCACCTTTCGGAGCAAATACCGGTTTCTTGTGCTGAACGATGAACCACTCAGGGAATCGCCATCCGGTAACACCCGGGCGTAGACCATGACCCCGCTCGTTTGCAGGCGGGGGCCTTCGCAATGTCAAGGTCGTGACCTTCAAGAGCCGACGCAGCTTATCCAGAAGTCTGGGTTCCTCGACCACGGGAAGCTGCGATGCGTCGTACTTCCATGTGTCCAGGCCCCCAATAATCACCGATGCGTCCGGGAGATCCACCATCGCCCCAGGGCCAAAGGTGGTGATGACCTGACTGGATCGCAGCTTATTGGTGATCATTTTGATCCACCCCAATCGTTCAAATTGCGCACGGTCAGCTCCACGTTTGGCTCTACATCGCGCATTGATCGATTGGCCCTAAATCGACGCTGAATTGGGTTCAATTGCGGGAGGTCGGGATGCAGGAAATCGTATAACAGTCGTCTCGCACCACCGACTTCCTCCTGGTACTGGAGCTTCGTACCTTTGCTGTGAAACTCTGTGGCGATATTCACCCAGTCGTCCAATAGGCTGCGGCAACGCGCGAGGACATGATCGCGCAACGCCTGAGCCCGGGCCGCATCCAGATTGACGTCGTGGTTCCGAGCGCGTTCCGCAAACCGTTCCGCGAATGTCTCCATTTGTGCTCTCATGGCAAGCACCTCGTTAGCGCCAAGAGCGGGAGTCATCTCCGATCGCCCCTGGCGGCACAGCGCCACCAGCGCTGCCGCCAAGGCTCGATCGAGGGCACGGGGCGAGAACGGCGTCACGCTTGTGGCCTCGACCGACCGATAGAAGGTTGCGTGGTATGTCTCAAAACGCTCGTAGTGCGAGCGATCGCGAGGCTTGTGAACATTGAGCAGTGTCACTACGAGACCTGGGCGCAGCGCATCACGACCCACGCGGCTTGTCGCCTGAATGTATTCCGCGCTCGTTTTAGGTTGGCCGAGGACTACCATTAGGCCAAGGCGAACGATATCCAGCCCGACAGAGATCATGTTCGTGGCGAGCGCGACATCAACGCGCTCATCTTCGTGAAATCTCATTGCCAGTCGTCGTTTCGCTGTCGCGACTTGGTTAGTCGCGACACGGGATGTAAGCTCGAGAACGTCGTAGCTGATGGCGCGGTCAGAGAAAAGATTGTCGTCTGGTTCCCGCCGCCTCCGTCTCGAATACTGAGCCACTCGAGTACGCACCTCATCCTCGACGATACGACGGCTCCCACCTAGCTCCCGCAGGCTATTGAAGTAACCCAACAGCGTCATATAAGGATCAACGGGGTTCTGCTTGTTCTTCCTTCCTCCTTCGCGCTCATAAAGCGTTTTCCCTGCGGAAAGCAATGCGAGGGATGCGCGCAGCAACACCACCTTCAGGCTGCGCCCGGGTGCCGCAATACCGACGTAGCGCCGGGCGGGTGTCTTGCTCGTGGGTTCGGTCTGCGCGAAAAAGGAATCCCGGCGATCAGGTCCTGGTGGCGGAAAGACCTCGACACGCTGGCGGTCGAAAAGAGCGCGAATCTGCGAATCTGCGCGCCTGACTGTCGCCGTACTTGCGAGAATCTTTGGTCGAAGGATAGTGCCATCCGAAATTCTGCTTGCGAGCGAATCGATCGCCGTCTCATAGACTCCAGCTATCGTCCCTAGTGGCCCTGAGATCAGATGCAATTCATCTTGAATAATGAGTTCGGGCGGAGGCAGAGGCCCACCCAGCGCCGTTCCGCGAGCGTCGGAACAGGGGCCATAGAACCCGTCTTTGTCATGGTGATCCACCAGACCGAACAAAGCCCCCACTTCTCCGGTCCATGGCAGCGCGGCGAATTTATCTACGGTCGCGATTAGAAATGCCGGCAGCCGACGATAGATCGCCTCGTCAACACCGAGAATCGGCAATGGTCTGTCGCCTGAGAATTCGCATGCATGATTCACGCAGTGCACGGCGAGGTTGAGGGGGCGATCCACCGTGGGAACGAGTCGAAACGAACTGCGCGTGAACTTGGTGCCACACCAAGGACAATTCTCAATCGGAATCGGGGCGGGGTTGCTACGATCATCACGTTGAAAGCGTGTGGTCTTCGTGTAGGCCGAATATTCCGCCGCCGAACTTGTATCTCCCCGCCTGCCCATCCGGTTTGGCGTGGCCGCTTGTCCCACCCACAAGCCGATCTCGAACGGCCATTCGCCCAGCTTTACCTTGTCCGCCTCGCGCTCAAGCTCGAGTGCACAGATAAGCCCGGCCGCTCGTCCGAGTTGGTCCAGGGTTAGTAGTCGCAACGTATAGCGCATCAGCACCGAAAGTCCCGCGGAGCGAATACCTGGGTGCAGTAGCCTTCGCATTACCATCGAAAATGCAGCGAGGCCAAGATAGGCCTCAGTCTTGCCACCGCCTGTGGGGAAGAAAAGTAGGTCCACGGTCTCGCGATCTGCGTGGGTCGGGTCGAGAATGCCCCGTAGGTTCATCAAGATGAATGCCAACTGAAACGGTCGCCACCGCGGCGCGGGCACCGCCGTGGGGGTGGTCTGGCCTTGTACAGCCTCACGTTGCCGAGCGGCTCTCGCCATGGCCCGGTTCGCAATCCGAAAAGCATCCAGCGCACTCGCGTCGGCCAGCGCATCAATGCCATCTTCGATTCGCTTCGCTGCATGCTCCGCGTGCACGAAAAGGTCCCGAGCTGTCTTTTCCCGCTGCGGTTCCAGCTTGAGTCCGGCAATGCTCTTACTCTGGGCGACAATCCAGTCCCTATAGTGGGTGACAAGCGGCTTGAGCTTGGCGGCCGCTTCGGCCGAGTTCGCCAATACTCCCAGCGCCTCAATCGAAAGCTCAACATCGGGGATAGAGGCAGGAGCCACGCGCTCGACTTCCGCCGATGGAATCCAGCAGGTTGAAACCGAGGCGCATGCGACGCCTGGTCCACACTTGGCAGTCGCCGACACTCCGTGACCTACCGCATACTCAAAGACGTCCCGATACTGGAGATCAGCGACCTTCTCGTCCCATTCATCAGAGGCAGCTCCACGCAGATCCGGACGCGGCACAAAGGGCGCTGGTGAATTGAGCTCGAGGGTCGCCTGAAAGACAAATGAGCGGGTACGCCGTTCAAGGTTGGGCGATCGGCGGTTCACCAAAAACACTGATACCGACCGCGTTCCTTTCGCTAACCGTGCCGTCGCACTATCTGTCACAGGGCGACAAATCACCGTCAGCGTTAGCCCGCCACTATTGGGAACTGGCACCTCCTTCGGCTTCTCGTTCGCCTTAGGAAGAGAGATTGTGACCCGCTCCTCTCTAGGATCACGGCGGTATCCTCTCTTCGCCTTGCCGCTGTGGTCCGTTCCCGTCTTGGATTCCGCTGGTAGAGCCGCCGAAGCAGGCACCGGAACCGACTCGGGTACTGCCGCAGCAACTTGCTCCACCGGCTCCACATCAGCTTCCGAGCTTTCCCAAAGGTAGTCGCCCCAGGACACCACCGCCTCGAGGGCATCAACTCCCGGTGCAATCAGTACACTGAGACCCATTGACGACGGCAAGAGACTCTTACGAGCCCCGGCTCGATCGGGTGGCGCAGCGTCGTCGGTGGCCTCGCTGTCACCGGCGGAATCGATCTCGTCGGTAGAGGTTACGTCGGTACGCTGCTCCTCCGGTGCGTCGACCGGCACCAGGAACCCGGCCAAATACCACCGCGACGGCGGCTCGGGAAGTAGCTCTTTGGCGAAGGCATGCGTATTGCCCGGCCCCACGAGATCAAGCTGCAGAGCTTCAACAATGGCCCCGCGAATCGCGTCCGATGTCGTTGGTGCGCTCATTTACTCCACCTCTTGCGTGTCACAAATCAAGCAGATCTCCCGCAGTCAAGCGTGCGGCAGACTTTCCGCCCTTACTCCCGCCCTTCTTCGGTTTCCCCGCGGTGGAAGTCGCCGCGCCGCCCGACAGGCGCTCCTCCGTCCCGCGCTCCGCATTCAGTTTCAGAAGGCGGGCCAGGACCTCGTCGCGGACTTCGTCGGGCCAGCGGTGACGCCAGGGCTTTTTCTTTTTGCGACCGGAGGATTCTTCCGCACCGGACTCGGTCTCCTCCTCGAACTCAAGCAGAAACTCGCATGTGCATTTGGAGACCAGGTCGGTCCAGCCGTAGGCGGTGAGGACGGCGGCGTCCATAGCTGCGTGCAGCTCGCGCAGGCGCAGGACGCCAGCGAGCGCAGCGGTCGGCGTAGCGTAAACTTGCAGCGGCGAGCAGTTAGCGGGGACTCCCTCGGCTGTGCGCCAATCGCTGTTGGCTGCGCGCTTGCGATAGAGGGCTTCCAACCGAGCCAAGGCTTCGTCATCGGGCGAGTGAAAGAGGTTGTAGATTTCCGTGAGGCCGAGCCAGAGATCTTTCATGAGCGCGGCGCGGAACTCATAGTACTCCCGACCCTTCGTCTTGAGCGCCGCGTTCGTCTCGAACCCGACGGGGAACGGGAACGTCTCGAAGCACTCGCTGGGCGTGTATTGAAGGTCGTCCTTGAGCGTCGAACTAAAGAACACGGCCCACACTTCGTGAACCCGTGATTGAATCACGGCGAATGGCCCACCGCCTTCAAAAGGAAAGACGACAATTTTCTCGTTGAGCACGATTCGGGCTGGAAGCAGCGTAAATGCGAATGCGTTGCCAATTCGCGAGCGCGCCACAACTCGATTCAATTTTGCGGTCACCGCCAACATCTCCCCGCGTGTTCGTAGAAACCTCCACCAGCGCTGTTGTCCAATTTTGTCGCCCTGCTTCAACCGCTCTGGTTTCACCTTCTGCTCTACGACATTCAGTAAATCAGGCCAATCGGCAGCGACAGGAAGCGGGTAATCCAGCGGGACGATACCAATTCTCTCCCATTGTTCGCGCTGGTGATCGTCAGCGGCTTGCCAAGACTTATCGAGTTCGGCGCGTCGAAGCGGGAAGTCCGCGAAGTTGATGACATAGCGACGATGACTGTGCTCAGGGTCATCGTTCACTTCCTCGCCACCGAGGTAAGGAAAAACCCTTTCGGCATTGCGCGGGTCCTTCGCGATAAGCTCGCGCATCAGCGCAAGCGGATTGGCTGTGCCCTTGGTGTCGCTGTCGTCGAAGGTGAACCCCATGCCGAGAACGTAACTGCCGATGAAACTTCCGCATTCGTTTGCCCGCAGAGATGTGGGGCTTTCGTTCCCACCTGAGTGGAAGAGATATGCAGTGATAATCTGCACTTCACGACCATCGAGCACAAATGGGCCTTTAAGGTCGCCTTTGCAGACATGAACAACACTGACCACGACTGCAGCTTGCCCAGGCCACGTTGCGCGCTTTCGGGCAGCGAAGATTGAGCCACCATGTGTGCAAATCCAACGCAAGCCGGTAGCCCGAGTGTCCCCTTGGGCAATGGTGTTGCTGGCAATGAGTCCGAAGCATCCGTAGCCGCGCAGCAAGTTGAAAGCGCTGCGATAAAAATGGGCGACCAAGTCCGCGACGCCGTGAGATTCCACATGCAAGGTCTTCAGCCAGTCAAAATACCCTTCGCGATTGCCAGCAAGAAGAGTGTTCTTTCCCGCAAACGGCGGATTTCCCACGATGACATCAAAACCGGGATTTTCGCGGTCGAACACCTCCGGGAACTCAATTTCCCAGTGGAAGGGCGTGATCGGGAATTGTCCGCTGCGGAGGGCCTTCAACTCGTCAGGCGGGCGTTGTTCGAGGTCGCCGCCCAGGTAGCTAGAGATACGCTCGGCGAGTTCGACGCGCTTGCCTTCGCGGGCCTTATCCTTGTCCGCCGCAAAGAACGCGGCCACTGTGGTATCGCCGATGAAGCGGACGATATCGAGGAGTCCATCGGCTTTTTCTAGTTTCTCGCGCTTGAGCTGGGGCGTACCATAGTCGTCGCCCAGGCCGAGGAGGTTCTGCCGTTCATGCAGTGCGGCGGCAGTGCGTTTGCGGACTTCCTGTTCCCATAGCTGGCTGGTGGTGAACTCCGTTTTCCACGTGAAGGTCTCGATCTGCTTACGGGTGAGGCCTACGAGGGAATCGCCGCAGCGAATAGCATGGTCGAGGAAGGTGAAGGGATGGTCCTTGGCCAGCGTGGCGAGCCAGAGGGAAAGCTTCGCGAGATCCACAGCCATGAGGTTTCGGTCCACGCCGTAGAGGCAGCACTGGGCGACGAGGCGGCGGGCGAAAAGGATTTCGTCTTCATCGGGCGGGATTACCGGTACCTGGTGGTGGAAGTGCCACGAAGAAATCAGTTCGTCGGCCAACTGCCGACAGGTCTCGACGAGGAAGGCCCCCGAGCCGACAGCGATATCGCAAACCTTGAGGGCCAGAATTTCCTCTGCCTTGGGATGGCGGCCAAGGCGGTTCAGGATCGGCTCCAGAGTCTTACGGACTATGGGCTCGGTGAAGGAGCGCGGGGTGTAGTGGGAGCCAGAACGGCGTCGCTCGTCCGTTGGCTGGAGAACGAGGCCACCTCTAGGCACCGGGCCCGGCGTGGCTCCGCGATCGATGCGCTTGTCCAACGCCCCCAACAGATCTTCCACAGAGCCCGCGGCTTTCAGCCCCTTTTCCGCCTCGCCCGTGAGGTCCGTATCAGCTCCCTCCTTCAACCATTTCACGCGCTCAGACGGCTTCGCCGCTAGGAGTGCATCAAGGCTTATCACCGGTGCGGCTGGAACTCCGCCGTGTTTTCGCTTGCCCTTGAGCGCAATCGCGGTGCCGGCGACAACCTCGACACCAAATCCCATGATGGTCTGATAGACGGATCCGATTTCCTCAACGTCTAACGTGCGGTAGGACAGCCGCTCGCCGTCAAGAAGAAGGAGCTTTTCAAGTACGCGATAGATAACGCCATCTGCAACCAGCGGTATCTCCTTTCCCTCCGTTGTTCCTTCAAGGAAGGGAAAGCGCTGCGGGTCAAATAGGTACCCTTTGCGCGCAGGCACTGCGAACTGCGGATGCTTGCAGCCTTCGCATACGGCGCGGAAAACGGCAAGCAATTGCGCCCACGCGCCAAACCGATGATCCATGGTGTCTGGATAGCGCTCGGCGTCTTCACGCAGCCGCTCAAAAAGACCGTGCACCGAGTAGTTCCCAACGTAAACCGATGAGCCGGGCATTACGCCCCGGTCCTCCGCATACAGAAGGAACACCAACCGCAGAAGCACATTCAGAAGGGCCGAATAGACAGAATCGGGATCTTTCGAGATCACTTCGCGCAGAAGCTCACCCTTCATGCGGTCATTCGCGGCCTGAAAGCCGCGCAGAAGCTCGTACAGCGCATCCAGCACCTGCTGAGCAAGCGCGGCCGAGACGCGGCTCTGATACTCTCGGCTCTTGGTGAGCAAAGCGGAAAGCTTGGCCTCGCTGGGTGCCGCGATGAGGCGATACCGATTCAACAACAAGTCAAAAGCCGCAAGGATTGGACGACCGCTCACCTCACCCATTGCCGATACGGGGAAAGTGATGTTCCCCGAGTTCTCTCCCCGAGGTGCATAGACCAGTCGGAACTGAGTGCCATTCGACAAGAGGCCGGTTGGTACCTGCACTTCGCGCAAGAGGCGTTCAAAACGGCGTGTCACCGACGCTGACCAACCTGCTTCGGTCCCGGTGTGCGCGGCATCGAGGTCTGTGTTCTCTGGAAGAATCTGGACCAGAAGGAGCCATGGATGGTCAGGATTCTTGGGTTTCGGATCACGAAATGCGAACGACGGCGCCAGAGTTTCTCCGAGTTCGGGTATTGCGACTTGAAGTGTGTCTGGTAGTGGCCGGGCTTCGTCGAGGCCATGGAGGCAATCTACCGGCCATTCGAGGAAGCCCTGCACAAAAGCCCCAGCGTCGCGGATAGTCAGGACCGTCTCGCCGCCCTCGATCTCGATCTCTTCGGTCCATCCGAGAAAGCGTTGCTGCAGAGGGGCGCTATCGCGGGGCAGGAGAGCTTGGCTATCCACCAACGCAGCAGGAGACACCACTAGCCCATCCGGCTGCAGATAGCCGAGCCAGGCCTTATGGTCGAGCAGGGAAGGATCGACGCTCACAGGGAGTCCCTCACCCGGTCACCGGCCAAAGATACGCAAGCCCAACCGGTTCCATCCGTGCTGAAGCGACCTGATAGAAGGATTCGATGCGAATCGGCTCTTCGCGAAGATCGCGGTCAGTACCCTCGAGCCAGCGCTGCCAGTGACGCCGGTTGGATTCGTATTGACGCCGCTCAAGCTGCTGCTGCTTGCTCTCCTCGCCCTGCAGGTCGAGGCGCAACTGCGCCGGGATCTCCTTGCCGAACTCGCTCCGCACACGGACCCGCTGCTCTTCAAGAATCTTCCGCATACCCTGGGATTCGATACGGCCGCGCTCCGCCAGTTTTGTCTCGGCGTCCTTCCGATCCTCGGCGCCGCGCGCTTCCAGGTGCGGTAACAGTTCTTCAATATCCTGAACGATCGAGGCCTGCAGCCGCTTCACAACCTGTTCGGGCACCACGCGGCCCGCGCCAGGTCTTAGAGATTGTTCGAGCAACTCGAGTGTCTTGGATTCTGCATCGCGGCCGTAGGGGGCCAGCTCCGATTTGCGCGATACGGCATCCGACCAACGTGCCGTGACCGTTACAATCTCTTCGTGAAGCCGCGAGGCACCTTTGCCATAAAGCGACAAACGGCCGATCAATATCACACGGGGGATCGCATCCGTGCTCTGCGCAAAGCAAGCCCGGGAAAGATCGTGATGCACGAAGCCTTGCGCGAGAAAGCGTCCGAGAAGGCGCTGAACGACGCGGTGCTCGAGATGAACCTGCACTACATCGTCGTCGATTCCCTGAGGCGGGTCAAAAACCACTGGACGTATCGGGGCATCCTTCCGCCACGCAAAATCCCGACGGCCTTCTTTTGGAGGTTCTCTCAACGTATCCAGCGTTGATGCCCACGTCGAGTCTCCTCCGTGTTTCCCTTGGAGATCAGGAAATGTGAATTTCTCGATTCCATCGGCACTCTTCCCCGCCGCCACCAACGGTTTCGCACCCTGCAACTCGAGTGAGCAGGACAATGCGTCGCGAAAGTGCGTGGTATCGAGCCCGATCCATTTGCGTGCCTCATTGACTCGGCCGCGCAGTGTATTGATCTGCTTTTCCAGATCCTCGCGGCGCTCGCGGGTAGCGTCGAGCTCCTCCGTTACTGAAGCTTGACGTTCCTCGTCGAGACCGGCTTTGTCAATTTCCTCGGCCATGCGCACGGATTCTTTGCGTCGAATGCCGCCCCGGATGGTCTCCGACAGGCGTGTCTCCAGCACCTCGGCGAGGCTGCCGAGCTGTCGCCGAATAATGTCTGTCTTTCTTACGAGCGCGCTCAGAACACGGTCCTCCGGGCGCTGCTTGTAGACAAAATAATGGCAAAAGACTTCTGGCGCGGGCTGCAGTTTGCGGTCGATGCGGCCGTTGCGCTGCTCGAGCCGGCTTGGATTCCATGGCACGTCGAAATGAAACAGGTTGTGGCAGTGGGCTTGCAGGTTAAGGCCTTCGCGGGCGGCGTCTGTCGCCACGAGAATTCGAATCGGGTGGGAGCTTGGAGCCAGGTTGAAGGCGCGTTTTATCTCAGTGCGCTTATCGGGCGGCGTAGGCCCGTGAAAAACCTCAATCCGCTGCTCCCAGAGATCGGTTCCGGCGATGGCAGCCCGCAGCATATTGAAGAGGTAGCGTCGAGTGTCTTCATACTCGGTGAAGATAAGGAGCCGCAGATCGGTCCACCGGGCCTCGGGCTTTGGCGAACCCGATCCAGGGTTACATGCCCCAGAGCACATGTGCTTACGTATCCACTCCACCAGATACTGCACACGAGCATCGGGAGCGCCCCGCCCCTGCTCCGCGACTTGCTCCATCTCGGCGAGCAGCTTTTTCTCCTCGCCTATGTCAGCCGCTGCGGCATCCCCCGCAGTGGCCATGGTGACCGCCTCGACCGCACCCACTTCAAGTTCGTATTGCTGCGTTTCCGAAAGTAGCGACCGCTCATCATCTGCACCCAATGCACCCGCCACTAGGTCATCTCCCATCCGCGAACGACCTTCGGGTCCCCCTTTCTCTCCTGCCCACAGGCGTTCCATCGTGCGACGGTGCACAGCCAGGGTCCGGGCGAAGGCTTCAACCGACGAAAGAAGGCGCTGCTGGAGGCCAGAGATCAGCAGAGCTGCTTCCGCCTGCTTGCGCTTGGTTGTACCGGACATACGGCGTTGCCGGACATCCCGATATGTGTCGAGTAACTCGGACAACTTGAGTTCAGGCGCCGCGCTGGGTAGTCCGTCGAGATCGACCTGGATGAGTTTGCGAGTCGGGAATCCACCTTCCAACGCGCGGATGTCTTCCTTCAACCGTCGCACCATCACCGGATCGAGCTGGCTCTTCAGAACCGGGACCCCTCGGATAAAGCGGTGCGGGTCCAGCAACTCGAGCAACGCGCTGAAGCTGTTGGAGTGCCCGTTGTGCGGTGTCGCGGACAGAAATAGCCGGTGCTCAAAGCGCGGGGCAATATCACGAATTGCCCGCGTAATGCGGGAGTCAATGGCATAGCGCGCGCCGCTCGCTGGCGCGGCATGGTGGGCCTCGTCGAGAATAAGCAGGGCTGCCGGTCGCAGAGACCCAAGCCAATCCCGCATCGGTCCGACGTATGTCTCATCGACAAGCAATCGCTGCGAGACCAGGAACCGAGGGAAGGTGGTCCAAGGATTCACACCGTAGCCACGCTGCTGCCTAACGCGCTCGATGTAGGCACGATCCATAACCTCGAAGGTCAGGCCAAAGCGTATTTCCAACTCTTCCTTCCACTGATCAATCATCGACGGAGGGCAGGCGACTACCACATCCTTCACGCGGCGGCGGAGTAAAAGCTCGGTTGCGATCAGCCCGGCTTCGATCGTTTTGCCAAGACCGGTGTCGTCAGCGATAAACAGATTGACACGAGGTAGCAGCAACGCCTTGCGCAGCGGTTCGAGCTGGTACGCATCGATACGGATTCCAGCGCGGAAAGGTGCCTGAAAAATGCGTGGATCTGTTGCTGTAACGCAATTCCAGCGCAGCGTATGCAGGTAGGCGCTGAAATGGCGCGCATCGTCGAACCCGCGCTTACCAATGGACTGCCAGGCTTCCCGGTTCAGAATTTCGGTGCCGAGCTCGAGCTCCCAGACAACCTCTACCTTCTGACCTTGTGCGTCGTCATCGAGACAAGCCAGCTCGACGAGCGCACCGCCTGCGCCAGCATCGGCGTCGACGCCTTCTACCAAGTAGGTTCGGCTGCGAACTCTTACTACGTCGGCGCGTTGCGGAATATTGCTGGACACCACTTTCTGCTCCTGAACGATTTACTTGCAGGCGAGTACTCGGGCGTCAATCCGATCTAACATTCAGACGATAAAATCGCCCGATTCCCCGGAGGCCAGAGTCTAACCGCGTCGGCTGAAGCCAGATCCTGGCAGGCGCCCACCTTTCGAGAAGATGTCACGGCGACTTGCTTTGCTACGGTTTCCCTTACGCGCTCCGGCGTTTGATTTCGCGGCGTACCGCGATAGACGGGCTTGGCGTGTACGCTCCACTTGGTCCTTTTCTGCTTCTCTCTTCAGTTTTCGCTTTAGTGCTTCAATCTCTTTGGCGGTTGCCACGCTTCCTCCGCTGGAGTGATCTACGTCTAGCTTGAGAACCCAACGTTTGGCTGTGCCGCCGTCCCCCTTGGTTCCTGTTAGCTGCGGCCCCTTCCCGACTCGGGTAAAGCCCATCTTACCGATTTGTTCACGCCCTGAGAAAGGGATTGGCAAGCTGTGGATGGGGCTAGCCGTCGAGGCGTCGCAAACCCTCCGTTGCCAGCGTCTCCGTTTGTTGCGCCGCGCATCCAATGCTGCCTCGTGATGATGGAAGTTAGCCGTCCCGTCGCCTCATAGCCGCAACGGCCGGCGCTGCGCTTGCCGCAGTTTTTTCCCCTGGCTGCGCCATTCCTCGCGGACGCTGCGCTCCAAAAAACAGCTTCACGGCCGTCTTCCTCTTCGTTTCAGCCCTGCGGGTGCGGCCGGCGCCGGGCCGGCTCTGCCACTTCCATCGAGGCTGCGATTGGCGCGGCTGAGATAAACAAAAGGAGACTTAGACATGGCAACCATCGGCACCTTCACGAAGACCAACACCGGCTTCACCGGTAGCATCCAAACCGTCGGCCTCAAGGCCAAGGTCGCGATCACTCCGATCGAGAAGCGCGGCGAAAACACTCCGGACTACCGGGCGTTCGTCGGCAAAGTCGAGATCGGCGCAGGCTGGGCCCGTACCAGCAAGGGCGGTCGCGAGTTCGTCAGCCTCAAGCTCGACGACCCGAGCTTCCCCGCTCCGATCTACGCGAACTTGATCGAACGCGACGGGCAGCACGAGCTGATCTGGTCTCGCTGACCGCAAGACGCCGCCGCCCGGTGACTCCGGGCGGCGGCTTCATTTTGTGAGCGATCAGATTAGAGCCTTACTGACAGTCGGAACGACCACCGACGCTGTAGCGATCATGAATGAAGTCTCGCGTGTTCGGCCATAAGATACGTAACGTACGACAGGATAAGGTTACAAAATAGCCGCCCCTCCTCTAAAGAGACTGCGCTACCGCTGTTGAGATCCAATCCGTGGCGAACACCACCCCCAGTTGGCGAGGAAAGATAACCGTGCAATTGCGTAGACCACTCGATTGTCCGTTCGAGAGTTGTGCCACGTGAGGCGGTTCGCAGTTCTCTAGCTATTTCATTGAAGTATCGACCTTGGACGCTGCCGGTGGGCAGGTTGACGCCCCGAAATGTCGTAGCTATCGACTCCAAAATCCAAAGCATTTCCTGGATAGCCTCACGTGGACGATTCTCCCCGAGAAGTTCTTCTGCGCGCTGAATAGATCCCCGCACGATAGCGGTCGCACCTTCAGCGAGCGTGGCGGGTGGCTCGGGAGTTGGAACGCGTGCCACTGACTCAAGGCGGACTAAGCGTGGCGGGCGAATTTCCAGGTGCACCTTATGCTCCCGCAGGATTTCGTTCATGAGGTTAACGCTGGGTACTTCGTACTTCGCCTCCGCCCGAAGAGCCTCGCAAGCGTCGTAGAATGCCTCTATAAACAAAGCGGGATTCCGGGCTGCTTCCTCCATGTACTTTAGAAGATCCGTGTAAGCCCAACTCTCGCTAGAACTCCAGTAATGTACGGCACCAATCGCACCGCAGAAGTAGCCTTTAAAGTGCTCGAGGAGATCTCGTCGGTCGCCTTGGGCAGCGATCCTTCCAATTAGGTTATCGAATTCTGAAACCAGTTTCGGTGGTAAGACCTCGCTACTCGACCGCCGACCAAAACGCGATCCCTCGGGCAGTTGAAGTGGCACCAACGTCCCTTCAGACGTTTGACGTTCGACGTGCAGGGCCAACGGTGGGCGAAGCCCGCTGTTGAACGTTCCGATCGGAGGCGTTAGGGCCTGTTCTTGCGCGCATGTGCGTGAAGCATCCACTCTGCAATGGTGCCCATGAATTGAACAGCAGCCTTAGCCTCTGTGTCCGTAATGTTTGGGAGCCACGGTCGGCCATGACCTGTGCCCAGCTTGTTGCGCATGGCATTTACGCCTACGGCTAGGGCGAACATGCCCCGCTCAGCCTTGCATTGGGGTGATTCGCCCGGCTGTACCGGATGTTGGGGTGTGGCTAAACCCATTGCTACAAAGGCCATACCCAGTAGGCCTTCGAAGTTTGCGCCTTGCGGATAACTTCCGTTACGTTCCACGAGTATGTGCGCTGCGGTAGCTTCCAAGAGGTCTTTGCTCGTTCCAGCGAGCAGCGCGGCGTCCTCTGCGCCGCGCATTGCGCGTCGTACATAGGACGCGAGAGCGTCCGATAGCGCGGCTCCAGCTAGGTTCTCTAACAGTTGTGGTCGTAGCTCACCATCCTCACTAAGGGTAAAGCCTTCAGTACGGAACGCAGCGATTGCGTTTGCCACTGCTTCCGCACCAACGTAGTTCGGCGAACTCTGCCGAAACCCGCCGCATGCGCGTAAAAAGGAGAGCAGGGACTCCACCAGCGCTTCACCGCCAGCGACATTGTTCTCAAGTGCCCAGCTCAGAGTTCCTCGGATGCGTTTGGCCTTGCCGACAAGCTGACCTTGAGCCTTGGGATCTCCGGAGGTGAGCCGAGCGCGGTTGATCTGAAACTCGAGGTCGGAATGACTGGGTTCCCGGGTATCACTCTGCGCATCATCCACAAGACGTGCCAGGACGAAGATCACGGAGTCGGTAAGTGGCGCGGGCATGACAGATAGTAACTTCCAAAGCCCGTAACGTCAGCGTCAGCCGCGCCCGCTTCTGGGCGCCGGCTGCACGCCAGGGTCAAGCAGCTCCGCGTCCGGAAAGTAGGCCGCCATCATTGCCATTGTGACTACTAGCCATGGCAGGGTGTTCGCGCACACCTCATCGCACAGTTCAGGTTGGTCGAGAATTTTTGACGAAGCGTATCCAGGACGATCGTCATCGAGCGCTATCGTATTCCATAGAGCCGAATCTGGTTTGCCGTGCAGCAAACTGTTAAGTGTTGCGGTGAGATCGGCGCCACGGGCAAATTCCGATCTGTTTCCCGCCTTCTGAATTGCCTCAAGCATCTTTGAGAGGCTCGGAGCGTCGTCGCGGGTATGCCACCCGCGGTTCCACTTAGCGATGTCGGATGGGACAGCTCTCAGATAAAGGAGAACGACCGCTCTCTCCATGAGCGGGCGGATTAAAACATGCGCGCCAAACAGATAGCCTTGGCGAATCAACTCACGGATCGACAAGGCGAGACTAATCGCCTGCGGAATAACAATGCACGCCATACGTTGATGATCAGTGAGATCGATTCCATGCGTGTGGCCTGCCGTAATTTGGTTCTGTTCTAGAACCGTGGGAATGATCTTGTCGAAGTGGTGAAGCAGTTCGCGACCGAGATACGGTTCGTCGTCAGGAGTAAAAACGGACGGTCGAGTCGATTGCGCCACTTTGGAAGCCTAGAGGTGCTTAGCGTCCGAAATCAGCGGCGGGCCGCTTCCGCGGGCGCCGCGAGACACGGTTGCTCCCGGCCCGTCCGCTGGATTGAAAAGTTAGACCGCTCAACTGACCGTGCCTCGCGTTACGTGTCGAGGGACTCGTTCCATTCCGCCCCCATGACCCATGCTAACGCCGACATCCGGCCGCTGAGCAAGCCCCATTCGAAGTCATCCCACCCCAGGTTCTTTCTGCCGTACTTACGCTCGATGCGCTTGGCTGCCTCGATCGCCTTCTTCAGGATAGGCTTTTGCTGCGGGGTTAGCGGTTCCTCGCCACTCTTGATCTTCTCCAGCCAAACTTGGTGCCTGTTCCACCACACCTTATCCCACAATTCGTTGTACGATTTCAGGATCGCCTTGTCGTTACGCCGCAGGAGAAGTGGCCATTCTTTACCCGGGTTTTCGTCGTCCGGGATCCATTCCACCTTATCGCCGGTTTTCGTGTAGCCGATTCTGTGGCCGTTTGGCCCTACTTCTCCCGGTTTAACGGGGTCCCTGGTCTCGGCTCGTGTCCGGCGTCGCCGAGGACGCGTACTGTGCTCTCTTAGGAAATCGCGGTTCAGTTCCTCAATCTCGGGCATCAAGTCGGGATCAAACCGAACTATCTCTACTCCGGCGGCGCGGAGCCGAAGTTCACCGCGACCCCGTATCCGATCATTCGGGTCGAGAGTTCCAATAACAACTCGCTTAATTCGTCTTTCGACTATTCGATCCGCACAGGGAATCTTCGGATGGTTTCGTGAGGTACATGGTTCCAGTGTCGTAAAGAGCGTCGCCCCCGACAGGGTCTTGTCGGCCAACTTCCTCTCAAGTAGCGTGAACTCGGCGTGCTCTCCTCTCCCGAGTTCTCCACGAAAGGACTCACCAATCACAACGCCGTCGCGGGCCACGAGCGCCCCGACTTTCGGCGAAATCTTGCCGCGCTCGCTAACGCATTGCCGCGCAAGTCCGATCGTCCTGACCATTAGCTGCCTACTGCTCAGCTTCGCTCGCAGACTGTCGGAGCGGCTTCGGTTGCTCATCCGGTTAGCCATCTTCTGTGCCTTAGCTCTTAGCGGGCTCGATCCTCACACTGTCACCGAATTTGTTCTTGAGCCAATTCGTAAGTTGACCAAGCGCTTCGTCTTCTGTAGACGCGTGACGCTGCTCCAACTGAAAGGTGAGCGCCCCCGGTTGTCCAGGTGCTTTCATAGCGCGGCTTTTTTCATACCAGAGGCAGGTTGCATGGAAACCCTCGCCTTCGTGCCGCGAAACGAAGACTCGAAAATGTCGTGTCTCAACTTTCACGTCGTACGACTTCGTCCAGTTTATTTCTACCACTGCGTGTCTCCTCGAATTTCGGATATGCGCCGAGTCGCCCGAGCGGTCTGACGTCATATCTACGGACCGTGTAAGGTTACCCTTTCCGAATCCGGCTCGCTCGGCGCCACTCATAGATCCCGCATGAGTCAATCTGCTTGGTACTACTTCAAGCTTCTCGCCTTCAGCGCGTTCCCGGCGATCCCGCTTCTTGCGCCCATCGGGTACTACGCCGGACTGCCCTGGCTCAGCCCGGTCTTTGTCTTTGCCGGCATACCCGTTCTCGACTTGCTGATGGGCCCGGACCGCACCCAGCCTCTTCAACCGCCCGCACCGCGCGCGGCTTCGCTCTGGCTCCACCTCGTCCCGCACCTCTACGTCGTGACGTGGCTTGCCACGCTGCTTTGGGCCGTTGTTGCCCTCGCGAGTGATGCTGTGTCGTTCGGGGCGCGCGTCTCGGTGGTGATCGCGGTCGCGCTCGCCAGCGCATTTGCGACCTGCGCTGGCCATGAGCTGCTGCACCGGCCCGGGAGGCTCGACCACTTCATGTCGCGCCTGACCATGGCGACGGTGGCCTACGGCCAGTTCGTCACGGAGCACTTGCACCACCACGCAACGGTCGGCATCGTCCGCGCCGGCACGACCCCGACTCTCGGCCAGAATGTGTGGTCCTTCGTTCTTCGCAATGCCGCCTTTTCCTTTCGGAACTCCTGGCGCATCGAGCGGCGCCGCCAACTCTCCGCGTCCAAGTCCTTTCTGCGAAACGTGTACGTGCAGCAGTGGCTCGCCACGGCGGCGATTGTCATTTTGTTTGTTGCCTTAGGCGGCGTCTGGGGCGCGGTGCTGTTTTTTGCTCAAGCCGCCTTCGCGATCTTCGCGCTGGAATACATTAACTATGCGGAGCACTACGGTCTGACCCGGCGACCCGACGAGCCCTTGAGCGGTCGGCTCGCCTGGAGCAGCAACGGGTTCATGACCAACGCCATGACGCTGAACATCACCCGCCACGCCCACCATCACGTCAATCCGGGCGTTCCGTACCACGAGCTGGAGCACATGGAGACGATGCCTGCGCTCCCCGCTGGCTACTTCGCGCTCTTCTTCCCGGCGCTCGTCCCCGCGCTCTGGCGGGCGATCATGGATTCGCTCGCGCTCAAAAACCGTAGTTGTATTGAACGCTGAGCACGTCGGCGGATACCTTGTAGGTGCCGACGAGCGTTCCTTCGCCCGGGGCGGACACGTTGACGCCCGCGTCCTTCACGAACGCGTGGAGGTATCCGAAGTCGAGGGAACTCGTCTTCGAGATCTTCTCGTTGAAGCCTACCGCGACCAAGGTATGCGAGTTGTCCGGGATTCGCGCCGTGCGAAACTCGTCCGGAATCGCGGAATTCTCGTAGGCGATTCCGCCGCGCAGCGTCCAGTGGTCATCTAGCTTATGACCGACGCCGAGCGAGACGCGGATCGTGTCCCGCCAGTTCGCCGGCGTGACGGCATCCGGCGAACCGTTGTCGAAGCGCACGCGCAGTTCCTTGAACTTGCTCCATCCGGTCCAGGTGAGGTCCGCGAGCAGCGCCCATTGAGGGGTTACGTCGTCATAGAGACTGACAGATAGCGAATCGGGGGTGTCGATGGTCGCTCGCGCACCGGTGTCCGTGGCCCCGGCCGTAAGCGCGTTGAACGGTGCCGGCAGGTTCGGATTCGAAAACGTTGCCCTGCCCTTGATCTCCTGCCTGATGCTCGAGCGGTAGGCAATTCCGACGCGCGCCTCCGGAGTGATCTCGAAAAGCGCTCCGACATTCCATCCCAGACCCCAGGAATCGCCGCTCACCTTCACTATCCCGTCTTGTGTCTGCGGCGTAATGCCGGCGCCCGCGCACGCAGCTGGGCCGAACGCCGACCCGAAACAAGCCGCTCCGAAATCGATAGCGTTGCTCACCGTGGCGTTGAAGTATTGAACGTTCAGCCCCGCGCCGAGCGACACGCCGTCGCGGGCCTTCCAGGCGATCGACGGATTGATATTGACCGACTCAAGGATTGAGTCGATTGCCTGGTACCGCCCGATCCAGTCCGACGGGTATTGGGTTTTCAGACCGAACGGCGTGTTGATGCCGATTCCGGCTTTGACGTCCGGGGCGAGGTCGGTCGCGAAATAGAGATTCGGGATCCAGTTCAACCCGACGGGGTTGCCGCCGGTTCCGCCCGTGATCGGGAACGCGGGCCCCGCGGGTGAGGTGGTGCCCTGGTCCGAGAATCGCGCCGACCCGTAGAGCGCGTTCAATCCCATCACGACCTGCCGCCCCGGCAAGCGGGTCATGCCGGCGGGATTCCAGAAGATCGTGCTGGCGTCCTCGGCGTTCGCCGCGCCGCCCGCGAATGCATATCCCAGATTGCTGACGCTTTGCTCTTCGAGCGCGAAGCCCACGGCCTGCACGGTCGCGGGAAGGCCAAGGCACGCTCCGACCGCCACGGCTGCGACAAGAAGGTTCTTCTTCATGCTTTCCTTGTGACGCGTCGCGGGGAAGACCCGCGGCACATGACAAACGCATAAGGACCGATTTACATTCCACTCATAGATACCCATAGTGACGAAA
The DNA here is from genome assembly GCA_035602335.1 of Burkholderiales bacterium. Classification (GTDB taxonomy): domain Bacteria; phylum Pseudomonadota; class Gammaproteobacteria; order Burkholderiales; family SG8-39; genus SCGC-AG-212-J23. The sequence continues at coordinate 73,609 of DATNMK010000003.1, forward strand.
AGAGGAATTTGTCACACTCCCGAGGGATGCAAGGTCGGTCCCTTGTTCACCCTACCGTTGTGAGTAGATCGCCTTGACGATCCTCGGCCAGCAGGGCTGCGCGCTCGCGTACTCGGACGGGGGTGGCACCGTAACCACGTAAACGCGCTGTTCCGCGTAAACCTTGGCGACCGCGCCCTGCAAGTATTCTCCCGGTCGCAAGGGAATCCACCTCTCAAGCGGGAAACCGGGGCTCGCGGGCAGCTCGAGGTACACCCCAAAGGCGATCGCCACGATCCTCACCGGGCGCGGCCGGTATCGTACCCAGTCGCCGCTACGGAGAACCGTAAGATCCACCCAGTTACCCACCGGAAGTTTCATGATGTGGCCGGGGGAGTCCGAACTGGCGATTTGTTGCTTGGCCGGCGCGCCCCACTCGACCCACTTCACCTGGCCGCTGCGCATCAGGACCGGCAGGCGGGTCCCCAGCAATCCGGAGAGCGCGGTCCGCGTCTTTCCTTCGACGACGAATTGAACAGCGACACACATTACTGTACAAGCATACAGCCACCCCGGCCCGCGCTACAATTCATCCATGTGCGGCAGGTTCGTCAGCCCCGAGGAAGCCACGATCGAGCGCTATTGGTACCTCGGCCGGCACAACTTCAAGCTGTTGCCACGCCGCTTCAACGTCTTTCCCACCGACACGATCCAGTTCCTGCGCCGGCCTTCGAACTCGGAGGGGCTCGAGCTCGCCGCCGGGCGCTGGGGCCTGGTGCCCCACTGGTGGAAGGAGGCCAAGCCCCCGAAGACGAGCTTCAACGCACGCGTCGAGGAAGCCGCCGGGAAACCGATGTGGCGCGACGCCTGGAGCCGGGCGCGCTGCCTGATCCCCGCGGAAGGCTGGTACGAGTGGCAGGCGGTCGAGCGCGTCGATTCCGCGACGGGCGAAATCAAGCGGGCGAAGCAGCCACACTTCATCCGCCACGCGGATCGGCGGGGTATCTGTTTCGCGGGGTTGATGTCGTACTGGAAAAACCCGGAGACGGGTGAAGCGCTCCGCTCCTGTGCGATCCTCACGACGAGCGCTGCCGGGCCCCTCGCCGAGATCCACGATCGCGCGCCTGTGGTGCTGCCTCAAGACGTCCATGCCGCGTGGCTTGACCGCAAGCTCACGGACGCAAGTCAGGTGAAGGCGATTGCCGACGCCCGCATGCCGCCCGAGCACTTCACGCACTACAAGGTGCGGCTCCTCGTCAACAACACAGACCTCAACGGCCCGGAACTGATCGAGCCCCTCGACACCTAGCACCAACCTCCCTCCCCCGCCTCCGTAGTACCCGTCCGCAACGTGCGCGCCGGCTAAAGCGATCCGTCACGCAGTTGCTGATTCCCCTCACGACCGATCCCTGGGTTTGCCAAGGGCCAAAGCGAAACGCGCCGCCCGCGCGGCATCCCCACCGCCCAAAACCGATTTCGCCCCTCAGCTGTAAGTGAAGGGGACGAAATCGTGGGCAGCAGGCGAGCCGCAGAAGTCGGGCGGCTCAAACGCGTTTCAACTTCGAAAAGCTTTCCCCTTCCCGTTCCCCAGAGGGGAAGGCGAAGAGAACTCCTCATGGGCAGCCGTTTTTTAACTGCCACAGGAGGCGGAAATGCTGCTCAGAACGGAAGTTACTCACGCAAGCGATGTGGAACTGCTCACGGTCATACTCGGACGGCGTCAGACTGCCGAAACGCTGCTCAAACAAGCGGGTTCTCTCTTCGCGCTGCTTTTCGAAACGAGGCACGACAACGGAAAGCTGTTTTGCGCGCAGGGTTCCGGCGCCTACGCGGCCAATGCGGTGCACAAGCTGCATGCGGCGTGCGAGCTTGCCGCGCGAGCGATCGCGGAGGACTTGGGCAGCCGGGATTGCCTGTCGAGTCCGAGGGCCGTGCGCGATCTGCTCAGGCTTCGGCTGGCGGGATTGCCTCACGAGGTTTTCGTGTGCCTGCAACTCGATGCACAGCACCGCGTGATTGCGTTCGAGGAGCTTTTCCGTGGAACACTGACGCAGACGAGCGTCTACCCTCGGGAAGTCGTGAAGGCCGCGTTGCGAGCGAACGCCGCCGCCGTCATCTTCGCCCATAACCACCCCTCGGGCGTGGCGGAACCGAGCCATGCCGACGAGATTCTCACCCGCTCGCTAAAGTCGGCGCTTGCCCTGGTCGACGTGCAGGTTCTCGACCATTTCATCGTTGCCGGAACGCGCATCATGAGTTTTGCGGAGAGAGGACTGCTCTGACGCACGACGCACCGGAAAGTCCCCTCGCAAAACGCGAGGGGATTCTCCCCTCGCGCTCCCCTGCCGGGGCCGTCACAAGCAGCTCTGTGACGGCCTCAAAAGCCGCTAGAAAAACCAAGAGGACTCGCACCGATTCACTGAGACGGGATCCAGCCACTATGCACGATTACTCAAAGGCGACGCAGCCCACATCCAACCGATTCCGGGATGTGCTCACGACACAGCCGCGACACGGAGCATGTAGCGATGTCGCTTTTTGTACATAACTTATTGATTAAACTGGCGTCCCCAAGGGGATTCGAACCCCTGTTACCGCCGTGAAAGGGCGATGTCCTAGGCCTCTAGACGATGGGGACTTGCGGCTGTTGCAAGTCGGGGCTGGTGGAGGTAACCGGGATCGAACCGGTGACCTCTTGCATGCCATGCAAGCGCTCTCCCAGCTGAGCTATACCCCCAACCAAGGGCGCGAATTATAGCGCCCTTTAGTTACGATTTGCAGGGTCCGAGGCGATGCGCGGACACATGCGAGTGAGTTGCGAAATTCTGTCCGCCGGCGTCGCCCGACAGCTCGAGATCCGCCTCCATCGAGCTCGCGCCGTAGCGCACGCTGCCCACGCCGCGCATCGGAATCTGCCCGCCGCAAACGATGGCGAACGTGTACACGCTGCCGTCATCGCGGCGGTTGGTGAACTCGCAGCCGCCGCCCGGTCCCAGCACGCGGCTCGGATCGCGCGCGTCGTCGGCGCTCAGACATCGCGTGCGCACGACGGGCCCGATCTCGCCCGGCGTGCCCTGCACCGAAGTCGTGATGGACATTTCCCAGTTGCCCGGCTCCACATCGGCGCGCGCGGCGCCGGCGACGGCAAGAATGGAAAGTATTACGCTATGTCGGAGCATCCTTCCTCCTTTCAGTCGGTTTCCAGGTGATGCGCAAGGCGCAGGAGCACGGCTTCGCGCCCGAGCAACTCGAGCACCGCGTCGATGGACGGCGTCTGCGGGCGGCCGGTGAGGAGCAGCCGCAGCGGCATCGCCAGCTGCGGCAGCTTGAGGCCGCTCGACTTGATCACTTCCTTGATCGCGTCGTTGATCGCCGCGCGGTCCCAGGTCACGGTAGCGAGCCGCGCCTTGAGCGTGCGCAGCGCTTTCGAGACATTCTCGTCGATGTCGATCGTCGCTTCGCCCGTCCAGCTGTAGAACAGCATCGCCTCGTCGGCGAGCTGCACGATCGTGCTGGCGCGATCCTTGAGCAGAGCGACCACGCGCACCAGGTCCGGCCCTTTCGCCGGCTGCACCCCGCGTTTCTTGAGCTCGGCCTCGACCCGTTCTGCGAGCCGCTCGTCGGCCGCCGCCTTGATGTACTGCTGGTTGAGCCAGGCGAGCTTTTCGGGATTGAACTGCGCCGGCGAACGCGAGACGTGCTCGAGATCGAACCAGGAGACAAGGGATTGTCTGGAAAAGACCTCGTCGTCTCCATGCGACCAGCCCAGACGCGCCAGATAGTTGATCAGCGCCTCCGGTAAATAACCTTCATCCCGGTATTGCATCACGCTGACTGCGCCATGGCGCTTCGAGAGGCGCTCGCCGTCGGCGCCGAGGATCATCGGCACGTGGGCGAAGTAAGGCAGCTTCTTGTTCAGCGCATTGAAGATGTGGATCTGGCGCGGCGTGTTATTCACGTGATCGTCGCCGCGGATGACGTGCGTGATGTCCATGTCGAGATCGTCGACCACCACGCCGAAGTTGTAGGTCGGCACGCCATCGGCGCGCAGCAGCACCAGGTCGTCGAGCTCGCTGTTCGGGAACGTGATCGGTCCCTTCACCAGGTCGCTCCAGCCGACGTCGCCCTCCTCCGGCGTGCGGAAGCGGATCACCGGCGGGCGGTCCTTCGGCGGCACGAGACCCGCGGCCTTGGCGCGCTCGGGACGCCAGCGGCCGTCGTATCTGGGTTTTTCACCACGGGCCCTTTGCTCCGCTCTCAGGGTTTCAAGCTCTTCCTTCGTCGCCCAGCAGCGATACGCGTGACCCGACGCGACCAGTTGATCGGCGACTTCCTTGTAGCGCGCAAGGCGCTTCATCTGGAAGAACGGGCCCTCGTCCCAGTCCAGGCCGAGCCACTTCATGCCCTCGAGGATCGCGTTCACCGAGTCTTCGGTCGAGCGCTCGAGGTCGGTGTCCTCGATCCGCAGGATGAACTTGCCGCCGTGGCGGCGCGCATAGGCCCACGAGAAAAGCGCGGTGCGCGCGCCGCCGATGTGCAGATAGCCCGTCGGGCTGGGCGCGAAGCGGGTTCGAACGCTCATGGGCGCTAGGATTTTGCCATCCTGGAAGTCAGCAGCGACAGCAGGTAATACCCGATCGCGACGAAGATCAGGTAGTTGAAGCCGACCACCAGCGACAGCTGCTCGCTCAGGCCGCCCAGGACGATGCCCGCCACGTTCGAGCCGAAGTCGACGTCGGGCTGCCGGCTGTCGCGGAACACCGCCGCGAAGATCACCCCGGCGAAGAAAATCGGCAGGAACACCACTGTGCAGGAGGCGACGATGCGCATCCATGGCGCAAGCGACAGGAACACGCTCATCGGCACGAGCGCGTTGACGAGCAGCGCGGCAACCAGAAGGGCGTAATAGGGCAGCAGGCGCCGGGGCGTCACCTTCAGCACGTAAAGGTTCGCGACCAGGATCATCAGCAGGATGGCGGCGAACACCACCGAGTTGACCACCCAGGTGCTGCCGAAAAGCAGCGCCATGTGCACCACGCCCTTGGTTTCCAGCAGCATGAACCCGGCGCCGAGAAAGAACATCTGAGCGTTGGGCCGCACGCGCCGTACCGGCGCGAACAGGAGCACGATCGCTATCGAGAGCAGCGCGATGGTCAGCATGCCCTGCCCGATCGGCGCCCACGGGATGGCCTTGTCGCGCAGGTAGAGCTGCGGCCAGTCGTCGCTCGGCAGGAGCTCCTGCCCGGTGAGCTCGACCAGGGCGGGGGCGATGCGCGCCCATTGGCCGCCGCCATCGGGCGGACGCGGCCGGAAGCCGTTCATTGCGTCGTTCGCCTTCGGGTCGGCGCTCAACCACAGGTTTCCCTGCCGCCCGAACGCGGCGCGGATACCCTGCAGCCGCGCGGCATCGGGGGCGACCATCAGGAAAGTGATTTGCTCGACCCGGTCCTGCGGACGAATGTTCTCCTGGTAGGGCGCGGAGATGACGATCGGCTTGCTCCCGAACACCTGCTCCGCCATGGCGGCAAGCCGGCCCACCACCCAGCCCTGGCGGTAGAAGTTGTACATGACGAAGACCCCGTCGGGCTTGAGCGTCTTCTTCACGTCCTCGAACGCCTCCCTCGTGAAGAGGAAGTTTTCCAGCCTCAGGCTCGAATAGCCGGAGTGCAGCACCAGCGAGTCGACCAGCGCGTAGACGACGAGGTCGTAGCGGCGCTCGGACCCGGCGATGGAGCTGCGGCGCACGAAGCTGCGGCCGTCATCGATGTGGGCGGACACGCGGGGATCGGCGTAGGGCTTGTCCGGGTGCGCTTCGCGCCCGATCTCGCGGATGCGCGGATCGATTTCCACCGCATCCACATGTCGCGCGCCGGCGCGCAGCGCCGCGGCGACGTCGTTGCCGCTGCCGGCGCCGATGATGAGGACATCGCCGAAGGGCTTGCCGCCCGCATCCCGGTTCATGACGTGCGGCATGAGGTAGGCCGGGCCTGTGGCCGAGATGGCCTGCATCGACTGGTGGGCAATGTTGTTGGTGACGATGCTGCCGGTCGCCGGCTGGTAGGCGACCTTGTAATACGGCGACCAGGAAATCTGTGCCTTCTCCAGCATGCCGAGCGAGCTGAAGCCCGCAATGACCAGGACGCAGCCGGCGGCGAACAGCTGGGGGCGTCTCCAATCGGCGAGGTAGAGGGTCAGCGCCACGAGCGGAATGAACCATGCGATCGGCGGCAGCTCGAGATAGCTGATCGCCGCGAAGGCCGCGATGCCGCACAGGCTGCCGCAAACGTCGAGCGTGTAGGCGGCGACGCGGTCGGCAATGGCGTCGAACGCGCGCCCCATCGCCTGCCCCAGGCCGACGAATGTAATGGCAATCAGCGCGAAGAACACCCCGCCCACGGCCCAGATCGGGATCACCCAGCGGCTCGGATCCGCAGGGCGGTACTCGGCGCCGAAGTAGATCAGCCGCGGTGACGCCTGCTGGCTGCCGAGGTCGATCGTCACCTTCGCCGCCCACTGCTCGTAAAGCCCGAGCGTCGCCAGCGCGAGCGTCGCCGTCAGCGCCGTCAGGGGCAGCACCGCGCGGATGAAGTTCTGGCGCCGCCCGGCGGCCATCAGGCCGACGCTCATGCCGAGAAAGCAGGCGAGCAGCACAATGTTGGTGAAGAAAGTGAGAAACACCACCGTCGCTCCGAACCAGCGGATCGCCGCGAGCTCGAAAAACAGGATGAGAAAGCTGATGAGGAAGAGGTCTAGGCGCGCTCGGCCGGCGGTCGTGTTCAACTAGTCGCTACCGCCTTCCACCGTGAAGCGCTGAGCCCGCCAGCGCAGCATGCCGCCGGAGAGATTCGCCACCTTGTCGAACCCCACCTTGCCGAGAAGCACCGTGGCCTGCGCCGAGCGCGCGCCCGAGCGGCACACGGTCACCACGGGTTTTTCTTTTGCAAGTCTTTCTGAATCATTCAACAGCGTTCCCAGAGGTATGAGTCGAGCTCCCGGCACATGGCCGAGCGGCCCGTTGAACTCGTCGGGCTCGCGTACATCCACGATCTGCACGTCGCGCAGGTGCTCTTCCAGCCAATTCGGCTGCACTTCCCAGATCCCCGCAAACGTGTAAGTGAGCGGCGCCCAGTCGGGATCCAGGCGCGGATCCCCGCCGGCCGTCTTCTGCGGCTTTCCGCAGCTCATGTTAGCCGGGATGGCAACGTCCATCTGCTTCGGATGCGCGAGGCCGAGGTGCTTCATATAGCCGACGAAGTCCTGCTCGCCGATCGACTCCCCGAGGCGCGGGTTGTAGAGCTTCTCCTCGCCGACGCTGGTGACGGTGAGCCCGCGGTAGTCGTGCCCCGGATAGATCAGGCAGCGCTCCGGCAGCGAGAAAATCTGCTCGCGCACCGAGCGGAAAAGCGTGCGCGGGTCGCCTTCCTGGAAGTCGGTGCGCCCGCAGCCGCGGATGAGCAGCGCATCGCCGGTGAACGCCATCGAGCGGTCGTCGAGCACGTAGCTGACGCAGCCGCTGGTGTGTCCCGGCGTCGGGCGCGCTTCGAGGCACTTGCCGCCGAAGCGGATTTCCTCTCCGGACTCCAGGTAGCGGTCGGCGCCCTCCGCGCCGCTCGCGCGCGACACCGCGATGCGGCTGCCGAGCCTCTGCCTCAGCAGCCAGGCGCCGGTGACATGATCGGCGTGCAGATGCATCTCCAGCGTCCACCGCAGCTTGAGGCCGAGCTCCTCGACGAGCGCGATGTCGCGCCGCGCCTGCTCGAATACCGGATCGATCAGCACCGCCTCGCGCGACGCGGCGTCGGCGAGGAGGTAGGTGTATGTTGAGGACTGCGGATCGAAAAGCTGCCTGAAGACCATGACGATCGAGAACTTTACTCCAGTCCCGGCTCTGATCGGCGGCGCCTTGATCGGCCTCGCCAGCGTCTGGCTTCTCATTGCCAACGGCCGCATCGCGGGCGTCAGCGGCATCCTGCACGGCCTGTTCGCCCAGCCCGTAGGGAGCGCGCCCGAAGGTCGCGCGGGCGACCGGCTCTGGCGCGCCAGCTTCATCGGCGGGCTCATCGTCGCCGGTTTCGCCTGGCACGCCTTTGCCGGACCCGCGCCGGTGCGGCAAGGCTTCGGCCTGGGCTGGGTGGCGCTCGCCGGGCTCCTGGTCGGCTTCGGCACGCGCATGAGCGGCGGCTGCACCAGCGGCCACGGCGTCTGCGGGCTGGGCAGGCTGTCCGTGCGCTCGCTCGTGGCCGTGGCCATCTTCATGGCCGCCGGCATGGCGGCCACTTTCGTCGTACGTCACCTGCTCGGGTTGCCCTCGTGATCGCCCACGCGTCGGCTTTCGGCGCCGGACTGCTGTTCGGCGTCGGCTTGTGGATCTCGGGAATGGCGACGCCGCGCAAAGTGCTCGACTTCCTCGATATCGCTGGAGGCTGGGATCCGAGTCTCGCCCTCGTCATGGCCGGCGCCGTCACCGTGACTTTGACGTTGTTCGGGCGAGTTCTAAAAAGACCTTCCCCTTTTTACGCCGAACAATTTGCACTGAGCCTGAAACAGCAGGTCGATGCGCCCCTGATTCTCGGCGCTGCGTTGTTCGGCATCGGCTGGGGAATCGGCGGCTACTGCCCCGGGCCCGCGCTCACCGCGCTCTCCAATCTGAGCGCGGAAGCGTTCGTCTTCGTCGGCGCGATGATCGCCGGCGGCCTCGCGCACCGCGTCGCCTTCGATTAAAATCGCGCCTTCCTCCGCGGGGTGGTTAGCTCAGCGGTAGAGCACTGCTCTCACACAGCAGGGGCCACTGGTTCGATCCCAGTACCACCCACCAACCCAGTCAGGCAGTTTCAGGGATTTTGCCCTTCCCATTCGTTCTGCAGCGTAGTGGGATATCCGGAAAAGCAGGCCACGGAGGCTTCCATGACAGCGATAGGACTCAAAGAACTCTCCATCGCGGCGCTGGCCGGCATTGCGTTAGCCGGTGGTGCTGCCGCGCGGGCGGATCACGATGACGGCGACGAGGGACCGCAGCGCAGGCACGTAGCGCGCATAGAAGCCGGCTACAGTGCAGCGTACCGCGCTGCGACTTACGCAGTGAAAATGGTGGGCAAGCCCTACCGGACCGGCGGCTCCGCCCCCTCAACCGGTTTCGATTGCAGCGGGCTCGTTCAGTTCAGCTTTTGGCAGGCAGGCGTGGCGCTTCCACGCCGCACCGAGGAGCAGCGACAGGCTGCCTGGCGCATTCGCGTGTCGAATCTGCGGCATGGAGATTTGGTGTTTTTCGACCTGGAAGGCAGGAAGAACTCGCACGTCGGAATCTACGTGGGCAACGGACAATTCGTGCACGCTCCGTCCTCCGGCAAGCGGGTGCGCAAGGATCGCCTCGCCTCGCCGTACTGGAGGAAGCATTTGTCGGAAGCGCGACGGTTCGACGCGATTGACGCCTAACCGCATTTATCGCCGTCTGGCGAGCGTTGAGCTCTCCGTCCTGGTAGCGCTGGGGCTGATTGCCGCGTTTGCGTGGGCGTTCATCTGGCTGGCCGATGCGGTCGTCGAGGGAGACACCCGCGGCCTCGATACCACGCTGCTTCTCGCGCTTCGCAACCCGGCCGATGCCGCGAAGGGCTGGGGCCCGGCGTGGGTGCAGGAGATGGCGCGCGACTTCACGGCGCTCGGCAGCGTCGGCGTGCTCGCGCTCCTGACGCTTGCGGCGATCGGCTATCTCTGGCTCGCCGGCAAGCGGCACGCCGCGCTCGCCGTGTTCGTCGCCGTGGCCGGCGGACAGCTGATCAGCACGCTGCTCAAGCTGGCGTTCGATCGCGCCCGGCCGGACCTCGTGCCGCACGGCGCCGTCGTCTACACCACGAGCTTTCCGAGCGGGCACTCGATGATGGCAGCGGTGACCTACCTTACGCTCGGCGCGATGCTGGCGCGCGTTCACGCGCCCCTGCGGATCAGGCTCTACCTGCTCACCCTCGCGGTCCTGCTCACTGTGCTGGTCGGCGTGAGCCGTGTTTATCTGGGCGTGCATTGGCCATCGGATGTGGCCGGCGGCTGGGCGGTCGGCGCGGCGTGGGCGCTGCTGTGCTCGCTCGTCATGCGCAAGCTGCAAGGGGAAGGCAAGGTCGAGAAGCAGACTTCGTAGCTTTTGGATAGACTCTGCGCGCAGCTTGGAAAACCACTATAAGAAGGGAGGTTTCATGATTGCCAGATTGCGTCGGCTGATCGCCGGTGTCCTCATCGTCTGCATCAGCGGGCTGGGAATGCCGCTGCCCGCTCAGGCCGCGATGCTGGCCACCGACTCGGCAGTGGGCTCCGCCGACCGCGACCGCATCTCCAGCATGCTCGATCGGGCCGATGTGCGCGCGCAGCTCGAAGCCTACGGCGTGAATTCCTCCGACGTGAAGGCTCGCGTCGCCGCGCTCACCGACGAAGAGGCCGCGGGGCTCGCCGCGCGCATGGACCAGCTGCCCGCCGGGGGCGACATCCTCGGCGTGATCCTGATCGTGTTCCTGGTCCTGCTGATCACCGATATCCTCGGCCTGACGAAGATCTTCCCGTTCACTAGGCCCGTGCGGTAGTCCGTAGTCCGGTGAGCTTCGCCTGCCAGACGATGGTGGGCGAAGCCTGGGCCACAGCGCCAGTACGAGATCGTCATTCATTTCAAAGAAGACGACAGCACCGTTTTCGAATTCAGTGCCGATGATGCCTTGCGTCGGCAATCCCATCCCATCGCGGTAAAAGGCCAGGGATTTTTTCAAATCGCTGACGCCCAGAGTAATGACCTTGATGCGTGGTCTCATGCAGCGTAACTCTATAACATGCGCTCATGCCGGTGACGATCGACGACATCCGCGCCGCGGCGAAGCGGATCGCCGGCGCGGTCGAGCACACGCCGTTCGTCCATAGCCGCACGCTGTCGAAGCTGACGGGCGCGGAGATCTTCCTCAAGTTCGAGAACCTGCAGTTCACCGCCTCCTTCAAGGAGCGCGGCGCGCTGAACAAGCTGCTGTCGCTCTCCGAGGCCGAACGCAAGCGAGGCGTGATCGCGATGAGCGCGGGCAACCACGCGCAGGCGGTTGCGTACCACGCGGCGCGCCTGGGGATCCCCGCGGTCATCGTCATGCCGAAAGGCTCGCCGAACACCAAGATCAAGAACACCCGGGTGCACGGGGCCGAGGTGGTGCTCGAGGGCGACTCGCTCGCCGACGCCGGCCGCCATGCGTTCGAGCGCGCGAAGAAGGACAACCTGGTGTTCGTCCACCCCTACGAGGATCCGCTGGTGATCGCCGGCCAGGGGACCTGCGCTCTGGAGATGCTCGAAGCGATGCCGGATCTCGAGGTGCTGGTGGTGCCAGTTGGCGGCGGAGGTCTCATTTCCGGCATCGCGACCGCGGCAAAGAGCCTGAATGAAAGAATAAAAATCTACGGGGTGGAGTCGAAAACCTACCCGTCGATGCACCAGCGGCTGAAGGGACTGCCGATCACGGTCGGCGGCGACACCATTGCGGAAGGCATCGCCGTCAAGGACGTGGGCGATATTGCTTTTTCAATAATCGAAAAACTGGTTGAAGAGATTCTGGTGGTCGAGGAAGAAACCATCGAGCGCGGCGTCGTGGCGCTGATCGAGATCGAGAAGACGGTTGCCGAGGGCGCGGGTGCCGCGGCGCTCGCGGCGCTGCTCGAGCATCCGCAACGCTTCGCCGGCAAGCGCGTCGGCCTGCCGATCTCGGGCGGCAACATCGACAGCCGCGTGCTCGCCTCCGTGCTGATGCGCGGGCTGGTGCGCGACGCGCGGCTGGTCAGGTTGCGCGTGACGATGCCCGACGTGTCGGGCAGCCTCGCGAAAGTGGCGGCGCTGATCGCCGAGGCCGGCGGCAATATCGTCGAAGTGCAGCACCAGCGCATCTTCGGTACTTCCTCGGTGCGCAGCCCGGAGGTCGAGTTCCTGATCGAAACCCGCGACCGCGAGCACACCGCGCAGCTGATTCAGGCGCTGAAGGCGAACGGCGTCAAGGTTGCTGCTTCATTTAATGGGGACAGACCCCATTAATCTGTCACATTAATCTGTCAGGCGGGTTCGGAGATTTCGACGAGATTCAGGTCGGGATCGCGCACGTAGACCGAGCGCAGCTTTGACACGGCGCCGGTTTTCATGACCGGGCCGTCGACGATCTTCACTCGAGCGTTTTCCAGCTTCTTGACGACCTGTGCCAAAGGCACGGAAGCGATGAAGCACAGGTCGAGGCTGCCCGGCACCGGCACGTGCGCCTTGGGATCGAACTCCTTGCCCCATTCGTGCAGGTTGATCTTCTGCTTGCCGAACTTGAGCGCGAGGCGCTCCTCGGTCGGCGTCTTAAAGCTGACTAATTCCATACCCAACACCTGCGTGTAGAAGCGAATGCATGCTTCCTTGTCGCGCGTGGTGAGGACGATGTGGTCGATGTGATCGATCATCGGAAAATCGGGCTCTGACCCCGGTTTATTTTCTTTTGAGAAGTCTCAAGGGGTTGTACTCGAGGACGACTTCTCCCCGCTGGTTCACCACCTTGTTCGCGAAGCGCACCAGGCCGCGGTCGCCCTTCGAGGTGGGCCGGTGCTCGATGACCTCGGACTCGACGTGGATCGTGTCGCCGACCAGGGTCGGCGCCTTGATGTCGAGCGAGGCGTTGAGGAACGCGAGCCCGGTGTCCTGCATCGTCGGCAGCAGCAGCCCCTCGGCGAACGAATACACCAGCGCGCCGGGGACCGCGCGGCCCCTGATCGCGCGGCCAGAGTCGTCCGCGGCGTTCTCCTCTACGGCAAACAGCTCCTCGGTCAGCCAGGTGAGGTTGACGAAGCTGGTGAGGTCGGCTTCGGCAATCGTGCGCCGATGGGTGCGGAACCTGAACCCCTGGCGCAGGTCCTCGAAGCAGAAGCCGCGGCCGACGACCGGCAGCGCCTCGGTCATTTCTTCTCGAATTTCTTGCGTGCGTTCTCGAAGGCTTCCTGCATGCTCTTGAAGGCGGCCTCGGTGCCTTTCATCATGTCGGCCCACGCATCGACCGATGCGCTTTGCATCCGGCGCAGCTCGGCCATCGCTTCGTCGCGCCGCTCGCGGAACTCCTCGAGCTGCTTCATGTAGCGGTTCTGCGCGTCGCGGCCCATCGCTTCCCACTGTGTCATCTGCGCGTTCCACTGCTCGATCTGCTGCTTCAGCTTCTGCACGTACTCTTCGCGGTTCACCATGGGGGCCTCCTCCTGAAGAAGACTATGGCATTCTAGCCCGATGACCGACTCCCTCGGCCAGCGCGCGAAATTCGGCGTGCTCGCGCCACAAGCCGGTGATCGCGATCAACACCGCAACGTACTGGTATGCGCTACGCCAGTACGGCATCAAGGACAAGATTCAAGGCTGGGGGTCGCTGCTAGCCAGCCACTAGCCAAGATCAGTTCCTGCCCTCATCGGACCGATTTCAGCACCACGGATTCTTCGATCTGGCGCTCCGGCACCCTCCAATAGCGCCGCAGCAGGCGAACCTTGTCTTCGTCTGAAACCAGGCGGAACCCGCGCCGCTCATAGAACTTGACCGCCCAGGTCGCCGCTTTCCACGTGCCGACGAGCAGGGGCCGGTCGGCCTGGTTGCGCAGATGCTCGAGCAGCGCGCTGCCGACGCCGGCGCCTTGCTCCGCCGTGCGCGTATAAGCGTGCCGGATCAGAGCGACGTCTTTTACGTTCTGCAGTCCCATGACACCCGCGAGACGCCCGCCACGCCGATCGCCCCAGAACACTACGCCCGCCTCGATCTCCTCGAGCACCTCTTCGAGCGGCATGTAGGGCTCCTTCCAGCGATCGGCCGGAATCACGCCCCGATACACGGTCGCGGCGTCGTTGACCACCAGGCAGATCTCGTCCGCATCGGCGGCATCAAGGGTTAACAACATAGGCAACCGCGAAGCCGTCGTAACCCTTGACTCCCACGGTCTGGATCGCCGTGGCGCTCACGCGCGGCTCGGCGGCCAGCATCTGGTAGAGGCGCCGCACGCCTTCGACGGCGGGATCCTCGATGTCGGCGTCGATCAGTTCTCCGTTACGCACGACATTGTCGACGATGATCAGGCTGCCGCGCCGCGACAGCTTGAGCGCCCATGCGAAGTAATGCGGGTTGTTCGATTTGTCGGCGTCGATGAAGATGAAGTCGAAGGGACCGCGGCCCTGCGCCGCGATTTGCGGCAGCGTTTCAAGCGCGCGCCCCTCGCGCAGCTCGATGATGTCCGACAGCCCGGCGCGGGCAAAATTGGCGCGGGCGACCGCCGCGTGCTTCGAGTCGGCTTCCAGCGTGATCAGGCGGCCGTCCCTGGGCAGCGCACGCGCCAGCCAGATCGTGCTGTAGCCGCCGAGCGTGCCGATCTCCAGGATCGCACGCGCGCCCTGCAGCCGCGCGAGCAGCATGAGCAGCTTGCCCTGGTTGGGCGAAACATTGATTGGCGGCAGGCCTGCAGCCTCGCTCGCCTTGAGCGCGGCGTCCAGCGCCGGGTCCGGCGCGACGAGCAGGTCCGTGATGTAGCGATCGACGGCGCTCCACAGCTCCTCCGACATGGCGCCTGCCTACAGGTGAGCGAGTTTCATGGTCGAAGAGTCAGAATCGGACGCGGCCGCGCAGCATGTCGGCGAACATGCGGAAGTCGCCGACCAGGCTGTAGAGCGGGTGCCGGAACGTCGCCGGGCGGTTTCGCTCCACGGCGAAATGCCCGAGCCACGCGAACCCGTAGCCGAATATCGGCAGCAGCCAGAGAAACACCCAGCGCTGCGTGCCGAGCACGAAACCGAGGGTGAGCAGCACGAGCAGCGTGCCCGCGAAATGCAGGCGCCGCGTGCCGCTGCGGCTGTGCTCCGCGAGGTAGTAGGGGTAGAACTCGGCAAACGAGCCGTACTTCATGCGCTCATGTTACGCCGCGCGATCACCCGGGCGATGCGCCGGCCCTCGACTTTATCCGTTATCCACCCCTAGTAGGACTTCGGCAGGCCGAGCACGCGCTCGGCGATGAAGCAGAGAATCAGCTGCGGCGTCACCGGCGCGATGCGGCCGACGAAGGACTCGCGCAGGTAGCGCTCGACGTGGTATTCGCGCGCGTAGCCGAATCCGCCGTGCGTCATCACCGCCTGCTGGCAGGCATCGAAGCAGGCTTCGCCGGCGAGGTATTTCGACGCGTTGGCTTCGGCGCCGCAGGGCTTGCCGGCGTCGTAGAGCGAGGCCGCCTTGTACACCATCAGGTTCGCCGCCTCGAGCGCCATCCAGTTCGCCGCGAGTGGGTGCTGGATCGCCTGGTTCTGCCCGATCGGCCGGTCGAACACGATGCGCTGCTTGGCGTACGCGGCCGCGCGGCTCACCGCGCAGCGGCCCAGGCCGACCAGCTCGGCGGCGATGAGGATGCGCTCCGGGTTCATGCCGTGCAGGATGTACTCGAAGCCCTTGCCTTCCTCGCCGATGCGGTCCGCCTCGGGCACCGGCAGGCCGTCGAAGAACACCTGGTTCGAGTCGACGGCGTGCCGGCCCATCTTCTCGATCTCGCGTACTTCGATATATTCGCGGTCGAAGTCCGTATAGAACAGCGTCAGCCCTGCACCGGCCCGCGCGAGGAGCAGCACTTTCTCGGCCACCTGCGCGGTGGAGATCCAGACCTTTTGGCCCGAGACGATGTACTTGCCGCCGGACTTTTCGGCCTTGGTCTTTATTTTTCTCGTGTTCAATCCAGTGTCGGGCTCGGTGACCGCGAAGCAGGCGCGGTGCTTGCCCTCGATGAGCGGCGGCAGCATGCGGCCATGCTGCTCCTCGGTACCGAACACCACCACCGGGTTGAGGCCGAAGATATTCATGTGCACCGCCGAGGCGCCGGAGAATCCTGCGCCCGACTCGGAGATCGCCTGCATCATCACCGCCGCTTCCGAGATGCCCAGCCCCGCACCCCCGTAGGCTTCAGGCATGGCGATGCCGAGCCATCCGTCGCGCGCGAACGCCTGATGGAAGTCCGCCGGGAAGCCGCCCTCGCGGTCGCGCTCGAGCCAGTAGTCGTCGCCGAAGCGCGTGCAGAGCTTCGCGATCGCCTCGCGGATCCGCTCCTGCTCAGCAGTAAAGGAAAAATCCATGGATAAAATCAGGGTCAGAGCCCGATATTTCAGGTCATATTCACTACGCCCGACTTCACCATCTGAGCGATCTGGAAGTCCTCGAAACCCAATTCCACCAGGATCTCGCGCGAGTGCTCGCCGAGCTTCGGCGGGCCTGATCGGATGCGCCCACCCCGCTTGCCATTGGCCCATACCGGGAACTTCGCATACCCGCGCTCGACGGCTTGTCGTTCCTGCAGGTGGTCGAGCTGCGCCGCTTCGCCGGGCTTGAGGCAGAGATCGACGGGCACGTCATTCTCTTCAAGCAGACGGATCCAATCCTGCCCTGTCCTGGAGAGGAAAATCTCCTGCAGCATCTTCGACAGCGCGTCGCCGTTCATGCGGCGTTTCTGATCGGTGGAAAAGCGTTCGTCTGCGAGCTCCGGGACGATGCCCACGAAGTTCTGCCAGAAGTGCTCTTCGAGGATGCCGAGTGTTAAGCGCTTGCCGTCGGCGGTCTCGAAGACGTCGTTCACCGGGAAGATGTGTGCGCGCGGGTCCACAAGGGAGTCGAGGCTGTGGCGCATCGCCGCCATGAAGAACGCCGCCTCGAAAAGTGAAAGATCCAGATAGGCGCCTTTCCCCTCGTGCAGAGCGGCCAGCACGGCAATCGCCGCGAAGGCGCCGCCACCCATGTCGGCCACGGGGTAGGAGGAGCGCGCTGGGGGCTTGAGCCACTGGCCGGGAAACGCCAGGCCGCCGCCCGCGGCGACGTAGTTCACGTCGTGGCCTGGGCGCTCGCGCCACGGCCCGGTCTGGCCGTAGCCCGAGATCGAGCAATAGATGATTTTCGGGTTATGGGTCCTCAAGCGCTCGTAATCGATGCCGAGGCGTTTTGCGACACCGGGGCGAAAGCCTTCGATGACGATGTCCGAGCGCTTGACCAGCTTTTCCACGACGTCTGAAGAATTTTTCTTCTTGAGATCGACAGCCAGGCTGCGCTTGTTGCGATTCTCGGTATCGAACTGCACCGGCACGTAGGAGCGCCCGGGATCGCCGCGCGGCGGCTCGACCTTGATCACCTCCGCGCCGAGGTCGGCGAAGATCGCCGTGGCGAACGGCCCCGGCACGAACATCGAGAAGTCGACCACCCTCACGCCGCCGAGCGGCAGCCAGGGCTCAGCGGCCATGCTTTTCGAGGTAAGGCGGCGAATAGATGACCAGCACCCTGGCGCGCTCGCTGGTGACGATCAGCAGGTGCACCGCGTCGGCGGGAAAGAAGCAGGCCTCGCCCGGCTTCATCTCGAACTTCTCGCCGGCGATCTCGACGTGCGCGTTGCCTTCGAGGAGGTAGCACACCTGCTCGATGCCCTTGTGCGAATGCGGCAGCGCGCCCTTGCCGCGCTCCACCTCGCCGACGAGAACCTCGAGCTGCTTCGCACCGACCGTCTCGGGACCGATGAGGCGGAAGTTCCTCGTGCCGGTGTGATTGGCGGGCGAGTACGGCTGCACGTCGCTCTGTCTGACCAGAAACTTTTTCATAGGCCGGCTTTCGCTCGCTTCGCGGCGAGCCGCTCGCGGGTCTTTGTGGTTTCGACGACGAAGCGCACGTGCGTGCCGCGGCCGACTTCCTCGATGGGATCCTTTACGGAAAACTTGAAGACGACCTTGCGCCGGTCGATTTCCGCCACGTTGACTTCAATCGTCACCTTCAGTCCGAGCGGCGTGGCGGCGAGGTGGTCGATCGAGACATGCGTGCCGACCGAATCCTCGCCGGCATCCAGATGCTCGAGCAGGAAGTCGCGGCAGGTGTACTCGACATCGCTCACCATGCGAGGGGTCGCGTACACCATGCCCTCCTTGCCCATGAAGCCGATGCAGCGAGTTTCGTCGACCGTGACCGTCCGGTTCGACGAAAGATCCTTCTTCAAAGTCGGTTTCATGGCGGAATGGCTGATTGTACGGGACTGAGCAAGGCGATCGCACGCTACGTGACCTTGACGCCGATCCGGGCGAAGATGCGGCAATGCAGGGGATGGCATTGGATCCAGTGTGCGGAATGTCGGTGAACACGGCGACGGCAAAGCACGCGCTGCAGTTGGGCGGCCGAACGTGGCATTTCTGCAGCCGCCGTTGTCTCGAGAAATTCTCGGCCGAGCCCGGGCGGTACGCCAAGGCGAAAGGGACGACCCCCGAGCCTGCCACGGCGCCCGGCACGCTCTACACCTGCCCAATGCATCCGGAGATTCGTCAGATCGGGCCGGGCGCCTGCCCCAAATGCGGCATGGCGCTCGAACCCGTAGTGGCGAGCGCGGAGCAGCAACCCAATCCGGAACTCGCCGACATGACGCGGCGGTTCTGGATTGGCGTCGTGCTGACGTTGCCGGTGCTGGCGCTCGCCATGCTGGAGCATGTCCCGGGGCTGCATCTCGAGCGCTACGTTAGCCCGGCGGTTTCAGGCTGGATCCAGTTCATCCTGAGCTCGCCCGTGGTGCTCTGGGCTGGGTGGCCGTTCTTTGTGCGCGGTTGGAATTCACTCCGGTCGCGGAGCCTCAACATGTATACCCTCATAGGGCTCGGCGTAGCTGTGGCTTTTGGCTATAGCGTCGTGGCATTTGTCGCCCCGGGCATCTTCCCGGCCGCGTTTCGCGATGCCTCCGGACAGGTAGGCCTGTATTTCGAAGCCGCAGCGGTGATCGCAGTGCTGGTGCTGCTCGGCGAAGTGCTGCAATTGCGCGCGCGGGCAAACACCAGCGGCGCGATCCGGGCACTACTCAAGCTCGCGCCGCAAACGGCGATTCGCGTTCGCCCCGACGGCAGCGACGAGGACATTCCGCTCGATCAAGTGCACAAGGGCGATCGGCTACGAGTCCGCCCGGGTGAAAAGGTGCCGGTGGACGGCGAAGTGCTCGAAGGGCACTCGAGCGTGGACGAGTCGCTGGTGACCGGCGAGCCGCTGCCGGTGGAAAAGCACGCAGGCGACAAGGTCACTGGCGGCACCATCAACGGCACCGGGAGCTTCGTCATGCGCGCCGATCGGGTGGGAGCGGAAACCTTGCTCGCGCAGATCGTGCAGATGGTCGCGCAGGCGCAGCGCACCCGCGCACCGATCCAGAATCTTGCCGATGAGGTCTCGTCGTACTTCGTTCCCGCCGTCGTGGGCGTGGCGGTGGTGGCGTTCGCGGTATGGTCGATTTACGGTCCTCCTCCGCCGATGGCTTTTGCCCTGGTGAGCGCGGTGTCGGTGCTGATCATCGCCTGCCCGTGCGCGCTCGGCCTTGCCACGCCGATGTCGATCATGGTGGGTACCGGACGAGGGGCGCAGGCCGGCGTGCTGATTCGCAACGCCGAGGCGCTCGAGCGCATGGAGAAAATCGACACCCTGGTAGTAGACAAGACGGGGACGCTGACTGAAGGCAGGCCGAAACTCACCTCGGTGGTGGCGGCCGCGGGTTTCGCGGAACAGCGCGTGCTGCAGATCGCCGCGAGCCTCGAACGCGGCAGCGAGCATCCGCTCGCCGCGGCAATTCTGCAAGGCGCGAAAGATCGCGACCTCGCTTTCTTGTCCGTCGATAACTTCAACGCCGTTACGGGGAAAGGCGTCGAGGCCACGCTCGAGGGACGGAAAACGGCGCTAGGCAACCTGCGGTTTGCCGAGTCGCTTGCAGAAGTGCCGCAGGCCTTGAAGGACAAGGCCGATGCATTGCGCCGCAACGGCGAGACCGTGGTGTTTCTCGTCGTCGACTCGCGCATCGCCGGCATCGTCGGCGTCGCCGATCCGATCAAGAAATCCACGCCCGAGGCCCTGCAGGCGCTTGCCGACGACGGCATCCGCGTCGTCATGGTTACGGGCGACAACCCGCTGACCGCCATCGCAGTGGCGCAGCAGCTCGGCATCACCGAGGTCCGCGCCGACGTCCTGCCGCAGGAGAAAGGCGCGGTGGTGAAAGCGCTGCGCGCGCAAGGCCGGGTGGTAGCGATGGCAGGCGATGGCATCAACGACGCTCCCGCCCTGGCCGAGGCCGAAGTCGGCATCGCGATGGGAACCGGGGCAGAGGTCGCGATTCAGAGCGCCGGCATCACCCTCGTGAAGGGCGATCTGCGCGGAATCGTCAGGGCGCGACGCCTGTCGCGCGCGACCATGCGCAACATCCGGCAAAACCTGTTCCTCGCCTTCATCTACAACATGCTCGGCGTGCCGATAGCCGCCGGCGTGCTGTTTCCCTTCACCGGTCTGCTGCTCAATCCGATGATCGCCGCCGCGGCGATGAGCGCGAGCTCCGTGTCGGTGGTCATGAACGCACTGAGGTTGCGTTCAGCCAGCATCTGACGATGCACCGCGAACCTCCGAGCTCCGATGACACTCATTTCACCAGCAGCACAGGCCCCGTCGCCAGGCTGAGGACCTTGTTCGCCGTCGAGCCCAGGAGCACGCTCGCCGCCGAAGACAAGCCGCGCGAGCCCAGGCAAATCAGGTCGCAGTCGCTTTCCCTCGCATGCTTGACGATGTTCTCGGCGACCGGCCCGACGAGCACGCGCGTGACGTACTTGATGCCCGCTGCATCGAGCTTCTTCTTCGCCGGCGCAAGCCTGGCTTCGCCCTCTTCCTCGTAGTATTTCTGCAGCTGGCTTTTTCCGACCGCGAGGCCGAAGCCCGGCAGCTTGGGGATCGGCAGATGCACCGTGACCAGATCGACTTCCGGTGGCTCGCGGTACCAGTCGGCGTGATCGATGACGCAGTCCACCGCATCGAGCGAGTATTTCGAGCCGTCCACGGCAAGCAGGATCTTCATTGCGTGTTTTCTCCGGGTGGGGTGGAAATTCTAGCCGATGCCCACCGTCGCGCACGCAGCCCCCGCCAGCGTTTCATTGCGGTCGGTCAAGGGCGCCGTGCCCCTAGATCGCGTGATTCACCGTGAAGCGCGCTTCGACCGGCTTCGCGCCGGGCTTCGGCGTGATGCTGACGTGGATCGAGTACTTGCCCGACCAGCCGAACTGGAACATCTCGCTGTAGTCGGGCCGGCCGGCGCTTTGCGTATGCAGTAGGGGTTTCTTGTCGGCATGGCCTTTCGGATCCGTCACCTCGACCACCACCTCGGCGTTACCGATGCGTTTGCCGGTTTTCGCATCGTCCAGCGTGATGAGGATGTGCTGCGTGCCCGGCGGATTCTTTTCGGGATGCGCGTCACGATGGCCGTCGGCACGCATGGCTTGCTCCGCCGGCATCAGGCCGAGATTGATGGCGAGGCCGCCCACCGTCTTGCTCTGCTGCGCGAACGCGGGACTGGCAAGCAAGGCGAGCGCGAGAAGAGCCGTCCAGGGTTTCATGGTCGACCTCCGCTAGCGGTAGACGAGCGTCGGAATCGACGAGTGCGTCAGCACGTCGCGCGTCTCGCTGCCGTGGAGCAGCGCCGAGATGCCGTGCCGGCCATGCGAGGCCATCAGGATGAGATCGCAGCCGTGGCGCTCGGCGGACGCGATGATCGCCTGGTAGGGATGATCGCTCTGCGCGTAGTCGCTGTCGCATTCGACGCCGGCGGCGACTGCCCGCGGCATCACCTTGGCGAAGATGGCCTCGGCCTGCTCACGCGAGCGGCGGTCGTGCTCGTCGAGCGAAATCGCTTTTCTCGACACCACCTCGCCCTGGCCCGGCAACCGATATTCGGGCACGGCGGTGAACCAGGTGATGCGCGCGTTGGCCTGCCGCGCGAAATCGATGCCGGCGTCCACCGCCTTGTCGGCGGTCTCCGAGCCGTCGGTCGGAATGAGGATGTGCTTGTACATTAGGGCTCCTTCGCGAATATCAGCTGCGAATCGAGGACCGGTTCCGGCGTCTTGTCGAGCAGCCGCTCTACCATGTTGATGTGCTCCGTCTCCTCGAGCGCCATCTCGCGCGCCAGGGCGCGCAGCGCCGGGTCGAGCTCGGCATAGCGTGCGGCGGCCTCCTGCTCGATGGCGATGGCGTGGGCGTATAGTTCGGGCGCGGATCGGATCGGTGCCACGCAGACAATGTAGAGCCTGCGTTCCCGCCGGTTTTGATCTACGTCAAATTCGCTCGACGCATTCGGGCATCGCCAGAGGAGAAGCGCATGTTCAAGCACATCCTGGTTCCCACCGATGGCTCCAAGCTCGCGGAGAAAGGCGTCAAGGCAGGCGTGAAGCTGGCAAAAGCGCTCGGCGCGAAAGTCAGCGGCCTCTACGTGATCATGCCTTACATACCGCCGATGTACGGCGAGGGGGCGATCTATATACCCGGACTGTCGCCGCAGGAGTACAAGCGGATGAGCGAGAAGCAGGCGAAGAAGGTCCTCGCAACGGTCGAGCGCGAATGCAAGGCGGCGGGCGTGCGCTGCGTCGCGCAGTTCGTGACCGAGGCGCAACCGTGGAAAGCCATTCTGAAAGTCGCGCGCTTACGCAAATGCGACGCCATCTCCATGGCCTCGCACGGCCGCGGCGGCCTCGGCGGCCTGCTGCTCGGTAGCGAAACGAGCCACGTGCTGACGCATTCCAAGATCCCGGTCATCGTTATACGCTAGCCGCGAGTGCGAGCCGAAGCTTTAAGGCCGGCGCCTCAGCCCCCATACTAGGGGGATGAAGTACAAGGACTATTACAAAATCCTCGGCGTCGAGCGCGGCGCGAGCGACGAGGAGATCAAGAAGGCCTACCGCAAGCTCGCGCGCAAATACCATCCCGACGTCTCCAAGGAGCCGAACGCGAAGGAGCACTTCCAGGAGGTCTCGGAGGCGTACGAGACGCTCAAGGACAAGGAAAAACGCGCCGCTTTCGACAGCCTCGGCATGCATCGCGCCGGACAGGATTTCCGCCCGCCGCCCGACTGGTACGAGCGCTTCGGCGGCGACGCCGGCGAGGACCTCGGCGGCATCGACCTGTCCGACCTGTTCGAGTCGCTCGGCGCTTTCAGCCGCGGCGGCGGCCGCGGCTTTCGCTCGCGCAACATGCCGATCCAGGGCGAGGACTACGAGGTCACCGTGCGCCTGACTCTCGAGGAGGCCCTCCGCGGCACCGAGCGCGAGTTCCAGATCGGCGCGCGCAAGATCCGCGCGCGTATTCCGCGCGGCGCGACCGACGGCCAGCGCCTGAAACTGCGCGGCAAGGGCGGCCCCGGTGCCAACGGCGGACCGCCGGGCGATCTGTACCTGCAGATCGCTATCGAGCCGCATCCGCTCTACCGCGTCATCGGGCATGACCTCGAGATCGAGGTCCCGGTGGCGCCGTGGGAAGCCGCGCTCGGCGCGCAGATCGAGGTGCCGACGCCCGAGGGCCGGGTGACGATGAAGCTGCCGCCCGGATCCAAGAGCGGCCAGAAGCTGCGCCTCGCCGGAAAAGGCCTGCCCAAGCCGAACGGCGGCGCCGGCGACCTCTACGCGGTGATCAGCATCGTGGTGCCCGGCACGCTCACCGAGCGGGAGAAGAAGCTCTACGAAGAGCTGCGCGAGGCTTCGCGCTTCGACCCGCGCATCCGCTTGCGCCGCTAAGTATTCATCTTCCAGCGATCGCCCAGCCCGACGGGCTGCGGCGCGAGGTTGACGATGCGCGTGAAGAGGGCCTCGAAGTCCTTCTCGCGCACGTCGCCGATGGGGTCCGCATTCGCGGCGAAGGCCTCTTCGATCTCCACCCAGTCCTGCGCGGTCAGATGGCGCTCGGCGAGCGGCAGCAGCTTCTCTTCTTCCTTGCGCATGTGGTTCCAGTGGAACTCGACGTAGTCGCTTACTGCGGACAGGAACTCGCGGGCGCCCGCCGGCCAGCGCTCCTGGAACAGGAGCAAGGCGCGCTCCAGCTCGCGGATCAGGCGCGCCCCCTCGATATGCTCGTCGCGCAGCTCCTTCACCAGCGAGCTCGCCTGGGGAGCCCGCGCCTCCAGCCGCGCGAAGAGAAACTGGTCCTCCTTCGGATGGTGGAATCGCTCGGGGTACTCGTCGATGTAGCGCACCATCGCCCGGAACGCCTCGAAGCCGGGACGCACGCGCGAATCCTGCGCCAGGCGCGCGAGCTCCTTCAGCCCGTGCAGCACGGCGGAGATCGAGCGGTGCTCGTCTCTGAGAATGTTGATCGCTTTGTTCATATGCAATCTCCTAGTAACAGAGCAGTCATGTCAGATCACCTTCGAGTACGAGGCGCGCGCCTGGCGCTCGCGCAGGTAGCGGTCGAACAGCATGCAGATGGCGCGCACCAGCAGCCTACCCTTGGGCGTTACCACGATCCAGTCGGGCTGCAGCTCGACCAGGCCGTCGTCCTGCAGCGCTCTCAGATCTATCAATTCCTTGGCGAAGTATTTGCTGAAATCGATGAGATACGACAGCTCGATCGACTCGATCGAGACGCGAAAATGGCAAGTGAGCGCCTGGATCACGGCGCGGCGCACGAGGTCGTCCGGGGAGAGCTCGATGCCGCGCGCCAGCGGCAGCCGGACGGCGTCGAGCGCCGCGTAATAATCGTCGAGCCGCTTCAGGTTCTGGTAGTACGTCGGGCCGACGCGCCCGATGGCGGAAACGCCCAAGCCGAGCAGGTCGCTTTCCGGGTGCGTCGAGTAGCCCTGGAAGTTGCGCTGCAGGCGCCCCTGGCTCTGCGCGAGCGCCAGCTCGTCGCCGGGCCGCGCGAAGTGGTCCATGCCGATGTAGAGGTAGCCCGCGCGCGTCAGACGCCCGATGGCGAGCGTCATGATCTGCAGCTTCGATTCCGCGGAGGGCAGATCGGCCTGAGCGATGCGCCGCTGCGGCTTGAATACCTGGGGCAGGTGCGCGTAGCTGTAGAGCGCGATGCGGTCAGGTTCGA
>DATNMK010000004.1:0-11814 GCA_035602335.1 Burkholderiales bacterium
GCAGGCGAGCGCGGCGGATCTGGAGGCCGCCCGCCTCTCGGCTTACGCGACGCTCGCCCAGAACTACCTTTCGCTGCGCATCGCCGATGCGACGCGCCGCGTGCTCGAGGACACGGTCGCAGCGTACCAGCGCACGCTGGAATTGACGCAGAATCGCTACGCCGCCGGAGTTGCCGCCAGGGTCGATGTGGTGCAGGCCGAAGTGCAACTGAAGAGCACGCAAGCGCAGCTGATCGACATCGGCGTCGAGCGCGCCCAGCTGGAACACGCGATCGCATTGCAGCTCGGCGTGGCTCCGGCGAATTTCGCGCTCTCTGCGGCACCGCTGGCTGCACGCATGCCCGCGATTCCGGTCGGCCTACCCTCGCAATTGCTTGAGCGGCGGCCGGACGTTGCCTCGGCGGAGCGCAGCGTGGCCGCCGCAAACGCGCGCATCGGAGTCGCCCAGGCTGCGTTTTTCCCCACCGTCACCCTGTCGGGATCCGCTGGCTTCCGCACAACGAGCCTGCCGGACCTGTTCACTGCGCCGAGCCGGTTCTGGTCGCTCGGCGCCACGCTCGCGCAGGCGGTATTCGACGCCGGCCTGCGGCAGGCCCAGAAAGAACAGGCGATCGCGGTGTACGACCAGGATGTAGCGACGTACCGCCAGACGGTGCTCACAGGCTTCCAGGAAGTCGAGGACAACCTCGCGGCGCTGCGCATACTCGAAGAAGAGTCAGTCCTGCAGGATGAAGTGGTTCAGGCGGCGCGCCATGCGCTCGAGCTGACCACCAACCAGTACCAGGCCGGCGTCGTCAGCTACCTCAACGTGATTGCGGCGCAGGCGACGCTGCTCGCCAACGAGCGCACCGCGGCGAGCCTGCTCGGCCGGCGCCTTACCGCCAGCGTCGCGCTGATCAAGGCGCTGGGCGGCGGCTGGAGCGCGGAGGCGCCGCCGCGGCGCTAGTCGAGGAGCCGCACCGAGGCGCGCGGGCGGCCGTTACGCACCTCGGCGAAGAGGGCCCCGTATTCGGGCAGCTCGACCCACGACGAGGTGTCGCGCGTCAGCGGCTCGGAAGCGACGATGATCGAGTCGGCGTGCTCGGCGCCCCCGGTCATCTTCCACTCGCCGTCGTGCATCCCGTAGTCGCGTCCGAGCGTGTACCAGAGCGACAGGTAGCTCAGGTTGGCCTCGTGCACGTGCGCCGGGTCGTCGGTGCGATAGCAGCCGAAGTCGAAGCAGTAGCGCAGCGCGGCGAGCTGGCTGCCGTTGGCGATGAACAGATTCACCGAGGAGGAAGCCGCGATGCCGAGGCGTTCGCGCGCCTTGCGCAGGATCGCCAGGGTCCTTTCCAGAGAGCTGAATACTTCATTTTCATTCGCCGGTGCGTGCGGATCGCTTAGCTGAGAGACAAAAAGAGCGTAGATCCATTCGCTATCGGTGGTGCCGCGGATGCGCGACAGGAATTGCGGCTTCACGTGCGGCGCGAGATGGGGCTTCATGTCGGCAATGCCGGCGAGATCGCCGTTGTGCGCGAGCGCCCACGGCAGGCCGTCGAACTGGAACGGATGCACGTTCTGCAGCGAGATCTCGACCGTCGTGGAATACGCGACGCCGCGCACGTGCGCGAGCACGCAGCCCGCGCGCACTTTTTCGGCCAGGTTCTTCAGGTTGCGGTCGAACACCGGCAGCGAGGGCGAGCCGTAGAAGTAGGGCTTGTCGGGCTCGTGCGATCCCGGGTCCCAGGCGCGCAGGCCGAACCCGGCGAGGTTGAGCAGGTTCAGCATCTTCGGCATGTAGCTCTGGCGCACCAGCGCCGAGTCCGGCTGGAACAGCAGGTTATCGAGCAGCACGGGCTGGCCCAGGTAGAGGAGGGCGCGGCACATGCGCTTTAGCGCTTTTGCTCTTCGAGCCGGTCGGTCGCCGGCGGCGGCGTGCGCGACAGCGCGGCGATCTCGGCGCGCAGCTCGGGCGTCATGTCGATATTCACGGCATCGAGCGAAGGCCGCAGCTGGTCGAGGTTGCGTGCGCCGATGATCGGCGCCGTGACCGCAGGATGGGCGGCGACCCAGGCGACCGCCAGGCTCATCGGATGAAGGCCGCGTTTCCCGGCGAACGCCGCGAACTTCGCCGCCACCTCGTGCATCCACTGTTCGCCATAGCGGTTCTCGTACATCTTGTTCGTCGCGAGTCGCCCCGTCGCCGTGTCCTTGTGCGCATATTTGCCCGTGAGCAGGCCGCCGCCCGCGGGGCTGTATGGCACGACGGCGAGGCCGTTCGCCTGCGCCATCGGCAGGATCTCGACTTCGGCCTGGCGCTTCACCAGGTTGTACATCGGCTGGGTGACCTGCAGGCGCGCCCAGCCGCGGCGCTCCTGCGCCTCGAGCGCCTGTTGCGTCTGCCAGGCGGCGTGATTGCTCACGGCCGGGTAGAGCACCTTGCCGGCGCGCACGAGGTCCTCCAGCGCGCGCATCGATTCCTCGATCGGAGTGAGCGGGTCGTACTGGTGGAGGTAGAGAACCTCCACGCGGTCGGTCCGCAGGCGCCTGAGGCTGGCTTCCACGGCGCGGCTGACATGCCGGCGCGAGCCGCCGCGGGCATTGATGTCGCTGCCCGAGGGGTTGTAGCACTTGGTCGCGACGACCAGCTCGTCGCGGTGTGCGTGCATCAGAGCGCCGAGAATTTCCTCCGAGCGGCCCTTGTTGTACTGGTCCGCGGTGTCGAAAAAATTGATGCCGGCGTCGCGGCCGGCCCGGTACAGCTGCGCCGACGTCGCCTCGTCGGCGTCTCCGCCGAAGGGCATCGTGCCGAAGCAAAGCTGGGAAACCTGGACGCCGGTACGGCCAAGAAGTCGATATTTCATCCCGCGAGTCTACTTGACCGCAGTCAAGAATCGGCTGTCACGCGCGGGCTGATAATAGAGCTCGCCATGAAACGCAAAGTCCGCTCCACCCCGAAGGGCAGAATCGTCGACGCCAAGGCCCTCGAGGACGTGCGGGGGCTGCTAGGCGACGCCCCCCGGCGCCGCGACCTGCTGATCGAGCACCTGCACCGCATCAACGACCGCTACGGCCACCTGCCGGCGGCGCATCTCGCCGCGCTGGCGGAGGAAATGCGCCTGGCGCTCGCCGAGGTGTACGAGGTGGCGACCTTCTACCACCATTTCGAGGTGGTGAAGGAGGGCGAAACGCCGCCGCCGCCTCTCACGGTCCGGGTTTGCGACTCCATCGCGTGCGAGCTGGCCGGCGCGCAATCTCTTCTCAAGAATCTTGCCTTTGGAAAAGAGGTGCGCGTGATCCCGGCCCCCTGCGTCGGCCGCTGCGAGGTCGCGCCCTGCGTGGTGGTGGGACAGAACCCCATCGGCAACGCGAGCGTCGAGTCGGTAAGGGCCGCGGTAGAGAAAAGAGAGTTCGCTTGCGCCGAGCCCGAATATGTGGACTACGCGCAGTACAAGAAGTACGGCGGCTACAAGCTGATCGCCGACTGCCTCGCGGGCAAGCGCACGCGCGAGGAGATCACCAAGATCATGGAGGAATCCGGCCTGCGCGGCCTGGGCGGCGCCGGCTTTCCGGCGGGGCGCAAGTGGCGCATCGTCGCCGCGGAGCTCGCGCCGCGTCTCATGGCGGTGAACATCGACGAGGGCGAGCCGGGCACCTTCAAGGACCGCTGGTACCTCGAGCGCGATCCGCATCGCTTTCTGGAAGGCACGCTGGTCGCCGCCTGGTGCGCGGGCGTGGGCGAGATCTACATCTACCTCAGGGATGAATATGCCGGCTGCCGTGCCGTTTTAGAAAAAGAATTGCTTAAGTTGAAAAACGACCCGCTTTGCGCGTTACCGCCGATTCACGTGCGCCGCGGCGCCGGGGCGTACATCTGCGGCGAAGAGTCGGCGATGATCGAGTCGATCGAGGGCAAGCGCGGCATGCCGCGCCTGCGCCCGCCTTACGTCGCTCAGGTAGGCCTCTTCAACCGTCCCACCCTCGAGCACAACATGGAGACGGTGTACTGGGTGCGGCAGATCGTCGAGCAGGGCGCGGCCTGGTTCGTCGGCCATGGCCGCAACGGCAGGAAGGGGCTGCGCTCGTTCTCCGTGTCGGGGCGGGTGAAGAAGCCCGGCGTGCACCTCGCTCCGGCCGGCATCACGGTGCGCGAGCTGATCGACGAGTACTGCGGCGGCATGCTCGACGGCCATCAGCTCTACGCCTACCTGCCGGGCGGCGCCTCGGGCGGCATCCTGCCCGCGGCGAAAGGCGACATCCCGCTCGACTTCGACACGCTGCAGCCCTACGGCAGCTTCATCGGCTCGGCGGCGGTGGTGATCCTGTCGCAGCGCGACCGCGCGGCGGCGGCGGCCGCCAACCTGATGAAGTTCTTCCACGAGGAATCCTGCGGCAAGTGCACGCCCTGCCGCGTCGGCACCGCCAAGGCGCTGGCGCTGATGGGCGAGCGCCAATGGAACCAGCCGTTGCTAAACGAGCTTTCACAGACCATGATGGACGCTTCGATCTGCGGCCTGGGCCAGGCGGCGCCCAATCCCGCGTTGACCGTCATGAAATACTTCCCGCAAGAGGTGCAGTGATGGACCGGGTGACCCAACAGCAGGTCGCGATGATGCCGATCGAGTTCAAGCTCAACGGACTCACGGTCGTGGGGCGTCCGGACGAGATCATCATCGAGTGCGCCAGGCGCCACGGCGTCGAGATTCCCCATCTGTGCTATTTGCCGGGCTACCGGCCCGACGGCAATTGCCGCGTCTGCATGGTCGAGGTGAAGGGAGAGCGCACGCTCGCCCCTTCATGCTGCCGCTTCCCGACACAGGGAATGGAAGTCACAACCGATTCGCCGCGCGCGCTTGCCTCGCAGAAGATGGTCCTCGAGCTGCTGCTCTCGGACATGCCGGAAACCGACTACCGGCGGGATTCGGAACTCGACCAGTGGGCGCAGAAGCTCGGCGTCGGACTACCCAGATTCAAAGGAAGGGAACAGCCCAGGCCCGATCTCTCTCATCCCGCGATGGCCGTCAATCTGGATGCCTGCATCCAGTGCACGCGCTGCGTGCGCGCCTGCCGCGAGGAGCAGGTGAATGACGTCATCGGCTACGCCGGACGGGGAGACCACTCGAAGATCGTGTTCGACTTCGACGACCCGATGGGCGAGTCCACCTGCGTCGCCTGCGGCGAGTGCGTGCAGGCCTGCCCGACCGGCGCGCTGATGCCGGCGCGCGACGCCGGCTTGCAGATCATCGACAAGAAGATCGACTCGGTGTGCCCGTTCTGCGGCGTCGGCTGCCTGCTCACCTATCACGTGAAGGAAAACAAGATCCAGTTCGTCACCGGCAAGGACGGCCCGTCGAACCATGGCCGGCTCTGCGTCAAGGGCCGCTACGGATTCGATTACGCGCATCATCCGCACCGCCTGACGAAACCTTTGATTCGAAAACCCGGAATTCAAAAATCGGCGGACTTCGTGGTCGATCCCGGCGACTGGTCGGAGGTTTTTCGCGAGGCCACGTGGGAAGAGGCGCTCGACTTCGCGGCTTCCGGATTAAAGAAAATTCAGCAGGAAGACAAATTCGCGCTGGCCGGCTTCGGGTCCGCCAAAGGCTCGAACGAGGAGGCCTACCTCTTCCAGAAGCTGGTGCGCACCGGCTTCGGCACGAACAACGTCGACCACTGCACGCGCCTGTGCCACGCGTCCTCGGTCGCGGCGCTCATGGAAGGCATCAACTCCGGCGCGGTATCGAACCAGGTGAACGACGTGCTGAACGCCGAGGTGGTGTTCCTGATCGGCGCCAACCCGACTTCGAACCACCCGGTCGCCGCGACCTGGATGAAGAACGCGGCGAAGAACGGCGTGAAGCTGATCGTCGCGGATCCGCGGCGCAACGAGCTCGCGCGCCACGCGACGCATTTCCTGCAGTTCAAGCCCGACACCGACGTCGCGCTGCTGAACGCGATGATTCACGCCATCATCGACGAAGGGCTCGTGAATGAAGCCTTTGTTCGCGATCGCACCAGCGGTTATGAAGCTCTGAAGGAAAATTCCAAGGGCTTCTCGCCGGAGAAGATGGCGCCGGTGTGCGGCGTCCCGGCGCAGACGATCCGCGAAGTCGCGCGGCTGTACGCGACTTCCAAGGGCTCGATGATCCTGTGGGGCATGGGAATCAGCCAGCACGTGCACGGCACCGACAATGCGCGCTGCCTGATCGCGCTCACCCTGATGACCGGCCAGATCGGCCGGCCGGGGACCGGGCTGCATCCGTTGCGCGGGCAGAACAACGTGCAAGGCGCCTCCGATTCGGGGCTCATCCCGATGGTGTTTCCCGATTATCAGCGCGTCGACCACCCGGATGCCAACCGGCGCTTCGAGAAGCTCTGGGGCATGGCGCTCGACAAGAAACCGGGCCTCACCGTGGTCGAGATCATGAATGCCGCCTACGACGGAAGCATCCGCGGCATGTACATCATGGGCGAGAACCCGGCGATGTCGGATCCGGACCTCGAGCACGCTCGATCTGCCATGGCGAAGCTCGAGCACCTCGTGGTGCAGGACATCTTCCTCACCGAGACCGCGTATCTCGCCGATGTCGTGCTGCCGGCGACGGCCTGGCCGGAGAAGGACGGCACCGTCACCAATACCGATCGCATGGTTCAGCTCGGCCGCAAGGCGCTCAAGGCGCCCGGCGAAGCGCGCGAGGACCTGTGGATCATCGTCGAGCTCGCCAAGAGGTTGGGGTTGTCTTGGGATTACTCTCATCCCAGAGAAGTTTTCAATGAGATGAGAAGCTGCATGGATTCCATCAAAGGCATCACCTGGGAGCGCCTGGAGCGCGACTCGTCGGTCACCTACCCTTGCGAGAACGAGGGCGATCCGGGACAGCCGGTCGTCTTCCAGACGCATTTCCCGACGGCCACCGGCCGCGCGAAATTTGTCCCGGCGGACCTGATCACGGCCGATGAGCGCCCCGATCGGGACTACCCGATGGTGCTCATCACCGGGCGCCAGCTCGAGCACTGGCACACCGGCGCCATCACGCGCCGCTCCGGCGTGCTCGACGCCATCGAGCCCGAGCCGGTGGCGTCGATCCATCCGCTCGATCTCGCGGCGCTCGGCGCGAAGCCGGGCGAGATCGTGAGCGTCGAATCGCGGCGCGGCAAGATCGCGTTGTACGCGCGGGCCGATGACGGCATGCCGCGCGGCGCGGTGTTCATTCCGTTCTGCTATTACGAGGCGGCGGCCAACGAGCTGACCAACCCGGCGCTCGACCCCTTCGGCAAGATTCCGGAATTCAAGTATTGCGCGGTGCGGGTGACCAAAGGCGGCCAGCGCCCGGGCGACCCTGGCTACGGAAAAGGGCGTACACTCGGCGAGCTCTACGGCTGAACTTCTCGGGAGAAAGCTGTGCCGCTCGTCGCGATCACGCGTGAGATGGGCTCGCTCGGCAAGGACGTCGCCGCCAGCCTCAGCCAGGCGCTCGGCGTGCCGCTCATCTACCACGAAGTCATCGATCATCTCGCCGACCGCATGCGGGTGCGCAAGAGCCACGTCGTACGCCTGCTCGACCCGCACGGCGGGCTTGCGGAGCGGCTGACCGCCGAGCGCACCAGCCCGGCCATTTTCCCGCCCGAGGAGATCATCAACTTCGCGCTGCAGGGCCGCGGCGCGGTGATTCGCGGCTGGGGCGCCACCCATCTGCTGCAGAACGTGCCGCACGCCGTGTGCGTGCGGGTGTGCGCGCCCTTCGAAGTGCGCAAGCAGCGCATGCTCGACCGCGTCGGCAGCGACGACGACGGCAAGGTCAGCGAGGAAATCCACAACAGCGACGAAGCGCATGGCGCGATCATGCGGCGCAATTTCTCGGTGCAGTGGAGCGAGCCCGAGAACTACGACCTGGTGCTCAACACGCGGCGGGTGGGCATCGACGAGTGCGTCGACCAGATCATGAGGCTCGTCGACTCCGCCGAGTTCGCCGAGACCGAGCAGTCGCGCCAGCGGCTGGCGGACGTGGCGCTCACCTGGCGCGCGCGCGCCGCGCTGCGGCTTTCGCCGCGCACGCGCGACGTGCGCATTTCGCTAAGCGCCGAGCGCGGCCGCCTTACGCTGGCCGGCACCGTGGAGACCGCCGAGCTGCACAACGCAGTGCACGAGGTGTGCGCGGGCGTCGCCGGCGTGTCCGAAATCGACGACCAGCTCAGTAGTTGAACTTCAGGTCCTTGCCGATCACGGTCATCTCGACGTACGAGCTGCCGTTGTGGTTGTTCGGCGAGAAGCTGACCAGGTAGCCGCCGGCGTCGTAGTTGTGCATGCCATCGAGCGCTTGCATAAAACCCTCGCGCGTGAGTTGCCGGCCGGCGCGCCGCAGCGCCTCCACGGTCACCTTCGCGGCGATGAACGACTCGAGCGAGGTGAAGGAATATTCCTTCTTGCCGAGCTGCTTCTCGATCGCTTCCTGGTATTCCTTCACCACCGGCACCGAGCGCTTGGTGGGCGGCGGCACCACCTGGGCGATCGCCACGCCCGCTCCCTCCTTGCCCAGCTCCTTGGCGAGCGGACTCGCGCCCGGGAACGAGTTGCTGACCATCTGTGCGCGGAAACCCGCTTGGTGGGCGCTCTTAATGAATTCGGACGTCGCTTTATAAAGCGTCGTGAAAATCACTACCTCGGGATCGCCTTTGCGCACTTCTTTCACACCGCCATCAATGTCGGGCTTGGCGCGGTCCTTGAATGATCCGATGGAGACAGGCGCAAGATTGCGCTTTTTCAGCGCCCGCTCCACCGCGGTAAGATTCTCCTTGCCGACCGCGTCGTCGTAATACACGATCGCGAAGCGCTTGATGCCGAACGTGCTGTAGTGCTCGACGATTTTCTCGAGCTCGTCGGCGTAGCTCGCGCGTATGTTGTAGACGTACTTGTTGAACACACGCATCGGGTCCGCGCCGGTGAACGGGGAAAGGAAAGGCGCCTTGTGCTGCTCAACGATCGGCAGGGCAGGACGCGACAGCGTGGCGCTGGCGTACCCGAACAGGGCGAACACCCTCGCTTCCTCGAGCAGCTTCTTGGTGTTGGCCTCGGCGCGCGGCACCTGGTTCGCGTCGTCGAGCGTCGTCAGCTCGATCTTGCGGCCGTTCACGCCGCCCGCCTCGTTAACCTTCTTGAAATAGGCGAGCGCGCCGTTGCGGATGTCGTTACCCAACTCGGCGTTGGCGCCGGTGAGCGGCGCCGACTGGCCAATGAGGATCGTGGTGGCGGTCACGCCGGGGGCTTGCGCCTGGGCGCTTGCGAGACCGACCACGCATGCCAGCCCGGTTGCAATCCGAGTCAAATTATTGGACATGCTGCATACCTCCCTGCCGCATTCTGTGAAGAGCCTTGATTTCCGTCAAGGCCGCGCCGGGCGGCCCTCTTCCACAATCCCGCCTTCCAACCGCAATCCTGGAACCACCATGCCGTCGGACATCGAAATCGCACAGGCAGCGAAAATGCACCGCATTTCTGCGGTGGCGCGCGAGAAGCTCGGCATTCCCGAGGAGCACCTCGAGCCCTACGGCCATTACAAGGCCAAAGTGCATCTCGACTACCTCGACTCGCTTAAGCCGAAGAAGGACGCCAAGCTGATCCTGGTGACGGCGATGACGCCGACGCCGGCGGGCGAGGGCAAGACCACCACCACGGTCGGCCTCGGCGACGCGCTCAACCACATCGGCAAGAAGGCGATGATCTGCCTGCGCGAGCCGTCCCTGGGGCCGGTGTTCGGCGTGAAGGGCGGTGCGGCAGGGGGTGGCTATGCGCAGGTGGTGCCGATGGAGGACATCAACCTGCACTTCACCGGCGATTTTTCGGCGATCGGACTCGCTAACAATCTGCTCGCGGCGATGATCGACAACCACATCCACCACGGCAACGAGCTGGGCATCGATCCGCGGCGCATTCAGTGGCGCCGGGTCGTGGACATGAACGACCGCGCGCTGCGCGACATCGTGGTCGCGCTAGGCGGCACCGCGAACGGCTTCCCGCGCGAGGATGGCTTCGACATCGTGGTCGCCTCCGAGGTAATGGCCATTTTCTGCCTCGCGACCTCGCTCGAGGACCTGAAAAAGCGCCTCGGCGACATCGTCATCGGCTATACGCGCGAGCAGAAGCCCGTCACCGCACGCGAGCTCAAGGCGGATGGCGCGATGGCGGTACTGCTAAAGGACTCGCTCAATCCCAACCTGGTGCAGACGCTGGACAACAACCCGGCGTTTATCCACGGCGGGCCGTTCGCCAACATCGCGCACGGCTGCAATTCGGTGGTCGCGACCCGCAGCGCGATGAAGCTGGTCGACTACGTGGTGACCGAGTCCGGCTTCGGCGCCGACCTCGGCGCGGAGAAGTTCATCGACATCAAATGCAGGATGTCGGGGCTGCGCCCGAACGCGGCGGTAATCGTGGCTACCATCCGGGCGCTCAAGTATCACGGAGGCGTCGACGTCAAGCAAGTGAACAGGGAGGACGTTGCCGCGCTCGAGAAAGGCCTGGTCAACTTGGAGCGGCACGTCGACAACGTGCAGAACGTCTACGGCATCCCGTGCGTGGTGTCGATCAATCGCTTCACCTTCGACACGCCGGCTGAAATCGAACTTTTGCAATCAAAAATGAAAAAAATGGGGGTCCCCGCGGTGCTCGCGACCCACTGGGGCGACGGTGCCAAGGGCGCCGCCGAGCTCGCGAAGATCGTCGTCGCGCTGTGCGAGAAGCCGAACAAGTTTTCCTACGTGTACGACGACCACGACACGCTCTGGGACAAGATGAACAAGATCGCCAAGAAGGTGTATCGCGCCTCCGAGGTGACGGCCGACACCAAGGTGCGCGCCCAGATCAAGAAGCTGCAGGACGACGGCTACGGCCACTATCCGGTCTGCGTGGCCAAGACCCAGTACTCGTTTTCCACCGACGCCCAGCTGCGCGGCGCCCCGTCGAACCACGCTGTCAACGTGCGCGAAGTACGGCTCGCCGCTGGCGCCGAGTTTGTGGTGATGATCTGCGGCGACGTCATGACCATGCCGGGCCTGCCGAAGGTGCCGGCTGCGAACAAGATCGACCTGGTCGACGGCAAGGTTGTCGGTCTGTTCTAGAATAAATGATGTTCGAATATCTGGCCTCGGCCGAATTCTGGGTTGGGCTCGCCACGATCATCGGCGTCAACATCATCCTGTCGGGCGACAACGCGGTGGTGATCGCGCTCGCCGCGCGCTCGCTGCCGGCGAAGCAGCAGATGCAGGCGGTGATCTGGGGTTCTGCAGCGGCGATTGTGATGCGGATCATCCTCACGCTGTTCGCGGTGGCGCTGCTGTCGCTTCCCTGGCTCAAGCTCGTCGGCAGCCTGCTGCTGTTCTGGATCGGCGTGAAGCTGCTGGTGCCAGAGGAAGACGACGCGGAGATCGAGGCGAGCGACCAGCTCCTTTCCGCGATCAAGACCATCCTGATCGCCGACCTGGTGATGAGCCTGGACAACGTCATCGCCGTGGCGGCCGCGGCGCGCGGCAGCGTCCTCTTGCTGATCCTCGGTCTCGCGATCTCGATCCCGCTGGTCATCTTCGGCGCCACGCTGCTGCTGAAACTTATGGAACGCTTCCCGGTCATCATAACGATTGGCGGTGCGTTGATCGGCTGGGTGGCTGGCGAGATGCTGGTGACCGACCCGGCCCTGGCGGGGTTGCTGAGCGGCCTCGGCGCCGAATTCGTGAATGGCAAGCCGATGCTCGCCGGCCTCAGCCTGGAGTTGACGTCCGGCGCGGTCGGCGTGGTGATCGTCGTAGCGCTCGGCAAGTGGCTCGCTAAGCGCCAGGAAGCCG
>DATNMK010000005.1:0-4396 GCA_035602335.1 Burkholderiales bacterium
ATACACCGCGACCGTTCGCACGCCGAGCCGCCGCGCCGTGCGCATCACCCGGCATGCGATCTCGCCGCGGTTGGCGATCAAGATTTTGCCGAACACGTCAGCTTTTTCTGCCTGTCCAGGACGGCTTGCGCTTCTCGAGAAACGAGGCGATGCCTTCCTTGCCTTCGGGCGAGACGCGGATCTCGGCGATGCGCCGCGCGGTGTCTGCGACCAGCGCTACGTCCACCGTCTGTCCGGCAACGGCGCGAATCAGCTCTTTTATTTTTGCATGCGCTTCGCTTCCCCCAGTGAGGAGGTTCTTGATGATTTCTTCAACCGTCGAGTCCAACTCGTTGGAGGGCACCAGCGCTGACAGAAGGCCGATGCGGAATGCCTCGGCGGCGTCGAATACCTCCGCCGTGAGGAAATAGCGCCGCGCAGCGTGCTCGCCGATGGCGCGCATCACGTAGGGGCTGATCGTCGCCGGAGAAAGGCCGAGCTTCGCCTCGGAGAAGCAGAACTTGGCCTCCGGCGTGCCGATGGCGATGTCGCAGGCGGCGACGAGACCGGTGCCGCCGGCGAAGGCAGGGCCGTGCACGCGCGCGATCGTCGGCTTGGGCAGGCGATCGAGCGTGGCGAGCATGTCGGCAAGGGCGCGCGCGTCGGCGAGATTCTGGTCGTAGCCGTAGCCCGCCATGCGTTTCATCCAGTTGAGGTCGGCGCCGGCGCAGAATGCCGGGCCGTTGCCCGCGAGCACCATGGCGCGGATCGCCTTGTCGTTCCTTATATCCGCGAAGATTTTCGTCAGCTCGGCAATGAGGACGTCATCGAATGCGTTGCGCACTTCGGGGCGGTTGAGCGTCACGCGGGCAATGCCGTCTTTCTTGTCGACGAGGACGTTCAAGCGAGCCTCGGCTCGATGCGCACGGCACTCTTTACCGAATTGGCGATGAAGCATTTCTTGTGCG
Organism: Burkholderiales bacterium; assembly: GCA_035602335.1. Classification (GTDB taxonomy): domain Bacteria; phylum Pseudomonadota; class Gammaproteobacteria; order Burkholderiales; family SG8-39; genus SCGC-AG-212-J23. The sequence goes on from DATNMK010000005.1 coordinate 948, forward strand.
CCTGTTCGTGAAGCGCCTCGTGCTCTTCTTGCGTCGGTTTTTGTCCCGAGAAGCTGACCTCGAGATGCAGGAACCACAGCATGTGACAGGACGAGAGCGCGCCGACGAAGGCCTGCTCCGGGTCGACACCCGCGGCGCCGGCCGCAGTAGCGGGGATATTCTCTGGCGCGGCAGCCGCCCGGACCGAAACGGCATCGAAGCGCAGCTCGTGATTACGAGGATAGGTTTCGTATTTGAACTCGGCGCCGTTACGGCGCCACTCGACAGTCGCGCGATGCTCTGACATGGCTACATCCTGAAGATGCCGAATTTGGTCTGCTCGATCGGCGCGTTGAGCGAGGCCGAGATCGCGAGGCCGAGCAACCGGCGCGTATCGGCGGGATCGACCACGCCGTCGTCCCACAGCCGCGCGCTCGCGTAGTAAGGATGCCCCTGGCGCTCGTATTGGCTGCGGATCGGCTGCTTGAATTTCTCCTCGTCGCCCTTCGAGACGAAATCGCCCTTGACGGTCGCCAGCACGCTCGCCGCCTGCTCGCCGCCCATGATGGAGATGCGGGCGTTCGGCCACATCCAGAGGAACCGCGGCGAGTAGGCGCGGCCGCACATGCCGTAATTGCCGGCGCCGAACGACCCGCCGACGATCAGGGTGAACTTCGGCACCCTCGCGGTAGCGACCGCGGTCACCATCTTGGCGCCGTCCTTCGCGATGCCGCCCGACTCGTACTTCTTGCCGACCATGTAGCCGGTGATGTTCTGCAGAAAGAGAAGCGGAATGCCGCGCTGGGAGGCGAGCTCGATGAAGTGCGTCGCCTTGAGCGAGGACTCTGAAAACAGGATGCCGTTATTGGCGAGGATCGCCACCGGATAGCCGTGCAGGTGCGCAAAGCCGGTGACGAGCGTGGTGCCGTAGTTCTGCTTGAACTCGCCGAGCTCCGAGCCGTCGACCACGCGGGCGATGATCTCTCGCACGTCGTAGGGCTTGCGCGGATCGGCGGGAATGACGCCGTAGAGCTCTTCGGCGGGGTAAAGAGGCTCTCGCGGCTCGCGCAGATCCAGCGTTACCTCCTTCTTCATATTCAGATTGCCAATGATGCGACGGACGATCGAAAGCGCGTGCGCGTCGTCGAGCGCGTAGTGGTCGGCGACCCCGGACACGCGCGTATGCACCTCGGCGCCGCCGAGCTCTTCGGGCGTCACCACCTCGCCGGTCGCTGCCTTCACCAGCGGCGGGCCGCCGAGAAAGATCGTGCCCTGGCCTTTGACGATGATCGATTCGTCGGACATCGCCGGCACGTAGGCGCCGCCGGCCGTGCAGGAGCCCATCACGCAGGCGATCTGCGGGATCGCGGCCGCCGACATGTTGGCGATGTTGTAGAAGATGCGTCCGAAGTGCTCGCGGTCGGGAAACACGTTGTCCTGCTCTGGCAGGTAACCGCCGCCGGAATCGACGAGATAGATGCACGGCAGCCGGTTCTGCGCCGCGATCTCCTGCGCGCGCAGGTGCTTCTTTACTGTCATCGGGTAATAGGTGCCGCCCTTGATGGTGGCGTCGTTGGCGACGATCACGCATTCGCGCCCGGCGACCCGTCCGATGCCGCAGATCATCGAGGCGGAATGGACGTCTCCGCTATACATCCCCCAGGCGGCGAGCTGGCCGATCTCGAGAAACGGCGAGCCGGGGTCGAGCAGCTTGTTGACCCGCTCGCGCGGCAGCATTTTGCCGCGCGCGAGATGCTTGTCGCGCGCGGCCTGGTCGCCGCCTTGCGTGACGGTGGAGATCTTTTCTCTCAGGTCGGAGACGAGATTTCGCATGCGCTCGGCATTGCCACGGAACTCGGCCGAGCGCGAATTGACCTGGCTTTTGATCGCCGTCATCCCTCCTCCAGGGCGCGTCCAATCACCAGGCGTTGGATATCGCTCGCGCCTTCGTAGATCTGCGTGACGCGCACGTCGCGCCACAGCCGCTCGACCGGAAAGCCGGCGACGTAGCCGTAGCCGCCGTGGATCTGGATCGCGTCTGAGCAGACCTCCTCGGCCATTTCGGAGGCAAAGAGCTTGGCCATCGACGCTTCCTTGATGCAGGGCCGCCCGGCATCGCGTAGCGACGCGGCGTGCAGGTAGAGCTGGCGCCCGGCTTCGACCTTCGTCGCCATGTCGGCGAGGCGGAAGTTGACCGCCTGGTGCTCCATCAAGGTCTTGCCCATGCTTTTTCGCTCGCGCGCATAGGCGACGGCGGCTTCGAGCGCGGCGCGCGCAACGCCGGTGGATTGGGCCGCGACGTTGATCCGGCCAGATTCGAGGTTCGCAAGCGCAATCCGATAGCCCGCCCCTTCCTCGCCCAGCAAATGCTCTGTTGTGCAATTCTCCAGAACGATCTGCGCGGTGTCCGAGGCGCGCTGCCCGGCCTTCTCCTCGATGCGGGCGACGACGTAGCCGGGCGTCGAGGTCGGCACCAGAAAGGCGCTGATGCCGCGCTTGCCTGCGTTCTTGTCGGTGACCGCAAAAACGACCGTGACGTCGGCGTTCTTGCCCGAAGTGATGAACTGCTTGACGCCATTCAGCACGTAATTCCCGCCCTGGCGCTCGGCGCGCGTGGTGATCGCCGCCGCGTCCGAGCCGACGTGCGGCTCGGTCAGCGCGAAGGCGCCGAGCATTTCACCCCTGGCAAGGGGTTTCAGGAATTTTTGCTTTTGAGCCGGATTGCCGTAACCCGAGACGATGCCTGCCACCAGGTTATTTACCGCAACGATGGTGGCGGTCGAACAGTCCCCGGCCGCGATCTCCTCGCACGCCACGGCGAGCGAGGTGTAGTCGAGCCCCGCGCCATCCCATTGCTCCGCGATGGCGACGCCATACAGGCCCATGGCGGCGAGACCTTTCAGCGCTTCCTTCGGAAAGTGCTTTTCTCGGTCCCAGCGGGCGGCGTTCGGCGCCAGCTGTTCCTGCGCGAAGCGTCGCACCGCCTGGCGGATTTCTTCGTGCTGCATCTAGTCGGGCCGGATGTAAGTCAGGGTGTGATGACTGAACAGGCGGCCGTTCTTGGCATGGCATTTCGCCACGCCGTAGATGCGGCGCCTGCCCATCTTCAGGATCTCGGCCGTGCAGTACACATGCTCGCCTATGGCCGGGGAGAGAAACGCGGTGTTCAGCTCCGAGGTCAGCGCGTCCTGCTCCACGCCGAGCCGGCCCTTGATCGCGAGCCACATCGCGCAGTCGGCAGCCGCCATCAGCGCCGGCCCGTTGATGATTCCGCCAGGGCGTTCGAGGATCGGGCGATGGGGGAGCTCCAAGGTGCATTGGCCGTCTTTCACCGTCACGACGCGAAAGCGATAAGGCCGAAGAAAGCGCGAGCGATCGAGCAACGCCTGAAGTTGCCGCTTAAGCATTCAGGCGAGTTCTATCGCCATCGCGGTCGCCTCGCCGCCGCCGATGCACAGGCTCCCCCCCCC
>DATNMK010000006.1:0-2248 GCA_035602335.1 Burkholderiales bacterium
TCGTTCCTCGGCGTTCCGATCCTGCGCGCCGGCAATACGCTCGGCGTGCTGGTGGTGCAGAACCGCGCCAAGCGCACCTATGTCGAGGAAGAGGTCGAGGCGCTGCAGACCACCGCGATGGTGCTGGCGGAGATGATCGCCTCGGGCGAATTGTCGGCGCTGGCGCAGCCCGGCGCCGAGCCCGCCGCACGGCATTCGCTGCACAAGACCGGCGCCATCCTGTCCGACGGCATCGCGCTCGGCCATGTGGTGCTGCACGAGCCGCGCGTCGTCATCACCAACTACATCGCCGAGGACCTGCCGAAGGAAATCAAGCGGCTGGATACGGCATTGACGAAACTGCGCGCCGACCTCGACCGCATGCTGGAGCGCGGCGACGTCGCCGAAGGCGGCGAGCACCGCGACGTGCTGGAAGCCTATCGGATGTTCGCCAACGACCACGGCTGGTCGCACAGACTGCACGAAGCAGTCGCCACCGGCCTCACCGCGGAGGCCGCCGTCGAGCGCGTGCAGTCCGACACCCGCGCGCGCATGCTGCGTTCCACCGATCCGTATTTGCGCGATCGCCTGCACGACCTCGAAGACCTCGGCCATCGCCTGATGCGGCAGCTGGTGGGGCAGGATCACGCGCCTTCCCGGGAACAGCTGCCCGACAATGCGATCCTGATCGCCCGCGCGATGGGGCCTGCGGCCTTGCTCGACTACGATCGCAACCGCCTGCGCGGGCTGGTGCTGGAGGAAGGCACCGCCAATTCCCACGTCTCGATCGTGGCGCGCGCGCTGGGTATCCCCGCGGTCGGCGAAATACCGAACGCGCCGGGCATCGCCGATCCCGGCAACGCCATCATCGTCGACGGCACCTCGGGCTCGATCTACATCCGCCCTTCGGCGGAAATCGAATCGGCCTATGCGGAGCGGGTACGTTTTCGCGCCCGGCGGCAGGCGCAGTATTCGGCGCTGCGTGACAAGCCCTGCGTGACCAAGGACGGCCAGTACATCGAGCTCATGATCAACGCCGGCCTCGTGATCGATTTACCGCATATCGATGACACCGGCAGCGCCGGCATCGGTCTGTTCCGCACCGAACTGCAATTCATGGTCGGCCAGAGCCTGCCGCGCACCAGCGACCAGCTTGCGCTGTACCGCGCGGTGCTGGATGCCGCCGGTCCGAAACCGGTGACGTTTCGGACGCTGGACATCGGCGGCGACAAGGCGCTGCCCTATATGGAAACCGTCGTCGAGGAAAATCCCGCGCTCGGCTGGCGCGCGATCCGGCTCGGCCTCGACCGGCCCGGCCTGCTCCGCGGCCAGATCCGCGCACTTCTGCGCGCCGGTGGCGGCCGCGCGCTGCGCATCATGTTTCCGATGATTACCGAAGTCGCCGAATTCGATTCCGCCAAGGGAATCGTCGAGCGCGAGCTGACCTATCTGCGCCAGCACGGCCACGCATTGCCGGAACGCATCGACGTCGGCACCATGGTGGAAGTGCCGGCGCTGCTCTATCAGCTCGACGAACTCCTGAAGAAGGTCGATTTCGTCTCGGTCGGATCCAACGACCTGTTTCAGTTTTTGTTTGCGGTCGATCGCGGCAATGCCAAGGTGTCCGAAAGGTTCGACACCATGTCGGCCCCGATCTTAAGGGCGTTGCGTGACATCGTGCGCAAGGCCAATGCGGCGAAGAAATCCGCTTCGCTGTGCGGCGAGATGGCGTCAAAGCCGCTCGGCGCGCTGGCGCTGATCGCCTTGGGCTACCGCTCGCTGTCGCTGTCCGCGACCGGGCACGGTCCGGTCAAGGCGATGATCCTCGACCTCGACGCCAAGAAGGCCGAAGCTCTCATGATGCCGCTGCTCGATGCGCCGTCCGGCAGCGTGTCGATCCGCGAGAAGCTGACTGCATTCGCCGAGGCCGAGGGGCTGTCGTTGTAGCGAGGCTCTGCCCGCACAACGCTCCCTTCGCAATTCGAGACCTGACCATGTCGATGCTTCCCGAAGCCAAACTTGATATCCTGCTGGCGCACCACGCCTCGCTCGAGGCCCAGTTGCTTGGCCAGGTGGGCTCGGAGGAATATGTGCGGATCACGCGCGAGCTTGCCGAGCTCAATCCGCTGATCGACGCCGTGAAAGCCTACCGCGCCGCTACTGCGGAAATTGCCGGTATCGAGGCGCTGATATCGGATCCCTCGACCGAGCCCGAGATGCGCGGCATGGCGGAGGCCGAGCGCGAGACGCTCAAGGCACGCAGCGTCGA
>DATNMK010000007.1:0-26394 GCA_035602335.1 Burkholderiales bacterium
GCTTTCGCCGCCGGCGCCAACGACCAGTACCGCAACACCGCCGGCGAGCCGGATCAGCATCAACCCGAGCTTGGCGCGATCGACAGCTCGTACATGGTGGCGAGCGCCGACCAGTACCGCCCGAACGCGGGCGAGTCGACGGACAACAACGTCGTTCAGAACCAGGTCGGCTAAGAATCTCGCTTCGCAAAAGCCCCCTCCGCGCGATTCCTCCTCCCTCTCGCGCGATCGGCAACCCGGCCAGCCACCGTGAGGGCGGTGGCCCGGGATTTTTGTCGTTCCCATTGCTCTACATGGATACGCCCCCGGGCCCAAGCCATTACAACGGTAACAGGAGGAGCGCGTTGCGAAACCATCCTGACGTGTTGCCGCCTGAAAATTCCCCTATTCCATTCGGGAGGCATCAGTGAATCGAACTTTGAATCTGCTCGTAGCGCTGGTGGTCCTCGGCGGCTGCGTGAACGCGAAAGAAGCACCGCCGGCGCCGCCGCCGCCGGAAGTCTCCGTGGTGACCGTCCGCAAGTCGAGCGTGCCAGTCGTCACCGAGCTGCCGGGTCGTACCTCCGCATACCTAGTCTCGCAGGTGCGCGCGCGCGTCGACGGCATCGTGCTCAAGCGCGAGTTCACGGAAGGCGCCGACGTCAAGGTGGGGCAGCGGCTCTACCAGATCGATCCTGCTCCGTACCGCGCCACGCTGGACATGGCGCTCGGCACGCTGCAGAAGGCGCAAGCCAACCTCGCAGCGATGACCTCACAGGCAGAGCGCTACAAGATCCTCATCGGCGGCAACGGCGTCAGCAAGCAGGAGTACGACAACGCCATCGCCGCGCAAGGTCAGGCCGCCGCCGACGTGGCCTCGGGCAAGGCGGCCGTGCAGACCGCCCGCATCAACCTGGGCTATACCGACGTCGTCTCCCCGATCACCGGCCGCACCGGCCCGTCGCTCGTCACCCAGGGCGCTTATGTGCAGGCAAGCGCGGCGACGCTTCTCACCACCGTGCAGCAGATCGATCCGATCTACGTCGATCTCACCCAAACCAGCGTTGCGGGCTTGCGGCTGCGCCGCGATGTGGCGAGCGGGCAGCTGAAGTTGAACGGCCCCGATCAGGCCAAGGTGACGCTTACCCTGGAAGACGGCACCCAGTACCCCGCCATAGGCGAGCTTCAGTTCACCGACATCACGGTCGATCCGGGAACGGGCTCGGTGACCGTGCGCGCCGTGTTTCCGAATCCCGATCACGTACTGCTGCCCGGCATGTTCGTGCGGGCGAGCATCGAGCAGGGCGTGAACGACAATGCGCTGCTCGTGCCGCAGGTCGGCGTAACGCACAACCCGCAGGGGCAAGCCACCGCGCTCGTCGTCGGTCCGGACAACAAGGTGGCGCTGCGCACGATCCAGGCGACCCGCACTTCGGGCGCGAACTGGGTCGTCGACGGTGGTTTGCAAGACGGCGAGCGCGTCATCGTGTCGGGGGTGCAGAAAGTGCAGCCCGGAATGCTGGTGCGCACCGTCGACGCCTCCGCCGCAAAACCGCTCGCCCAGGCGAACTAAGTGGCCAAATTCTTCATCGACCGGCCGATCTTCGCGATCGTCATAGCGGTCCTCATCATGCTGGCCGGCGCGCTTTCGATCTTCTCGCTGCCGATCGAGCAATATCCGCCGATCGCGCCGCCCACGGTGCAGATCAGCACCACCTACCCGGGCGCCTCGGCGACCACCGTGCAGGACACGGTAGTGCAGGTCATCGAGCAGCAGATGAGCGGCCTTGACAACCTGCTCTACCTGTCCTCGATCAGCGACGACACCGGGCAATCGACCACCACGCTGACCTTTGCGACCGGCACCGATCCGAACATCGCGCAGGTGCAGGTGCAGAACAAGCTGCAACTCGCGACGCCGAACCTGCCGACGCAGGTCCAGCAGGCCGGCATCCGCGTCACCAAGTCGACCAACGCGTTCCTGATGGTGATCGGTTTCGTCTCGGCCGACAACAGCATGAACAAGTTCGACATCGCCAACTACGTCGTATCGAACGTCCAGGACCCGATCAGCCGGGTCAACGGCGTCGGCAACCTGAGCATCTTCGGCTCGCAGTACGCGATGCGCATCTGGCTCGACCCGAACAAGCTCAACAGCTTCGCCCTTGCGCCGCTCGACGTCACCGCAGCGCTGCAGGCGCAGAACGTGCAGATCTCCGGCGGCCAGCTCGGCGGCACGCCGGCCGTGCAGAACCAGCAGCTGACAGCGGCCATCACCGAATCGACCCTGCTGCGCACCCCCGAGCAGTTCGGCGCCATCCTGCTGAAGGTCATGCCCGACGGCTCGCAGGTCAGGCTGCGCGACGTCGCGCGCGTCGGCCTGGGCCCGGAAAGCTTCAACATCGACAACCGGTACAACGGCCAGCCCGCCTCCGGCATCGGCATCCAGCTCGCGACCGGCGCCAACGCGCTCCAGACCGCCAATGCCGTGCGTGCGCGCATCGCGCAGCTCCAGCCCTACTTTCCGCACGGGCTGCAGGCCGTCTACCCGAACGACGTGACGCCTTTCATCAAGATCTCGATCCAGGAAGTGGTGAAAACCCTGCTGGAGGGGATCGCGCTGGTGTTCCTGGTGATGTTCCTCTTCCTGCAGAACATCCGCGCCACCATCATTCCTTCGATCGCGGTGCCGGTGGTGCTGCTGGGAACCTTCGGCGTGATGGCGGCGCTCGGGTTCACCATCAACACGCTTTCGATGTTCGGCCTGGTGCTCGCGATCGGCCTGCTGGTGGACGACGCCATCGTGGTGGTGGAAAACGTCGAGCGCGTGATGGAAGAAGAAGGGCTCTCGCCGCTCGAAGCGACCCGCAAGGCGATGGGGCAGATCACCAGCGCGCTGGTCGGCGTGGCGATGGTGATCTCCGCCGTGTTCGTGCCGGTCGCGTTCTCGAGCGGCACGGTGGGCGCGATCTACCGGGAATTCTCTCTCACCATCGTCTCGGCGATGCTTCTTTCTGTGTTCGTGGCGCTGACGCTGACGCCGGCGCTGTGCGCGACCATCCTGAAGCGAAGCACCACGAGGCATGACGAAAAGCGGGGCTTCTTCGGCTGGTTCAATCGCCGCTTCGACCGCGCCCGCGACCGGTATGTCGGCGGCGTGCGAGGCATCGTTGCGCGCACGGGCCGCTTCCTCGCCGTCTATGCGGTGGTGATCGCGGCCGTGGGATGGCTGTTCGTCCACCTGCCCACCTCGTTCCTGCCGAACGAAGACCAGGGATATCTTTTCGTGCAGGTGCAGACGCCGCCCGGCGCAACGCAGGAGCGCACCGGAATCGCGCTCGACGATGTCAGCAACTACCTGCTCAAGGAAGAGAGCAGCACAGTCGCCGCCACGTTCATCGTGAACGGGAACAATTTCGCCGGCCGCGGCCAGAACCAGGGCCAGATATTCGTGCAGCTCAAGGACTGGAGCCAGCGCACTTCGAATGACCTTTCCGTGCAGGCGCTGACCGGCCGGATCTCGCAGCGCTTCGGCTCGTACAAGGATGCGACCATCACGCCGATCAATCCGCCGCCGATCCGCGGCCTCGGCACCTCGTCGGGCTTCGACTTCCAGCTCGAGGACCGCGGCGGCCTCGGCCACGACAAGCTCATGCAGGCGCGCAACCAGCTGCTCCAGATGGCGGCGCAGGACCCGGGCCTCGCGCAGGTGCGCGCCAACGGCCAGGACGACAACCCGACCTTCAAGATCAACGTCGACCGCGAGAAGGCGGCGGCGCTCGGCGTCGCGCTCACCGACGTCGACCAGACGTTCTCGATCGCCTGGGGCTCGCGCTTCGTCAACAACTTCCTCGATACCGACAACCGCATCAAGCGGGTGTACGTGCAGGCCGATGCGCCGTACCGCATGAACCCGGAGGACCTGAACCTGCTCTACGTGCGCAACAACAAGGGTGCCATGGTGCCCTTCTCGTCCTTCGCCACCGGCCAATGGACCTTCGGACCGCCGAAGCTCGAGCGCTACAACGGCGTGGCTTCGATGGAGATCCAGGGGCAGGCGGCGGCAGGCCGCAGCACCGGGCAGGCGATGGCCTCGATGGAGGCGCTGGCGGAAAAGCTGCCCGCTGGAATCGGATACGAATGGACCGGCATCTCGCTGCAGCAGCAGCTCTCCGGAGGACAGGCGCCGCTGCTCTATGCGCTTTCGATCCTGGTGGTGTTCCTCAGCCTCGCGGCGCTCTACGAAAGCTGGTCGATCCCCATCTCGGTGATCATGGGGGTGCCCTTCGGCGTGCTCGGCGCGCTCGCCGCGGCGACCACCTTCCACATGCCGAACGACGTGTACTTCATGGTGGGCTTGCTCACGACCATCGGCCTGTCGGCGAAGAACGCGATCCTGATCGTCGAGTTCGCGCGCGAGCTGCAGGCCGAGGGCAAGAGCGCCCTCGACGCCGCGGTCCACGCCGCCCACATGCGGATGCGCCCGATCGTCATGACCTCCATGGCCTTCGGGCTGGGCGTGCTGCCCCTCGCGCTCGCGAACGGCGCGGGCTCGCACAGCCAGAACGCCATCGGCATCGGCGTGCTGGGCGGGATGCTGAGCGCGACGTTCCTGGCCACGTTCATGATCCCGATGTTCTTCGTCCTCGTAACTGACAAGCTCAGGCGCAAGCCGAAGGCCAACCCCGTACCAGCCGCCTCATGAAGAGATTCTTTCTGGTTACTTCAGTGATAACCCTCGCCGCTTGCTCGACAATGCAGCCGGCATACGAACGGCCGGCGGCGCCGGTGGCCGGCGAGTTCCCGGCCGGACCTGCATATAAGGCGGGTCCTGCCGGCGGCAGCCCGGCCGTGGACATCGGCTGGCGCGACTTTCTCGCCGACCCGCGCCTGCAGCGGCTGGTCGAGCTCGCGCTCCAGAACAACCGCGACCTGCGCGTGGCGGTGCTGAACGTTGCCCAGGTCCAGGCGCAATACCGCATCCAGCGCGCCGCGCTGCTGCCGCAGGTGTCGGGCTTCGCCGATGCATCGCATTCGCGCACACCGGGCAGCCTGACGCAGAGCGGCAATCCGCTTGTCACCCACACCTACGAGGCGGGTGTTTCCGCTGCGTGGGAGATCGACTTTTTCGGCCGGCTGCGCAGCCTGAGCGACGCTGCGCTCGAGCAGTACTTCGCCACCGCGTACGCGCGCCAGGCCGCCGAGATCCTGCTCGTGTCCCAGGTTGCCGATCAGTACCTCACGATGCTCGCGTTCGATGAGCAACTGGCGGTGACCAAGCAGACGCTCGAGACGGCGCAGGCTTCCTACAAGATCGTGAAGCTGCAGTTCGATACCGGTACCGCTCCGGAGCTGACGCTGCGCCAGGCAGAGAGCGTCGTAGAGCAGGCCAACGCCACCAACGCCGCGCTGGTGCGGGCGCGGGCGCAAGCTGAGAATGGACTGGTACTGCTGGTCGGCCAGCCGCTTCCGGCAGACCTGCCGGCGCCTTTGCCGATGGGCGAGGAGAAGATCCTGGCCGACATTCCGGCCGGACTGCCCTCCGACCTCCTCACGCGCCGGCCGGACATCCTGCAGGCCGAGGCGGTGCTGCGCGCAGAGAACGCCAATATCGGGGCCGCCCGGGCGGCATTTTTCCCGCGCATCAGTCTCACCGGCAGCCTCGGCACTGCGAGCTCGACTCTCGGCGGGTTGTTCGGCGGAGGCTCACAGGCCTGGTCGTTCCTGCCTTCGATCACGGTCCCGATCTTCGAAGGCGGCGCGCTGCGGGCGAACCTCGATGTCGCGAAGATCCAGAAGGACATCGGCATCGCGCAGTACGAAAAAGCCATCCAGACCGCCTTTCGTGAAGTGGCGGACGGGCTTGCTGCGCGCGGCACCTACGACGAGCAGCTCGCCGCGCAGGCTCGCTACACGACGACGCAGCAGCGCAGCCTGGAGCTTGCGGACTTCCGCTATCGGAACGGCGCGGACACGTATTTGAACGTGCTCATCGCGCAGACCGCCTTCTACAACGCCCAGCTCACGCTCGTCTCGACGCGCTTACAGCGCCTCACCAACCTTGTCGATCTGTACCGCTCCCTCGGCGGCGGCTGGATCGAGCGCACCGGCGAGCAGCCGCGTCCCGCGGACGACGGGGTGGCAACGGCACGCTAGCGCTGAAAGCGCGTGTTCTACAGCTCCCTGATTTGCACCTTGCGCCACTTGATGGCGCCGCCGAGGGCGTCTTTGGCGCCGCTGCCAAACTGGAGGGCGAACGGTCCCTGCGCGTGCTGGCTGTTCTGAACATTGACGGTCTGCACTCCGTTCAGCACGACGATCAGCTGCGAGCCCTTGGCCGTGATCTCGTAGGTGTTCCACTGGCCGCCGGCTTTGGGCATGGGCGATACCGTGGCGACATTGACGATGGCCCCGGTGCCGTAGGACGGCTCGGGGCGCTGGTCGTAGATGTTCACCTCGTAGGCGTTGGTGGCGGTGACCTTGTTGGGATCGGTACAGCGGATGAAGACGCCGCTATTCGTGGTGTGATCCGCCCAGAACTCCGCCCTGATCTGAAAGTCCTTGTAGGAGTTCTTCGAGACGAGATAGCCACCCTTGCCCTTGTCGGCCACAATGGCGCCGTCCTCCGCTCTCCAATTGGCGTCGCCGATGCGGTTCCAGTTGTCCAGGCCGGCGGTACCGTCAATAAGCGTGATCCAGCCCGCGTCGGACTGGCCGAACGGCAGGTACGAGCAGCCGAAAACGGTCGATCCGATAACCAGCAGCCCCATGGTGATGACAGCCAAGCGTTTCATTGTGGTCTCCCTCTGCGTTGAACCGACATGAAAATGATAGAAATCAATCCCGCCATCAGGTTGGGCAACAGTTTGCTCCTGCACTTGCGCGATTGGCAATGCCCGCTTTGTGAAGCCGCCGCGTTTCGGCGCGATGCTGGAGAACTCTACCGGCCAGGAGCGGAAGCTCGATCGTGACTGCGACTTGCCAATTGCAGGAAGCACGCGCAGAGTTGTTTCCGGGAGGAACCAATGATCGATAGTCGCACTGCGCCATATGCCGCACTGTTTCTTCGGCTTAGTCTTTCGTTCCTGTTCTTCGCTCACATCTACAGAAAATTCGCCATCATTGGGTTTGACCCCTGGTGGAGTGGATTGCAGAAGGCCGGATATGCCGACTGGATGCTTTCTTATACGCTTGTGGCCGAATTCGCCGGAGCCATCCTGCTCCTGCTGGGTGTCTACTCAAGGTATGTAAGCCTCTTTGCGATGCCAGTAATGATCGCACTCGTTTACCACTGGGCTGTTCGCAAAGGCTTTTGGTTTTCCGACGGAGGATTGGAGTTCGTATTGGCGTGGTTGATGATGTTGATCGGGCAGGCTTTGTTGGGCGACGGCGCTTATGCTGTGCGAGTGCCGGTCTTGCCTTGGGATCGCAAAGGACAACAACAACCCCTTACAGCGTAGCTGACCTGCCCCCCGATAGCAGCTCCACGGCAACGTCAGTCGTTCACTCCTCCTGAGAAATGTCCGTTGTGGGTCGTAAAGCGACCATCTCCGGCGGGTACCACCCTTAGCTCCCCCTGACGTACCTGTCGCCAGCAAATTGCTAGGTTAGGCACCGCACGGATGGATTTTTGCGGGGCACAGTGACGATGCGTTGAATCGCAGTCTCGTCTGCGACCGGAATCGCGTATCCTTTCCGCAGACGAATGGAATCCAGAATGGGATTCGTTCAAACGCCTCCCGCGCTCGGCAACCAGTACGCCGACGACCGGGTGCTGCGCTCCTGCCTTGCGCGCGTTCTCCCTCCGGAGATGCGGGCGGCGATAGAACCTGAGCTCGCCGAACTCGGCGAGCTGGCGGGCGGCAGGCTCTACCGCCTCCAGCTTAAAGACCGCCTCGCCGAGCCGCGCCTGGTGCAATGGGATGCCTGGGGCAACCGCGTGGACGCGATCGAGGTCACCGCGGTGTGGCGCGAGGCAGCGCCGCTCGCCACGCGGCTCGGACTGGTCGCGATTCCGTACGAGGGAAAAAACGGCGCGTTCGCGCGCGTGCACCAGTTTGCGCTCCTGCACCTGTTCATCCCGGCGACCGACGTCTACGCCTGCCCGCTCGCGATGACCGACGGCGCCGCGCGCACGTTGTCGGACTCCGGAAACCGCGCGCTCATCGAGCGGGCGCTCCCGCGGCTCATCAGCCGCGACCCCGCGCGGGCCTGGACGAGCGGGCAGTGGATGACCGAGCAGGCGGGCGGCTCCGACGTAGGCCTTTCGGAAACCGTGGCGCGGCGGGATGCCGAAGGCTGGAAGCTCCACGGCCGCAAGTGGTTTACCTCCGGGATCACTTCGGAAATGGCGCTCACGCTCGCGCGGCCCGAAGGCAACGTCGCAGGCGGTAAGGGGCTCGCGCTCTTTTACCTCGAGACGCGCGGCGCGAATGGCCTGCCGAACGCGATCCGCGTCGAGCGCCTGAAAGACAAGCTCGGCACGCGCAAGGTCCCGACAGCCGAGTTGACGCTGGAGGGCACGCCCGCGATTCCGGTGATGGGGCTCGACAATGGCGTGCGCAATATCGCGCCGCTGCTGAACGTGACGCGCGCCTGGAATGCGATATCGAGCATCTCCTACATGCGCCGCGGCCTCGCGCTCGCGCGCGACTACGCGGGAAAGCGCGTCGCCTTTGGTGCACCGCTTGCCGCAAAGCCGCTGCACGTTGACACACTTGCCGGTCTGCAGGCGGAGTACGAAGCGGCTTTTCAGCTCACGTTTTTCATCGCCGAGCTGCTCGGAAGGAGCGAATCGGGCGCGGCAAGCGCGGATCAGGCGGCCGTCCTACGCCTACTCACGCCCGTCGCCAAGCTGACCACCGCGCGCCAGTGCGTCGCGACGCTCTCCGAAATTGTCGAAAGCTTCGGCGGCGCGGGCTATGTCGAGGACACCGGCATCCCGGCCCTCCTGCGCGATGCGCAGGTATATTCAATCTGGGAGGGCACGACCAACGTGCTGTCGCTGGACGTGCTGCGCGCCCTCGGTGGGCCCGCGGGGATCGATAACCTCAAGCGCGAAACTCGGTTCTTGCTCGTCGGCCTGAAGGAGGCGACCCTAGTGCGGCTCTCGGCGCGCATCGAGGCGACGCTCGAGCAGGTCGAGAGGTGGTACCGAGAAATCGCGGGCAAGGACGAAGCACTGCTGGAAGCAGGGGCACGGCGCTTCGCGCTCACGCTCGGCCGCACGTTTGAGGCGGCGCTGCTCGCCCGCCACGCGCAATGGGCACTCGATCACGAGAACGACCTGCGCTCGCTCGCCGCAGCGCGCCGGTTCGCCCTCGCCGGATTCAACCTACTCGGTGATCCCGATTCTGCCGATTCCCGCCTGCTCATGGACGACCGCTAAGCGCGGCGGCAGCGGCCGAATCCGTAGACCGGCGCCGTATCGACGACGGTGATGCCTTGATCCAGGGCGGCGCGGATATGTTGACTAATATGCTGGGCTTCGCTCTCGCGCCATAAATAGCTCGTGCAACCACGCGACCAAATCACAGCAGACGATCGCAGCCGCGTTCCGCTGCTGAAAAAGCTCGGTCCGGGGCTCGTTACCGGTGCTGCGGACGACGACCCGAGCGGTATTGCGACCTATTCGCAGGCCGGCGCCCAATATGGGTACGGCATGCTCTGGTCGGTGTTCTTCACGACGCCGCTCATGATTGGCATCCAGATTGTCAGCGCGCAAATCGGCCGGGTAACCGGTCACGGGCTTGCCGCCAATATCCGGGAGCAGTACCCAAAGCCGATGCTGTACGCGATCGTTTGTTTATTGCTCATTGCCAATACGATCAACATCGCGGCCGATCTTGGAGCCATGGGCGACGCCCTCGCTCTAATAGCGGGTGGCAGCAAAGGGATCTATACGATCCTCTTTGCCTTGGTATCGCTCACCCTCCAGATTTTCCTCCCTTTCCCCCGGTATGCGCCCTTTCTCAAGTGGCTGACTTTGGCGCTCTTCGCCTACGTGGGTACGCTTTTTTTCGTGCACGTTCCTCTTGAAAGCCTGCGGGAAACGCTGCTGCCGCACGTAGTATTCGACAAGGCGTACGTCGGCATGCTCGTGGCTGTGCTGGGCACGACCATCAGCCCGTATCTGTTCTTCTGGCAGGCGTCGCAGGAAGTGGAAGAGCAGCGCGCCGCACTCGGACAAGAACCCCTGCGGGAAGCGCCCGAGCAGGCTCGATTGCATTTTCGTCGCATCAAAACTGATACCCAGGTCGGAATGATGTTTTCGAACCTGATTGCTTTCTGCATCATGCTGACCACCGCACTAACGCTGCATACGGCGGGAATAACAAACATCGAAACATCTGCCCAAGCCGCGGAGGCGTTGCGTCCGCTTGCGGGGGATTTTGCCTTTTTCCTTTTTGCCGCGGGTATCGTGGGCACGGGTCTGCTTGCCGTGCCTGTGCTCGCCGGCTCGGCGGCTTATGCGGTAGCCGAGACTTTTCGCTGGCCCATCGGATTGGGACTAAAGCTTGCCGAAGCGCGAGGTTTCTATTCCATTCTCATCGTGGCGACAGTGCTGGGGCTGCTCATTGACTTCTTGGGCGTGGATCCGATCAAGGCACTCCTATGGGCAGCCACGTTGAATGGAGTTGTGTCTGTGCCTATCATGGTCGTCGTGATGCTGCTGGCCACCAAGCCAGAAGTTATGGGTGCTTTTGTCATCAGGCCGCGGCTAAGAAGACTCGGATGGGTCGCCACAGCTGTTATGACAATCACAGTTGTCACCATGTTTGCCTTCGTTGCTTAAACACCCGCTGCGCCAACGCGCGTAATTTATATGTGGCGGAGAGAGAGGGATTCGAACCCCCGGTACGGCAAGCCGTACAACAGATTTCGAGTCTGCCCCGTTCGACCACTCCGGCATCTCTCCGCGGTCCGAACGAACTGCAAATTTTATCAGGCGCGAGTGATCCTCTCCTGTCCATTCATATACTCGCGCAAAGCCGTTGGCACGGTGACAGACCCGTCCGCGTTCTGGTAATTCTCGAGGATCGCGACGAGCGTGCGCCCGACGGCGAGTCCCGAGCCGTTCAGCGTATGCACCAGCTCGGGCTTGCCTTTCTCGTTGCGGAATCTCGCCTGCATGCGGCGCGCCTGGTAAGCCTCGCAGTTGGAGCACGAGCTGATTTCGCGGAAAGCGCTCTGCGCCGGCAACCAGACCTCGAGATCGTAGGTCTTGGCCGACGCCGGTCCGACGTCTGCGGTGCACAACTCCACCACCCGATAGGGAACCTCGAGCTTCTTCAGAATGGTTTCGGCATGTCCGGTCAGCTCTTCCAGCGCATCGTATGACTTGGCGGGGTGCACGACCTGGACCAGCTCGACTTTGTCGAACTGATGATTGCGGATCATGCCGCGAGTGTCCTTGCCGTAGGAGCCTGCCTCCGAGCGGAAGCAGGGCGAGTGGCACACGAAGCGCAGCGGCAGGTTCTCCGGCGGCACGATTTCGTCGCGAACGATGTTGGTCACCGGCACTTCCGCAGTGGGGATCAGGTACCACTTCTCGTCGCCGCGCGGCACGAGAAAGAGATCCTGCTCGAATTTCGGCAGCTGGCCGGTGCCATACGCGGTGGCGGCATTGACCAGGTAAGGCGTGTAGATCTCGGTATAGCCGTGCTCATGCGTGTGGACATCGAGCATGAATTGCGCGAGTGCGCGGTGCAGACGCGCTACCGAACCGCGCATCATGACGAAGCGCGCCCCAGCGATCTTGGTCGCCCGGGCGAAGTCGAGGCCGCCTAGCCCTTCGCCGACGTCGACGTGGTCCTTTACCTGGAACTCGAATTTGCGGGGAGTTCCGTGCCGCCGCCGTTCGGGATTGTCTTCGGAGGATTTGCCGATAGGGACGCTCTCGTGCGGCAGGTTGGGAACGACAGCGAGGAACTCATGCAACCGCTGTTGCACGGCCTCAAGGCTCTTTTCCAGCTCCACCAGGCGCGCATTGATGGAGTTCGCCTCCGCCATCAGCCCGGTGACGTCTTCGCCCTTCGCTTTTGCCTGGCCGATCTTCTTGGCGTGTGCGTTGCGGGCCGCCTGCAGCTCCTGGGTTCGGGTCTGGATGTCCTTGCGCTCGGCTTCGAGCGACAAGAAAACCTCGCGCTGGAATGCATAGCCGCGCGTCGCAAGCCGCGCGACGACGCCGTCGGGGTTGGAGCGCAGCGACTGGATGTCGATCATTTTTTCTTTCCCGCCGCCCGGTCCAGGCTGCGCAATTGCTCGAGCTTCTCGCGGATCTTCGCCTCCAGGCCCCGCTCGGTCGGGTGGTACCACTCGACCGCCCCCATCCCCTCCGGGAGGTAAGTCTCGCCTGCCGCGTACGCGTCTTCCTCCTCGTGGGCGTAGCGGTAGCCCTTGCCGTATCCGAGCTGCTTCATCAGGCGGGTCGGCGCATTGCGCAGGTGCATGGGCACCGGGCGCGTGCTGTCTTCGGCCACGAATGCGCGCGCCGAATTATAGGCCTCGTAGATCGCGTTCGACTTCGCCGCCACGGCCAGATAAATCACCGCTTCGGCGAGCGCCAGCTCGCCCTCGGGGCTGCCGAGGCGCTCATAGGTCTCGCAGCCGTCGAGCGCGATGCGTAGCGCGCGCGGATCGGCAAGACCGACGTCCTCCACCGCCATGCGCACCAACCGGCGGCCAACATAAAGCGGATCGGCGCCGCCGTCGAGCATCCGCACCATCCAGTACAGCGCCGCGTCGGGGTCGGACCCACGCACCGCCTTGTGCAGCGCGGAGATCTGATCGTAGAACTGCTCGCCGCCTTTGTCGAAGCGCCGCAGGTTCTTCGCCAGCGTCTGCTCGACGAAGGCCCCGTCGATGGTTTCCACCCCGGTGTTCAGAAGAATTTCAACGGCATTGAGCAGGCGGCGGGCATCGCCGTCTGCAAATCCGATCAGGCGCGCTCTCGCTTCTTCGTCAGCCTCAAGGCCGGTCCTGGCGAGCAGGGATTCCAAATCCTTTCCGGAGAGGGGCTCGAGGACGTACACCGTCGCGCGCGACAGCAGCGCGCTGTTGACTTCGAAGGACGGATTTTCCGTGGTCGCGCCGACGAAGGTGATCAGGCCGCGCTCCACATAGGGCAGGAACGCGTCCTGCTGCGCTTTGTTGAAGCGATGTACTTCGTCCACGAACAGGATGGTGTGGCGGCCGCTGCGGGCAAGCTCGACCTCGGCGGCCTGCAGTGCTTCGCGGATGTCCTTCACGCCGGAAAAGGCTGCCGAGATCGCGATGAATTCGGCGTTGAAGGCCTTTGCCATGAGCCGCGCGATCGTCGTCTTGCCCGAGCCCGGCGGTCCCCACAGGATCATGGAATGCGGCTTGCCCGATGCGAACGCCAGCCGCAGCGGCTTGCCCGGGCCGAGAAGATGCTGCTGGCCGACCACTTCGTCGATCGAGCGCGGGCGCAAGGCTTCGGCAAGCGGTGCGATGGGCTCCGCTTTTCCGAACAGGTCGTTCACTTATCTCCTAGTACGTCGACGCCTTTCGGCGGTGCGAAACGGAACTCGGCCGGGTCGACCTTCGGATTGCGGACCAGGTTGGAAAAACGCAGCAGCGTCGTCTGACCGAAATTGTCGATCAGCTCCATCGCCCGGATGCCGCCGCTGCCGAACCCCATGCGGATGCGCTCGAAGCCCGCCTCGCGGTCGCGCGGCCTGGCTTCCAGCCATTCGAGGCCATCGCGTTCGCCGGCGTCGCCGAGCTCGAACGCCGACTCGACGTCACTGCTGCCCGCGAGGAGCGCCGCGGGAGTCGAGCCGAGCGCCTTGGACAGCCGGCGGACCGTGACCTGGTTGAGATCCCGGTCGTAAATCCAGACCCGTTCGCCGTCGCCGACGATCACCTGGTCCACCGGCTTGTCGTAGACCCAGCGGAAACGGCCGGGCCGCAGGAACGCGAAGCTTCCCTTCGATTCCTGCACCAGCTTGCGATTGCGGTCGTAGACCTTCTGCTCGAAATCGGCGCGCGCCGACTGCGTCGTGCGCACGAATGTCTTGAAGCGCTCGATGCTCGATGCCTGGGCGGCGCAGGCCACGAAGAGCGCAAGGAGAAGCAGGAACCGCATTGCGCGAGGTCACTCCGCCTTGGCGGGAACCAGCACCTCGCGATTGCCGTTGGACTGCATCGGCGACACCATGCCCGAGCGCTCCATGTCCTCGATCAGGCGCGCGGCGCGGTTGTAGCCGATGCGCAGGTGCCGCTGAACCAGGGAAATGGACGGACGGCGTGTACGCAGGACGATTTCGACCGCCTGATCGTAGAGCGGGTCCTTTTCGCCGGCCGGCTCCCCATTGCCGCCTGCAGCGCCCTCGTCGGAGGCCGCAGGCTCGAGCACGTCGGCCAGATATTCGGGCGCCGCCAGCGCGCGCAGGTGCTCGACCACCCTGTGGACTTCGTGGTCCGCGACGAACGCGCCGTGCACGCGCTGCGGCAAGCCGCTCCCGGGAGGCAGGTAAAGCATGTCGCCGGCGCCGAGCAGCGCTTCGGCGCCCGACTGGTCGAGGATGGTGCGCGAGTCGACCTTGGAGGAAACCTGGAAAGCTATGCGCGCCGGGATGTTGGCTTTGATGAGCCCGGTAATGACGTCCACCGAAGGCCGCTGCGTGGCGAGCACCAGGTGGATGCCGGCCGCGCGCGCCTTCTGGGCCAGCCGGCAGATCAACTCCTCGATCTTCCTGCCCACCACCATCATCAGGTCGGCGAGCTCGTCGATCACCACCACGATATAAGGCAGCTGCTGCAGCGGCTGCGGATCTCCGGATTCGAGCGTGAACGGATCTTCGAGCTTTCGCCCGTGCTTTTCCGCTTCGGCCACCTTGTGGTTGTAGCCCGAAAGATTGCGCACACCCAGCCAGTTCATGAGCTTGTAGCGCCGGTCCATTTCCGCGACGCACCAGCCAAGCGCATTGACGGCCTGCTTCATGTCCGTGACCACCGGCGCAAGCAACTGGGGAATGTGCTGATAGACCGAAAGCTCCAGCATCTTCGGATCGACCAGGATCAGACGCACGTGGCGCAGCTCGGATTTGTAGAGCAGCGACAGAATCATCGCGTTGAGCGCCACCGATTTGCCCGAGCCGGTCGTGCCGGCCACCAGAAGGTGCGGCATGCGGGCCAGGTCCGCGACGACCGGGTTTCCGGCGATGTCCTTGCCGAGCGCGAGAGCAAGCGGCGCGTGCAGCGCGTGATAAGCCTCGGAGCTGATGATTTCCGAGAGGCGCACGGTCTGCCGGTGGGGATTGGGGATCTCCAGTCCCATGCACGATTTGCCCGGAATGGTCTCGACTACCCGAATGGATACCACCGACAAAGCGCGAGCGAGGTCCTTGACCAGGTTGACGATCTGGCTGCCCTTGACACCTATGGCCGGCTCGACCTCGTAGCGGGTAATGACCGGGCCCGGGTAAGCGGCGATGACTTTCACCGCGACGCCGAAATCCGACAGCTTCTTCTCGATCAGCCGCGAGGTGAATTCGAGCGTTTCCGGCGTCACCCGCTCACCGCCGGCCTTGGCCTCGTCGAGCAGCTTCAGCGGTGGCAGAGGCGTATCCGGCAGGTCTTCGAACAGCGGCGCCTGCTTCTCTTTTTGCACCCGCTCGGATTTTTTGATCTCCGCGGCGGGCGGCTCGATGCGCAGCGGCGGATGCTCGTCTTCGCGCTTTTTCTCCGTTTCGACGACGAACTCGCGTTCCTCGCGCGCGAGATCGCCCAGTCTGCGGTCGCGCCGGCGGTCCCAGGCACGAATCGCCGAACCGTAACCCGCCTCGAGCGCGAAGCCTACCGCCTCGGCGAGCGCAATCCAGGAAATGCCGGTAAGGAGACTCAAGCCGATTGCAGCGAGCGTCAGCAGCACCAGCGTGGCCCCGGTGAAGCCGACCGCGGCGGCGGTCAAGCCGCCAATGGCATCGCCGATCAAGCCGCCTGGCGCAAGCGGCAACTCCGCGGGCAGGCTGTGGAGCCGCAGCCGCTCAAGCGCGGCGCTGGAGACCAGCAGAACGACAAACCCGGCGAGAGCCAGGAAGAGCGGACGACGGTCGACGAGTCGCGTTCCGTCGAGACGCCTGTAACCCCAGACGATGACATACGCACAGAGCGCGACCCACCAGTAAGCCGACAGCCCGAAGAGGTAGAGCAGGACGTCCGCGATCCATGCTCCGACGACACCGCCCGCGTTGCGCGCCACTCCCTCGGTGGCGCTGTGCGACCAGCCCGGATCGCCGCGGTGAAAGGTGGCAAAGATCAGCAGCAGATAGCCGGCGACGGCGACAAGGATCAGCCACTTAGCTTCGCGTAACAAGCCCGCGAGCTTTGCGGGAAGGGGTACGGCGGAGGATTTTTCTGCTACGCCCATCTCGCTGTTCAATGATGGACGATTCTACCGCAGAAAACAAAAACCCCCGCTGGCGCGGGGGCTTATGGGTTCTTGAGCGCCGGCCCGGTCATTCCGGCAGCATGATGGTATCGCGCAGGACGATGGTCGAGCCGCGCACCTCGATATAGCCGCCCATCTGCAGGTCCTTCATTACGCGGCTCACCATTTCGCGGGAGGCACCGATCATCTTGGCGATGTCCTGCTTGGGAAGCCGCTTGGTCACCACCTTCTCGCCGTTGACGGTTTCCGACATGTCGAGCAAAAGCCGGGCAACCCGGCCGTAGACATCGAGGAGCGCGAGGCTGCCGATCTTGCGGTCCGCCTCGCGCAGCCGGCGCACCAGGCCGCGCATGACCGCCATGGCCATCTCGAAGTTTTCCGCCAGGCACTTCTTGAAGTCCCGCTTGGCGATGGACAGGAGCTCGCACGGTTCCATCGATACGACGCTCGCCGAGCGGGGACTGTCGTCGATGAGACCCATCTCGCCGAAGAACTCGCCCGGGCCCAGGATGCTGAGGATCACTTCCTTGCCCTCGGAATCGCTCATCATCACCTTGAGCCGCCCCGAAAGCACGATGTACAGGAAATCGGTCGCGTCGCCGCCCGCCATGATGGTGGTGGAGCGCGAAACGCTGCGCCGCGAAACGACAACCGTCAGCAAGCGCAGCTGATCTTCCGGAATGCTGGCGAACAGCGGCACCGCCTTCAAAACCGCCGTCGAAACCGGGGTGGCCATAGCCGAAATCACTCTCCCTTTGTGTTGAACATGGTAGCAGAAGGTCAGAACATTTTCTCTCTATAATCGCCATATTCCCTGAATATCCAGAGCCTTCCGAATGCCGACGCGCCATGCCCGACTTCTCATTCTCGGTTCGGGGCCAGCCGGCTATAGCGCCGCGGTGTATGCCGCACGCGCCAACCTGCGGCCGGTCCTCATCACCGGCATCGCGCAGGGGGGACAGTTGATGACCACGACGGATGTGGATAACTGGCCGGCTGATGCCGACGGCGTGCAGGGACCCGAGCTGATGGCGCGCTTCGAAAAACACGCCAAGCGCTTCGAGACGGAGCTCCTCTTCGATCATGTCCAACGCGTCGATCTGCGCCGCCAGCCGTTTGCCCTGGAAGGCGACGCCGCGACGTATACCAGCGACGCGCTGGTGATTGCCACCGGCGCCTCTGCAAAATATCTGGGATTGCCCTCCGAGCAGAAATACATGGGCCGCGGCGTGTCCGCATGCGCCACCTGCGACGGTTTCTTCTACAAGGGCCAGGAAGTCATCGTGGTCGGCGGCGGCAATACCGCTGTCGAAGAGTCGCTCTACCTGGCGCATATCTGCCGCCATGTCGTGCTGGTGCACCGACGTGAAAAATTCCGCGCCGAGAAAATCATGGTGGACAAGTTGCTGAAGCGCGTCGCGGAGGGCAAGATCTCGCTCGTCCTGGACAGCGTGGTGGAAGAAGTGCTCGGTGACAAAACCGGCGTGACCGGGGTGAAGGTGAGAAACCTGAAGAACCATGCCCTGCGCGAGATTCCGGCGAAAGGCCTGTTCGTCGCCATCGGGCATACGCCGAATACCGAGCTGTTTGCCGGGCAGCTCGAGATGGAGAACGGTTACATCGTCACGCGCGGCGGACGCGAAGGATTCGCGACCGCGACCAGCGTCCCGGGAGTATTCGCGGCCGGAGATGTCCAGGACCACGTGTATCGTCAGGCCGTAACCAGTGCCGGCAGCGGTTGCATGGCTGCTCTCGATGCGGAGAAATTTCTCGATGGCCTTGCCGCCTGAAGACGAGGATTTTCGCCAGGCGCTGCAAGGGGTGGAACCTCTCCCCCGCAGTCGGCGCGCGGTCCTGCGCCGCGCGCGCCCGGCGCCGTTTCCGCGCCAGACCCGGCTCGACGAGCGCGCCGCGCTGGCCGAATCGCTGACCGGCCCGCTTTGCCTCGACGACGCCATCGAATCCGGGGAGGAGCTCGCCTTCCTGCGCGACGGTCTTTCCCGCGACGTGCTGCGCAAGCTGCGCCGCGGCCACTGGGTAGTCGAGGACCACCTCGACCTGCACGGCATGAACCGCCTGGAAGCGGCCGTGAGCGTCAGCGACTTCCTGCGCCGCTGCATGGCACGGCGCTTGCGCTGCGTCCGCATCGTGCACGGCAAGGGCTTGGGCTCGCATAACCGCGAACCGGTCCTCAAGGGGAAGCTGCGCAAATGGCTGTCGCTGCGCGACGAGGTGCTCGCCTTCTGCCAGGCACCGGCGGCCCAGGGCGGCGCCGGCGCGGTGCTGGTACTGCTCAAGAACGTGCGCTAGACCGCCGCTTCGTTGGTCTCGCCGGTGCGGATGCGCACCACGTGCTCGACCGACGTGACGAAGATCTTGCCGTCGCCGATCTTGCCGGTGCGAGCCGACTTGACGATCGCGTCGATGGCGCTCTCGACCTGGCCGTTCGGCACCACGACCTCGATTTTCACCTTGGGCAGGAAATCGACCACGTACTCGGCGCCGCGATAGAGCTCGGTGTGGCCTTTCTGCCGGCCGAATCCCTTCACTTCGGTGACGGTGAGGCCGCTGACCCCCACTTCCGAGAGCGCTTCGCGCACCTCGTCGAGCTTGAACGGTTTCACGATGGCTTCGATCTTCTTCATCCTGTCCTCCGCGGCAAGCGAGCATTGTATCGCGCCGGGACGCACTCGTAGAATGACCTGTGAAAAGCGTCCGGATCGTCGACTCGCTCGCCGGCATCGACCCGGCGGAATGGAATGCCCTGGCCGGAGAGCAGCCGTTCGTGCGCCATGAATTCCTGTCGGCGCTGATCGAGACGGGATGCGCGAGCCGCCGCACCGGGTGGCTGCCGCAGATCCTGGTGCTGCACCGCGCCGGGGCGCTGGTCGGCGCGATGCCTCTGTTCGTGAAGTCCCATTCGTACGGAGAGTATGTGTTCGACTGGGCCTGGGCCGACGCGCATGAGCGCAACGGAATCGACTACTACCCGAAGCTGCTGTCCGCCGTCCCGTTCACACCGGTGCGGGGCTCGCGGCTGCTTGCCAAGAGCGATGCAGAGCGGCACGTGCTCATCGGAGCGGCGCTGGAGATTGCCAAGGACACCTCGTCGCTGCACGTGCTTTTCCCCAGCGATGACGAAGCCCGCCTGCTCGAGCAGCACGGCATGCTGTTGCGTCGCACCGTGCAATTTCACTGGCGCAACCAGGGCTACGCGGATTTCGAGGCCTTCCTCGCGCGCCTGACGCATGCCCGGCGAAAGAATATCCGCCAGGAGCGGCGCAAGCTGCGAGAAGCCGGCGTAAGTTTCCACTGGCTGGAAGGGCGCGCGATCGAGCGGCGTCACTGGGAATTCTTCAACCGCTGCTATCGCAACACCTACGCGGCGCACCGCTCCACTCCGTATCTGAACCTGGATTTTTTCCTGCGGCTGGGCGCGACGCTCGCCCCGCACGCGGCAATGCTGATCGCCGAACGGGCCACGCGCCCCATCGCATCGGCGCTGTTTCTTTCCGACAGCAGCACCCTCTACGGCAGGTACTGGGGCGCCATCGAGCAGCTGCCGCTGCTTCATTTCGAGTGCTGCTATTACCAGGCGATCGAATACGCGATCGCGCGCGGCCTGCAAGTATTCGAAGGCGGCGCGCAGGGCGAGCACAAGCTGTTTCGAGGCCTGCTGCCGGTCGAGGCGTATTCGGCGCACTGGCTCGCGCATCCGAAATTCGCGCGCGCGGTGGAGAACTTTCTCGAGCGCGAAGCCGCGGGCATCACGCGCTATGTGAACGAGTTATGCGACCATAGCCCGTTCAAGGACCTGCACGGAGGCTAGATGCGGCTCAAGGACAAGCTGGCCATCGTCACCGGAGGCGGTTCCGGCTTCGGCGAGGGAATTGCCACGCGCTTCGCGCGCGAAGGAGCGAAGGTACTGATCGCCGACATCAACGCGCAGGCGGGGGCGCGCGTAGCGAAGGAAATCGGAGCGAAGTTCGTTGCCGCGGACGTCACGCAGAGCGCCGACTGGGCGAAGCTCGTTCAGGCAGCCGGCCCGGGCCTCGATATCGTGGTCAACAACGCCGGCTGGACCCACCGCAACAAGCCGTACCTCGAAGTCACGGAAAGCGAGTTCGACAAGGTCTACGCCGTGAATGTGAAAAGCGTTTACCTGTCGGCGCTGCACGCGGTGCCGGTCTTGCGCAAGCGCGGCGGTGGCTGCTTCGTGAATATCGCCTCGACGGCCGGCATCCGTCCGCGGCCCGGGCTGACCGTCTACAACAGCTCCAAGGCAGCCGTGATCCTGATGTCGAAGTCGATGGCCGCCGAGTTCGGCCCGGACCGCATCCGCGTGAATTGCGTCAATCCGGTGTTCAGCCCGGAAACCTCGCTGTCTGCAGAATTTGCCGGCGGGGCGCTGACCGAGGAAGCGAAGAAGCGCTTCTTGTCCACGATTCCCCTGGGACGTTTTTCCACTCCGCTCGACGTGGCGAATGCCTGCCTTTACCTCGCCTCGGAC
The DNA here is from genome assembly GCA_035602335.1 of Burkholderiales bacterium. Classification (GTDB taxonomy): domain Bacteria; phylum Pseudomonadota; class Gammaproteobacteria; order Burkholderiales; family SG8-39; genus SCGC-AG-212-J23. The sequence goes on from DATNMK010000007.1 coordinate 20,907, forward strand.
GAGGCGGCCATCATCAGCGGGGTATGCATCGAGGTCGACGGCGCTCGATGCGTATAGATCTCAGACGCGCTTAAGTCCGCCCAGCAGCGCCGCGACCTGGGGTTGCTTGCGCTTGCTTTGCGCCGGCTCTGGCTTCTGCGCCGCGGGCGCCGGCGGGGACGAGGATGCCGGCTCGTAAGGTTTGGAGAAGATCGGGTCGACTGCGCGCGCTTTCGCGTCGCGCCGAGGCGGCCGCGACGGTTCTCCGCCCATCAGCGCGGCGACCGTGCCGGCGTTGGGCTGGAATCCGGGAACCAGCACCCGCTCGATGCGCTTCTTGATCAGCCTCTCGATGGCCGCGATCGACTCGAGATCCTCGGGCGCAACCAGTGAAATGGCCTCGCCGGTGAGCCCGGCGCGGCCGGTGCGGCCGATGCGGTGGATGTAATCCTCCGGCGAATGCGGCATGTCGAAATTGATCACCTGCGGCAGGCCTTCGATGTCCAAACCCCGCGACGCAACGTCGGTCGCCACCAACACATTGGTCTTGCCCGACTTGAAGTCCTCCAGCGCGACGAGCCTCTCGGCCTGCGATTTGTCGCCATGGATGGCATCGCAATGGATATGGTCGCGCCGTAACTGGTGAGCCAGACGGTTGGCGCCGATGCGGGTGCCGGTGAATACCAGGACCTGACGCAGTTCGCGTGTCTGTATGAGGTAGGCGAGCAACTCGCGTTTTTTCTCCCGCGCTACCGGATGCAGCACGTGAGTGACGAGCTCGGCCGCCGCATTGCGGGCCGCGATCTGAAGCTCGGCCGGATTGCGCAACAGAGTCTTGGCGAGGGTGCGAATCTCGTCGGGGAAGGTGGCCGAGAAAAGCAGGTTCTGCCGCTGCGCCGGCAGCAGGGCGATGATGCGCTTGATGTCGGGCAGGAACCCCATGTCCAGCATGCGATCGCCCTCGTCCAGCACCAAGACCGATACCTGGTTCAACATGACCGTCTTGTTCTGCACGTGATCGAGGAGCCGTCCCGGCGTCGCCACCAGCACCTCGACCCCTCTGCGCAGCTGCGCGATCTGCGCGTTCATGTCGACGCCCCCGTAGACGACGGTGCTGCGCAGCGGGAGGTTTTTGCCATATTCGGCAAAGCTCTCGGCGACCTGGATGGCAAGCTCGCGCGTCGGCGTGAGAACCAGCGCGCGCACCGGGTGGCGCGCCGGGGATGCCGAGCTGCTGGCCTGGGGCGCGAGGCGCTGCAGGATCGGCAGCGCGAACGCGGCGGTCTTGCCGGTGCCGGTTTGCGCGCCTGCCATGAGATCGCGTCCGGCAAGCACCAGGGGAATGGCCTGCTCCTGCACCGCCGTGGGTTTCTCGTAGCCGAGTTCCCGGACCGCCGCGGTGAGCGGCGCGATCAGGCCGAGTTGGTCGAAGGCCGAACTAATGACGAGACGCCTTGCCCTGCTGACTGGGAAAGCCTTGAATTATAAATCAATTGAGGGTGCGCAGCGGGCGCTCGGCGCTGTCCTGCGGCTCGGTGCCCGGCAGCTTCAACTCCATGTCCCAATCGCTTTTCCGGACTGCGGCCTGCAGCAGGCGGCACACCGAGTGCAACAGCACCGAGTCGAACGTCAGCGTCAAACCCTGTCCCTCCGAAGGATGCAGGGCCACGACGGGCTGACCGTTGCGATCATGACCGGTTTGGATACGCGCGAGCAGCAGCGGCGCTTCGCCCAGAGGGGTTGCGCTCGGCGCCGCGTCGTAAGGTTTGGAGAAGTCCGCCTTCGACACCGCGTACTCGTGCTCCAACCCGAGCAGCGCCTTGCGCGCTTCCGGATTGGCCTGCGTGCGGATGCGGGGGCTCGCTTCCTCGGCCAGCTTAACCAGCAGCGGCCACAACAGCTTGACGAAGCGGCGCGTCAGCGCGAGCCGCAACTCCACGCCCTCGCTGGTCGCGACCAGCATCAGCAGCCGGTCCTGCTCCGCGTCGTAGTCGACTTTCAGCTGATGGAGGCGCATGAAAGAATAGTATATGGCCAATATCGTCCACGCGACGCAGGCCGGAGAGCTCGCCGCCGTGCGCGCGTTGTTCGCCGAATACGCGCGCGCCGTAAATGCGCCGTGCTGCTTCGCCGGCCTGGAGCGCGAGCTGGCGACCCTGCCAGGGGAATACGCGCCGCCCACGGGACGGCTGCTGCTTGCCCTCGATGCGTCGGGCAGCGCGGGCTGCGTGGCGTTGCGGCCGCTCGATCCCGACACGGTCGAGATGAAGCGTCTTTATGTTCGCCCGGCTTACCGCGGACAGGGGCTGGGGCGCTCGCTCGCGGTAGCGGCGATCGCCGCGGCGCGCAAGAGCGGCCGCCGCAGAGTGGTGCTCGACACGCTGCCCAGCATGGAGCAGGCGATCGCGCTGTACCGCTCGCTCGATTTCGCAGAATCTGCGCCGTATCTCCCGATGCCAACGCCGGGCGCGGTCTGCTACCAGCTCAAGCTTTAGCGCCGCGGATGCGCTCCAGGAGCGCCGTCGTGGAGCGCTCATGCTCGAAAGGGATCGACACCACGCGCCCGCCGCGCGCCAGAACGTCCTTCGCCCCGACGATGCGGTCCATTGGCCAATCGCCGCCCTTCGCCAGCACGTCTGGCCGGCACTGCGCGATGAGGTGAGCCGGCGTCTCGTCCTCGAACCAGGTCACGGCATCGACCATCGACAACGCGGCGATGAGCGCAAGCCGATCTTCCAGCAAATTGATCGGCCGCTCGAGCGGCTTGCCCAGGCGCCTGGCGGAGGCATCGCTGTTCAGCGCCACCAGCAGCGCCGCACCGAGCGCCCGGGCGCGCGCGAGGTAGGCGACATGCCCGCGATGCAGTATGTCGAACACGCCATTGGTGAATACCAGCGGCCGCGGCAGCTGCGCTATCCAGCGATCCAGCTCGCGCGGTGCGCGGATCTTGGATTCGTAGGCCGGCGGTGAAGCCTGCACGCTGGATCACGGCGCCGGTTTCGGCTTCTCGGCCGGCGGGCTGGGACGCGGCCGGCAGACGTCATCGCTCGCCTTGCAGTATTCGAAGATCTTCACCACCTTGCGTACGCCGCTGGTCGTACGCGCGATGTCGACCGCGTCGTCGGCCTCGCGCTGGGTCAGCACGCCCATCAGATACACGACGCCTGCCTCGGTAACTACCTTGACATGTACCGGGTTGAAGGCCTTCGCCTTGAGGTAGCGCGCCTTGACCTGGGTGGTGATGAATGTGTCGCTGGTACGCTCGCCCAGCGACGTGACCGGCGCGAGCTGCAGCTCGTTGGTCACCGCGCGCACGTTCGGGACGCCCTGCACGATCCTTTCCACCTCTGCACGAGACGCCTCATCGGGGACCTCACCGGTGACGAGTACCGTGCGGTTGAACACGGCGACATTGACGTGAATCTTGTCGGGGAAGCGATCGCCGATCCGGCTGGAGGCGCGCAGGTCGATCGCGTCGTCGTCGAGCTGCGTACCGGAGGAGCGGCGGTCTTCGAACGTAGAGTACGCGGCGCCGGCGCCGGCGCCGATGAGCGCGAGCTCGCAGCCCTGCAGGAGGGCGGCACTCGCAAGGAGTGCCAACGCCAGCCGGGTTGCCTGCTTCATCCTTTCGAGCCGAAGAGCTGGAAGTCGATGCCGTCGCACAGGCAATGCAGCACCAGCAAATGCACTTCCTGGATCCGGGCGGTGCTCCGATGCGGCACGCAAATGTGCACGTCTTCGGGTCTGATGAGGGAGGCCATCTTGCCGCCGCCGTTTCCCGTCAACGCAATCACGCGCACGCCCAGCTCGTGCGCGACGCCGATCGCCTCGACGACATTGCCGGAGTTGCCGCTGGTCGAGATTGCAAGCAGCACGTCGCCGCGCCGGCCGATCGCGCGCACCTGCTTGGAGAAGACCTGCTGGTAGGCGTAGTCGTTGGCGATCGACGTCAGCGTCGAGCTGTCCGTCGTCAAAGCCACCGCCGCGAGCGGCGGGCGCTCGATCTCGAAGCGGTTGATGAGCTCCGCCGCGAAGTGCTGCGCATCGGCCGCCGAACCGCCATTGCCGCAGGCGAGCGCCTTGCCGCCGCCCCGCAGGCAGTCGGCGAGCAACACGCTTGCGCGCGCCACGGGCGCCGCCAACGACTGCGCGGCGGTCAATTTGAGATTCGCGCTCTCGGCAAAGTGCCCGGCCACGCGCGCCGAGAGTGCCGCGTTCTGCTCCGCGTGTCCCATGCCTTCGATTCTACTCGAAGTAAACCTCGAACTCGATGCGGCGCGCCGGATTGGGATGGCGCGCGAGGCGGCTGATGCGCGCGCGCAGCGGCTCGCCGCGGTCCAGGCCCCAGGCGAGCGCCACATTTTCGCGCTTCGGCACATATCCGAGCTTGCGGCCGCGCCACGCAACGCACACAGCGGCTGCGTCATGGGGATTGTCCGGCTCGCGAACGAGCTCGAGAGCGTCGCCCACCCGCAGCTGGTCCCATACTTCCGCAGCGGCGTGATACCGGAAACCTGCAAGCGGAGAACTCTGCACCACCAAGCGCACGCTGGGCGTGCGCTCGTCCGCGCGCACCGGGCATGTGGCGAGCAAGGCGGCGAGCAGCCCTATTCGCCAAACGCGTTGCGGATCCACTGCACATGCCCTGCGACGCCGTCGATGAGAAAAACATCGAAGCGGCAGTGCGCATCGCGGCGCCCGGACATGTAGAGCCGCGCGGTGGCGAGCAAGCGGGCGCGCTTCGCCACGGTCACGCTCTCCGCTGCGCCGCCGTAATTGGCGCTCTGGCGCATGCGGACTTCGGCAAACACCAGCGTGCCGCCCTCCTCGGCGATAAGATCGATCTCTCCGAGCCGGCAGCGCCAGTTTCGCTCGAGCAGCCGCAAGCCTGCTGCCCGCAGCAGGCCCGCACAAAGATCCTCGGCTCGCGCCCCAGCCCAGTTCATGGCAGGCTTAACGAAACTGTGCCAGCCGCCGTTGACCGAATGATCCCGGGCATCCTCTATGTCGTCGCCACGCCGATCGGCAACCTGGCCGACGCCAGTCCGCGTGCGGTCGAAGCGCTGCGGGCGGCGGACCTGATCGCGTGCGAGGACACGCGAACGACCCGCACGCTGCTCGCGCGGCACGCCATCTCGGCGCGCACGTTTGCGCTGCACGAGCACAACGAGCGCGCCGCCGCCGCCAAGCTGCTGGAGGCCCTGCGCGCGGGCAAGAACGTGGCGCTGGTCAGCGATGCCGGCACGCCGGCCTTGTCCGATCCCGGCGCGATGCTCGTAGAGCAGGCGCACCGAGCAGGCATTCGCGTGACGCCGGTGCCGGGCCCCAGCGCCGCCGTGGCGGCATTTTCGGCCTCCGGATTCGCGGCCGAGCGATTTCTGTTCGCCGGATTCCTCCCAGCCCGCCGAGCAGCGCGCCGCAAGGCTCTGGAGGGCCTCGACCTGCCTTGGCCCGTGATCCTGTACGAGGCGCCGCACCGCGTGCTCGAGACTATGGAGGACCTGGTGGC
>DATNMK010000008.1:0-136052 GCA_035602335.1 Burkholderiales bacterium
TCATGCCTTCAACCGGCGAGTCTAGTCAGACTTCCGGCATCTATCGCTCGAATTGCTGCGGCTTAGAGCGCTCAATACCGCGGGGCCATACATTTCCACCTTGCGGTGGCGGTAGGGTGCACTGCAAGGGCTCGGCGGCGACTTGGATTCTCGTGCGCGCTGCGCAGACGAAATAAATTGCTGGATCGCATCAGGGCTGTAGCCGAATACCAAGCCTTGTAGCCAGAGGGAATCATCGGGGTCCGCGTCTAGCGGCCGGACTCCCCATGCGCAAAGCAGCGCGTTGATCACCCACGGATGACGAAAAAATCCGTAGCAGCAATAGTCCGGTACTTTGTCTTGAATGATGAAGGCTTGGACTAACTCGCCGCTCAACGTGATGCACCGGTCTAGATCATCAGCGAGCTTTCCTATATCGCACTCGGAGATGACCCGGCCGCCTATTTCTACGATTGGCTTGGCGGATCTGGCGACCCATTCGATTGCGATCTGCGCACGACCGCATTCGTACTCACTGAGCGTTTGAAAGCCTCTGATAACCTCTAATGGAGCGTCTGGCTCCATAGTGGTCACTCGAAGCAACTCCCGTGCCGTTGTCATCGAATTAGGACACTACCGAACAAGCTGAAGGGGTTGCAATGCAAAAACTATCCTACTTACTAGTTCTTGCACTTTTGCATTCTTACGCGCCCTCCCCCTTGCCCCTCCCCCCGTCAGGGCGGCGATCAGCCGGTGTGGGTTTCAAACCTCGCACCCGGTGAACCGCTTCCCAATTGGACCCTGTTGTCGGCGCTCTAAGTCCGAGAATTCATTGTTACAACGTCCAGCATTTCGGGGGGGTGAGCGACTCAATGTAGCAAGCTCGTGAGGGTGTTACGCGCAGAACATTATCTTGACCACAGGTCGGCAAAGCCTACGATCATAAATAGGCACTTCAGCGGACTTGGCCAGTAAGCGAAATACTTTAAAGGGGCTTGAAACGCATTACGGCGCAATTGGAAGAGCTGCTACGCGCTGAACATCTTATTCACAAGCACTTCAAAAAGATTCTTAAGGATGCGGAAGGTAAGGACCGTGTGGGACTACTAACGACCCTTAGCCACAGCACAGCTTCTTCAGCCTACCCGAAATCTCTTGAATCGTAGAACCGGCGTAGAACCGTGGAAAAGAAAAGGACCTGCATCGCTGCAAGTCCTTGGATTGTCTGGCGCGCCCGGCAGGATTTGAACCCACGACCCCCTGGTTCGTAGGCGTTCGGCAGGTCATGGTGGTGATTGCAAATCAGCGACTTGCAGCGCTTGCCGATTCGCTACTCAGTAACATCAAGGCACAATTCAGGCACACTCAATCTGCACGAGTCGCATTTAGCCGACCTTGTATTCGTCCGGGGCACCAGAAGGTATTGGTGGGTGCGTCTTAAGGCTTTGCTGGAATTCCGCGAGCATCCGTAGCATTGGGCCACGCACCCAATTTTCTTCCGTCGCTACGTTCGTCTCTTCTTTCGGATCCCGGATGAGGTTGAAGATATAGGGGGTTTCAAGCCTATTCGGTCCGGCGTTCGGCTCGACCTCCCAAACGAAGTGCATTTTCCAGTTGCGCCATTTAACCGCGCGAAGCTCGTTTTTTATGTAGTACACAAACCCTTCGCGGTTTGAGTGCTCCTGATGCCCAAGAAAGAAATCAAGCTGGTCGACGCCGTCGATCGCTCTGTCCGTCGGAAGCGTGGCCCCGGCGATTCGCGCCAGCGTCGGGTACAGGTCCACAACATGGACGATGTCGTTGGTAACTTGGGCAGCTCGCACATTGCCGGGCCAGCGCAGCAGGAACGGAACGCGTAACGAGCCTTCCATTGCGGTGTGGTACGTGCCCGTCCAGGGCCCGGCAGTGCCGCGCCACGGCCGCCGGAATTCCGGCCCGTTGTCGCTCCCGAAAAGCACGACGGTGCCATCGGTGATTGCCAGCGCCTCGATTTCTTCCAGGATCTGGCCGACCCGGTGATCCATTTCGGCCATCGAGTCCGCGAAGTCGCCCGCGCCCGTCTTGCCTTCGAAGTCCCGATGCGGCAGTGTCGGGAAATGCAGTTGCGTGAGCGGCACGTAGGCGAAGAAGGGCCGCTTGGCGTGCACTTGCCGGCGCATGAACTCGTTTGTTCGCCGCGTAAGCTCCGCGTCGATCCGGCGGCGCATTTCAAGGTCGTAAGGTTCCACATTGCGCGCCCGATTGCCCACACGGCCCTCCATCACATACGGCTGTTCGACTACGGAGGGATCGAATCCCACCGAGCTGGCAAACATCGTCTCGTTGGTCGTGCGCGGAATACCGTACCACTCATCGAAGCCGCGGTCCTTTGGGAACCGGCCTTCCCTGTCTCCAAGGTGCCATTTGCCGTAAATGGCAGTGGCATAGCCGCGAGCGGATAGGAGCTGCGCGATCGTGACTTCCCAAGGGATGATTCCTTGCGGCAGCCCTGCCGGTATCGATTGAAGCGCTCCGGTGCGGATCGGATGGCGGCCGGTCATCAACGCAGAGCGAGTGGGCACGCAATCGCTTTCCACATTGAAATTGAGGAATCGCAGCCCCTCCGAGGCGAGCTTATCGATACGCGGCGTCGGCGCCCCGCGCAGCATTCCCCCGCCGTAGCAGCCCAGCTCACCCCAGCCGAGATTGTCGGCAAGGATCAGGACGATGTTCGGCGGCTGGGAATTTCCCGGCATCGCGCGCTCAATCGATCTTGATCTTCAAATCGCGCAGCAGCAGGCCGTATCTCTCATAGTCGTCGCGCACCACTTTCGTGAATTGCTCGGGCGTGTTTCCGACCGGCTCGAGCGCCGCCTGGAGATAATTCGCGCGGATCGCCGGGTCGGAGAGCGCTTTGACGATCTCCACATTGAGACGCGTCAGAATTTCCTTTGGCGTTCCGGCAGGCAGGAATACCCCGAGCCACTGCTCCACGACGAGGTTTTTGATGCCGGCCTGCTCGTACGTAGGCACCTGTTCCAGGCCGGAAACGCGCACGCGCGTGCTTTGCGCGAGCAACTTTACCTTGCCCGCCCTGTAGTGCGGAATCAGAGGGGAGGAGCCGAGCGAGGCAAGCTGCACCTGCCCTCCCAGCAAATCGGTAATCGCCTGCCCGCCTCCCTTGTATGGCACATGTGTAAGCGCAATCCCCGCGATACTGGCGAACCATTCGGCGACGATATGCTGTGGACTCCCCGCTCCGGAGGTTGCATAAGCGATGCCGGGTTTCCGTTTCGCAAGCGCTACCAGCTCCGCGACGGAACCGACCCCGAGCGACGGATGCGCCGCGAGCAGCACCGGTTGGCGCGAGAGCTGCGTTACCGGCAGGAAATCCTTGCGCGGATCGAAACCGAGGTTGGAATACAGATGCGGCGCGGTTGTCATTCCATCGGTGCCTACGAGTATCGTGTAGCCGTCCGGTGCACTCTTGGCGACGTACTCCATGCCGATATTGCCCGCCGCGCCGGTCCGGTTTTCGACGATACCGGCCTGGCCAAACACCTGTCTGAGCCGCTCGGCTACCGGGCGCGTCGCAATGTCGGTCGAGCCGCCCGCCGGAAAAGGCACGATCCATCGAATCGGCTTCGACGGCCACGCCTGCGCAAGCGCCAGGCTCGTAGCCAGCGGTAAAAAAAGCGCGACAAAGACACGCAGAAGTGACGTATGCATAGCACAGCTTTGCACACTTGCATCACGAAGGAAACGAAGCATATTTGCGGCACGCCAGAGGCGAACAGCCCCTGCATGAAGCAGAGGCTTGATTATCTGGCGCGCCCGGCAGGATTTGAACCCACGACCCCCTGGTTCGTAGGGGCCAAAGTGAAAACGACGGCTCGTTAAATCAATAACCTGCAGCGCCCGCCAGCTTCCAACGTAGCCAGAAACAGCGTTAAAGCAGTTTGCAGAAGGCCTGCGAAGGTACGATTTGGCTACAGTGAACGGCTGCTATCGACCCGAAGCGGACATTGCTGGCAGGAGCCTGGAGATCGGACACGGACATCAAACGACGGGAAATTCCTTCGCGTCCGTGCCGCGAAAAGTGAGTGGCTCCGGCATATTTCGGTTCGGTGAACGGTGCTTCTCGTCACAATGATTCATTGTGGCTGCAAGGCGGATGCAAGCGGCCTTATGGCAAATATCTGCTCGAGCGCCGCGGACCAGATTCGGCGCACGACGCTCAGCATCGACGGCGGCTGGACCGCACAATGAGAAAGAAAGTGGTATCCGCCCGCGAGGCGGAAAACCACCCGGTCGCCCGGATGTTACCGCGTGTAATAACCCACACCGAGAACGAAGTTTTCCACTCTCTTCAGAAAGGTATGTTTCCTTTCAACCTTATTGGTCTCGTAATTGAGCCACATGTATTCCACCGGAGCACTCTGCTGAGTTGCGACTGCCTCCATGACCAGGTTTCCAATGGGCTGGCCAGTGGCATCTCTCGTGTCGCGCAACGATGTTCCTATGAGGGTCGGGGCTGCACTGTGGGCAAAGTAGACTCCGTCCATGTTGATGGCAAATACATAGAGCGGACCCTTGTGGAAGGCGCCATTGGCGTCGTTGAATGCGCAGAATGCTCGTGCCACTCCGTTGCTATCAAAGTAAGCCACCGCTTTGTCGAGAAGGGCCTTAGCTTCTGCGGCGTCGGGGCTCGCGGCCAGGCAAGAACAATTCACCGCGAACATGAAGACAGCTGCGGCGGCGCTGCAAAACACTGCTCGGAGTCTCATGGGCGTCTCCTTCTTGGTTGCAAAGCCGAGGCCAAGCTCGAGCAGAGTGTTGCACGAAAGCTCAACGATAGGGACGGGGTGGAATATTATGCGAGTGACCGCTCCTGGCCGAAAGCGGACGGAGCTACGAAATGGCTACATCGTGAATACTCTTGGTGGGCGGCAGTTTTGCTAAGACACTGAATAGGCGTGGCGTATGAGGCGCCACTGAGGTCGTGCGCGCCCGGGTTCGTAGGGGCCAAAGTGAAAACTGCGGCTGGTTAAATCAACAACCTGCAGCGCCCGCCATCTTCGAATGTAGCCAGAAACAGCGTCAAAGCGGTTGGCCCCAAGCCTGCCAAGCTACGATTTGGCTACACTCAAAGGCGGCTATCGACCCAACGCGGACGTTCCATAGTTGACGATATCGGAAGTACTACGGGGAACCATAAAGGGGGTTCTATGAATCAATCAGAGAGGCAAGAGGTTGTCGTTGTCGATGTTCAAATGCGGTTCTGGTCCATGGTTGGATTCATGGTTAAGTGGGCCTTTGCCACTATTCCTGCTCTCATCATCCTCATCGTAATCGGTGGGGCTGTTGTTGTAGTGGTAAACGGCATAGGGGCTGGCATGATGCATCGCTGATACAACCGGAAATCTCAACCCTGACCAATGTCCGCTTATGGCCGAAAGCGGTCGTAGGTACGAAATGGCTACATCGTGAATACTCTGGTGGGCGGCAGGAATTGCTAAAGCACTGAATAGGCGCGGCGTACTGCGCGCCACTGAGGCAGTGTGCGCCCGGGTTCGTAGGTGCAAAGATGAAAACTGCTGCTCGTTAAATCAACAACCTGCAGCGCCCGCCATCTTGAAATGCAGTCCTACGAAGCCTGAAGAGAACGCCTTCAAGTGATGCGGAGCTACATTTTGGCTACACGCGCGACAAGCTTGGTGCGGCGCTCGGCCTAGTCGTAATAGTCGTAAGCGTTGCTGGAATAGGCGCTCGCGGCAGCCATGTGCGGGGAAACTTCTACAGCAAAGCCCGTGTGATGCACTGTGCCGTTCAATTCCTTGTACGTCATCTTTCCATAGACGACATAGCGGATTGCGCTATTGGGATCTATCCCAGGTTGCGGAGCTGGTCCAAACGCACTTGTCTCAAAGTCTACGTTGGTGGCGACGGTTGCAGGACAGCGAAGGGGAATGATTGGCGCAGAATAATCGGGGATTTCTGGAAGAGTGGTGATGTTCTGAATTTTTGCGAAACACGCCTCTATGATGGCCGGAGCGCGGCCAACGTTTCTGCACACGAAGCTAATAAAGAAGTTATTCGGGATCATTGGCTCCCCTGGGTGTTCTCGTCGCTGGACGTGAGTTGCCTCGAAAAAAATCCAAGGCCTCTCCAAATCAGTAAGGGCTTTAACGGCAACTTGCGCGCTTTGCTCCGCAGCTCTCGCGGACTTCTCCGCAGCCCTAACACTGGCTTGTAAAACCCGCTCCTGCCTGGTCATCCAGATGATTTGTAGATAGACGAAGTAGGCAAGAACGCCGGTAAAGAAGGCTACGGCATCCCGCTGGGTCTCCTTTACGATTTGGCAGGGCAAGGAACAGGTAGGCGACTGTTCGCTCTTTATAGAGTTACTCTCGGCTATCCGGCCGTACGAGTGATTAGAGACATCGAGAACATACACATCTCTATCAGACCTGTTTGTTTGCGCTCTTCTCTCCTCCTCGTGTTCACGTTGGGTTTTGCACGCTGATTCGTATGACTGGCAATACCAATACAAACCAATTCCAACAATCACCGGAGCGAGGACAAAAGCAGCGTTGAGGCCTAGCGCAACAAGCCTCAATTTCCATTCAGGGGATATCTGCATGGGTGAATTGCTACAGCGGAACGCGGCTCACAAGGGCTTATTTCTTGCCCTTAGCCTTAGTTTGCGGCTTCGGCTTAGGGCGTGTCTTGTCGCAATATGCGCGAAGCTTTTCAGTAAATGGCTGGGTGCGAAGAAGGTCAGAATCAAATTTTCCGCTGGAAACATCTTCAACAGCCGCCGCCGCTGCCTGAAACGCTTTCTCCGATCTGTCTGCATCCCACAAGGTTTCCATAAGCGGGATACAGTATTTCTCCATGTCGTGGGAATTCATACGCGGCAACGTGCTATCCGCGAGTAGTAGGCGCAAGGCGAGAAGAATTTGAAACCGTGCGGGCTTGAACTTGCTGTCAAGTATCTGGTTTCGAAATAGATACTCCAGGCGGTACAGCGCAAAGGCGGCGACGTAGTACGGTTCGAGACGATCGTTGGGCGCGAAAATTGTGGTACCCACACGTTCCAAGAGTGCGCGATAGCTTCGAGTGGTCCGGTGTGGATCCTCGAGGAAGATGGACGCAAATGAGCGGATCAGGTTGGAAGGCGTTACAACGCGCGTCTTCTCGATGCCCGCCGTGCGCAGCTGCTGCGTGTCATTAAGGGTCTTCCCGAGCGTTACGAATTCGGTAATCGGCTCAGTCAAGGGTTGAGTACCGAGGAGTTCACCCGAGCCTTTAATCAGTATCTGTGGTTGGGCTTCCGGCAGTCGTGGGAGGCATTGGTACGGTCGCGGAGTTGCGAAGCCTACGGTGTCACGCTCGTGTGGATCGACAACGAGTTGCGGAGGCTCTGAGGCCGTGGACACGCTCAGTTTGCAACAAGCGGCGGCGCTGCTGAACATTCACCCGGTGACGCTACAGGACAAGGCGCGCGCCGGCGAGATTCCGGGGGCGGCAAAGATCGGCAGGGCTTGGGTATTCATTCGCGTTGACCTGATCGAGTACATCCGTTCAAAATGCCCGCGGCGGGCGTTGCAGGGTGACTCTACGGAGGTCTGTATGTCACTCTTCAAACGTCAGGACTCACCGAATTGGTGGGTCAAGCTCGGCCACAACGGAAGGCGAATACAGCAAAGTACTGGGACTGCCGACAAAGCAAAAGCGCGGGAGTACCACGACAAGCTGAAGGCCTCGTTGTGGGATCAGGAGAGGTTGGGAATTAAGCCTCGCCGATCCTGGAATGAAGCGGTTGTCCGCTACTTGGCGGAAACGACGCACAAGGCTTCACAGTCCGACGATAAGGCGCATTTGCGTTGGGTTGATAAGTACCTGTGCGGCGTCGAGCTGGGAAGCATCAACCGCGATGTGCTGGACCGGATTTTCTTGGAGCGTCAGGCGAGCGGTGCGGCAAATAGTACCGTCAACCGAACGATGGAGGTAGTCCGGGCGGTGCTGCGTAGGGCCGCGAATGAGTGGGAGTGGTTGGATCGAGTTCCGCGTGTGCGGATGCTGCCGGAACCTAGTCGGCGCGTTCGGTGGCTCACTCGGGAGGAAGCCGACCGGCTCATCGCGACTTTGCCTGAGCATCTGGCAGCGATGGTGCGGTTCTCGTTGGAAACCGGATTGCGGCGTTCCAATGTGACCGGCCTTGAATGGTCTCAGGTGGACCTTGCGCGGCGTACCGCGTGGATTCATCCGGACCAGGCGAAGGCGAGAAAGGCGATTGCGGTTCCGTTGAGTGCGGCTGCCGTGGTGGTGATACGGGAGCAGGTCGGCAAACACTCAACGCACGTGTTTAGCTTCCGAGGGAAGCCGGTGCGTCAGGTGAATACGAAAGCCTGGCGGCTGGCGTTGCAACGGGTCGGGATCGAGAATTTCCGATGGCACGACCTGCGGCATACCTGGGCGAGCTGGCATGTGCAGGCCGGAACGCCGTTGCATGTGCTGCAGGAGCTCGGCGGCTGGGAGTGCGTGGAGATGGTGCGCAAGTACGCGCATCTATCGACTGCGCATCTCACGGACTACGTGGACCGCGTGTCGAGCTTGAGGCTGGTTGCATCAGAGGGCGTGGCTACGATTGGGCTACGCGCCGGAAATGAAAAAGGGGCTGCATGATCGCAACCCCTTCATTTGTCTGGCGCGCCCGGCAGGATTTGAACCCACGACCCCCTGGTTCGTAGCCAGGTACTCTATCCATCTGAGCTACGGGCGCGAAGGGCGAGAATTATAGCAAAATCGCTGTTCCCGCCGCTCTCAATTCCCTATGGAGAAGGCATGCCGCCCAAGAGAATCGTCGTCGTTGGCGCTACCGGCACGATCGGAAGCGCGGTTGTCGCAGGCGTACGTCAAGACGCTGGAAGGCAAGGCCTCCGGGCAAGTCGTCCCTGCATGACAGCATGACCCTCGATCTCGTCATCCGCGGCGGAACGGTGGTCACGGCGGAAAAAACTTTTCGCGCCGACGTCGGCATCGAGGGCGACAGGATCGTCGAGCTGAAGCTGGGTCTCAGTGGAAAAAAAACCATTGATGCAGCGGGAAAGCTGGTGCTTCCCGGCGGGGTCGACAGCCATTGCCACATCGAGCAGCTCTCCTCGATGGGGGTGATGACGGCGGATGATTTCTATAGCGCGACGGTGTCGGCGGCGCACGGCGGCACGACGACCGTGATTCCATTCTGCGCGCAGCATCGCGGAGACCTGCTCGCGGAGGTGCTGGCAGATTATCACGAGCGGGCACGCGCGAAGGCGGTGATCGACTACGGCTTTCATCTCATCATCGCCAATCCCGACGAGCGCACGCTGCAGCGGGATCTGCCGGCGGCGATCCGCTCGGGTGTGCGCTCCTTCAAGATCTTCATGACGTACGAACGCACGCGACTGACGGATGAGCAGATCCTCGACGTGATGGCCGCGGCGCGCAAGAACGGCGCGCTCGTCATGGTGCATGCCGAGAACCACGGCATGATCTCGTGGCTCGCGGGCCGCATGGTGAAACAGGGCAATACCCTGCCCCGCTACCACGCCATCTGCCACACGCGCGGCGCGGAAGCCGAGGCGATCGAGCGCGTGGTCAAGCTCGCCGAGCTCGTCGACTGCCCGATCCTCATCGTGCACGTCTCCACCCCGGACGGGATCGAAGCGATCAGGCAAGCCCGCGCCAGAGGATTGAAGGTGTTTGGCGAAACCTGTCCGCAATACCTGTTTCTCACTGCGAAGGACATCGATATCGGCCTGCAGGGCGCGATGTTCTGCTGCAGCCCACCGCCGCGCGACGCCGCAGCGCAGGAAGCCTGCTGGCGCGGCCTGAAGGACGGCACGCTGCACGTTTACTCCTCCGACCATGCGCCCTACGGCATGGAGGACAAGCTGCCCAAGGGCGAGAAGACCACTTTCAAGGAGATGGCCAACGGCGTGCCGGGATTGGAGCTGCGCCTGCCGCTCCTTTTCACTTACGGGAAAAACCGCATAACACTTGAGGAGTTCGTGAACCTGACCTCGACGCGCCACGCGCAGACCTACGGCCTGTATCCGAGGAAGGGAACCGTCGCCGTCGGCTCCGATGCCGACATCGCGATCTGGGACCCGGAAAGGAAAGTGACTGTCGAAACGACCCACGACCGCACCGGCTACACGCCTTATAAAGGGCGCGTGCTGACCGGCTGGCCGGTCACCGTGCTCTCGCGCGGCGAGGTTATCGTCCAGGACGGCAAGCTCGCCGCCGTGCCGGGCCGCGGGCGGTTTCTGGAGCGCGCGCCCTCGGCCGCGCTCGAGCCGCTCGGCCGCGACGTGCCGGAGATTGCGCAACTCAAAACCTGGAACGCGCCATTGCAGCTATGAGCCGACACCTCAAGATCGCCGCCGCGCAGATGGGGCCGCTCCATCGAGCGGATACCAGAAGCTCTGCAGTGAAAAGACTGGTTGCGTTGTTGAGAGAAGCGCACAGCATGGGAGCCAAGTTCGTCGTCTTTCCCGAGCTCGCCTTCACCACTTTTTTTCCGCGCTGGTGGATCGAGGATCAGGCCGAAGTCGACCGCAAATACTTCGAGCGCGAAATGCCCTCGGCCGAGACCAGACCGCTGTTCATCGAAGCGCAGAAGCTGGGGATCGGCTTCTATATCGGCTATGCGGAGCTGACACCGGAGGGCCACCGCTTCAATGCCGCGATCCTGGTGGGGCCCGACGGCTCGAAGATCGGCACGTACCGCAAGGTCCATCTGCCGGGCCACGCCGAGCACAAACCGAAGGCCGCCTTCCAGCATCTCGAGAAGAAGTACTTCGAAGTCGGCGACCTCGGCTTTCGCGTCTGGCGCTTCATGGACACGATCACCGGCATGCTGATCTGCAACGACCGGCGCTGGCCCGAGGCGTTCCGCGTGCTCGCGCTGCAGGGCGCGGAGATCGTCGCGCTCGGCTTCAACACCCCGACCGAGAACCTGCATTACCCGGAGCCGCCGGCGCTGCGCGTGCATCACCACCTGATCATGGCGCAGGCGATGGCGTTCCAGAACGCCACCTGGCTCGTCGAGACCGCGAAGTGCGGCTACGAGGACGGCTTCCGCATGTTCGGGCACTCGCTGATCGTCGCGCCCACCGGCGAGATCGCGGTGAAGAGCCAGACCGAGGAGGACGAGGTGATTGTCTACAACTGCGACATCGACCTCGCCGCCAATCTCAAGCGGACCATGTTCAACTTCGCCGCGCACCGACGCCCCGAGCACTACCGCCTGATCGTCGAGCGCGTCGGCGCCGAGGTCACCCCCGCCAACGAGGAGAACAAATGAGTTTCGTGCTCGAGGTGCAGCTCCGCATCAAGCCGGAGAACGTCGACCGCTTCATGAAGCAGGTGCTGGAAAACGCGCAGAACGCGCGCAAGGAGCCCGGCTGCAAGCAGTTCGACGTGCTGGTCGATCCGCACGATCGCACCCAGGTCATGCTCTACGAGGTCTACACCGACGAGCAGGCCTTCGAGGCGCACCAGCAGACGGTGCACTTCAAGAAGTACCTCGCCGAGGCGGTGCCGCTGCTCGCCTCGCGCCAGCGCCACCTCTGGCGGCGCGCCGGCTGATGGACCTGAAGCTCGCGGAGCTGCCATGAATAAATGGGGTCTGTCCCTGTTTTTTTTGGTTTGCACTGCCGTTGCGCAAAACTATCCCGTCAGGCCGATCAAGCTCCTGGTGGGCGTGCCGCCCGGCGGCCCGACCGACGCGGTGGCGCGCAGCATCGCGCCCGATCTCTCGGAAGCTCTTGGTCAGCCGGTGGTGGTCGAGAACCGCTCCGGCGCCAGCGCAGTCATCGCGACCGACGCCGTCGCGAAAGCGCCGCCCGACGGCTACATGCTCGCCTTCGTATTCATTACCCACGCCACCAATCCGACGCTGGTCGCAAAGCTGCCCTACGACACGCTGAAGGACTTCGCGCCGGTGACGCAGGTCGGCGCGCAGACGATGCTGCTGGTCGCGCATCCGTCGCTGCCGGTCAGTTCGGTGGCGCAACTGATCTCTCTCGCAAAATCACAGCCGGGCAAGCTCGACTATGCCGCATCGGATGCCGGCAGCGCGCCGCATCTCGCCGGCGAGCTGTTCAAGCTGATGAGCGGCACCGCCATCACTGCCGTGCATTACAAGGGCACGGCGCCCGCCTTGACCGACACGCTATCCGGCCACGTGCCGCTCATGTTCGTCTCGAACATCACCGGCCTGCCGCACGTGCAGGCGGGCAAGCTCAAGGCGCTTGCCGTCACCGGAGCGCAGCGCTCACCGCTCGCGCCAGGCGTTCCGACCGTGGCCGAAAGCGGGCTGCCGGGCTACGAGGTCGTGCCGTGGTACGGCGTCGTCGCGCCGGCGAAGACGCCGAAGAGCGTCATCGCCAGGCTGCACGCCGAGATCGTCAAGATCGTGCGCAAGCCCGAGGTCAAGGCGCGCCTTTCGGGTCAGGGAATCGAGCTCATCGGCAGCAGGCCCGAAGAGTTCGACGCGCTGATCCGCTCCGAGATGGTGAAGTGGGAGAAGGTTCTGAAGGCCGCCGGCGTGCACGCCGAAAGCTAAAGCAGCAGGGCGCCGGCGACGCCGCCCGCCGCAAGGATCCAGAGCGGATTCAGCCGCGTGGCGAGCATCGCCGCCGCGGTGCCGCCGGCGATCAGCCACAGGCGCCAGTCGGGTGCGTGGGGCGTCGCGATGATGTAGCCGCCGGCGGCGATGAGGCCGACGACGAGCGGCGCGAGCGCGCGCTGCACGACGCTGCGCCAGGGAGAGCCACGCCAGCGATCCCACAGCCCCGATAGGCACCACGCCAGCACTCCGGCGGGGACGCAGGTCGCGAGCAGCGCGACGATCGAGCCGGCGAAGCCCGCCACCCGGTAGCCGATCAGGCTCGTGATCAGCACGTTGGGGCCGGGCGCAGCCTGCGCGACGGCGAACAGCTGCATGAAATCGGCTGCCGTGGTCCAGCCTTTGACGTCGACGACGTAGCGCTGCATCTCGGGAATCACCGAGCTCACGCCGCCGAAGGTGAGCAGCGACAGCAACGCGAAATAAAGCCCGAGCTCGAGCAGGATCACAGCAGGCGCTTCCGGGCGAGGAACATGCCGAGCGCCACCGCGACCGGCATCACGACGAGCAGCGACACGCGGGCGATCGCGATCGCGAGGAAGCAGCCGGCAATCAGCACCATCGCGGCGGGCTTGCCTGCGATCGGACGGCCGAGCTTGACCGCCGTGGCGAGGAACAGCCCCGCTCCCGAGGCGCCGACACCCGTCACCACCGCCGTCACGAGCGGGTGATCCGCCCATTGCGTGTAAAGCAGCGCGAGCCCCAGCACCCAGAAATACGGCAGCGCAAACAGGCCGAGAAAGGCGACGATGGCGCCGCGCAGGCCGAACCAGCGCTTGCCGAGCACGATCGAGGCGTTGCCGATGTTCGGGCCGGGCAGCACCTGGCAAAGGCCGATGGTCTCGGTGAAGTCCGCATGCGTCAGCCAGCGGCGTTCTTCGACCATCGCCTGGTACGCCCAGGGCAGCACGCCGCCGAACGAGCGCGCGCCGATCGAAAGGAATCCGAGAAACAGCTCGCCGAGGCTGCGCGGCGGCGTGACGCCCGGGTTCAAGCCGCTTCCCAGCCCAGGCGCACTCTGCCGATGGCCATCGACACCGCCGCCTGAGTCGGCTCGACCACCGGGATGCCGACCGCGTCCTGCAGAGGCTTCCTGTAGCGCGCCATGCCGGCGCAGCCCATCACGATCACATCGGCGCCCTGCTCGCGCAGCTGCCTGCCGACGTCGATCATGCGGCCGGAAGTCTTCTTCTCGTCGGCGAGCTCCACCACCGGCAGGCCCACCGGGAGTTCTGCGGCCAATCTGCCCGTGACCCCCAAAGCGCCCATGTAGCGCAGATGCCGCGGGATCGACTGCCACAGGATGGCGATGACGCCGAATTTCTGCCCGAGCGTGAGCGCAGTCAGGATGCCGGATTCCGCAATGCCGAGCACCGGCTTCTTCGTCGCCTCGCGCAGCGAGTGCAGCCCCGGATCGCTGTAGCAGGCGATGACGAACGCAGCATATTGCCTTTCTTTCTCCCTCACCAAATTCAGTAACGGCTGCACCACGCTGTCGACGTGCTGCTGCGTCTCGATGCCGGGCGGCCCTTCCTGCAGCGTGACGCATTCGATCGCCGGGCCGCCTGCCATGCGCAGCGGCGCGCAAGCCTCGTCGATGCCGCGCGTGACGCTTTCGCTGGAATTGGGGTTGATGACGAGAATCTTGTCCATCAATGCAAGGCGATCTGGCGATGCTCGAAGCGCGAAAGCAGCCGCACCAGCGGCCACAGGCAGACGAGATAGATGATACCTGCGGCGATGATCGGCGTCGCGTTGTAGGTCAGCGCCTGCGCCTCGCGCGCCGCGTGCAGCAGTTCGGGCAGCGCCACCACGCTCGCGATGGAAGTGAGCTTGATCACCTCCAGCGTGTTCGAGATCAGGTCCGGGACGACGTTGCGCACCGCCTGCGGCACCACCACCCAGGTCATGGTCTGCAGCGCCGAGAGGCCGGTCGAGCGCGCCGCCTCGAGCTGGCCGCGCGGCACCGACTCGATGCCGGCGCGCAGGATCTCGCCGTAGTAGCTCGAGGTATTCAGGAAAAAAGCGAGCGCCACCGAGCCGAACGCGCCGAGACGGATGTCGAGGAACGGCAGGCCGTAGGCGACCAGCATCAGCAGCACGAGCGGCGGAAAGGCGCGGAAGAAGTCGACGTAGCCGACGACGACCGCCCGAACGAAGAAATTCTTCGTCGTGGAAGCGAGCGCCACAGCGAGGCCGCCCGCGAGGCCGAGCGGCACGACGACCAGCGCGAGCATCACCGTCATCCAGAAGCCGGCGAGTAGAATCGGCCACGCCTGCGCCAGGATGTCGAAGTTGAAAAAACTGCGAATTAACGCTTCCATGCGAAGCGCGTCTCGATCCAGCGGCCGAAGTAGACCACCGGGATGAAGAGGATCAGGTAGGCCACCGCGCCGAGCAGCAGCGGCGACGGGTTGTAGGAGAACGAATACGCGCTCTGCGCCTGGTAGAGGATCTCGCCGACCGCCACCACTGCCCCTAGAGCCGTATTCTTGGTAATCGCTATCGTCCTGTTGGTGAGCGGCGGGATGGTGAGCCGCACCGCCTGGGGCAGAACGACGTCGCGCAGCGTCTGCAGAAAGCTGAGGCCCGTGGAGCGCGCCGCTTCCCACTGGCCGCGCGGCACCGCCAGGATCCCGGCCCAGAAAATCTCCTCCGAGAACGCCATCAGCACGAGCGCCAGCGCGAGCCAGGTCGAGACCCAGCCCGACATGCGCACGCCGACCGTGGGCAGCGCGAAGTAGAAAGCGATGATGATGACGAGCGGCGGCAGCGCGCGCAGCACGTCCACCGAGAAAACAATAAAAAAATTAACCGCCCTGAAGCGAAATGCCCTTAATACGGAAAGAAACAGCCCGCAGGCGATTCCGGCGATCACTATCGCAAGGGCGAGCTGGATGGTTACCCACGTCCCCTCGACGATCTTGGGCGCGTATTGCGCCATCACGGCCCAGTTGAGGAACGTGTCGGCGAAGCGGCTCATCTAGTGCTCGATGGAAGCGATGAATTCTCGAATGCGCGGGTGCTCGGGATGGTTGAAGATGCGCTGCGGCGGTCCTTCCTCCAGGATATGGCCCTGGTCCATGAAGATGACGCGGTCGGCGGCGCTGCGCGCGAAGCGCATCTCGTGGCTCACCACCACCATCGTCATTCCCGACTCGCGCAGCTCGCGCATCACGTTGAGCACGCTGCCGACCAGCTCGGGGTCGAGCGCGCTGGTCGGCTCGTCGAACATCAGGATCGCCGGCTCGAGCGCGAGAGCGCGCGCGATCGCCACGCGCTGCTGCTGCCCGCCCGAGAGCTCGTTGGGATAGGCCTTTGCCTTTTCGGCCAGGCCGACCCGCTCCAGAGCTGTCAAGCCGATGTCTTTGGCTTCAGTTCTGGATTTCTTCAGGACTCGCTGCAGAGCGAGGGTGACATTCCCCAACGCGTCCAGATGCGGATACAGGTTGAACGACTGGAACACCATGCCGATGCGGCGGCGCACGGCGTTGATGTCGACGCCGGGCGCAAGGATGTCGACGCCTTCGACCTTGATCGAGCCCGAGGTCGGCTCTTCCAGCCGGTTGCAGCAGCGCAGCAGCGTCGACTTGCCAGAGCCCGATGGGCCGATGACGAACACCAGCTCGCGGGGATTGACCTTGAGGTCAACCCCTTTCAGCACCTCCAAATGGCTGAACGACTTATGAAGGGCTGAAACATCGAGAATCACTTGCAGTTGGGCTGGTGGGGCTTCGGGTCGTGGCCGGGCAGCCCGGGTACGCCGTAGCCCGGGTACACGGTAACGGCGGCGGCGCCGGCTGCAGGCTTGAAGCCGAACCACTTCTCGTGGAGCTTCGCAACGGTGCCTTCCTGCTTCAGGCATTCGAGCGCCTCCTCGACCGCGTTGCGCAGCGGCGCGTCGTCCTTGCGGAAAGCCGCACCCCACACGAGGCCCTCGTCGACCTTGAGCGAGGCGAGCTTGATCTGGTCGTTCTGCTTGAGCACCGCATACGCAGCCACGGTGTTGCCCGACATGTGCACGTCGGCGCGGCCCGAGATCAGTGCCTGCACCGCGTCGGCATTGGTGCCGAAGGACTCTGCCTTGAACCCGTACTTGGCGGCGTTTTCCTGCAACCACTTGTCGTAGGCCGAGCCGCGGTTCACGGAGATGGTCTTGCCTTTCAGCTGCTCGAACGATTTCACGTCGGGCGACTTCACCGGCACGACGAACGCGTAATAGGTGTTGAGATAGCCCTCGGTGAAGAGCAGCTGCTGCGCGCGCTCCGGGGTGACGGTGGTCGGCGCGCCGACGAAGCTGAGCTGTCCGGCGTTCATCGCCGGGATGAGGCCCGAGAACTGCCCGGCGAAGATCTCGACCTTGCGGCCCATCTTGGCGCCGATCGCGTTGATCAGATCGACGTTGAAGCCTTCCACCCCGCCGCCCAGCTTGGGCATGGCGTGGGGTGCGAAGGTGCCGTCGACGCCGACGACGAGCGGCTTGTCCTGGGCCGGCGCGGGAGCTGCAATCATCGCTGCGAATAGCAGCGCGACGAAGCGTTTCATTTTTCTCTCCTCCGGATTGAAAAGGCATTTTACACTTCCGTCCATGAAGGTCTTCATGGCAGCCCTCCTCGCCGCGTTCGCGCTGACGGCGAAAGCGCAGACCCTGCCCATCTTCGATGCCCACCTCCATTACAGCCACGACGCCTGGGACGTCGTTCCGGTGCAGGACGTGATCGCGATCCTGCGCAAGGCGGGCGTGAAGCGCGCCCTCGTCTCGAGCGCCGGCGACGACGGGCAGCAGCGCCTCTATGCTGCGGCACCGGATCTCATCATTCCGGAGTGCACGCCGCCACTCGATGGCACGCGCCTGGAATCGCCGCACTACGTTCTCGCTTTCAGACCAGAGGCTATTGAGGTAGCGCGGCATTTCGCCGTGGAAGTCGCGGCTTGCGCGAAGGCCGGCAGCCCCGCGCCCCGGACTCTCAAACTGGAGGCAACCATGCCGGAGCACGGCCACGGCATGAACTACGCGCCGCAAGTGAAGCAGCTCGCGCCCGGCCGCTGGCGCGCCGAGGGCCTGATGTTCCACATGCCGGGTAAGTGGGAAATCGTCTTCGTGGTCGACGGCGAGCGCATGGCGCACTCGATTTCGCTTTCGCAGCTGCTGCAGTTCGAGCCTGCAGAATTGCAGGCAATTCTTCGCCACGGCCCCTGGCCGCCGCCGTGGCGCCCGGATCCGAGCAACCGCGTCTCCGGCAAGCCCGAGGCGATCAAGCTCGGCGAGCGCCTGTTCTTCGAGCCGCGGCTCTCCGGCCCCGGCTCGGTGCTGTGCGCGAGCTGCCACGTGCCATTCCGCGGCTTCCACGACGCACGCCCGCGCGCCTTCGGCCTCGAGCAGGTGGACCGAAATACGCCGAGCCTGCTGAACGCGCGCTTCAACCGCTGGTTCGGCTGGGACGGCGCGCAGGACAACCTATGGGCGCAAAGCATCCGGCCGCTTCTCGATCCGAGGGAAATGAAATCCAGCGCCGCGCATGTCGCAAAAGTGGTTAGAACGATCTATGAAAAGGAGTACCGGAGCGCGTTCGGGCGATCCCCTCCCGCCGATGAAGAGCTTCTCGTCGATGTTGGAAAAGCGCTGGCCGCGTTCCAGGAAACGCTCGTCACGGGCCGCACGCCGTTCGACGAGTTCCGCGACGCGCTGGAGCGCGGCGACCCTGCCGTGGCCGCGCGCTATCCGCAGGCCGCGCAACGCGGCCTGCGGATCTTCGTCGGCAAGGGAAACTGCAGCGTGTGCCATTTCGGGCCGCAGTTCACCAACGGCGAGTTCGCCGACATCGGCGTGCCGTTCTTCGTCGCGCCGGGCCGGGTCGATCCGGGACGGCACGGCGGCATCCAGCGGCTGAAGGCGAGCCTGCACAATCTGCTCGGCCGCTATAACGACGACGCATCGCGCGCCACCGCCACCGGCACGCGCCACGTCGACGCCCAGCAGCGCAACTTCGGCGAGTTTCGCGTCCCGGGGCTGCGCAACGTCGCGCGTACGGCCCCTTACATGCACAACGGCAGCCTCGCGACGCTGCGCGATGTGGTGCGCTATTACTCCGAGCTCAACGAGGAGCGGCTGCACGCCGACGGCGAGAAGATTCTCAGGCCGCTTCATCTGTCCGAGGCCGACAGCGACGACCTGGTCGCTTTCCTAGAAAGCCTCACTGCCGAGTAGGGTGCCTGCTCCTGTAAGAAACCGTACTCTGTGACTTTTTCGATGCGGAGAAAAAAACCGCGCGCGTAGCATGGGACAGTGCGCAAGACCATCGCCAGATCCGTTGCCGCTCTTTGCATGATCGCCTGCGTCCAGTTCGCGCTCGGCGCGGAGAACGGCGATTCCAAGCTGAGTCTGCGCCTCGATAGCAGTATCCTGTCCGAGGCCAAGGATCCTTACCCGCACATTTCCACAACCTCCGAGCGCTTGCCGTTCATCCAGCGCGAGGACGCCTTCAGCTATGCCGTGGACGCTAACCACCGGCTGCTCGAACGCAGCGCTGCCGGAATGAGCTATGACGCGCGCGAGCGCCTGTCACCTTTCACGCCGCCGCAACGCGAGCTCGTCGCCTTCTGGTCGCGCAAGCTCGACCGGGTCTGGAAGACGCAGGTTTTTCTCCTGAAGGGAGTCGCCGAGGGCAGCCCGAGCTGGGGCGCCGGCGCTTTCGCCGCCTACTCGTTCTGAGCCTTCAGGAAGCGATCCCGAGTCACAAATAGCATGGCCGCCAACGCGAGCGCCAGGACGGCGTAGGTAAGCCATGCGCCGCGCCAGCCGATCGCATCGCGCAACAGGCCGCTCAGAAAGAGCGCGCTGCCCATGCTGAGCGAGGCGATGAGAGTCCAGCCGCCCTGGTAGGCGCCTCTGCGTCCAGGCGGCGCGAGCCGCGCTACCGCGGCCGGCACCGCCGAGCTGAAGACCAGCTCGCCGAAGCTGAAGATCACGGTGCCGAGGAGCAGCGCGGCAGCCGCGTCGGGAAGCATGGCGTAGCAGCAGAAGGCGGCGGAAACAAGGCACGCCGCGAGACCCAGCAGGCGAAACGGCCCCGAGGCCTCCATCCGGGTCGCAACGGGAACCGCGAGCAACGCGACGATGATGCTGTTGCCGCCGAGCACCAGACCGATGTAACCCTCGCCCAGGCCCTCATCCGCCGCGAACAGCGGCGAAACGGTCACCACCTGCCCCATCGCTAACGGGAAGATGAACGCGAGCGCCGCGAAGCCAAGAAACAAGCGGTCGCGCGTAACCGACAGCATATCTGTCAGGAGTCGAGCTTCGGTACGGGCCCGTTCCAAAGGAAGCGCGCCGCGCAATGCCACCGCATAGAGCGCGGCCACGAGCAGATAACCGATGGAACTAATGGCTCCCAACAGGACATAGCCCTGTTCTGCGACATAGCCCGCGGGCATCACGCCGAGCGTGTACGCGACGCTCATGCCGGTGTAATTCACCGCCAGCACCGCCTGGCGCCGCTCGGGCGGCGCGAGGTCGAGCAGCAATGCGCTCGCCACCGGCATGTTGACCGCGCCGGCAATGCCCATGGCAGTGCTCCAGGCGAAGAGCGATGCCGGCCCGCTCACCAGCAGGAAGCACGGCAGCACGACCGCGGTGGTCAACGCCGCGGCGAGCAGCAGCCAGCGCCGGCCGATGCGGTCGGAGAGCGCCCCGAACATCGGCGCGAGCGTGCCGCGCAGCAGGCTCTCGATGAGGAACGCGACGCCGACGGTGGCAAGGCTGATGCCCGCCACGCGCACGAAGTAGATGCCGAGAAAGGTGACTAGGCTCATGCGCGCGGCGACGGCCAGAAAATTGGCCGCCACGACCACGCGGATGCGGCGGTCGAGCTCTAGAAACCCCAATAATCCAGACCTTCCGGAAGCGGCTCGCCGAGGGTGAGCGAGGCGAGTTTGGCGTACTGGCCGTCAGAGTAGAGCAATGGCTTGCCTTTCTTGCCGAACAGCACCTGCTCGACCTGGCCAAGGAAGATGGTATGCGTGCCATACACGAGCTTCTTCACGACGCGGCAATCGAACGACACCAGTGCGTCGATCAGCACCGGCGAGCCGGTAGCAAGCCGCGTCCAGTCGCGCGACTTGAAGCGCGCCTCGCCGCTCTGCGCGCCGCTGAAGGTGGTGGACAGCTCCCAGTCTTCCGCGCGCAGCACGTTGACGCAGAACACCTTGCTCTTCGCCACCGCGCCGTGCGTCGTGGCAAGGCGGTTGAGGCACGCCAGCACCGTCGGTGGATCGGCGGTCGCCGAGCACACCGCGGTGGCGGTCATGCCATAGCGGTGGCCGGCCTGTTGACTGGTAATTATGTTCACGGCGCCGGCGAGCGTGCGCATTCCGACCTTAAACTGGTCGGCCTCTACAGGCTTCGCGTCCACGCCAGGGGCTTCGTTATCATTCGAACATTCTAACCATGGAACCTCACGGCTTTCTCCAGCAAGCCCTCGTCTACCTCGCCGCGGGCGTAATCGCCGTTCCCTTATGCAGGCGGCTCGGCCTCGGCTCGGTGCTCGGCTACCTGGTCGCGGGAGTTGCGATCGGCCCCTGGGGCCTGCGCCTCATCTCGGATCCGCAGACCTTGCTGCAATTTTCAGAGTTCGGCGTCGTGCTGCTGCTGTTCCTCATCGGCCTGGAGCTCAACGCGCAGCGCGTCTGGGCGCTGCGGCGCTCGATCTTCGGCCTCGGCGGCGCGCAGGTCGCGGCGACGATCGCCGCGGTCGCTGGAATCGCGGTCGCGCTCGGTCAGCCGCTCGCCGTCGGCATGATCGCCGGGATGGGATTCGCGATGTCCTCCACCGCGATCGGCCTTGCCACGCTGACCGAGAAGAACCTGTTGCCGACGCCGGGCGGCCAGGCCTCGTTCGCCGTGCTGCTGTTCCAGGACCTGGCGGTGATCCCGCTGCTCCTCGTGGTCGGCGTGCTCGGCGGCGAGGCCGAGACGATGCACTGGGGCGATGCTGCCAAGGCGCTCGGCATGATCGCGCTCCTCATCGTCGCCGGGCGGCTGCTGGTGCGCCCGGTGCTGCGCTACGTCGCCGAGGCGAGGCTGCGCGAGGTGTTCGTCGGCTTCTCGCTGCTGGTAGTGCTCGGCACCGCGGCGCTGATGGAGTGGGTCGGGCTTTCGATGGCGCTCGGCGCCTTCCTCGCCGGGGTGATGCTCGCCGACAGCGAGTACCGGCACGAGCTCGAGCTCGACATCGAGCCGTTCAAGGGATTGCTGCTCGGCCTGTTTTTCATCGCGGTGGGCATGTCGGTCGACGTCGGGCTGTTCCTGCGCGCGCCGCACCTCGTGCTCGGCCTCGCGCTGGGCGTCGTGGTGCTCAAGGGACTCATTCTTTTCCCGATCGCACAAGCATTTGGTTATTGCAACCGCGCGGACGCGGCGCTCTTTGCCGTGGCGCTGTCGCAGGCGGGCGAATTCGCGTTCGTGCTGTTTGCCGCGGCAAGCGCCATTCTTTCTTCGCAGGTGGTTGCAGTCCTGAACGCGGCGGTAGTGGTCTCCATGCTGACGACACCGTTCCTCGTCATGGGCTATGAGCGCTTTCTCATGCGGCGCCTCGACCGGCCGCTGGAGCGCGCGCCCGACGCGATCCGCGAGACCAATCCCGTGATCGTCGCCGGCTTCGGCCGCTTCGGGCAGGTGGTGGTTCGCGTGCTGCGCGGCCTGGGCATCGGCGCCACGGTCATCGACCACGATCCGGGCCAGATCGACACCGTGCGGCGCTTCGGCTGGAAGGCCTACTACGGCGATGCGACGCGGCTTGACCTGCTCGAGTCCGCCGGCGCGGGCAGCGCGAGGCTGCTGCTCATCGCCATCGACGATCCCGCGGCCGCGATGCAGATCGTGAAGCGCGTGCGCCAGCGCTTTCCGCGGCTAGCGATGGTCGTGCGCGCGCACAGCCGCACCGATGCTTACGAATACGCCGAGATGGGCATTCCCGCGGTGCGCGAAGTCTTCGGCTCGGCGCTGGACGCGGCAGCGCGCACCCTGAAAATTCTGGGATTCGAAGAGACAGACGCCGAGCGCATCGTGCAGCGCTTCAAGCAATACGACGAGCAGCAGATCGTGCAGAACGCGCCTCACCGCCACGACATCAAGAAGCTGGTCGCGCTCACCGAGCAGGGCCGCCGCGACATCGCCGAGCTGCTCGGCGCGGAAGCCGGCTCAGCGCCGAAGATTGACCAGAACGATGCCCGCGGCGATGAGTAGCGCGGTGGCATCGAGCGAACGGCAGTCTTGCACCATGGCGGCGATTTTGGCGTAACATGGAACGATGGTGCGCAAAGCAAAGGGAACTCACCTGCGAACCGATCCACCCGCCGAGGCGCCGGCCTCGCCCAAGGAAGAAGCCCCGCGCGGGCGCATCATCGAACGTCCCGACGGCTTCTACTGGCAGTCGAAGGAAAGCGGCGAGGAGTCTGGCCCTTTTTCGACGTTGGCCGAGGCGGAGGCCGACATGCAGTCGGCCGGCGACGGCGAGCTCGAGTCCTCCTCCACGCTGCAGGAAGCCGAGTCCGAGCTCGGCATCTCCGAGTGGATCGATCCCGACAGCGGCGTGCCCGCGGAAGACTCGGTTCCGCGCATTGAAGACCACTAAGTTCGCTTAACCCCGCCGCAGTCGCGGCGCGCTAGTCCAGCGGTTCCAGCTTGATGATGGACGCGCCGTGGTTGCTGCCGACCCAGAACGAAACGCGGCTGTTCGAGCTGTCGACGAACACCCTGCGGATGTTGGTCGACCGGGGCAGCAGGTACTCGATGAAGCGTCCTGTCTTCGGATCGAGCCGCAGTATGCGGTCGCTCAGCATCGAGCCCGTCCAGACTTCGCCGTCGCGGTCCAGGGCGATGTCGTAGGGAGCCGACCATGCCGTGGGCGCTTCCCATTCCTGGAAGCGCTCCGTTCTGGTGTCGAATGAAGCGATCCTGTTGCCGCGGTACTCGGCGAACCACAGGCGGTCCTGCGCGTCCATCATGCCGCGCCGCGGCGACGAGCCCGCCGTCGGCGTCGGATAAAGGGTGATCTTACCGGTCTTCGCATCGATCCTGCCGATGTGCTCATTGGCAAAGTCGGTGAAATACGCATTGTTCTTCGAGTCGGCGATCACGTCGTAGATGTTGTGGTTGCGCTTCGAGTCCTTGAACGGCTCGAAGGTCTCCCACTTGCCCGAAGCCAGGTCGACACGGTGCACGGCCGCAAAGCCGTTGTTCTGGGTCCACATCTTGCCGTCCACGGTGAAGTGAAGCGGGCTGGTCATGTTGATCTGTGTGTTGGCCTTGTTCAATTCCGGCGGAATGCTCCACACCTGCAGCTTGCCGCTCTTCCTGTCGAGCTTCGCGATCGCTCCCTGGTACATCATGCCGGCCCACAGGTTCTGCTCCTGGTCGAAGCGCAAGGACAGCAGGCCGGTCGGCCAGCCCTTCTTCAGCTCCGGTACCGGGTATTCATTGACCTTGCCGGTCTGCGGATCGAGCTTGCCGATGCTCTGGTCGCCGAAATCGGAATACCAGGCGATGCCCTCCGCGTCGACGATCACGTCGTGGGGCTCGATCGTCGGGCGCGGCAGGTCGTACTCGGTGATGATGACGCGCGTTCCCCGGCCGCTCGGGCGGGGTAAGGTTTGCAGCGCAAACTGCCAACTCGGCACCGCGCTGAGATTGACCGTGCTCAGCCACTCCGCCTGCTCGCGCTGAAACCGCGCACGCTCTTCTCCAACCAGCTCGCGATCCCGGTCCGCAAGGCGCCTCTGCGGCCGCAGCGGTGTGCTCTGATTCGCATAGCCGGCCATGCGTCGCAGGGCTTGCAGGAAGCCTTCCGGGTCGTGCTTGGATCGCATCACCCGTTCCAGCGTGTGGCAGCCGACGCAATTGAGGAGCGTTCTTCTTTGCTGGTGCGTGCCCGGCACGCTGGCGATCCATTCCGCGTTCGAGAGCTGGGCCGCCAGGTCCGACGCTTTAGTGAGGTTCAGATCAATTGTTGCGGTCCCTTCCGGCAAAACCGTGGCGGTCGCAGGGCCGCTCAATTCGTATCCGACCGCCCGCACGCCGAGCGAATAGGTGCCCGCCTGCAATCTGGATGCGGGAAAACCGTAGCGGCCTTGCGCGTCGCTGACGACGCTGATCGTCACGCTGGAACCCGCCCGCTTCGCGCTGACCAGCACGCCTTCCATCGGGCCTTCTTGCGCCGAGGTGACGCGCCCGCTCAAGGTCTGGGCATGCACGAGGCCGCAGAACAGCAAAAGCGGAAAAATCCTCAGCATGTCTCCCCTCCTCTCCCGAACCATTCTGCGAGCTTCTACGGTAAATTGCCATCACGCGACCGTTCAAGACATTCATTACCGCAGCTTTAGCGCTGGCGGCGTGCGTTTGCAGCGCTTTCCCCGACAAGCCGGTGCGCTTCGTCGTCGGCTTCACGCCCGGCGGCCCGAGCGACATCCTGGCGCGGGCTCTCGGCCACAAGCTTGGCGAGCACTGGGCGCAGCAAGTGGTGATCGACAACCGCCCCGGCGCCGGCGGCAACCTCGCCGCCGAGATCGTCGCGAAGAGCCCGCCCGACGGCTATACCTGGCTCCTCGGCAACAACAGCATCCTCGCAACCAACCAAAGTCTCTACCGCAGGCTCAATTACGATCCGGTCAAGGACTTCGCGCCGGTGGCGCTGGTGGCGGTCCAGCCCAACATCCTCGTCGTGAATCCCGATGTGCCGGCGCAATCGGTGACGGAACTGATTCTTCTTGCCAAAAAAAATCCTGGGAAGCTGAATTACGCGTCATCCGGCAGCGGCGCGGCGGCGCACCTTGCCGGCGAGCTCTTCAAGGCGATGGCGGGCGTCGACATGGTGCACGTGCCTTACAAAGGGGCGCAGCCTGCTCTCGCGGATGTGATCGGCGGTCGCGTGCAGCTCATGTTCGCGACCTCCGCTTCGGTGATTCCCTATATCAAGGCCGGCCGCCTGCGAGCGCTCGCAGTCACCACCGCGCAGCGCCTGGCGGCGCTGCCCGGGCTGCCGACGGTGTCTGAGGCCGCCGTTGCGGGCTTCGAGGCGACGACCTGGCACGGCGTCGTGCTGCCGATTGCGAGCCCGGCGCCGCTCGTCGATCGCCTCAACCGGGAAATAAACCAGGTCTTGAATGAACCCGACTTTCGCGAGCGGCTCGCGGCACTGGGCGCGGAAGTGGCGCCCGGCACGCCGCGCGACTTCGCCGACTACATTGCCCGCGAGATTCCGAAGTGGAGCAAGGTCGTCAGGGACTCGGGCGCGCGGGCCGATTGAACTCCAATGCGTCAAATCCTGCGTAACGGTCGACGATGTAGATCAGGCCTCGGCCATCGACATCCACATCGTTGGTCTGCGGCGCGGCGCCGCCTGCAGCGGGCTGCGGAATGAAATAACCCACTTCGCGCGGCGCCAGCGGATCGGCGACATCGACGATGCGCAATCCGCCCGCGAACCAGGTGCAGTAGACGAGCGTGTCCTGCATGTGCTCCTGGAACTGGTGCGCGCCGAAGCGCCCGGGCGCGGCGCGGCTCCACGGCGAGTCGAGCTCGCTCACTTCGAAAATGGCGAGCGGCTTGATGTGCGCGAGCTCGCTCACGTCGAGCACCCACAGGCAGCCATGCGGACGGCCGCGGCGCCGCTCCATCTCCTCCGCGCTGTGGGCGTGGTCCTCCTCGTCGATCGCCACGGCAATGCGCTTGCCCTCGATCCTGGAGGGCACCGGCATGAAGGTGTGCGAGGGCTCCGGAAACGGCGGATGGTAGTTGTACTCGCCCACTGTGCGCGGCGCGCGGATGTCGGAGATGTCGATCACCCGCAGGCCGGCGTGCCAGCATCCGGCCCATAGCTCGTCGCCGAAGCGCAGCGCGTGGTGCAGCCGGTTGCGGCGTCCGCGCCAGGTCGGCTTCTCGCCGCCCGCAATGTGCTGGCCCGGCATCCACCAGCGCGCAACCTCCAGCGGCGTGGCCGGATTGCGGATGTCGTAGATCACCAGGATGTTGCCGACGAAGCCGTCGATCTCGGTCGAGATGTAGGCGTAGCTCGCGTCCATGTCGAAGCGGTGCACGCCGATGCCGCCGGTCTTCTGGTGCGTGATCAGTTTCGGCTTTGTGCGGTCGGCAATGTCGTAGATCCTGAAGCCGCCCTGGTCGTAGGGCTTGCGCTCGCCCGTCTGCGGCTCGGTGTTCTCGGCCTTGCGCCCGAGCGGACCCTGGTTGCGCTCGTGGTTGACGATCATGAGATCGCCCACCACGCGCGCCTTGTGGCTGTGCGAGGCCGGGTCGTCGAGATGGATCTGCGAAACGAGCCGCGGCTTGCGCGGATCGGAAACATCGACGATGGACGTGCCGAGCCGCTCCTTGTTCGGCAGGTGGCCAAGGTACGCGTACTGGCCGGCAACGTACACCTGGCCCGCGCCCGGCAGCTCGAGCCGCGACAGGCGTTTTACGTTGCGCTCGAGTGGCACGCCGTTTGACATCTGCCCCCCGGACCATACACGCTCTATTTATGTACTACCAGGCGGTCCAGGTACTTCGCGGCATCGCCGCCACCGGCGTCGTGTTCGCCCACGCCGCCGGGTTTTATCCCGTGAACGCTCACGGGGAATGGGATCAGCTGATACTGCTGGGCGCGGGCGGAGTGGACCTGTTCTTCGTGATCAGCGGATTCATCATGGCGAGCATCAGCAGGTTCTTCTCGCACGATCCGATCACGCCCGCCGAGTTCTTCACCCGGCGAATCATTCGCATCGTTCCGCTGTACTGGTTCTATACGACCCTGTTTCTCGCCGCCTACGTTTTGTACGGCTCGCGCCCGGACCTGTGGAACGCGCTCGGCTCCTATCTTTTCGTTCCCTACCCTCGGGCGAACGGCGCGCCGTATCCAGTCGTAGCGGTCGGATGGACCCTCAACCTGGAAATGATGTTCTACCTGGTCTTTGGCTGCTCATTGCTTCTCGATCTCAGATCCCGCGTCGTCTTCGTAACCGGGATCATTCTCGCGTTCAGCGCGTGGGCGCTTCTTCTTCCTGTTTCGCTGTGGTGGGAGCTGTGGTTTGCCAATCCCCTGTACCTGGAATTCCTCTACGGGATGCTGATCGGTTGGCTCACCTTCAACGATTTTCGACTTCCACAATACGCAGCCTGGGCCTGCGTCATTGGCGGGTTTGCCCTGTTTCCGTTGTTCCCCGACGTGCGCGCCCTGAGTTGGGGACTATGCTCCATGTTGATAGTGCTGGGCGCCGTATCCATCAAGCAGAAAATGCCGGCGCTTCTCATTCTGGTCGGCGATGCCTCCTACTCGATCTACCTGTCGCACCTCCTTATCGTCCCGGCCGCACACGCGATCCTGCCCGTCGACGACGCCTCCCTGCGGATTTCGCTAGTGGTCGTCATCTCGGTCGCTGTCGGCGTGCTGGCTTACAAGTGGATCGAGAAACCGCTGCTGCAATTCGTGCGTCGGGCAGCGCTCAGCGTGCCGCGCGAGCCTCGGATGCGATCGCGCTGAGCTCCAGCTTTTGAGTGCCGCGCACCACCGTCAGCCGGCTCGCCCTGCCGATTCGCTCGGCGGTGAGCAGCCGATGGAGGTCATCGATGCCATTAACCGGCTGATCGTCGAAGCTCACGATCAGATCGCCCGGTTGAAGACCGGCCTGGAAGGAAGGTCCACCTGCCTCTACGGACTCCACCCGCACGGCGCGCGCATTGTCGAGCTGGAAGTGCCGTGCTATGCGGCGCGCGAGCGGCAGGTTGGCGCCCGCAATGCCGAGATATCCGCGCCGTACTTTTCCGTCCCGCAGCAGCTGCACGACCACCCACTTCACGGTGTCGATGGCCGTGGCAAAGCAGATTCCCTGCGCGCCGGGGATGATGGCGGTGTTTACGCCGATCACTTCGCCGCGCGAGTCGACGAGAGGGCCGCCTGAATTGCCGGGATTGAGTGCGGCATCCGTTTGCAGCACGTCGTCGATCAAACGCCCGGTTTGCGCGCGCAGGCTGCGGCCAAGAGCGCTCACGACCCCGGCAGTGACCGTGTGCTGAAATCCGTACGGATTGCCTATCGCGATCGCGAGCTGCCCGACCCGGACCCTGCGCGATGAGCCAAGCACCACGGAGGGAATTGCGTTCGCGCCAATGCGCACGACGGCAATGTCGGTATCCGGATCTTCACCGAGGAGGTCGGCGTCACGGCTGTATCCGTCGGCGAATGTTGCCCGGATGCGCCGCGCGCCGTGCACCACGTGGCTATTGGTGAGGATCAGCCCATCGGGCGTAAACGCAAATCCGGACCCGGTTCCGCGACGCGCGTCCGCACCGAGCTCGACTTCGAGATGCGCCACCGCCGGACCGACGCGCTCGGCCGCGCCCACCACCGCCTGGGAATAGGCGTCGAGCAGCTCCGCGTCATCCGGCGCCGCTGGCGCAGCCGGCGCACCGTGTCCGCTTTCGTCGAGGAGGAACTGGGCAGCTAGGTCCATCGTCTTTTCCCCTGGAGCGCCTTAGATGGGGACGCAAAGGAAAAAGTGAAGGCCCCGGAAACGGAGCCTTGCGGTATCTGGCGGAGAGAGAGGGATTCGAACCCTCGATACGGGTTTAAGCCCGTATAACGCCTTAGCAGGGCGCCCCCTTCGGCCACTCGGGCATCTCTCCTGTGCGCGGAATTGTAACCCGCGCTAGAAGGAAAAGATCGACTTCAGGGTCCAGCGGTCGGTTGCGCCGTTCAGACCGCGGCCCAGGCCGACGTTGAAGCCGACAGTCCGTTCGGCGTCGAGCACCAAGTAAAGCGTATGAGACTGCTCGCTGCGCGGCAGCGGGTTGCCCAGGCGACCCAGGTCGGCGTAGTACTCGATGCCGAGCGCCATCCGGTCGCCGACGTTACGGGACAGCTTGAGCGCCGGATGAAACGTGATGACGCCCTTTTCAGAACCCGCGAGATCGGTGCTGATCATCGGGTTGAACGAGATCAGCCATTTTTCGCCGCGATGACCGACGATGGGCCGGATTTCCATCGTGCGCCGCGCCTCCTCGAACCTGCGATGGACGAAGGAGAGCTCACTGTTGACGCCGGCGAAATAGCCGGTGTTTCCCTCGCCGGGGCGAAGCGGCAGCCACTTGAGCCGGAACCTCGGTCCGGCGAAATAGTCGGTGTCTTCGCCGCTGCGCACGAAGGGAAGATAAAGGCCCCAGTCGACGCCCGGCGCGAGACCCCAGGACAGCTCGGGCGTGATGCGCAGGCCGTGACGCGGCGGAACCTCGCCGGGATAGTCGGGCGTCGCGCGGCCGCTCGGCGTGGTATTGACGTGCAGCTCGACGCCGCGCTCACCAGGGGCGTTCAGGTCGTCGGTGTAGACCTGGATCTCGTCCGGCAACGCGCCCAAGGCGTGCGAAAACGCAAAGATTGTTGCTGCGACAAAAAGGCTATTCCTGGTCGAGCTCAAAGGCTTTGTGGAGCACGCGCACGGCGAGCTCGGTGTACTTCTCGTCGACCACCACGGTGATCTTGATCTCGGAGGTCGAGATCATCTGGATGTTGATGCCCTCCTCCGCCAGAGTGCGGAACATCTGCGCGGCAATGCCGACGTGCGAGCGCATGCCCAGGCCGACGATCGACACCTTGGCGATGTGCTCGTCGCCCGTCACGTCGCGGCACTTGATGTGCGGCTGCACCTGGTTCTTCAGGAGCTTCATCGCCTTGGCGTAGTCGCTGCGGTGCACGGTGAACGACAGGTCGGTCATGCCGTCGTGGCCGACGTTCTGCACGATGACGTCGACGTCGATGTTCGCGTCGGCGATCGGCCCGAGAATCGCGTACGCGATGCCGGGACGGTCGGGAACATCGTGCACCGTGATCTTCGCCTCGTTGCGGTTGAACGCGACGCCCGAAATCACTGCCTTCTCCATCGCCATGTGCGGGTCTTCCTCGAAAGTGATCAGCGTGCCCGACTGCGCCTCCTCCTCGACCGGCAGCGCCGGTTCGGTGAGGCTGGAGAGCACGCGCGTCGGTACTTTGTACTTGCCGGCGAATTCCACCGAGCGGATCTGCAGCACCTTGGAGCCGGCGCCCGCCATCTCGAGCATTTCCTCGAAGGTGACGTGGCGCAGGCGCCGCGCTTCGGGCACGAGGCGCGGGTCGGTGGTGTAGACGCCATCGACATCGGTGTAGATGTGGCATTCGTCGGCCTTCAGCGCCGCGGCGAGCGCGACCGCCGAGGTGTCGGAGCCGCCGCGCCCCAGCGTGGTGACGTTGCCCTGGGCGTCGACGCCCTGAAAGCCGGCCACGATCACCACAAATCCTGCCTGGATGTCGGCGCGGATTTTTTGCTCGTCGATCGAGACGATCCGCGCCTTGTTAAAGGCGGAGTCGGAGACGATCTTCACCTGCCAGCCGGTGTAGCTCCTCGCCTTCACGCCCAGATCCATCAGCGCCATCGCGAGCAAGCCGATCGTGACCTGCTCGCCGGTGGAGGCGACCACGTCGAGCTCGCGCGGGTCGGGCAGCGCCTGGATCTCGCGGGCGAGGCCGATCAGGCGGTTGGTCTCGCCGGCCATCGCCGAGGGCACCACCACCAGGTCGTAGCCCGCCGCCTTCCACTTGGCGACGCGGCGCGCGACATTGCGGATGCGCTCGACCGAGCCCATCGAAGTGCCGCCGAATTTTTGAACGATCAGCGCCATGCCACCGGCCGGAAAAAAGTGTTGATTTTACAGGCTGCGTCGAACGGAACACGATAGGATTAAATGGCGACAGACGCTCGAGGTGGCCACGGTGAAAGGAAGCCCCTGCCATGACTACGCACATCGATTCCCTGCAAGATGTCCGCCACGACCTGCTCGACCTGCACCGCGCGCTGGTCGACGCCGAGCGCCGCAACTACGAGCGCGTGCGCGGCCGGTTGGCGGACCGCGACTTCCTCGAGGCGCTGATCAACGATGCGGCCCTCGCCTGGCTGAGCGCCCTGACCGCGCTGATCGTGCGCCTGGACGAGCTGCTCGAGGAAGACAGTCCGGAGCCGCCGAGCGAGCGTGACCATTGCGTCGCGCAGATCCGCAAGCTGCTCAAGCCCGACGCCGCGGGCTCGGACTTCCAGCGCAGGTACGCCGAGGCAATGCAGCAAAGCGCGGACGTCGTGGTGGCGCATGGCAAGACGATTCGCGCCCTGGAGCGGGTGAAAATCAAAGCCTGAGGCCAGCGGCGCCGCAGGCGCGGCTACTTCGCTTTCGCCGAGGGTCGGCAAAGAAACCTGAGACGCAGCTTGAAACGGGCGT
The DNA here is from genome assembly GCA_035602335.1 of Burkholderiales bacterium. GTDB lineage: Bacteria > Pseudomonadota > Gammaproteobacteria > Burkholderiales > SG8-39 > SCGC-AG-212-J23. The sequence goes on from DATNMK010000008.1 coordinate 31,929, forward strand.
ACAGTGGTTAGGTGGGTGAAATCTCAGCCTTTCTTGAACGCGTTCTGCAACGCTGTCCCGCCGTGCGCTCGATCTGGCTCATCGGCCCCCGCGCCAACGGGAGTCCCGATGCTTCCAAGTCCGCCGACTGGGACCTGGTGGCCTTCGCAGACGTGCTGACGTTGCAGCGTCTGCGTAAGGCGGCGGATCTTCACAGGGAGGATGTGCATTTTCGCGTCGTCACGGACGGCGATCGATTCGAGGTCGCCTGGGGAAAGCTGCAAAGCTTCGGTTCGCTGATCCGTTGGGGGTGGCGGCAGGCAACCGAAACCGAGGCGTATTACACCGAGGCCCGATGGGCAGGTCCGGTGCAGAACGGCGATGTAGAACGAAATCGGCGCAGGGCCATACGCCTGTGGCAATCGACTGAAAGTAAGGTCCCTTTGTCTTCGGCCAAGGGTGGATAAGAGCGAAGCCATGCGGCCTTTCAGAATTACTCCCAGGCGAAATCCGGCGCGACGACTGTCGCGCGCGCACGCTTTCGAGGCCCAAGGCGTCACTCTCAGGTACCCGGCGCGGAGCTGGAGCGGGGTGCGCCTTAAGGACGGGGCGGTCGTGCTCGCCATCCGGGAGTGCGACGTGCAGGGCGATGACGAAGGATTCAACTGCCTGCTGTGGACCCCGGTCATCGACGGCGCCACGGAGTGGGTGGACCGGCCGAGCAAGCAGGAAAGGCTGGAGCACTGCCGGCTTGCCATCGTGCACGGCGGCGCCGATGGCCTGCTCGTCTGCGGCGAGGCGGCGCTGGTCGAGCCCGATGCCATCCTCGCGCTGCGCGTCGAGAAGCGGCGGGACGAGTATTGGGCAACGTGGGGGTTCGCTGCGCGCACTCAGACGCCCGAGCGTGCCCGCGAAGCGCGATTCGCCAGTTTCTACGAGACTCGAATCGCCGCCTAGGGTTATCAGAAAGTTCAACCGCACACGGCGGGGGAACTGTGATCTTTTCTCATGCATGAGGTGAGAATTCGTCGTTTGTCCTAGCGTCCCCAGAGCACCAAGGTGTTGCATCGCTCGCGACCTCGCGGCGAAGTCAGTAATTAATCGTCCTGAACAACCGCTTGCTTCGTCGTCCGCGCAAACTGAGCCTCCTCCTGGTCGCTAGGGCTGCGGGGACGGCGAGGCATCTAGAGAAATGGGTGGGCGGTGCACGCAGTCCAGGGCGAACTCGTCTCTAGGCCGAAAATCCCTGTTAACAGGGATTTATCCGCTGTTGCGCAGCGCGGCCGCGACGCCGTTGATGGTGAGATGGATGGCACGCACGGTGCGCTCCTCGGTGTCGCCCGCGCGATAGCGACGCAAAAGCTCGACCTGGATGTGGTTAAGCGCATCGAGATAGGCGAAGCGGTCGCGGATGGAGCGCGCGAGCGTCGGGTTGTCGGCGAGGAATTCGTTCGCCTGCGTGATCGCGAAGAGCTGATCGCGCGCCGCATGCCAGTCCGCCTTTAACCGCCCAAACACGCTTTTGCGCAAACCCGGATCGGCGACCAGCTCCGCATAGCGCTGCCCGATACCGAGATCGGTCTTGGCGAGCACCATGTCGAGGTTGGAGAGCATTGCCCGGAAGAACGGCCAGCTCGAGTGCATCGCGCGCAGCTCCTCGAGCGTGCCGCGCCTGGCCGCGAGCCACTGCGACACCGCGGAGCCGAAACCGTACCAGCCCGGCAGCATGATGCGGCACTGGCTCCAGCTGAACACCCAAGGAATGGCGCGCAGATCCTCGAGGTTATGGGAAGGCTTGCGCGACGGGGGGCGGCTGCCGATGTTGAGGCTGGCGATCTCCGAGAACGGCGTCGCCGCACGGAAGTAGTCCATGAATCCTGGCATTTTGACCAGACTCCGGTATTCGCTAAACGCGAGCTGCGAGAGCTCCTCCATGATTTGCACGTGCCGCCCATGGCCGTCCGCGCCTACCGTGCCGATGCTCGCTTCGAGCGTCGCCGCGACCAAGATCTCCAGGTTGTGCCGCCCGTTCTCGGGATCGGCGTATTTGCTCGCGATGACCTCACCCTGCTCCGTGAGACGCAGCGCGCCGTCGACGCTGCCCGCAGGCTGCGACAGGACCGCCTCGTAGCTCGGGCCGCCGCCACGCCCGACCGTGCCGCCGCGGCCGTGGAAAAGGCGCAGGCGCACGCCGCGCGCGCGGCACACGCGCATTAGGTCCGTGGTCGCCTTGTACAGCGTCCAGTTCGAGGCGACGTAGCCGCCGTCCTTGTTGCTGTCCGAGTAGCCGAGCATCACCTCCTGCTCGTCGCCGCGCGCGCGCACCCAGCCACGGTACGACTGCTGCGCCAGCGCCTGCTCCATGATCGCGCCGCAGCGCTGCAGGTCGTCGATCGTCTCGAAGAGCGGGATCACGTCGACCTCCAGGCCATCGGGACGCAGCAGCCCCGCCTCGCGCAGCAGCACGCCGACCTCCAACAAGTCGGAGACCGACTGGCAGTTCGAGATGATGTACTTCGAGACCGTAGCCTTGCCGAAGCGCCTTTGCGCACTCGCTGCCCCTTCGACCACGCCCAGCTCGCGCTCGACGAGCGGCGAATACTTGAGATGCGGCGAGCGCAGCGGCCGCGGTCCGGCAAGCTCTCTTTCCAGGAGACTTACACGGGAATCCTCACTCAATGATGCATAACTTCGCTCTACGCCGGCGCGGCTGAGCAGCTCGCCCACCACCGTGGCGTGCTCGTCCGAGTTCTGCCGCAGGTCGATCGGTGCAAGGTGGAAGCCAAACACGCTCACCTTCCTGCGCAGCTCGCGCAGGCGGCCTTCGGCGAGTGGCCCCGCGCCCTGCCGCTCCAGCCCGCTCGCGATCACGTCGAGCTCCGCGGCCAACTCACCGGCGTTCGGATACGGCCGGAGTTCGGCCACCGGCGCCGGTACTGCATTGAATTCAACCAGCTCCCTGGCTGTGGCCGCGAGCCTGCTATAAATCCCAGACACCACGCGTCGGTACGGCTCGTCGCGCCGATAGGCCGACTCGTCGCCCGAGCGTGCGGCGAGCTCCAGCACCTCGCGCGGCGTTGGCATCAGCCGCGCCGACAATCCCATCTCCCGCCCGAGCGCGTTGACCTCCTCAAGGTAGTGGCCGAGGATGAGCCGCGCCTGCTGCGACACCGCGATCTGGAGCGTCTGCGCGTCTACGTTCGGGTTGCCGTCGCGATCGCCGCCCACCCAGCTGCCGACGGTTAGAAACGGCGGCAGCCACGGCTCGCGCGCAAGCGAAAAATGCACGCGCAGCGCCTCCTCGAGCTCCCGGTACAGGCGCGAAAGCTCGGAAATGAATGTCAGGCGAAAATACGCGAGCGCATTCGAAATTTCGTCCGCCACGGCGAGCTTTGCGAGCCGCAGCATCGCGGTAAGCCAGAGCCTAAGGACCTCCGCGTGGAGCGCCTTGTCGCGGTTGGGGGACGCCGGCAGCGCGATCAGCCGCGCGATCTCGCGCTCGCAGTCGAGAATACTCTGCCGTTGCACCTCTGTGGGATGCGCCGTGAGCACCGGACTTACGCGTGCGCGCTCAAACCATGCCAGGAGCGCATCCTGATGACTGCCCACTTGCTCCAGCGCGAAAGCGAAACTTCCGGGGCGTCGCGGCGAGCCCGCCTCCGCGTGCGCGTGGCGCCGCCGGTTCTGATGTGCGTCTTCCGCGATATTCAGGAGATGCGAGAAATAGCTGAACGCCCGCACCACGTGCAGCGTCTCATCGATGGACAGCGCGTCGAGCTGCGCCTCCAGCTCCGCCTTGACGGCAGCCGCCTCCCCCAGCAACGCCGGGTCTGACTCCGCCCGCCTGAACCGCACCGCGGTCTGACGGATGGTCTCGATTTGTTCGCGCGTCGCCGCTCCCACCTGCTCGCTGATCACATCGCCGAGCAGGCGCCCAAGTAGCCGCCGGTCCTCGCGGAGCAGCTGCTCCTTGTCGTCGCCGGATTGGGCCGCAACCGCGTCCATGCCCCAACTATATGAGCCGGTTCGCATTGGACTGTTTGGCGGAGAGTGAGGGATTCGAACCCCCGAACCCTTGCGGGCTAACGGTTTTCAAGACCGCCGCATTCGACCGCTCTGCCAACTCTCCGCAGCCTTCAGAGGCGGGGATTCTACGCGCCTGGAAACCGGCCTGTAGGCCAACGGCTAGGTTCACCTAAGACGGCTACTTGCTCCCCGCACGGTAGGCCCGGCCGCGCAGCTTGCCACGGGAAATGGCGCCCTTGCGCGAAATGGAGCCGAAATTGAACTTGTTATTGCCGGCGGCTTTGGCCGCCTCCCGCATGCCCTTTTCGGCAATCGTTTCCCGCGCCAGTGCTGCGCCGTATTTTCGCTTCATGGGTATTCCTCTTCTCCTTGAAATTCCGCTTGCGCGCCCGCATTTTAGCTCTAGTCATGCCTCTAACAGCTTGAAACTTGGGGCGGGTTTGGTAGTCTTATGCGCAGGAGGTCCACAACTATGCAACCAGAACTGAAGCCGATCCGCACCGGGGAAGATTCCTTCGGCCGCGGCCGCACCTATGACGCAGCCGAGATCGCGGCTGCAGCGCAGAGCCAGAAGGTCCTGCGCAACACCTACTTGCTGCTCGCGGTGACGATGGTGCCGACGGTGATCGGCGCGTACATCGGCATGGCGAGCGCGGGCGTGATCATGGCGCACCCGATCATCAGCACCTTCGTCATGCTGGCCGCGGTCATCGGCCTGCAGCTCGGCATCGCCGCCAACCGCAACAGCGCGCTCGGCATCGTGCTGCTGCTCCTGATGACCGGGCTGCTCGGCTGGTGGCTCGGGCCGATCCTCAACTTCGCCCTGGAGATGCGCAATGGGGCGGCGCTGGTCGGCTACGCGGCGCTCGGCACCGGCGCGATCTTCCTCGTCATGGGGGCGATCGCGACGACCACCAAGCGCGATTTCAGCTTCATGGGCAAGTTTCTGTTCGTCGGCATGATCGCGCTGCTGATCGCGATGATCGCCAACATGTGGCTGCAGATCCCGGCGCTGGCGCTGACCATCTCGACGCTGGTGATCGTGGTGTTCTCGCTGTTCCTGCTCTACGACCTGAATAGGATCGTGCGCGGCGGTGAGACCAACTATGTGATCGCCACGACCGGCGTCTACATGAGCCTGTTCAACATCTTCGCCAACCTGCTGAATATCCTGCTCATGCTGACCGGCGAACGCGATTGATCGACTGAAAGACCGTTAAAAGGGCGCTTCGGCGCCCTTTTTGTTGCCATGAGCTTTGCCTGCGCCTGCGACTGCCACGCGCACGTCTGCGGGCCGCAAAGCCGCTACCCGTACGCCGCGAACCGGCTCTACACGCCGCATGACGCGCTGCCGGCTGATTTCCGGCACATGCTCGATACGCTGGGCGTCGAGCGCGGCGTGCTGGTGCAGCCGAGCATCTACGGGACCGACAACCGGGCGCTGCTCGACGCCCTCGCGCAGGACCCCGACCGCCTGCGCGGCGTCGCCGTAGTCCCGTTCGACATCGAGGCGCCCGAGATCGAGCGGCTGCACGCCCTCGGGGTGCGCGGCGTGCGGCTCAACATTGTCGACCTCAAGGAAGAAAAGGGGCAGGAAGGCAAGGGGCGGCTGCCGCTCGAGCCGCTCAAGGCTCTCGCCGCACGCATCAAGCCCTTCGGCTGGCACGTCGAGTTTATGATGCACGTCGATGAGTTTCCCGACCTCGACCGGCAATTCGCCGGTTTCCCGGTGGACCTGGTCTTCGGGCACCTGGGTTATGTCTCCACTTCCAAAAACGCCGCAGAACCCGGCTTCCGCGCCCTGCTGCGCCTGATGCGCGAGGGCAAGGCGTGGGTGAAGCTCACCGCACCGTACCGCCTGACGACGGGCGCGATGCCCTACCCCGACGTGCTGCCTTTCGCCCAGGCGCTGGTGGAGACCGCGCCCGAGCGGCTCCTCTGGGGTACCGACTGGCCGCATGTCTTCATCAAGACCGCGCTGCCCGAGGACCGAGCACTGCTCGAGCTCTTCAAACGCTGGGTTCCAGACGAGCGCCTGCAGCGGCGCATCCTGGTCGACAACCCGGCCGCGCTCTACAGGTTTGCGCCGATCCAGTCGGCGATGTAGTCGATCGCGATCTGCCGGTTGTCGGCGAGCGCGTGCGCGCTGCCGCCTTCGTCCGCCGTGAAGATCTTCAGGTGCTTCTTTTGGGAGCCGAGCGCTTCGTGCAGCTTGTGCGCTGACGCAACCGGCACGATGCGGTCGTCGGCGCCGTGGACCACGAGAAACGGAACTTCGATTCTCGGAGCGATGTCGGCCAGCGAAAAAAGCTCGGCCTTGCGGAGGGCGCCGTCGGGGTCATCCAGGCAGCCCATGATCCAGCGGAAGTGGAACGTCGACTGGGCGGTCGAGCCGGGATCGAGCTCCTGCCTGCGCTTCACCTCGCGCTGGAAGGCGGCAAGATCCCAGTGCAGCGCCGAGAACGCCACACCGGCGAGGTAGCGCGTCTCGAATGCGGCGACGCGCGCCGCGTAGTAGCCGCCGAAGCTGTAGCCCATCACCACTACCTTGCGCGGATCGACCTCGGCGCGCGCCGCGACATAGTCGTACGCCGCCCGGCCGGGGACTTCGTAATCGTGGCGCGCGTATAGCTCGCGCAGCCGCAGCGACTCGCCCTGCCCCGGGCCGTCGATCGCGAGCGTGTTCCAGCCGCGCGCCGCGAACTCGAGGCCGGCAAAGAGCACGCTCATCTCCTTGCAATTGTCCATGCCGTCGAAGACCACCACGGTGGGGGCTTTCTTCAGATTGCTTTTAAAGAAAAGCGCCGGAAGCGTGGCGCCGTTTTCGTACGGGACTTCGACGCGCTCCAGTTCCGGATAGCGGCCGGCGAGCCCGGCCTGCTGGCACTGGAGCGCCTTACGGCCGATTTCGCGCTTCTGCTCGCCGGGATAGACGAAGCGCTCGCCGGTGAAGTGGTACATCCCCGCGCGCAGCAGATAGCTCGCCGCCGTCATGCGACTCAGTCCGGCGGCCGTGCGCTCAAGCCGGCTGCCGAGCGCGCACCACTCCTCGCGCCACGCGTCGGGCTCCGCCTGGCGATTCCTCAATCTCTCACAAACGGCATCGATTTCGCCGAGAGCGACGGCCGCGTAGGGCGCCATCGCCTTCGTTACCAGTGCTGCGTTGGACCACGCGAAGTTTCCCGGAAACTCCTCGATCCAACTCATTCGACCTTGATGCCGGCGGTCTTGATCACCTTGCTCCAGCGCGCGAGATCCTCGCGGATCACCGCGGCGAATTGCTCCGGCGTGTTGCCGACCGGCTGCACGCCCAGGCTCGCGAAGCGCTCCTTCACCTGCGGGGTGGCGAGCGCCTTCACTGCGGCTGCGTGCACCTTGGCGACTGCGTCGGCCGGCATGCCGGCGGGCCCGACCAGACCGGTGAAATTGTCGATCTCGAAGTCGCGCATGCCGGCTTCGGCGAACGTTGGCGTATCCGGCAGCGCGCTCTGGCGGCTGCTCGAAGCGACCGCCAGGGCGCGGATCTTGCCCCCGCGCACGTTCGGCACCGTGGAGCTCGCCTGGTCGAACAGCAGATCCACCTGCCCGCCGGCGAGGTCGACGAGCGCCGCGCCGGTCCCTTTATAGGGCACGTGGCTGAACTTCACGCCGGTCATCATCTGGAACAGCTCGCCCACCAGATGATTGGACGAGCCGTTGCCTCCCGAGGCCATGCTGAGCCGCCCGGGATTTTCCTTTGCCAGCTTCACGACGTCCGCCAATGATTGCGCCGGGAGGCCCAGCTTCACCACCAGGACGAAAGGCGTGATCGCGAGATTCGTAATCGGTGCGATGCCCTTGACCGGATCGTACGGCCAGTTCGGGTAAAGATTCGGCGCCACGGCGAGCGAGCTGTTCGAGCCCATCATCAGCGTGTAGCCATCCGCCGGCGAGCCCATCATGGCCTGCGCGCCCACCATCCCTGCGGCTCCCGGACGGTTCTCGACGATCACCGGCCGGCCGAGCGCCTCGCCCAGCGCCGGCGCCACCGTGCGCGCCGTGATGTCCACATTGCCGCCCGGCACGAACGGCACGATGACGCGGATCGGCTTGCTCGGGTAAGGCTGCGCCCAGGCGGTGCCCGCCAGCGCCAGCCACAGGACCGTAATCCATCGTTTCACTTTCATTCTCCTCTATCGCTCGAATACGGCGATGCTTTCGACGTGCGCAGTATGGGGAAACATGTTCGCGACTCCGGCCGCGGCGAGCCGCAAGCCCTTAGTGTGCACCAGAACGCCGGCATCGCGCGCGAGCGTGGCCTGGTCGCAGGAGACGTAGACGATGCGCCGCGGCCACTCATCGGGCAGCGACTTGACGAGCTCGATCGCGCCTTCGCGCGGCGGGTCCAGCAGCAGCTTCTCGAATTTCCCGTAGGCGAAAAGTCCGTTCTCGAAAAGATTCAACACCTCGAATTGAACCACCAGATTATTGGCAGCGGCGTTGCGGCGCGCCGTTTCCACCAGTTCGCGGCTGCCTTCGAAGCCGACCACCTGGGCCCCGCGCGTGGCGATCGGCAGGGAAAAATTCCCCAGGCCGCAGAAGAGATCCGCGATGCGCTCGCCGGATTGCGGGTCGAGCAGCCGCACGGCGCGCGACACCAGGATGCGGTTGACCGCATGGTTGACCTGCGTGAAGTCGGTCGGGGCAAAGCGGATGCGCAGGCCGAATTCCGGCAGCTCGTAATAGAGCTCGCTGCTCTCCGGGTGAAAGGGATGCGCGCTGTCCGGTCCCCGCGGCTGCAACCAGACATGAATATTATTTTCATCGCCGAAGCGGCGCAGGAGCGAAAGATCGTTTTCCGACAACGGCAACAAATGCCGGAAAACCAGCGCTGTCGCGTTGTCGCCGACCGCCACTTCGATCTGCGGCACGCGTTCCCGGATAGACAGCTTTTCCACCAGCTCCTTCATCCCCGGGATGAGCGCCGAGACGTGCGGAGGAAGGACGTGGCATTCGCGCATGTCGGCGACGTGCGTCGAGCGCCGCTCGCGGAAGCCGACCATCACCCCTCCCTTCTTCTCGACGCGGCGCACCGACAGGCGCGCCCTGCGTCGATAGCCCCACTCCTCGCCGTAGACGATGGGCAGGATGGTCTCGGGCGTGACTTTGCCGATGCGCTGCAGATTGTCTTCGAGGCCGCGCTGCTTGGCGGCCATTTGCGTCGCTGCATCGGCATGCTGGGTGGCGCAGCCGCCGCAGACGCCGAAATGCGGGCAGCGCGGCGCGCGGCGGCCGGCGGACTCGGTCAGCACCTCGATGGCTCTGCCTACGTCGAATTTTGCTTTCTTCTGGAAAATCCTGCAGGCGACGCGCTCGCCCGGCAGTGCGCCTTCGACGAACACCACCTTGCCCGCGGGGCTGCGCGCAACGCCACGTCCTTCGGCGTCGAGCGCGTCGATGCTGAGGATCAGGTTTTCCAGAGCGACAGGAACTCGCGCCAGTGCGGCAGGTTCTGTTTCTCCAGGTACGCCTTCAATAAGCTGCATTCCTGGAGGTAGTGCTCTTTGGTCAGCACGCCGCGCTGCAACTGGAAGCGCAGGTACAGGAGGTAGGTATTTGCGCAGTCGGTCTCGCAGTAGTCGCGGATGCGCCGGATCTCGCCGTTGCGGTAGTGCTCCCACACCACGGCGCCGGCCATGCCGAGCTTGCCCGGAAAGCCGGCGAGCCGGGCGACCTCGTCGAGCGGCACGTTGTTGCGCGCCTGGTACATGGCGAGCACGTCCATCAGGTCCAGGTGCCGCGCGTGGTAGCGGTTGACGTAGTTGTTGTACCTGAAGTCGCGGTCGTCCTCGCCCTGGTCCCAGAACTTGGTCGCGCAGCCGCTGCAAAGGAGCGTGCGGTAATTGAGCACCGGGAGGTCGAAGCCGGTGCCGTTCCAGGACACCAGCTGCGGCGTGTATTTCTCGATGCCGTCGAAGAATTTCTGGATGATCGCCGGCTCGTCGCGCTCGGGCTCGGCGATCGAGAAAACCTGGATGTTGTCCTCTTCGCGCAACACGCAACCGATGACGATGATGCGCTGCAGGTGCGGCGGCAGGAAGTCGCTTCCAGTCTGCGTGCGGCGCCTCTGGAAAGCGAGCTCGGCGACGTCGGCGTCGGGCAGTTCGGCGGGCAGCGCCAGGAGAAGCCGAATCGCGCCGATGTCCGGGATTGTTTCGATATCAAACGCCAGAATCGGGATCATCAGTCTGGAAACACCCCGGTAGTGAGGTAGCGGTCGCCCCGATCGCAGATGATCGTCACGATGACCGCATTCTTGAGGTCCTTCGCCACGCGCAGCGCGACGTGCACCGCCCCGCCGGAGGAAATCCCCGCGAAGATGCCTTCCTCGCTCGCCAGGCGCCGCGTCATCTCCTCGGCTTCGGCCTGGCTCACGTATTCCAGCCGGTCGACGCGCTTCCTGTCGTAGATCTTCGGCAGGTAGGCCTCGGGCCACTTGCGGATGCCGGGGATCTGCGAGCCTTCCTCGGGCTGGCAGCCGATGATCTCGATCTTGCTGCTCTTCTCCTTGAAGAAGCGCGAGCACCCCATGATGGTGCCGGTGGTGCCCATGCTGGAGACGAAATGCGTGATCCTGCCTTCGGTGTCGCGCCAGATCTCCGGCCCGGTGCTCTCATAGTGCACCAGCGGGTTGTCGGGGTTGGCGAACTGATCGAGCATCGTCCCCTTTCCCTCGCGCACCATCTTGTCGGCGAGGTCGCGCGCCGCCTCCATGCCGCCTTTCTGCGGCGTAAGGATGATCTCCGCGCCGAAGGCGCGCATCGTCTGGCGCCGCTCCGCCGAGAGGTGCTCCGGCATGATCAGCACGATGCGGTAGCCGCGCGTGGCGGCCGCCATCGCGAGCGCGATGCCGGTATTGCCCGAGGTCGGCTCGATCAGCGTGTCGCCCGGCTTGATGCGGCCGCGGGCTTCAGCGTGGCGAATCATCGAGATCGCCGGCCGGTCCTTCACCGAGCCCGCGGGATTGTTCCCTTCCAGCTTGGCAAGAATGATATTTCTATTTTTGGAATTTTCAGCGCCCGGCAGCCGCTGCAAGCGGACCAGCGGCGTGTTGCCGATGAAATCCTCGATCGTCTGGTTCATTTCTGCTGCAGCGCCTGCACGTAGGCAGCCACACCCTGCTCGACATTCATGAACTTCTTCGTGTAGCCCGCGGCGCGCAGGCGCGACATGTCGGCCTCGGTAAAGCTCTGGTACTTGTCGAGCAGGCCCGCAGGGAACGCAACGTACTCGATGAGCCCCTTGTCGACCAGCTCGCGCACCGGGAGCTGCGTGCCCTGCACCGAGTTGATCACCGCCGCGGCGAGCTGGTTGAAGGTCTGCGCGCGGCCGGTGCCGCAATTGAAGATGCCCGAGAGGTCGCGCCGCTCGAGGAACCAGAGGTTCACTTCCACCACGTCGTCGACGTGGATGAAGTCGCGGCGCTGCTCGCCGTTGCCGTAGCCGCCCGAGCCGGCGAAGAGCTTCACTCTGCCGAGCTCGAGGAGCTGCCGGTAGGCGTGAAACGCGACCGACGCCATGCGGCCCTTGTGCGCCTCGTTCGGGCCGTAGACATTGAAATAGCGAAAGCCCGCGATCTGCGCGGTGCGCGACGCGAGGCGCTCGCGCACCACCTGGTCGAAGAGGAACTTGGAATAGCCGTAGACGTTCAGCGGCCGCTCGCAGCTGCGCTCCTCGCGGAACTCGGGGCCCGCGCCGTACACCGAGGCCGACGACGCGTAGAGCAGCGGCACTTCCTCTTCCTGGCACCACTCGAGCAGCGTCTTCGAGTAGCGGTAGTTGTTGTCCATCATGTAGCGGCCGTCGGTCTCCATGGTGTCGGAACACGCGCCCTGGTGGAGGACGGCTTCGACCGCGCCTTCGAACTGGTATAGCTTGGCGATGAACTCGGCCTGGTCGACGTAATCGGCGATGTCGTAGCCGGCGAGGTTCCTTACTTTGTCCGCCTGCTGCAGGTTGTCGACGGCGATGACGTCGGACACGCCATGCCGGTTGAGCGCCTCGACCAGCTTCGAGCCGATGAAGCCTGCGGCGCCGGTGACCACGTAGTACATCATTTCCTTCCGAATATTTCCTCGAGGGTAACCACCGCGGTGCCGAATTTCGTGACCTTGATGCCGCCCGCACGGTTAGCGATGCGCACCGCGGATTCCAGAGCTTCGCCGGCGGCAAGCATCACCGCAAGCGTAGCGATCACCGTGTCGCCTGCCCCCGTGACGTCGGACACCTCGCGCCTTTCCGCCTTTACATGAAATGTTTTCTTGTTTCTAAAAACAGTCATCCCGTCCTCGCCCCGTGTCAGCAGCAGCGCCTCCAGCCGCAGCTCGGCGCGCAGGCGCTGCGCGCGCGTTTCCAGGTCTTTCTCGTCCTTCCAGCTGCCAACCACCTCGCGCAGCTCCTTCAGATTGGGCGTCACCATCGTTGCGCCCTTGTAGAGCGAATAGTCGTCACCCTTGGGATCGACGAGCACATGCTTGCCCGCCTTGCGCCCCTCGCGGATCATGGTCGCCACGTGTGCGAGGCCGCCCTTGCCGTAATCGGACAGCAGGAGGACGTCGCAGTCGGGCAGCGCGCTTCTGAAGTCGGCGAGCTTGGAGGAGAGCACTTCGCTCGACGGGGCGGATTCCATGTCGATGCGCAGAAGTTGCTGGCGCCTGCCGATGACGCGCAGCTTCTGCGTGGTGTGAACCCGGCGGTCGTGCTGCAGCCTTGCATCGACGCCTTCCTTCTTCAGCAGCTTCTCCAGCCGCTTGCCCGGCTCATCGCGTCCCACCACCGACAAAAGGAGCGTGCGGGCGCCGAGCTTGGCACAGTTGGCCGCCACGTTGGCGGCGCCGCCCAAGCGGTATTCCTCCTCCTTGAACAGCAGCACCGGCACCGGCGCCTCGGGCGAAATGCGCGAGGCATCGCCATACCAGTAGCAGTCGAGCATCACGTCGCCCACCACCAGCACCCGGGCCTTCGAGGTGTCAGGCGCTTTCAAGACTTCCTTCCTATCGGGAAATACTCAAGGCCCTGCGCCCGCACGGCAGCCGGGTCGTAAAGGTTGCGGCCGTCGAAGATGGCGGGCGTCTTCAACTTTCCCTTGATGGCGGCGAAATCCGGGCTGCGGAACTCCTGCCACTCGGTGACGATGGCAAGCGCATCGGCGCCGTCGAGCGCTTCCATGGCGCTATCCACGATCTTCACCTTTTCGTTTTTCTCAAACAGCTTCCCGGCCTCCCCGCCTGCAGCCGGGTCATAAGCGTGCACACTGGCGCCGGCCGCGGTGAGGTCCTGGATCAGCGTGAGGCTCGGCGCCTCGCGCAGATCGTCGGTATTGGCCTTGAAGGCGAGGCCCCAGAGTGCGATTGTTTTTCCAGAAAGAGTGCCAAACCGCCTCTGGATCTTGCCGGCGAGCACGTGCTTCTGCGCCTCGTTGACCGCTTCGACCGCGGCAAGCAGTTTCAAGGGCTTGCCGGCGTCGTCCGCGCTGCGCTGCAGCGCCTTCACGTCTTTGGGAAAGCATGAGCCGCCGAAGCCGACGCCGGGGTACAGGAACTGGTAGCCAATGCGCGGATCCGAGCCGATGCCGCGGCGTACTTCCTCGATGTCGGCGCCGATCGCCTCGGCAAGGTTCGCGACCTCGTTCATGAAGGAAATCCGGGTGGCGAGCATCGAGTTGGCGGCGTACTTCGTGAGCTCGGCCGAGCGCACGCCCATCACGATGACGCGCTCGCGGTTGCGCTGGAACGGCGCGTAGAGCTGGCGCAGCAGCGCGATCGCGCGCGAGTCGTCCGAGCCGATGATGATGCGGTCCGGGCGCATGAAGTCCTCGACCGCCGCGCCTTCCTTCAGGAATTCGGGGTTCGACACCACGGTGAAGTCGCTGCCGGTGCCGCGCTTCTTCAATTCCTGGATGATGGCTTCCTTGACTTTGTCCGCGGTGCCGACCGGAACCGTGGACTTGGTGACCACCACCTTGTAGCCCTGCATGTGGCGCCCGATGGCGCGCGCCGCCGCGACCACGTGCTGCAGGTCGGCCGAGCCGTCCTCGCCGGGCGGCGTGCCCACCGCGATGAGCTGCAGCTCGCCGTGCGCCACGCTCGCCGCGACGTCGGTGGAGAAGCGCAGCCGCCCCGCCTCGCGGTTGCGCTTCACGACCGGCTCGAGGCCGGGCTCGAAGATGGGAATTTCGCCCTTGTTCAGCCGCGCGATCTTGTTTTCGTCGACATCGAGGCAGAAAACGGTGTTGCCCGCATCCGCGAGGCAGGCGCCGGTCACCAGTCCCACATAGCCCGTCCCTATGACAGTGACATTCATGGAGCCAGATCGAATTCCTCAGTTCGGCGCGGCGGGTAGGTTTCCCATCCGCCGCAGGCCGGGCAATGCCAGTGGAACTGGCGCGCCTTGAAGCCGCAGTTCTCACAGCGGTAGCGCGCGAGGCGCCGGGTGTGTCCGTGCACGAGATTGCGTACCAGCTCCAGATCGCGCCGCTTGTCGGGCGAGCTCGCGGCGATGATCTGCGCTTCAAGCAGGCGGTCGAGGCCGAGCAGGGTCGGGTTGCGACGAAGTTCGTCGCGCACCAGCGTGTACGCCTCCTCGGCGCCCTTCTCTTCCAGCGTCTGCTGGAATACGGTGTCGAGCAGGTCGAGCGAAGGATAGCGCTCGAGATAGCCGGCGAGCAGCCTCAAGCCGTCCTCGCCGCGTCCGGCCATGCCATGCGCTTCGAGAAGCCGCTGCGCCGCCAGCGCGATGTAGGCCGGGTTCTGCGACTCGATCCGCTTCCAGTGCTCGATGGCGCCATTCAGGTTATTGGAGCTTCTGTCCAGATCTCCGAGCTGCAGGCTGGCGCGCACGCATTTGCGGTTGGCCTCGAGGGCCGCCTCCAGATGCCGGTGCGCCGCGTCCGGGCGCGATTGCGCCGCCTCGGAGGCCGCCAGCTCGCACAGGTACTGCGCCACGTCGCGGCTGCGCGACTCGCCCGATTCGCTGGCCAGGCGGCGCGCCATCTCGATCGCCCGCCCCCAGTCCTTCTCCTGCTCGTAGATCTCGAGCAGATGCGAGCGCGCGCTGGCGGCATGCGGCCCGTCGGAGAGCCGCTTGAACACCTCTTCGGCGCGGTCGAGGATCCCGGCCTTGAGGTAGTCCTGGCCGAGCTCGGCGAGCGCGATCACCTTTTGCTCCGCGGCCAGATCGGGGCGCTCGAGCAGGTTCTGGTGCATGCGAATCGCGCGGTCATACTCGCCCCGCCGCCGGAACAGGCTCCCCAGCGCGAAGTGCAGCTCGATCGTCTCCGGGTCGACCTTGACCACCTCGATGAACGCCTCGATCGCCTTGTCGGGCTGCTCGTTGAGCAGGAAGTTCAGTCCCTTGAAGTAGGAGCGCGGCAGCGCGCGCGACTCGGAGACGATCTGCTTGATGTCGATGCGCGCCGCGAGCCAGCCCAGGCCGAAGAACAGCGGAAAGCCGAGCAGCCACCAGAAATCGAACTCCATCGCTAGATGCCCGGTACCGGCGGCGCCGGCGGTTCGACCGAAGATACCTGTTTCTTGAGAACTGCAATCTGCCTTCGTTGCCTGGCGAGCGGCATGAGAAGCGCTAGTACGCCGAACAGCGCGCCGGCGGCGAAGAAGCCGAACAGCACCAGCACCAGCGGCGCCTCCAGCGCGAGGTCGAAATAGAAGCGCAGCGTCACCGGCTC
The DNA here is from genome assembly GCA_035602335.1 of Burkholderiales bacterium. Taxonomy (GTDB): domain Bacteria; phylum Pseudomonadota; class Gammaproteobacteria; order Burkholderiales; family SG8-39; genus SCGC-AG-212-J23. Next base: position 47,656 of record DATNMK010000008.1, read on the forward strand.
GACGTTCTTCGCCGCGAACGCCACCAGCAGCAGGAAAGCGACTAGGCGGATCGCCCAGGTGACGATGCGCATGGCGCCGCCAGCTTCGCAGCCGCCTTAGCGCACGGGCTGCGAGGCGCGCTGCGGCGGCGCGGCCGGGGCTGCGGGGGTCGCACCGTCGACCCGCTCGCGCAACTCCTTGCCGGCCTTGAAGTGCGGCACGTATTTCTCGGGCACCTGCACCTTCTCGCCCGACTTCGGATTGCGGCCGGTGCGCGGCGGCCGGTAGTTGAGCCCGAAGCTGCCGAAGCCGCGGATCTCGATGCGGTTGCCGGCGAGCAGCGCCTGCGTCATCGCGTCGAGAATCATCTTGACCGCGTATTCGGCGTCCTTCGCGACCAGCTGCGGATAGCGCTGGGCGAGGCGCGCGATCAGTTCCGACTTGGTCATGGCGACCCTTTCCCCCTTGGTGGCTTTCCCCGCTTATTGCTGCGGGTTCGATCCGCTTTTGTCGAGTTTCGCGCGCAGCAATGCGCCCAGGTTCGTCGAACCCGAGCTCGCCGCCGCCTGCTCGGTGCGCAGCTGCTTCATCGCCTCGGTCTCCTCGGACAGGTCCTTGGCTTTCACCGACAGGTTGATCGAGCGGTTCTTGCGGTCGACGTTGATGATCATCGCCTGCACCGCATCGCCCTCCTTGAGGTGAGTGCGCAGGTCTTCGATGCGGTCGCGCGAGAACTCGGAGGCGCGCAAATAGCCCTCGACCTCGCCGGAGATGGTAACGATGGCGCCCTTGGCGTCGACCGACTTCACCGTGCCGCTCACCACGCTGTTCTTCTCGTGGCTGGCGATGAAGTTGGTAAACGGGTCGCCTTCCAGCTGCTTCACGCCGAGCGAAATGCGCTCGCGCTCGACGTCGATCGACAGCACCACCGCCTCGATTTCCTCGCCCTTCTTGAAGTTCTTCACCGCTTCCTCGCCGGCCGCCGACCAGGACAGGTCGGACAGGTGCACCAGGCCGTCGATGCCGCCCGGCAGGCCGACGAACACGCCGAAATCGGTGATCGACTTGATCTGGCCCTTCACGCGGTCGCCCTTCTTGTACTCGCGCGCGAAGTCTTCCCACGGGTTGGGCATGCACTGCTTCATGCCGAGCGAGATGCGCCGGCGCTCCTCGTCGATCTCGAGGATCATCACCTCGACCTCGTCGCCGACCTGCACCACCTTGGAGGGATGCACGTTCTTGTTGGTCCAGTCCATCTCGGAAACGTGGACCAGGCCTTCGATGCCCGACTCGACCTCGACGAACGCGCCGTAATCGGTGAGGTTGGTGACCTTGCCGAACAGGCGCGTGCCCTGCGGATAGCGCCGCGCGATGCCCACCCAGGGATCCTCGCCGAGCTGCTTCAGGCCGAGCGAAACGCGGTTCTTCTCGGCGTCGAACTTCAGGACTTTGGCGGTCACCTCGTCGCCGACATTGAGCACCTCGGAAGGATGCTTCACGCGGCGCCAGGCGAGGTCGGTGATGTGGAGCAGCCCGTCGATGCCGCCCAGGTCGACGAACGCGCCGTAATCGGTGATGTTCTTGACGATGCCCTTCACCGTCGCGCCTTCCTGCAGCGTGGAGAGCAGCTGCTCGCGCTCGGCGCCGGCGGTTTCCTCGAGCACGGCACGGCGCGACACGACCACGTTGTTGCGCTTGCGGTCGAGCTTGATCACCTTGAAGTCCATCTGCTTGCCCTCGTAGGGCGTGGTGTCCTTCACCGGGCGCAGGTCGACCAGCGACCCCGGGAGGAACGCGCGGATGCCTTTGGTCATCACGGTGAGGCCGCCCTTCACCTTGCCGGTGATGACGCCCTGCACCTTCTCGCCGGTCTCGAGCGCTTTCTCGAGCTCGAGCCATGCGGCCATGCGCTTCGCCTTGTCGCGGGACAGGCGCGTCGCGCCATAACCGTCTTCAAGGGCTTCGATGGAAACGCTGACAAAGTCGCCGGGCTTCACTTCCACCTGCCCGGCGTCGTTGCGGAATTCTTCTACGGCGATGATGCTCTCCGACTTCAGCCCCGCGTTCACCACCACGAAGTTCTCGTCGACACTGACGACCTCGGCGGTGATGACTTCGCCGATGCGCATCTCCTTGCGGTTGAGGCTTTCCTCGAAAAGCGCCGCAAACGATTCGCCGGCGCTGGACGTTAGGTTCGAGGTCGGAGCTGGGGAAATACTGGCCATGTAGGAAAAAACCTTTTCAAGCCGCAGGCTTGCGCTGAACCCTGCGGGTCACGTTAATGAACGGCCTCTCTCAGCGAGGGCCACCTGTCCTTTCGCGGTACCAGCGGACGATCAGCTCGGCCACGGCGTCGATCGAAAGCGCTGAAGAATCGAGCACTTGCGAATCCGGCGCGGGAACCAGGGGCGCGACCGTGCGCTTTCTGTCGCGCGCGTCCCGTTCCGCCAAATCCCGGGAAAGGGAGCGAAGATTAGCAGGGATTCCTTTGTCGATCAACTGCTTATACCGCCGCTGGGCCCGGACTGCGGGACTCGCTGTCAAGAACACCTTGAGGGTCGCATCGGGAAAAACAACAGTCCCCATGTCGCGGCCGTCAGCGACCAGCCCGGGTGGCCGGCGGAAGGCGCGCTGGCGCTTCAGGAGCCGCTTGCGCACCTCGGGAAGTTTCGCCACTTCGGATGCGCGCTTGCTTACCTCCTCGCTGCGCACGTCAAAAGTAACATCTTGATTCGAAATGAGAATTCTGTCAATCACGAAGTCCACGGCCATGCCCTCGGCGACCTCCGCCAAGGCCTTTTCATCGGTGATCCTGTCCCTCAATGAGACGAGCGCGATCAGGCGGTAGAGGGCGCCGCTTTCGAGATAGTGAAACGACAGCTCGTCGGCCACGCGCTTCGCGATGGTGCCCTTGCCGGAGGCCGACGGACCATCGATCGCGATCACCGGCGCGACCGAGGCTGTCATGCGGCCGCGATGCTGGCGAAAGCGCGGAAATAGTCCGGGAAGGTCTTGGCGACGCAGCCCGGATCGTTGATGCGCACCGGCACGCCGCCGAGCGCGGCGAGCGAGAAGCTCATCGCCATGCGGTGATCGTCATAGGTATCGATGGAAGCATTCGGCTTCAATTTTTCAGGAAAGATCTTCAGGAAATCCTTACCTTCTTCCACGCGCGCCCCGAGCTTGCGCAACTCGGTTGCCATGGCGGTGAGCCGGTCGGTTTCCTTCAAGCGCCAGCTGCCGATGTTGCGCAGCGTGCTCGGCCCGTCGGCGAATAGCGCCATCACGGCCGCGGTCATCGCCGCGTCAGGGATGTGATTCATGTCCATATCGATGGGTTTCAGCTTTTTTTTTGCCCCTGAAACCTCGATCCAGTCCTCACCCATCGAGACGCTCGCGCCCATGCGCTCGAGCACCTCCGCGAAGCGCACATCGCCCTGGATGCTGTCGCGCCCGACCCCTTCGACGCGCACCGGCCCGCCGCCGATCGCGCCCGCGGCGAGAAAGTATGACGCCGACGACGCGTCGCCTTCGACGTAGATTTTTCGCGGCGAGACATAGCGCGCAGCGGGAACCTCGAATGAATGCCATCCCTTGCGCGTCACCTCGACGCCGAAGCGGCGCATCACATTCAGGGTAATTTCCACGTAGGGCTTGGAAATCAGTTCGCCCTGCACCTCGACCCTTGCTTTCGAGCCGAGAAGCGGCAGTGCCATGAGCAGCGCAGTGAGAAACTGCGACGACACGTCGCCTTTCACCGTCACCGGCTCATTCAGCTTGATGGTCGCGGGGTGGATCGCGAGCGGCGGATAGCCGTCCGCACCGAGGTACTCGACGTCGGCCCCGATCCCGCGCAACGCTGTCACCAGGTCGCCAATGGGGCGCTCGTGCATCCTCGGCACGCCGGAAAGGCGATATTCGCCCTTTGTCATGATCAGTGCGGCGGCGAGCGGACGCAACGCGGTGCCGGCATTGCCGAGGAAGAGGTCGGCTTTTTTCACCGGAAAGCTTCCTCCAGCGCCTTTTACATGGATTGATTTTTTGCTTTTTGTAAAACCGACCCCGAGCGCTGACAGCGCGTCGACCATGACCCGGGTGTCGTCTGCGTCGAGCAGCCCGCTCACCTCGGTATCGCCGGAGGCGAGGGCCGCGAGAAGGAGCACGCGGTTCGAGATGCTCTTCGAGCCCGGAAGCCGTACTTTGCCCGCCGCGCGGCGGATCGGCTTCAGCTCGAGGGCTTCCATCAGGCTTCGAATTCGCCGTCGAGCCAGCGCTGCCGGGCAGCGCGGGCATCGCGGAACAGCTTCTCTAACGCAGCCGCATCCGCTGATTCAATGATTTTTCTTATGGAGCCCAGGTTTTTCGAATAGCGGTCGATCTCTTCCAGCAGGCGGTCGCGGTTGGCGATGCAGATGTCGCGCCACATTTCCGGATGGCTCGAGGCAATGCGGGTGAAGTCGCGAAAGCCGCCGGCGGCGTAGGAGAAAAGCTGCGCCGCGTTCGCGCGTGCCGCGATGTCGTGCACCAGCGCGAAGGCGAGCACGTGCGGCAGGTGGCTCACCGCCGCCAGCACGCTGTCGTGCTCTTCCGCCGTCATGCGGGTGATCCGCGCGCCGCACGACTCCCAAGCCTGCTCCACTTTCTTGACCGCTGCGGCCGCATTTTCCCGCAAAGGCGTCAGTATCACGCGCCTGCCCTTGAACAGATCCGGCGTCGCCGCCGCGGCCCCGCTTTTCTCGGCGCCGGCGATCGGATGCCCCGGGACGAACTGCGCAATTTTTTCCTTCAATGCGCTGCGCGCTGCGGCAACGACGTCGCGCTTCGTGCTCCCGGCGTCCGTGACGATCGCTTTCGGATGAAGGCTCATTGAAGAGAGAATTTTCGGGTAGTGCGAGACGGGTGTAGCGAGAAGAACCAGGTCCGCGCCGCGCGCCGCGGCGGCGGGATCCGGAGCGATCGAATCGATGGCGCCGCGTTGCAGAGCGAGCTTCAAGTTGCCGGGATTGCGCCCGGCGCCTACCACGTGCGCGCAGGCCTTCGCCTGCTTGAGGCCCAGCGCGAAGGACCCGCCGATCAGGCCGACGCCGATGATCGCGACTCGCTCGAAGAGCATCAGTCCTTGAGGCTCGCCGCAAGCGCGGCCAGGAATTTCTCGTTCTCCTGGGGCGTGCCGATGGTGACGCGCAGGTGTTCGGGCAGGCCGTAGCCGCCGCCCACCGGCCGCACGATCACGCTCCGGCGCAGCAGCCGCTTGTAGATCTCGGCCGCTTTGCCGACGCGCATGGTGAGGAAGTTGGCATGCGACGGGATGAAATCCAGGCCGAGGCCGCGCGCGCCTTCCTCGAGCTGCCTGAGGCCCTGCAGGTTCTCGGCGTAGCTGCGCGCCACGAACTCCATGTCGTCGAGCGCGGCGGTGGCCGCGGCGAGCGCGACGCTGTTCACGTTGAACGGCTGGCGCACGCGGTTCATCACGTCGGCGACCGACGGATGCGCCAGCGCGAAGCCGACCCGCAGGCCGGCGAGACCGTAGGCCTTGGAGAAGGTGCGCGTGACCACCAGGTTGGGATGACGCTTGATCCACTTCGTGCTGTCGGCGCGCAGGTCGGGCGTCAGGTACTCGTTGTAGGCCTCGTCGAGCACCACCAGGACGCGCTCGGGGACGCGGCGCAGGAACGCCTCGATCTCGTCCGGGCGCGCCATCGTGCCGGTCGGGTTGTTGGGGTTCGCGATCCAGGCCACGTAAGTTTCGTCGTCGATCGCCGTCGCCATCGTCTCGAGATCGTGGCCGTAGTTCTTCGCCGGCACGACGATCGCGCGCGCACCGCGCGCCTGCGTGGCGAGCGGATACACGGCGAAGGCGTGCTGCGAGAGCACCGCGGCGCGGCCGGGCCCGAGGAAGGCGAGCGCCACCAGCTCGAGCACGTCGTTCGAGCCGTTGCCGAGCACAATCGACGAGATATCGATGCCGTAACGCGCCGAGATCGCCTGCTTCAGCTCGAAGCCGTTGCCGTCGGGGTAACGCGCGATCTCGCCGATCGACGCCTCGATCGCGGCGCGTGTGCGCGGACCGATGCCGCGCGGGTTCTCGTTCGAGGCAAGCTTGATGATGCCGGCTTCGTCGAGTCCCATCTCGCGCGCCAGCTCCGAAATCGGCTTACCCGGCTGGTACGGCGCTATCGAGCGCACGTACGAGGGCGACAGTTCACACAGGTCCATCAGCATTTTTTTGTCAGCTCACCGCGGCGGGATACGATCCCAGGATTTTCAGAAACGGGGCCTTCTGTCGCAGCTCGGCGAGCGCTTGCGCGACGCGCGAGTCCTTCTGGTGCCCCTCGATGTCGATGAAGAACATGTACTCCCACAGCGCGGCGCCGGCGCGCGACGGGCGCGACTCGATGCGGCTCATGCTGACGCGGTTCTGCGCGAGCGGCGTCAGGAGCGCGTGCACCGCGCCGGGCTTGTTTTCGGCCGACACCACCAGCGAGGTGCGATCGTTTCCGGTCGGCGCCGGATCGAGGTTGCCCAGCACGAGGAAGCGCGTGGTGTTGTTCGGCGCATCCTCGATCGAGCGCGCCAGAGCGTTCAGGCGGTAGCGCTCGGCGGCGGCTTCGCCAGCGATCGCCGCGGCTCCCTCCTCGGTGCTCGCGCGCTGCGCCGCCTCGGCGTTCGAGGCGACGGGAATGCGCTCGGCATTGGGCAGGTTCTGCGCGAGCCAGCCGTTGCACTGCGCGAGGGATTGGGCGTGGGAGTAGACGCGCCGCACGGCCCGCAGGCTTTCTCCCTTGAAAAGGAGATTCTGCTGCACGCGCAACTCGATCTCCGCGCAGATGCGAAGCGGCGTGACGAGCAGCAGGTCTAGCGTGCGCCCCACCACGCCTTCGGTCGAGTTCTCGACCGGCACCACGGCGAATTGCACGGCGCCCGACTCGCAGCGTCGGAACGCGTCGTCGACCGAGGCGAACGGCATCGCGTCGACCGCGCGGCCGAAATGCTTGCGTACCGCCTGCTCGCTGAAGGTCCCCTCGGGCCCGAGATACGAGACGCGGATCGCCTCCTCGAGGCCGCGGCAGGCCGAGATCACCTCGCGGAACACCGCGGCCAGGCGCTCCGCGGAAAGCGGGCCGGCATTGGCCTGCGTCACGCGGCGCAGGATTTCGGTCTCGCGCTCCGGGCGGTACGCCGGCGCGCCGGACTTCAGCGCGCCGATGTGCTGCGCCAAGTCCGCGCGGCGGTTGAGCAGCGCCGCGAGCTGGTCGTCGAGCGCATCGATCTCACGGCGCAGCTTTTCGATCTCGTCAGACATCGGCGGGAAGATAGCGCACCGCCAGCACGCCGTTCAATTCGCAGAGCTCGTCCACCACCGCGGCGGGAACCGGGCTGTCTGCGTCCACCAGCGTGTACGCCATCTCCCCCCTGGATTTGTTCAGCATGTTGTGGATGTTGATCTTGCGCCGCCCGAGCGCGTGCGAGATGGCCCCCAGCATGTCGGGAACGTTGGCGTTGGCGATCGCCAGCCGGTACGGCGCCTCGCGCGCCATCATCGCATCCGGGAAATTGACCGCGTTCTGCAGGTTGCCGTGCTCGAGGTAGTCGCGCAGCTGGTCGACCACCATGATGGCGCTGTTGTCCTCGGCCTCGCGCGTCGAGGCGCCAAGGTGCGGCAGGGCGATGACGCCGGCCTGCCCGAGCAGCCCGGCGCTCGGGAAATCGGTGACATACCACTTCAGCCGGTGGCTGCTCAGAGCCTTCACGACCGCATCATCGGCGACTACGCCTTCGCGCGAGAAGTTGAGCAGCACCGCGCCGGCGCGCAAGTGCTCGATGTTCTTGGCGTTGATCATGTGGCGCGTCTTCTCGCCGAAGGGCACGTGCAGCGAGACGAAATGGCTCGACTTGAGCACCTCGTCGACGCTGGCGGCCTTGCGCACTTGCGAAGGCAGGCTCCACGCCGCATCGACGGTGATGTCCGGGTCGTAGCCGAGCACGTTCATGCCCAGGCGAATCGCGGCGTCGGCGACCAGGCTGCCGATCTTGCCCAGGCCGACTATGCCCAGCGTATGCCCGGGGAGCTCGGATCCCGCAAACTGCTTCTTGCCGTCCTCGACGCGTTTGTCGATGTCGGAGCCGCCGTCGTTCAGGCTTTGCACGAATTTCAGCGCCGGCGCGAGGTTGCGCGCAGCGAGCAGCATGCCGGCGAGCACCAGCTCCTTCACCGCGTTGGCATTCGCGCCCGGCGCATTGAACACCGGCACGCCGCGCTTGGACAGCGCCGCCACCGGGATGTTGTTCACGCCCGCCCCCGCGCGGCCCACCGCCTTCAGCGAAGGCCCGAACTCGTGCTTATGCAGGTCCGCCGAGCGCACCAGGATCGCCTGCGGATCCTTCGCCTCCTTCACCACCGTGTACTGCTCCGCGGGAAGGCGCTTCAGGCCGACCTGGGCGATGGTGTTGAGCACCAGGATCTCGCATTTCTTGCTGCGCGCCTTAGCCATGCTTGGCTTCGAATTCCTTCATGTACTCGAGGAGCCGCTGCACGCCCTCGAGCGGCATGGCGTTGTAGATCGAGGCGCGCATGCCGCCGACCGAGCGGTGGCCCTTCAGCTGGACCATGCCGCGCTCGGCCGCCCCCTTCAGGAAGGGTTCATCCAAAGAAGCGTCTTTTAAAGTAAAAGGCACGTTCATGCGTGAACGATCTTCCTTCGCCACGGGGTTCTTGTAGAAGCTGCTCGAATCGAGGAAGTCGTACAGCAGTGCCGCCTTTTGAATATTTCTTTTTTCGACTTCCCGCACGCCGCCCTGCTGCTTCACCCACTTGAACACGAGGCCGGCGATGTACATCGAGTAGGTCGGTGGCGTATTGAGCATCGAATCAGCTTCGGCCTGCAGCTTGTAATCCATGACCGACGGCGTGCCCTTCGCCACGTTGCCGAGCAGGTCCTCGCGCATGATGACGATGGTGAGTCCCGCGGGTCCGACGTTTTTCTGCGCGCCGGCGTAGATCAGCCCGAACTTCGAGATGTCGAGCGGCCGGGAAAGGAAATGCGATGACGCATCTGCCACCAGGGGAACATAGCCAGTGGAGGGAACCGTGTGGAACTCGACCCCACCTATGGTTTCGTTGGAACAGTAGTGCACGTACGCCGTGTCCTTTCTGACGTTCCATTTCTTCGGCGCATAAGTGAAGTTCTTGTCTTCGGAGCTCGCGGCGATGTGCACGTCGCAGTAGGCCTTCGCCTCCTTGATGGCCTTCTTCGACCATTCGCCGGTCGACACGTGGTCGGCCCTGCCCTTGCCGTGCAGCAGGTTCATCGGCACCTGGGCGAACTGCAGCGTCGCGCCGCCCTGCAGGAACAGCACCTTGTAGTTCTGCGGAACAGCGAGCAGCTCGCGCAGGTCGCGCTCGGCCTCGGCGGCGATGCCGATGAATTCCTTGCCGCGGTGGCTCATCTCCATCACGCACATGCCGGTGCCGTGCCAGTCGAGCATCTCGTCGCCGGCGCGCGCCAGCACCTCGGCGGGCAGCATGGCGGGCCCGGCGCTGAAATTGAAGATGCGCGACATCAGGAATTAATACGCAACGTCAATGCACCGTCGGCCCGGAGGGCGCCGGCGGCAGCTCGGGCGCGGCGTCGCCGTTACCGCCGTTGCCGTTGCCTTCGATTTCCCGCTCCTCGATGCGCTCCATGCCGGCGAGTTTTTCGCCCTCGCTGAGGGAGATGAGCGTCACGCCCTGGGTGGAACGGCCCTGCTCGCGGATCTGTGCGACGCTGGTGCGGATCAGAACGCCGCCAGTCGAGATCAGCATGACCTCGTCGTGGTCATCGACCAGCACCGCGCCGACCACTGTGCCGTTGCGCTCGGAAGTCTGGATCGCGATGACGCCCTGGCCGCCGCGTCCATGGCGCGGGTATTCGCTGATCGGCGTGCGCTTGCCGAAGCCGTTCTCGGTCGCGGTGAGCACCGATTTCGATTCATCGTGCGCCGCGAGCATGCAAACCACGCGCTGGCCCTCGCCGAGGCGCATGCCGCGAACGCCGGTCGCCTGGCGCCCCATCGGCCGCACGTCGCCCTCCTCGAAACGCACTGCCTTTCCGTCTGACGAGAACAGCATCACGTCGTACTTGCCGTCGGTGAGCGCGGCGCCGACCAGGTAATCGCCCTCGTCGAACCCGACCGCGATGATGCCGCTCGGCCGCGGGCGCGAGAACTCGGCCAGCGGTGTTTTCTTCACCGTGCCCTGCGCGGTCGCCATGAAGACGTAGTGGTTCTCGTCGAACTCCTTGACCGGCACTACCGCGGTGATCTTCTCGCCTTCTTCCAGGGGGAACATGTTGACGATCGGCTTGCCGCGGCTGGAGCGGCTGCCAGCCGGTACCTCGTACACCTTGAGCCAGTACAGCCGCCCGCGGTTGGAGAAGCACAGCAGGTAGTCGTGCGAGTGCGCGATGAACAGGCGCTCGATGAAGTCGTCCTCCTTCATCGTGGTGGCCATCTTGCCGCGGCCGCCGCGGCGCTGGGCGCGGTAGTCGGCGAGCGGCTGCGACTTGACGTAGCCGCCATGCGAGAACGTCACCACCATGTCCTGCGGCGCGATCAGGTCCTCGATCGCGATGTCTTCGGCGACGGTCACGATCTCGCTGCGCCGCGCATCTCCGAATTCCTCTTTTATCTTCTTCAGTTCTTCGGCGATGATCGCCATGATGCGGCTCGGCTTGGCGAGGATGTCGAGCAGGTCGACGATGTTCTCGATCACCTCGCGGTACTCGTCGCGGATCTTGTCCCGCTCGAGGCCGGTCAGGCGCTGCAGCCGCAGCTCGAGGATCGCCTGCGCCTGCTCGTCGGAAAGGTGGTAGCCGTCCTCCTTGATCCCGAAGTTCGCGGCCAGCCCTTCGGGGCGGAACTGCTCCGTCGGCTCGGTTCCCACCAGTTGCTTGACCAGGTCTGAAGCCCAGGGCCGCGCCATCAGCCCGCGTTTCGCCTCCGCCGGCGTCGGCGCCTTCTTGATGAGGTCGACGACCTCGTCGACATTGGAGAGCGCCACTGCGAGGCCTTCCAGCACATGGCCACGCTCGCGCGCCTTGCGCAGGTCGTACACGGTGCGCCGCGTCACCACCTCGCGCCGATGCGAGACGAAGGCCTCGATCAGGTCCTTGAGCGAGAGCAGCCGCGGCTGGCCGTCGACCAGCGCCACCATGTTGATGCCGAAGGTGTCCTGCAGCTGCGTCTGCTTGAAGAGGTTGTTGAGCACGACCTCGGGGATTTCGGCGCGCTTGAGCTCGATCACCACGCGCATGCCGGAGCGGTCCGACTCGTCGCGGATGTCCGACACGCCTTCCAGCTTTTTCTCGGTCACCAGCTCGGCGATGCGCTCGAGCAGCGCCTTCTTGTTCACCTGGTAGGGCAGCTCGTCGACTATGATCGCCTGGCGGTCGCCCCGGCCGATGTCCTCGAAGTGGGTGCGCGCGCGGATCACGACGCGGCCGCGGCCGCTGCGGTAGCCCTCGTGCACGCCGGCGAGGCCGTAGATGATGCCGGCGGTCGGGAAGTCGGGCGCCGGCATCAGCTTGATCACTTCCTCGATCGCGCAATGCGGATGGGCGAGCAGGTGCAGGCAGGCGTCGACGACTTCGCCCAGGTTGTGCGGCGGAATGTTGGTCGCCATACCGACAGCGATGCCGGTCGAGCCGTTCACCAGCAGGTTGGGAATGCGCGTCGGCAGGACGGCCGGCTCGAGCTCCTTGCCGTCGTAGTTCGGCGTGAAATCGACCGTCTCCTTGTCGATGTCGAGCAGCATCTCGGAGGCGATCTTCTCCAGCCGGCACTCGGTATAGCGGTAGGCCGCCGCCGAATCGCCGTCCACCGAGCCGAAATTGCCCTGGCCGTCGACCAGCGTGTAGCGCATGGAGAAGTCCTGCGCCATGCGCACCAGCGCCTCGTAGGTGGCGGCGTCGCCGTGGGGGTGGTACTTGCCCAGCACGTCGCCGACGATACGCGCGCACTTCACATACGGGCGGTTCCAGACGTTGTTCGCCTCGTTCATCGCGTACAGCACGCGCCGGTGGACCGGCTTCAGGCCGTCGCGCACGTCGGGGAGCGCACGTCCCACGATCACGCTCATCGCGTAATCGAGGTACGAGCGCCGCATCTCCTCTTCGAGGCTGATCGGCAGGGTTTCTTTGGCGAACGGTTCCATTTCTCGCTAGATCGGCGCGGACGCCTGAAAGAGGGCGAAAAAGCGCATCCGGAAAGGGAGAAATTTTATCACGCGAAGCCTCGGATTTCCCTCGAAAAAGTGTTGTGTCCGGGCGCGCCCCTGTGCTTAAATTCGGCGGTCGTCAACACATAAGAAAAGGGAGGCGCCGTGAGCACCAGGCTGGCTTTATCCGCAGCGCTCGCAACTACTGCAATGACGTTTTCGCTGGCCGCATTCGAGGCGGCCGCTCAGGAGGGATACGTCGCATCTCCGCCGGCAGGTACCGTCTGGAAGAGCGGCTCCGGAGGCTGTGTGCGCACCGGATTCTGGACGCCCTCTATGGCCACCGAGGAATGCGATCCGGATCTGGTGCCCACGCCGGCGGCCCCGCCGCCGCGTGCAGAGGTAGCGCCGCCTCCTCCGCCACCTCCCGAGCCCAAGCCGGAAGTCGCGCCGGCCGCGCCGCCTCCGCCGCCGAAGGCCGCAGCGCTCAAGCCGGTGCCGCTCACCCTCGGTGCGGCGGAACTGTTTGCCTTCGATCGCGCGACGCTGACGCCGGCGGGCCGCGCGAAGCTCGAAAAGGAAGTCGTCGACAAAGTGAAGCAGGACTATTCCGACGTCCGTGTCATCAACGTCAACGGGCATACCGACCGGCTGGGCGCGGCGCAGTACAACCAGCGCCTGTCGGAGCGCCGTGCCGAGGCGGTGCGCAACTACCTGGTGTCCAGGGGCTTCGACGGCTCGAAGATCGAGACCTATGGCTATGGCAAGACGATGCCGGTGAAGTCCTGCCCCGACCAGAAGAACCGCAAGGCGGTCATCGAGTGCCTGACGCCCAACCGCCGCGTGGAGATCGAGGTTCACGGCACGCGCCGATAATCGCGCGAAAATAGCGGTACCGAGGCCCCGGCGTTCCCGGGGCTTTTTTTCATGCCAAACGGCTCACTTCTTCTTCCGCGCTGGGTCGTGCCCGTCGAGCCGGCGGCCACAGTGCTCGAAGACCACGCGGTGGCGATTCGCGGTGGCCGCATCGAGGCGATCCTGCCGGCGCGCGACGCGCGCGCGCGCTTCCAGGAATACGAAGCCGTCGATCTCCCCGGTCAAGTCCTGATCCCGGGCCTGGTCAACGCGCACACGCACGCCGCCATGACGCTGATGCGCGGGCTCGCCGACGACCTGCCGCTCATGCGCTGGCTGCAGGAGCACATCTGGCCGGCCGAGGCGCAGTATGTGTCGCACGACTTCGTGCGCGACGGCACGCTCCTCGCCTGCGCCGAGATGCTGCGCGGCGGGATCACCTGCTTCAACGACATGTATTTCTTTCCGGACGCGGCGCTGGAAGCATCGCTCGCAGCGCGCATGCGCTCTGCGCACGGCATCATTGCGATCGAGTTTCCGTCGGCTTACGCGTCGGACCCGGCCGACTACCTGCGCAAGGGCCTCGCCATCCGCGACCGCTACCGCGACCAGAAGCTCGCCTCGTTCTGCCTCGCCCCGCACGCGCCCTACACGGTGTCCGACGCGACCTTCCGGCAGGTGGCGACCCTCGCTGCCGAGCTGGATCTGCCCGTGCACATGCATCTGCATGAAACCGCGGACGAGATAGAACGCTCGGTGCGCGAGCACGGCGTGCGCCCGATCGAGCGCTTGCGGCGGCTGGGCCTGCTTGGACCGAACCTCATTGCCGTCCATGCGGTTCATCTCCAGGACGACGAGATAAAGCTTCTCGCGCGGCACGGCTGCTCGGTGGTTCACTGCCCGTCTTCCAACCTCAAGCTCGCCAGCGGATTCGCGCCGGTGGCGGCGCTGCTCGAAGCCGACATCAACGTCGCGCTCGGCACGGACGGCGCGGCGAGCAACAACCGGCTCGACCTGTTCCAGGAGATGCGCAGCGCGGCGCTGCTTGCCAAGGCCGTATCGCGCAGCGCCGAGGCGATGCCGGCGCACGCCGCACTGCGCGCCGCGACGCTCGCCGGCGCGCGAGCGCTCGGCATCGCCGAAACCACCGGCTCGATCGAAGCGGGCAAGGCCGCGGACCTGGCTGCGGTCACCCTGAGCGCGCCCGAGCTCGCGCCTTGCTACGACCCGGTATCGCATCTCGTCTATGCCGCCGGACGCGAGCATGTGACCCACGTATGGGTGGACGGCGAGTTGCTGGTGCGCGACGGCGCTCTGCAAAGCGCGCTTTCCGGTTTGGACACTCGATGGCAGTTATGGCAGAATGCCCTCAAGAAACACGCAGACTCTTGATACAAAAAAGCTTTTAGAAGGGGATAGAAAATGATCAAGAACATTGGGCTGCTCCTCGTTGCGCTTGCCTTCGCAGCCGGATGCGCAACGCAAGAAGCTCCGAAGCCGGCGCCGGAACCCGCGCCCGCTCCCCCGCCCGCTCCCGCGCCTGTTGTCCAGCCGGCACCGCCGCCGCCAGCACCTGCGCCGAAGCCCAAGCCGGTGGCCGAGAAAGTCACTTTCGCCGCCGACGTGCTGTTCGATTTCGACAAGGCGGTGATCAAGCCGGAAGGCAAGACGAAGCTAGATGACCTCGCCACCAAAGTGAAGGGCATCAACCTCGAAGTAGTGATCGCCATCGGCCACGCCGACTCGATCGGCTCGGACGAGTACAACCAGAAGCTGTCGGTGCGCCGCGCCGAAGCGGTAAAGGCCTACCTGGTCTCGAAGGGCATCGAGCCGAACCGCGTCTACACCGAGGGCAAGGGCGAGAAGCAGCCGGTCGCCGACAACAGGACCAAGGACGGCCGCGCCAAGAACCGGCGCGTCGAGATCGAGGTCATCGGCACGCGGCAGCCGTAATAACCACCTCTAAACCGCTCCACTCCTCAAGAAGCCCCGCTCCGGCGGGGCTTTTTATTTGCGGAAAAATCGGGGTCAGAGCCCGATTTCGCTAATATCTGCTGATGGCAATGGCGGTCGAAATCGGGCTCTGACCCCGATTTTTCCATGAACGCGGATCCTGCAGAACTCGCCAAATTCAACCAGCTTGCCCACCGCTGGTGGGACCCGCAGGGCGAATTCAGACCGCTGCATGACATCAACCCGCTGCGCCTCGAGTGGATCGATGGGCACCTCGGCCTGAGCGGGAAAGACGTGCTCGACGTCGGCTGCGGCGGCGGCATCCTGGCCGAAGCGATGGCGCAGCGCGGCGCGCGTGTCACCGGTATCGATCTCTCCGACAAGGCGCTGAGCGTGGCGCAGCTGCACTTGCTCGAGAGCCGGCTGCCGGTGCGCTACGAAAAGGCGCTGGTCGAGGACTATGCCGTCTTGCACGCGGGCGAGTTCGACGCCGTGACTTGCATGGAATTGCTCGAGCACGTGCCGGAGCCGGCGAGCATGGTGGCGGCGTGCGCGACGCTGGTACGGCCCGGCGGGCAGGTATTTTTCTCGACCATCAACCGCAATCCCAAGTCCTACCTCTTCGCCGTGATCGGCGCCGAGTACGTCCTGAAGCTGCTGCCGAAAGGCACTCACGACTACCTGCGCTTCGTGAAGCCTTCGGAGCTCGCGCGCTGGAGCCGCGACAGCGGCCTGCGCCCCGACGAGCTGATCGGCATGACCTACAACCCCATCACCCGGCAATATCGGCTGGGACAGGATTGCGACGTCAACTATCTTCTGCGCTGCCTCCGTGACGCCTAGCCGCGCGGTGCTGTTCGATTTCGACGGCACCCTCGCCGACACCGCGCCCGACCTTGCCGCGGCGATCAATCGCCTGCGGCTCGAGCGGGGATTGAAGGAGCTCGCGGTCGACGACATTCGGCCTTACGCGTCTATGGGGGCACGCGGCCTGGTGCGTGTCGGCTTCGGCTTGACGCCCGAGGACGCGGAGTATCCGGCTCTGCGCGATGAGTTTCTCGCGCGCTACGACGAGCGCGTATGCGTGGATACGCGTCTGTTTCCGGGGATGATGGAACTGCTCGGCGAGCTGAAGCGCCGCGGCATCGCCTGGGGAATCGTCACCAACAAGGCAACTCGCTTCACAGGGCGCATAGTAGAGCTTCTGGAAGTAGAACCCGGTTGCGTGGTGTGCGGCGATACCACGCCGCATATAAAACCTCATCCGGCTCCGCTGCTGCGTGCCGCAGAGCTGCTCGAAGTGCCGCCCGCGGCCTGCTGGTACGTCGGCGACGACCTGCGCGACATCCAGGCGGCGCGCGCCGCCGGAATGCGCGCCGTGGCGGTCGAATACGGCTATCACGGCGCCAACGGCGAAGCCCCGCGCTTGTGGAACGCCGACATCACCATCTCGATGCCTCTGGAGCTGATCCAACACCTATGAAAGCAATCGCCCGCACGCGCCCTCTGCCGATCAGCGACCCGGCATCGCTCGTCGACATCGAGTTGCCGAAGCCTGCGCCGGCCGGCCGCGACTTGCTGGTGAAAGTCGAGGCGGTGTCGGTAAACCCCGTCGACACGAAGCGCCGGCTCGACGCCGGCAAGGCCGACTCGCAGCCGCGCGTACTGGGCTGGGACGCCGCCGGCACCGTCGAAGCGACCGGCCGCGACGCGACGCTCTTCATGCCGGGCGACGCGGTGTATTACGCGGGCGATGTCACCCGGCCCGGCTGCAACAGCGAGTTCCACCTGGTCGACGAGCGCATCGTCGGCCGCAAGCCGAAAGGCCTCGACTTCGCGCAAGCCGCGGCGATCCCTCTTACCGCGATCACCGCATGGGAGGCTTTCTTCGACCGGCTGAAAGTTAAGCCTGAGAAGTCGATGCTGATCATCGGCGGCGCGGGCGGCGTCGGCTCGATCGGCATACAGCTGGCGAAGATCGCCGGGCTGACGGTCATCGCCACCGCGTCGCGGCCGGAATCCGTCGCTTGGGTGAAGGACCTCGGCGCCGACCACGTCGTTAGCCACCGCAAGCCCCTCAAGCCGCAGATCGAGGTTCTGGGCATGAGGCACGTCGACTACATCGCCTGCTTCAACGACCTCGACGAGCACTGGGCGGCGATCGGCGATCTCATCGCGCCGCAGGGGGCGATCGTCTCGATCGTCGGCAACCGCGATCCGCTGTCGCTCGACGCCGTGCGTGCAAAGAGCGCCGCGCTGTGCTGGGAACTGATGTTCACCCGGCCGCGCTTCCAGACGCCCGACATGATCGAGCAGCATCGGCTCCTCGACCAGGTCGCCGATTGGCTCGATGCCCGCCGCTTGCGCGGCACCCTGCGCGAGACGCTCTCGCCGATCAACGCCGCCAACTTGCGCGCCGCGCACGCCAAGCTCGAGTCGGGAACGATGATCGGCAAGATGGTGCTAAAGGGCTGGTCTTGATAAGATGCCGTACGCAGAGATTCCGGGGGCGACCTGGTTTCGACGTGGGCAACGAAGCAGCGCAGGGCATGCCGAGGACCAGATCACCTCGTAAATCCAGTCTGGGAACACTCTAAACGCCAACGACGAGCGTTTCGCTCTAGCGGCCTAATACCCGCTAGACGCTGCACTGGTCTGCTGATGGGCCAGGCTCCCTAAAAGGAGTGCAGCGTCATTCACATCAGCCTCTCCTCCCGGTCTGGCCGCTTGGCCGGGGGGATCCGTCGAAGCGGCTAGCCGAGCGTCAGCCTGCCGGTTGGCGGGCGCAAGGCGAAACTCAAATAACCAGGCTAAGCATGTAGTCCTGACTGTCTAGGGCTTACGGACGCGGGTTCGATTCCCGCCGCCTCCACCACTTTCCCATTCCACGACGTTCCTCTAGGCAGCGGAAGGACACGCTGTCGTTTAACTGAGCGCCGCTCAGGCGTCAGCGGTAGACCAGCGTCGGTATGCTCGAGTGCGTGAGAACGTCCTCGGTCTCGCTGCCGTGCCACAGCTTGGCGAGCCCGCTGCGGCCGTGCGAGGACATGAAGATCGCGTCGCAGCGGTGGCTTTCGGCCGCCGCGATGATCGCCTTGAACGGGTGGTCGCTCTGGGTGAAATCGGTGTCGAATGCGACCTCCGCGGCGCGTGCCCGGTGCATTGCCGGGGCGAGGATGCCGTGCGCCATTTTTTCCGACTGGCGATTGTGCTCCTCTATCGAGATCACGCGCTTCGACATGATCGTCGATTCGTTCGGCGCCTCGTACTCGGGCACCGCAGTGAACAGGGTGACGCGGGCGCCGGACTCGCGGGCGAACTCGATGCCGGCCTCCACCGCCTTGTCGGCAGTTTCGGAGCCGTCGGTCGGGATCAGGATGTGCTCGTACATGGGGCCTCCATTACCTGCTGAAGATCAAGGTCGAGGTGAGCGAATTCTCCGGTGTGCGCTCGAGCAGGCGCTCGATCAGCGCCACGTGCTCCTGCTCCTCGGCCGCCATCTCGCGCGCCAGGGCGCGCAGCGCCGGATCGTCGGCGGTGCTGAACACCCGCTCGAAGAAGGCCTGCGCGCGCCTTTCCGCCTCGAGCGCGATGGCGAGCGCCTGGCGCGGCGTCATCAGCCGGAAAATCAGCTCGCGCGCCGCGGTCTCGGGCGCACCGGCGTCGAGCCACTGGTATTGCGCCGGTGCGATTGCCGGCAGAGCGGTGTCATCGGTCCTGCGCTCGAGGGCTTCGAGGTGCTCCGCCTCCATGCGGGCGAGCATGTCGAACACCGTCGCCAGCTCGTCGCGGCCCTCGTCCGCCATCCGCCCGGCAAGCTCGCCATAGCGCTCCGCGGCTTCCCGCTCGATGGCGATGGCGTGGGCGTAGAGCTCCTGCGTTGATCGGATCGCTCGCATGCAGTCACTGTAGGTGCTTGCCTCCGAAAGCATTTGACGCAGGTCAACCCGGGCTCCCCGTCAGCGCGATAATTTCAGGTGAGTCGGGTAGATCTGTTAATCGCCGAGCGCTCTAGCCCGCTCAGCGACTTCAGCGTCCGGGGTGCGACCAGAGTGAGAATGCTGGCGACAGAGGTTCTGTTTAATCCCCGGGCGCGAGCACGCGCTCGAGGCCCTTGATGTCGACGATGGAGACCTGCTTCTGCTGCACGTTGATCAGGCGGCTTTTCTGGAACGCCGAGAAAAGGCGGCTCACCGTCTCAAGCTTGAGGCCGAGATAGCTCCCGATCTCGTCGCGCGTCATGCGCAGTACGAAGCTGGACCCTGAATAGCCGCGATGCAGGAAGCGCTTGGAGAGATTGATGAGAAACGCGGCGAGCCGCTCTTTGGCGCCCATCGAGCCAAGCAGCATTATGATACCGTGACCGCGTACGATTTCGCGCGCGAGCACTGAGAGCAGGCGGCGCTGCAGCGACGGAACTTCCCGTGCTATCTCCTCGATCAGCGAGTACGGCATCACGCAGACGTCGCTATCTTCGAGCGCTACCGCGCTGTCCTTGTAACGGTCGTTGCCCAGTCCGTCCATGCCGAGAAGCTCCCCGCCCATGAAGAACCCGGTGACCTGCTCGCGGCCTTCGCTGTCGGCGAGGCTCGTCTTGAAGAAGCCGGTGCGGATGGCATAAACGCATCTGAACTTGTCACCTGCATTGAACAGGCGCTCACCGCGCTTTATTCGGCGGCGCGCAAAGACGATGTTCTCGACGCGCTCGAGATCTTCGGCGGGCACACCCCCAGAAAGGCACGTTTCTCGGAGATTGCATTTCGCGCAGGTGACTTCGAGCTTACGCGCACCGGTGGGCGATTCGAGCTGTCTCAAGAAGACCGTCTTGGGTTGGGGCCTGATCTGTCCGACTGCTGACATACCCGTATCCATCATCGTCCCCCCGTCGCCGGCCGATCTGTGCGCTAGCGAACACAAGCGAACGGCTCCGTGTCCCGATTGAGCCAACGTCGCGAATGTCCGTCCTCATCGGCCCGCAGGATCAAATAGACGAGTAATTTAGTCTGGCTGCCGGCGCTCGGCGGGCAGCGCATCACCCGTGAATCAGGCCCGGGCGGGCGCGGCGCGGGTGCCGGAGCCGCGCTGCGGCAGCATCGGCAGGGAAAAGCCCTGCTGGTATCCGCCGCGCACGATGAGCATGAACTTCCAGAACGCGCCGCCCGCAAGCGCTGCAATGCTGCCGGCGCCGAGGCAGACGCGGGCGATGTCCGGGCTCGCGAGTGCGAGAACGAACATGACTGCCGGGAACGCGTGCCCCGCGAGGTGGAGCGGCAGGCTGACCTTGTCGATCAGGCGGCGCGAAAGCGGCACGATGCCATTTTTTGCGGCGCTCGCCCTGTAGGAGGCCCACAGCCCCGCGTTCAGCGCGACGAGCACAAGCCCCGCAAGCGCGAGCGACGGCGAAAGTGTGCCGAAGCCTTTTATCCACAGCAGCATCAGCGTCAAAAGGCCGAGGCCTTCGAGCAGGCCGGATGCGACGATCATCCAGGGAACGTGCGCCACCCGCCAGGCCGAGATGCCGCGCGCGAGGTGCAGGATTTTCGCCTGACAGAAAAGGAACACGATCGCGAAAATGCCAACCAGCATCGAAATACCCGCGCCCGACCAGATGAGGTTGGCGAGCACTGCCGGATAGAACACCGCGACTGCGTAGATCTCGCGCGTCATCCAGCTCGTCTGCGGTCGCGACACGGCACGCCAGAAGCGGAGCTTCCTGCCGATTTTCAGGAACACGAAGGAAAGCCCCATGGCCATCAGCACTGCCGATCCGACGTAGGCAACCGACACCCTGTCCGCAGGCACGATGCCTGCGAGCGAGGCGAGCCACGCCACCACCGCTGTGCCTGAGCTGATGCCGCCGAAAATCCAGTTCATCGCCGCGCGCCAGTCCCAGAAGGTCTGCAGTTGACCGACCAGGGGATTGGACGGATCGCTCAGGCGCTCTTGGTCCGCCTCGGCCGCCCCCGCCGCGCGCCCGGGCACCGCCGGCGTGGTATAGAGATACTTGATCTGCGGATCGGTGCCGAGCTCAGCGTTAAGCTGGAAATGCGGATTGTCGCGCACCAGCATCGAGACATTGCTCTGCGGGTTTTTGAAATCGCCGAACTGGATCGCCTGCGCGATGCAGGCGGCCGAGCACGCCGGCGTCGCTTCCGGATCGACGCCTGGCGTCAGGCCGCGGGCGAGCCCAGCGTCGACGCGGTCCTTGCAGAAGGTGCATTTCTGCGCCACGCCCAGACGCTCTTCGTGCTTCACCGCCTGCTCCTGCTTGGTCTCGCGGCCGTAATACCAGAGCTGGTCGTGGGCGATGGTGCGCGCCTGATACGGGCAGGCGACCGCGCAGTATCCGCAGCCGATGCAAATGTCGTAGTCCTGCACCACCAGGCCGTCGGCGCGCTGCGAGGTGGCACCGGTCGGGCACACCGGCACGCAGGGCGGTTCGGCACAATGCTGGCAGCCGGTGACGAGGAACAGACGCTCCACGTCCGGGAAGGCGCCGGTCTCGACGTCGATGACTCGGCGCCACTGCACGCCGGGCAGCGTGTCGTTGGCATGCTTGCAGGCGATGGTGCAGGTCTGGCAACCGACGCAGCGGTTGACGTCGATCACCATTCCCCAGCGCGGGGTATGGGTGTTTCCGGCGCTCGCGGTGGCTTCGGCCATCATGCCGCCGCGTGCAGGTGGCGATCGCTCGCCTTGTAGAGTTTCACACGCATCAGGTCGGCGCCGCTGCCGGTGCCGTCGGTTAACTTGAGCGAAATGTCGGTGAGCGAATTGAGGCTGGGCAGCTTCAGGTCCTTTGCATAGGGCGTCTTCCAGTGATCGAACTGGCCGATCATCAGCACGGTGTCCGGCCGGATGCCTTCGCGCAGCACCGCCTTGCCTTCGGTGATTCCGGATACCGATTCGATCACGACCTCGTCGCCTTCGGCAATGCCCATCTTTTTCGCGATGCTGCGGTTGACGATCACGCCGCGGTGCCCCGCGATGTTGTTCGCCACTTCGTTGATGATCGGCAGGCCGACGTTTGCGCCCCAGGCATACTGCATCGAGCGCGCGGTCAGCGCCCACAGCGGATAGTCGGCCGGATCGCGCCCCGCGTCGCTTACATAATCGATCCAGATGTCAGCGTAGCGCTCGTAGCCCGGCAGGAACTCGTATTCGGTGAGCTGCCGGTCCCACCAGGTCACGCCGATTTCCTTGAGGCGGTGCGCGAGCTGGTGTCCGTGGCGGGTGAGCCGCTCCTGGTAGGGCAGTTCGAAGCGCAGGTTCTGGCGCTCGAGCGCCGGGTAGAGGTACCAGTCGAGTTGCGGGAAGGGCCGCAGCATGAAACCGTTCTCCCTGAACCAGGCGAGATCGTGCACTTCCTCGCCCTCGGAGAGGTCGTGGCTTGCGGCCCGGCAGATGCGGTTCCAGATGTCCTCGCACGCAGGCGGCGTCGAAGTGTCGAGCGAATAATCGAATTTGCCGCTGCGGTCCTTGAGACCCATGCCCGCGGCACCGCGATTGATCGCCTGCACGTACTCCTTCAGGACACCCGACTGGCGCGCGAGTTCGGTGCTGATGTCGGTCATGTCCATTGTGTCGTTCACCGGGTCGACCGCCGGCTGGCGTATTGCCCAGCCTTCGTGCTTCCAGAACTGCTCGGTGTACTTGGTGCTGCCGATGCGGATGAGCTGCATGCTCTCGAGATCGGTCGATTCGGGCAGCAGGATGTCCGCGAAATGGTTGGTCTCGTCGTCGGTATAGGCGAAGGCGACAATGAAAGGGAACTCCGCAAGGCGATTGGCCACCTCCGGCGCGTTCCATGACGAGATCGCCGGATTGGTGCGGTAGCAGAACCAGACGTCGGGCGCAGTAGTGCGCGGCCAGTTCTCCGGCTGGTGCTTGAGGAAAAGCCACGGCAGGTGCGCGGGTCCGAGCGCCGGCGACCAGGGCGAATCCGAAACCAGCGGCACCAGCGTCTTGTAGGCATTGCGGATGTGCGGGTGCTTCATCCAGCCCGTGGCCGAGGTCTCGTTGAACTGGTATTGCATGAAGCCATCGACCCCCGGCAGCACCGAGCCGACGCGCGACACCGCAGGGCGCACCAGCTTGACCGCGGTGCCGAGCGTGCCGCCCGGCACTTCGAGCGAGCCCATCAGGATCGCGAGGACCTTCTGCGACCACACGCACTGATAGGCGCCCCAGCCGTTGCATACGCCCTTGCCGAGCATTACCGCGACCGGGCGGAAGGGTAGGATGCGCCCTTCGATGTCTATCGTCTGGCCGATGCAGGCAGCCGCCACGAATTCGTCGGCGATGCGCCGGATGGTCGCCGCCGGCACGCCGCATTCCTCCGCCGCCCAGTCCGGGTTGAACGCTCGCATGTGATCGAGCATTTTCTGGAAGGCGGGCTGCGCCTCGACGCCCTCGTGGCTCCAGCGCGCATCGTCCGGTCCGATCTCGATGCCCGATACCCTGAAGGTTCCGGCAAGCGCCGGTTCGCCGATGTCGGCGTCGTAAGGCTTGGCATTGCCGTCCGCAAGGTCACGGATCAGCGGCTTTTCGCTCGCCGGGTCGCGCAGGAACCAGCCGTTGGGCCCGATGAGATAGGGCGAATTGGTCCGCTTCTTGAGGTACGGAAGGTCGCAGACTTCCTCCCATTTGCGCTCGTGCAGGATGTGGTGGATCAGCCCGAACAGGAACGCAGCGTCGGTCTTCGGCCTGATCGGCACCCACTCGGCCGACGTGGCACCGGTGATGGACAGATGCGGCTCGATCTGCACCCGCTTGGCGCCGCGCACCCGCGCGTCGGCCTCCCGCCAGACGCCGACAACACCGCCTGAGGCCTCGACGTTGTTGCCGCAGTTGATGATGTAGTTCACGTAGGGCGTGTCCGGCGAGACGATGAAGGCGCGGTGCCAGAGCTCGCCGTAGAGATGCTCGGAGTGGTAGCACTTCACGCCCTGTCCCGCACCGAAGCCCTGGTCCACCGGACCCCATGCGGCCATGAAGGCGGGGAACGTGCCCATGTACTGCACCGGCGTGCCGCCGCCGCCGCTCGAGACCGCGAGACGCGGAAACCCGGATTCGTCGGTCAGCCCGTTGGCGCGCAGCTCGCGCAGCTTCGCGCCGACGATCCTGAAGGCTTCGGTCCAGCTGATCGGCACGAAGCCGGGGTCTTCGTTGCGGCCCTTTTTCGGGTTGGTCCGCTTCATCGGCTGCTTCACCCGGTTCGGGTTGTAGGTCTTCTGGATCAGGCCGTAAGCCTTGACGCAGACGCGCCCGCCGCCGGGATGCTGGTTGCGAATGTCCCAGTTCGATTCGATGCGCGTGGCGACGCCGTTCTCCACCTCGACTTTCATCAGGTCGGGGCCCGCGACGCACTGGTAGCAGTAGATCGGGACCTGCTTCTTGTCGCCGTTCGTTGAATTTGCCATGCGGTATTTACTCCTTGCTCGCATTCGACACGCCGGGCATCAGGCTAGCTACCGTAGTACTGAAACACATAAATAACGGTTCTGGTACCACAACTTCGATGATGCGGTAGATCAGTGACTTGCGACGCTTGCCATCCTCAGAACCTACGCCACACGCGGCCAACAAGGGACTTTCTGGTAATTCGGGGCGCATCTGCGTCACCGGTTGTAACGGCTTCCGGCCAAAAGCGGACACTGCGATTGCGAGATTTGGTGCCCGATCATGCGTCTCAGGCCTGCCGACGGATATGTTTGCGCCGCTGCGCTTCAGATTCGAACTCCTCCAATTCGGGATCCAACGCGTTGCGCGCAGAGACAATTCCGATGGGCTCGCCGTTTTCGATCACCGGTACGTGGCGGAAGCCATTCTCGTGCATCATGAGCAACGCGTATCCGAATGACTCGTCTGGTGTAACAGTCTTGGGCGACGTCGTCATTACATCGACCAGCCGGGTGGTCTGCGGATCACGGTCTTGCGCGATGACGCGAAGTACGGCATCCCGCTCGGTAAAAATGCCGACCAGACGTTTGTCTTCGACCACCATGAGCGCACTGACTTTGTTCATTGCCATCAGTTTGGCCGCTGTACTGACACTGGTATCCGGCGGAGCAATGAGAACCTTCTTCTGCTCCATGACGTTTCGAATCGGTTCACTTAACATGAATGCCTCCGGCCCCGCAGTGGAATTGCTCGAGGCTAGCCGCTTTAGATTGAGCGATTTTGACTGTGATCAAAAGTTACGCGGTTCACCTGATGGCGATGCGCTTCACTTCTCGACGTCTTGCGCGCGCGCTGACATCGAGAGCGCGCCGAGTACGAGAACGCAGAAAAGCCGGGTGAGATCGAGCACGCCTCGATGCTAGCGGCCGCTGCGGCCGCGCCATTGACCTGGATCAACCGGCGCGGGGAGCGGGCTTGTTTGATGCAGGTCAAGCCTGCACCGGGGCGACGGCGTAGCTTTGGGCCCGAGATGCGGGCTTCAGGATCTCGGTGCTCGTCATCCGCTAAAGGAGCCCAGCGTGCACTATCACTACCTGACCATCGAACAGCGCGAGACTTGGGTAAGCTGATCCGCTCGCGGATTGGCGCCGGGGCGCAACTCGAGACCGCGCTCGAGCGCCTGCATCAGCCGGACTACGGCGTGTGCATCGAATGCGGCAAGGACATAGGGTTTGTCCGCCTCGAGGCCGACCCCTCGGCCCTGCACTGCCAGGCCTGCGCCCGATTGCCCGTTTCCGCTAGGCCGTCGACCGCTGCCGCGGGCGGGCGCCAGCCGTAGATGTCGGCGACCTCGGGTCGTGCCGCTTGATCTACCAGACGCCTGCCTAGCGGCGGCGTCATCGCCTGCCACCCGCTTTGTTCTTGAGCTAGATCAAGCCGGCCTGCATCGCCCAGGATTAGCGTCATCCTGACCCAAAAAGGATGACCACCATGGATCGAACCGGCGGGATCGCCTTCGGGCGCTCAATATTGGCGGCGGCTTTCTGCGCGAGCGCCATCGCGGCGCAGGCCGCGGAACCGATAAAGATAGGCGCGTTTCTCTCCATCACGGGCCCGGCAGCCTTCCTCGGCGATCCCGAGCAGAAGACGCTCGAGTACTACGTCGAACAGCTGAACTCCGCGGGCGGCCTGCTCGGCCGCAAGCTCGAGCTCGTTGCCTACGATTCGGCGGGCGACGCGGAGAAAGCCCGCACCTACGCGAAACGGCTGATCGAACAGGACAAGGTCGACGTCATCGTCGGCGGCTCGACGACCGGCGAAACCATGGCGGTGATCCCACTCGCCGAGCAGGCGGGCGTGCCGTTCATCTCGCTCGCCGGCGCGGTGGTGATCATCGAGCCGGTCAAGAAGTGGGTGTTCAAGACGCCACACACCGATCGCATGGCGTGCGAGAAAATCTTCGTCGACCTGCGCGCGCGCGGGCTGACGAAGATGGGCCTGATCTCGGGAACCGGCGGCTTCGACAAGTCGATGCGCGCCGAGTGCCTGAAGGTGGCCGCGACGCACGGCGTGGAGATCGTTGCCGACGAGACCTACGGTGCGGGCGACACCGACATGACGGCGCAGCTCGCCAAAATCAGGAACACGCCGAACGTGCAGGCCGTGCTGAACGCGGGCTTCGGCCAGGGCCCGGCGATTGTCACCAAGAACTATCGCCAGCTCGGCATCAAGCTGCCGCTTTACCAGTCGCACGGCGTCGCCTCCAAGCAGTATGTGAAGCTCGCCGGCGAGGCCGCGGAGGGCGTGCGGCTGCCAGCCGCAGCCCTGCTGGTGGCCGACACGCTGCCCGACAGCGATCCGCAGAAGAAGGTGGTCGCAGGCTACAAGCGCGAATACGAGAGCCGCTTCAAGCAGGACGTGTCCACCTTCGGCGGCCACGCCTACGACGGGCTGATGCTCGCCGTCGAGGCAATGCGCCGTGCCGGCTCGACCGACAAGGCGAGGGTCCGCGAGGCGCTCGAGTCGATCCGCGGGTACATGGGGACGGCCGGCGTGGTCAACATGTCGGCGCAGGACCACATGGGCCTCGACCTCAGCGCGTTCCGCATGCTGGAGGTGCGCAATGGAGAATGGACGCTGGTGAAGTGAGATGAGCGCGAATTAGGTCCGACGTGAGCGCACAGCTCACCCAGTATCTGCTCTCCGGCCTGACGGTGGGTGCGATCTACGCGCTGGTGGCGCTCGGTTTCTCGATGATCTACAACGCGAGCCACGTCATCAACTTCGCGCAGGGCGAATTCGTGATGATCGGCGGCATGGCCACCGTCTGGTTCATCGGCATGGGCCTGCCGCTGCCGCTCGCCGCGCTCGCCGCGATCGGCGCCGCCACCCTCGTAGGACTATTGCTGGAAAAACTTGCCGTAGAGCCGGCGCGCAATGCCCCGGTCGTGACGCTGATCATCATCACCATCGGCGCCTCGATCCTGCTGCGCGGCATCGCCAGCGTCATCTGGGAAAAGAAGATCCACGCGTTGCCCGCCTTCAGCGGCGAGCAACCGATCGTGCTCGGCAGCGCGACGCTCACGCCGCAGAGTCTGTGGGTGATCGGCGTCGCTGCGGCGGTGGTCGCTGCCCTGTGGTGGTTCTTCAACCGCACCCTCGCCGGCAAGGCGATGCTCGCCACCTCGCACAACCGGCTCGCGGCCGAGCTCGCCGGGATCGGCGTGCGCCGCGTGCTGCTCGTGTCCTTCGGCCTGTCGGCGGCGCTCGGCGCGCTCGCCGGGATCCTGATCGCGCCGATCACCTTCACCTCCTGGGACGTGGGAGTAATGCTCGGCCTGAAAGGCTTCGCCGCGGCGATCCTCGGCGGTCTCGGCAGCGGGCCGGGAGCCGTCGCGGGCGGGCTCGCGCTCGGCATGATCGAGTCGCTCGGCGCCGGGTATGTGTCCTCCGCCTACAAGGACGTGATCGCATTCCTCATCATGCTCGCGGTGCTGATGTTCAGGCCGAGCGGGTTGCTCGGGCGGCGCACCGCCGAGCGCGTCTAGGTCATGGCGGCGGAATGCTCACCTGGCTCGCATCGGCGCGCACCGGCGGACTGCTCGCCCTCGCTGCGGCACTCGCGGCCCTGCCGCTCGCCCTCGTCAACAACTACTACTACGAGGTCGCCATCCTCGTCGGCCTGAACGCGATCGTCTGCGTCGGCCTGAATCTTCTCATCGGCTACGCCGGCCAGATCAGCCTGGGCCACGCCGGGTTCTTCGGCATCGGCGCGTACGGCTCGGCAATCCTCGCCGCGCGCTACGGCTGGCCGCCGCTCGCCGCGCTCGCGGCCGCGGCCGGCGCGGCGGCTCTGCTCGCCTTCGCGGTCGGCCGGCCGATCCTGCGGCTGAAGGGGCACTATCTCGCGATGGCGACGCTCGGCTTCGGCATCATCGTGTCGATCGTGATCGCCACCGAGGACCGGATGACCGGCGGTCCCGACGGCATGAGCGTGCCGCCGCTGGCGCTGTTCGGCTACGCCGTGTCCGGCGAGCGCACCTGGTACTGGCTGGTCAGTGCGCTGCTGGTCGCGGCAGTGTGGCTCGCGCTCAACCTCATCGAGTCGCCCCGGGGCCGCGCGCTGCGCGCGCTGCACGGCTCGGAAGTGGCCGCCGAGGCGATCGGCATCGACAGCGCCCGCCACAAGCTGGGCGCGTTCGTCATGTCGGCCGTTTACGCCGCGGCGGCGGGAGCCCTCACCGCTCATTACGCCGGTTTCATCACGCCTTCGAAGGTCTCGTTCCAGCACTCCATCGAGCTGGTGACCATGGTGGTGTTCGGCGGCATGGCCTCGACCTTCGGCGCGGTGATCGGCGCCGCCATCCTGACGACGCTGCCGCAGCTGCTGACGGCGTTCAGGGAATACGAAATGCTGGTGTTCGGCGCGGTGATGATGCTCACCATGATCTTCATGCCCCGGGGGTTCGTTCCGACATTGAGGAAGGCGCTTGCTTCTAAGAACTGAAAAGCTTTCGAAACGGTTCGGCGGCGTCGACGCCGTCAAGGCCGTGGATCTCGAAATCGAGTCGGGCGCCGTGTTCTCGATCATCGGCCCCAACGGTGCCGGCAAGACCACGCTCCTCAACCTGCTCACCGGAATCTACCGGCCTTCGGCCGGCCGCATCGTGCTCGAGGGGCGCGAGCTGAACGGGGCCGCGCCCTATCACTTCGCCGCCGCGGGCATCGGCCGCACGTTCCAGACCCCGCAGATCTTTCTCAACATGAGCGCGCTCGAGAATGTGATGGCCGGGCGCTACCTGCACGAGCCTTGCGGCTTGTGGACGGCGCTGCTGCGCCTGCCGGGCCTCGCGCGCGCCGAGCGCGCGTGCCGCGACGAAGCGGCCCGGCTGCTTGCCTTCGTCGGCCTCGAGGAATGGGCCGGCACGCCGGCCGAAGGCATGCCTTACGGCGCTCTCAAGCGCCTCGAGCTCGCCCGCGCGCTCGCCTCGCAGCCGAAGCTGCTGCTGCTCGATGAGCCCGCCGCGGGCCTGAACCCCATCGAGACGCTGGAAATCGACCGTCTGATCCAGCGTCTCTCGGCGCGCGGCGTCACCGTGGTGCTCGTCGAGCACAACATGAAACTCGTGATGGGAGTCTCGCAGCGCGTCCTGGTGCTCGACTACGGGCGCAAGATCGCGGTGGGAGATCCCGAAACCATCAGCCGGGACGCGAGAGTCATCGAAGCGTACCTGGGGGCTGCGGCCTGATGCTGGAAGTGACCGGCCTCGAGTGCCGCTACGGCCGCATCCCCGCCCTGAAGGACATCGAGCTGCGCGTGGGCTCGGGCGAGTTGGTGGCGCTCGTCGGCGCGAACGGCGCCGGCAAGACGACTTTGCTGCGCGCGCTCTCGGGGGTGCAGCCGGCGGTCGCGGGCCGCGTGATGTTCGACGGCGAGGACGTGACCGCAGCCGCCCCCGAACGCAGGGTGCGGCTGGGGATCGTCCAGGTGCCCGAAGGCCGGCAGGTGTTCGGGCCGCTCTCGATCGAGGACAACCTCAGGCTCGGCGCCTACGCGCGCGGCGGCGCCTGCGCCGGGGAGACGCTGGAGCAGGTGTACGCGATGTTTCCCGCGCTGCGCGAGCGCCGCACCGCCGCCGCCGAGGCGCTGTCCGGCGGACAGCAGCAGATGCTCGCCATCGGGCGCGCCCTGATGGCGCAGCCGCGCCTGCTGCTGCTCGACGAGCCGTCGATGGGGCTCGCGCCGCGCCTGGTGGCTGAGATCTTCGCCTGCATCACGCGGCTTCGCTCCTCGAACATCTCGATCTTCCTGGTCGACCAGAACGCCCGGGCCGCGCTCGCGATCGCGGACCGGGGCTATGTGCTCGAGACCGGGCGGATGGTGCTGTCGGGGACCGGAGCGCAGCTGCTTGCCGATCAAGGCGTCCGCGCCGCGTACCTGGGTCTTTAACTTGGATCAAGTCATCAAACCGAATTTCTGTCAAAAGGATAGGTCCATGAAGCCAAGCCTGACTGCTGGACTCGGTGCTACCCGGGAGTTCGTGGTGGATCGCAGCCGCACCATCGACTTCATGGGCGAGGAGGCGCGCGTCTACGCAACGCCCATGCTGGTGCGCGACATCGAGAGCGCCTGCCGCGATCTCCTGCTGGCACACCTCGATCCGGGCGAGGACTCGGTCGGCACGCGGATCGAGCTCGATCATACGGCGCCCACACTCCTCGGCATGACAGCGCGCATCGGCGTCAAGCTCGCCGAGTTGAAGGGCCGCGCGGTCACGTTCGAGATCAGCGCCAGCGACGGTATCGACTCGATCTGCCGCGGCCGGCATTCGCGCTTCATCGTCGACGTCGGCCAGACGAAAGAGCGGCTGGCCCGGAAAAAGGCAAAGGCCGCGTGAAGCGCCTGCCGGTGTGGGGCGCCCGATGAGGAGCAAGTCATGAACGCGATGCTGCAAACCCGATTCGCCCCCAAGGTGCATCGCCCCGTGCGCGCGGCGCGCCGCTGGTACTTCGACCGCGAAGCCGAAACGCTGCCGCGCGAAGCGATGGCGAGGCTGCAGTTAAAGCGCCTGCGCGCCACGCTCAAGGACGCCTACGAGAACGTCGCGCTCCACCGCAACCGCATGGATGCGGCGCGCGTGCGGCCGCAGGATATCCGGTCGCTGGACGAGGTGCAGCGGCTTGCGTTCACGATGAAGACCGACCTGCGCGACCACTACCCCTTCGGGCTGTTCGCGCGGCCGCGCAACAAGCTTGCGCGCCTGCACGCCTCCTCCGGCACCACCGGCAAGCCGACCGTGGTCGGCTACACGCAGAAGGATCTCGACACCTGGGCGGGCCTGATGGCGCGCTCGATGGCCTGCGCCGGGGCGCGACCGGGCGATGTGATCCACAACGCCTATGGATACGGCCTGTTCACCGGCGGGCTCGGCGCGCATTACGGCGCCGAGCGCCTCGGCGCGACCGTCGTGCCGATGTCGGGCGGCGCGACCGAGCGCCAGGTGGCGCTGATCAAGGACTTCGGCGCGCGCGTGCTGTGCGCAACGCCCTCGTATGCGCTCAACATCGCCGAGGTCGCCGAGCGCGCCGGCACCGACCTCAAGGAGAGCCAACTCGAGATCGGGCTGTTCGGCGCCGAGCCATGGAGCGAGGCCATGCGGCGCGAGATCCAGGTCCGGCTTGGCCTGAAGGCGATCGACATTTATGGCCTGTCCGAGATCATGGGGCCGGGCGTAGCCGTCGAGTGCGAGGCGCAGGACGGGCTGCACGGCTGGGAGGACCATTTTCTCTTCGAGATCATCGACCCCGGCAGCGGGCGGGCGGTCCCCGAGGGCGAGGCGGGCGAGCTCGTCATCACGACGCTCACCAAGCAGGCATTGCCGATGCTCCGCTATCGCACGCGCGACATCACGCGCGCCACCACGGAGCGCTGCGCCTGCGGCCGGACGCACTTGCGCCTGAAGCGCATCACCGGGCGTAACGACGACATGCTGATCATCCGCGGCGTGAACGTCTATCCCTCGCAGATCGAGGCTGTGCTGGTCGGCCTGCCGAACATCGCGCCGCACTACCAGCTCGTGGTCGAGCGGCGCGGTAGCCTGGACGAACTGACCGTAGAGGTCGAAACCACTAGTCCTCTGGATGAAGAGGCCGCTCGCCAAGTCGAGGAGAAGGTCCGCAATCACATCAAGTCGCTGATCGGCGTCACGACGACCGTAATGGCGAAAAAACCCGGCGAAGTGACGCGTTCGCAGGGCAAGGCGGTGCGCGTGCGCGATCTGCGTCCGAAAAACGCATCCTGAAAGGGAATCGTCATGATGGAACTGCAGCGCCAGATCAGTCGCAAGTTGTATGAGGAGCACGTCGCCGTGCTCGGCCTGCTCGGCCGTTTCGAGAAGTCTCTCGCGCGCCTGCGCGCCGAGCCGCCCGCTGCCGACGATCCGGTCTGGAGCGCGCTGCTCGCGCAGCTCGCTACCGCGCTCGAATACGAGATCACGCGCCATTTCAACCTCGAGGAGGAGCAGCTCTTTCCGCGGCTGCACCAGCGCGGCGAGGGCGAGCTCGCGGAGCTGCTGTTCGAAGAGCACGAGACGATCCGCGCGGTCACCCGCCCGCTTCTCGGGCTCATCGAACGCGCGCGCACGGCCGAGCTGGACGCCGCGGGCTGGCACGCGCTCAAGGCCGCGGGCCTCGAGCTGGTCGAGCGGCTCGGCTCGCATGCCGAAAAGGAGCAGGGCGCGCTGGTTCCGCTGGTGGACGACATGCTGGACGAGGCGACCGACCGCGAACTGTTCGCCGCCTACGCCATGACATGAGAACCGATCTTGGACCGGGGATCAAAGCACGCCAGCTCGCCCCGCGGGACCTCGATCGCGTCGTCACGATCGACGCGGCTCTGGGCGGCCGCTCGCGCCGCGCCTACTTCGAGCGCCGGCTCGCGGCCGCGCGACTCGATCCGGAGCACCATCTGCAGTTTGCCGCGGAGGACGAGCTGGACCTCACGGGCTTCGCGCTCGCGCGCATGCTCGCCGGCGAGTTCGGCCGCAACCGCCCGGCGCTGATGCTCGAGATCATCGGCGTCACCTTCCCGCGCCGCGGCCAAGGGATCGGGCGGCGCCTGCTCGAAACGCTCGAGACCGAGGCGCGCCGCCGCAGCATCACCGAGCTGTGGACGCAGGCCTCCTGGCGCCAGGACCGGATGCTCAAATTCCTCGCGCGCGCCGGCTTCGCGCTCGCCTCGCCGCAGCTGCTCGAGTGCCCGGTGCACGCCGGCGCGTATGGCGTTGGGGCCGAGCCGCCGGCAAGCGGTACTCCGGCCGAAGCGCACCGCGAGACCGACTACGGCGCAAGCACCGTCGACGAATTCGACAAGCTGGCACGCGACCTGCACGACGTGCGCTCGATGGCCAAGGCCGATCTCGACGCGATCGTGAACATCGACCGCAAGCTCACCGGGCGCGAGCGCCGCGCCTATATGGAGCACAAGCTCGGCGAGGCGCTCGGCGACTCGGCAGTACGCGTCTCGCTCACCGCGCGCTGCGAGGACTCGATCGCGGGCTTCGCGATGGCGCGCATGGACTATGGTGACTTTGGCCGCCCGGAACCGGTGGCGGTCCTCGACACGCTTGGCGTGGATCCCGACTATGCGCGTCGCGGCATCGGCGCGGCGCTGCTGTCGCAGCTTTTCGTGAACCTGGCCGCGCTCGGCATCGAGGCGGTCGAGACCACGGTCGCGCACAACGACTTCGAGCTGCTCGGCTTCCTCTACAAGGCGGGCTTCGGGCCTTCCGAACGGCTCGCCTTCGTGAAACCGCTCGCCTGAGAGCTGCCTTTCGCCGCTCCTATCCGCGCAGCGCGGCGTATTTTTCCTGCAGCTGCTCGGGCGTCTCGTCGTAGTCCGGGTTCTTGACAATGCAGTCGACGGGGCAGACGAGCTTGCACTGCGGCTCGTCCTTGGCGCCGACGCACTCGGTGCACTTCAGCGGGTCGATGACGTAGATCGGGTCGCCGACCGAGATCGCCTCGTTCGGGCACACCGGCTTGCACGCGTCGCAGGCGGTGCAGGCGTCGTTGATCAGCAATGCCATCGGTCGGCTCCTTTCATGCGGCGACTCGCTCCTGGAGCGCCTTGAGCTTCTGATGACGGAACGCGCCCCACAGCGCCGCGCCGATTGCGCCGGCGTAGATCGAGTCCGGGTGGTTCACCGCCGTCAGTCCGGTGATCTTCTCGTTGACCAGCTCTTCCTGCAGCGCCGCCAGCAGGCCTTCGTCGAGCGCGAGGCCGCCAGTGAGCAGCACCGTGCCCTTGGCAATGCCGGTGACTTTCAGCAGCTTCACCACGCGCGAGGCCATGGAGATGTGGATGCCCTTCAGGATGTCGGGCGTCGCGATGCCGCGCGACACCATGTTGATGACGTCGGTCTCGGCGAGCACCGCGCAGATCGAGCTCACCTTCTCCGGCGTCTTCGAGGTGCGCGACAGCGGTCCGATCTCCTCCACCGCGACGCCGAGATAGCGCGCGATGTTCTCGAGGAACTGCCCCGAGCCCGAGGCGCACTGGCTGGTCATCTTGTAGGCGAGCACCTTGCCGCGCTCGTCGATGAAGATCGCCCGGCCGTTGAGCGCGCCGATGTCCACCACCGCGCGCGCCGCGGGATTGAGGAAGACGCCGCCGCGTGCGTGCGTGGTCATCGAGTAGAAATGCCCGGTGGCGAATTTCACGTTCTCGCCTTCGCCCGTGGTGGCCACATAGTCCACGTCTTCGGGCCTGAGGCGCGCTTCCTCAAGCACCTCGTCGTAGCCCGCCTTGGCGAGCTGCATGTTGTCGCGCCGGCGGATGCGCTCGACGCGCCTGGCGATCCATTCGCTCTTTCCGGTTTCAGTCCTGAACAGCGCCGTCTTGACGACGCCCGAGCCGATGTCGATGCCAGCGGTATACGTCATGCTGCCTTCCGGTGTTCCACCGTCTTGCCCTCCTCGGTCACCGCGCGCCAGGCGAAAGTCGCCGCGCCGAGCGCGCCGGTGTAGATCGAGTCGGGGTTGATGTTGAGCGTCACCTCGCCGTAGTTCTCGCGCACCAGGTCCATCAGCGCCTTGACCGCGGCCTCGTTCTTCGCCACGCCGCCGGTGAAGGTGAACT
This sequence comes from Burkholderiales bacterium, assembly GCA_035602335.1. Classification (GTDB taxonomy): domain Bacteria; phylum Pseudomonadota; class Gammaproteobacteria; order Burkholderiales; family SG8-39; genus SCGC-AG-212-J23. The sequence goes on from DATNMK010000008.1 coordinate 82,681, forward strand.
CGTCGCGGATGCCGCCCGAGCGCGCGAGGATCGACATCGCGCGCAGGATGATGGCACGGTGCAGTCCGGCCATGATGTCCTCGCGCTTCTCGCCCAGCGACAGCCGGTCGCGCAGCTCGGCCCCCGCGAACACGGTGCAGGTGGAGTTGATGCGCACCTTCTTGGTCGACTTCATTGCGAGCGGCCCGAGCTCGTGCAGGCCCATGTTCATCTCGTCGGCGATGTAGCCGAGGTAGCGCCCGCAGCCCGCGGCGCAGCGGTCGTTCATCTGGAACGACTCGACGATTCCGTTCCTGTCGACCTGGATCGCCTTGGTATCCTGGCCGCCGATGTCGAGCACCGTCGCGGTCCTGGGGTACATCACGTGCGCGCCCAGGCCGTGGCACAGGATCTCGGAGCGAATGTGCTCCTTCGAGAACGGCAGGCGCGCGCGCCCGTAGCCGGTGCCGATGACGTAGGTCTCCTCGAGCGCGGTGTCGAGCACGCCCTGGATCGGGGCGCGGATCTTTGAAGAAAGACTCTTGGTATCGGGCAAAGCAACGAAGGTGCGCTCGAGCGCCGCCAGCAGGTGCCGCGATATCGACTCGCCGTAGACCCGGTTCTCGACCTCGATGATCGAGCGGTCGAACACGTTGAGCAGCTGGTCGTAGCGCACGCCGGCGTCCTTCGCCACCTGCTCGCCGAGCGCGAGGTACTGGCTGCCGGCAATGTCGCGGAAGAAATCGCTCTTGCGCTTGGCGCCGGGCGCGAACAGCGCCGGTGCGTCTTTTTTCAGAAGACCGAACAAAGTCTGAAGGGCGGCCGAAACCCCCTTGGTCGCGTCGCCGAATTTCGCGCTCTCGACGTTGCGCTGGCACACCTGCTCCAGATCCGCGAGCTGCTCGAGGTACTGCTCGAGGCGGAAGTCGCGCTCGAGCTGGCCGAGGAAGCCCTCCAGGCTGCCTTTCAGCGCGCCGCTTTTCCCCAATTCTCCCCTGAAAAGATGAAAGCGCGCCGACACCAGCGCCTCCTGCTTGGCGATGGCGGCGGCCGTGTCGTAGTTGGAGCGCGAATTGGTGATGCCGCGCCCGAGCACCCTTTGCGCCTCGTCGATCACCACGGCCTTCGTGGTGGTGGAGCCCAGATCGATGCCGACGAAAGTCTTCATCAGTGCACCGCCGCGGCACGTTTCTGCTTGATCATCTGGAAGTAGCTCTCGAGGCGGTTCTTGATGTTGGCCGCGGAGAAGTAGCGCGGGTCGACGAGGTCCGACTCGATGAACGCGGCCGGCTTGCCGGTGCGCTTCTCGACCTCGCGCAGGATGAGGAGCTGGCCGGCGGAGAAGCTGTTGCAGCTCTTGATCGAGTTGATGAGCAGGCCATCCGCCTGGTACTCATCCATGTAGCGGCAGATCATGTCGATGCGCTGCGGGAAGTTGAGGTTGGTGTAGCACCCGAGGCAGTACTCGGCGAGCGACTCGAGCGGGCGCGACGCGTCGTGGCGGAAGCCGAAGTCGTACACGCCACCGACCTTGGCGTAGGTCGAGGCAACGATCACCGCGCCCTCGTCGTAGAACATCTTCCAGAACTCGCGGAAGCTGGTCCAGTTGGGCGGACCCTCGACCACCAGCCGGTACTTCTCCTCGGCAAGCTCGCCTTCCGGCGTGATCGGCCCCTTGCCTGCGCGCATGCGCGCCTCGACTTCCTCGCGCAGCACCGCGTAGAACTTCGTTGCTTCCGGCACGCCGCGGAAAGCGGTGAAGATCGGCCCGATGTAGTACACCGCGCCGAAATAGCCGTCGATCGGGCTCGGCCGGTGCTTCGCGCTCTGCAGCACCCGCACCAGGTCCTCCTCGGCCTTCTGCGACTCCTTCATATATTCGCGCAGGCGGTCGATGTCAAACCTGACGCCGGAGACTTTCTCCAGCGTCGGGATCACCTTTTCCTTCAGCTGCTTCACCACGTAATCGCGCATGTTCGGGCTGATCTTGCCGTCGCCCTGGTAAGGCACGTGCAGCATCACCGTCTCGCAGTCGTACTTCTGCCGCACCAGCTCGAACCACTTCATGAAGGTGAAACAGCCGGTGTAGGAGAGCAGCAGCACGTCCGGGCGCGGCAGCGGCTCGCCGGTGGGACCGACCTCGCCCTGCAGCATCATGCCGAGGTCGGTCTTGACGTAGGTGCACACGTCCTCGGAATGGCCGTCGCGCTCGGCGTCCATGATCATCTTGCCGGATTTCTTGCGCAGCCCGCTCTGCAGCGCGTCGGTCTCGGGCAGCCGGCGCGCGAAGTCGAAGCACATCAGGAGCTCGTTCAGGTTTCCGGGCACGAACGTGGCGCTGATCTTCCTGCCCGACTGGTGCGCGGTCGCGAGCTCGTGGTAGTTGCGGTTGATGAGCTCCTTCTGGATCAGCATCGCGTCGTCCTTGATCACTTCCTTCTTTGCGGCGGCGGTGCTCATGCGGCGCTCCAGAGTTTGATCGAGTCGGCGAAGGTGCCCGCCTGCTCGCGGATCGGCGCCATCTGGCCGGTGTTCTCGGCGTACTTGAAGGCGGTGTAGGGAATCTTGTGCTTGGCGAGGATCTCCTGGAGCATCGGCCGCTCGAGCAGCGCCGGGTCGCAGAACGAGGGCGCGGCGAAAATCACCCCTTCGGCGCCACGCGTCTTCACCTGCCGCAGCAGGTATTTGCCCTTGTCCTCCTTCTTCTCGTCGTACTTGGACGAGGTCTGCGCCGAGCGGTGCAGGAACGCTTTCGACAGCTCCTCGAGCGGGTCGCCGGTCACAGGCACCTCGTCGAGCAGCCAGCTCTGGATGAGCTGCAAGTCGTCATCCACTACGTAGCAGCCCGCCATCTCGATCGACTTGATGAGGCCGAGCGGCGGTTGCTCGCAGAACGAGCCGGTAAGCACGACCCTCGCGTTGTCGCGCTGCGGGCGCTTCTGCTTTTCGGTTTCGCTCAAGTAACTCCTGATGAGCGCCGTATGCTCCTCGGGCGGCAGCACGCAGCCCGCTCGCAACACCAGATACACCTCGGAAGTCGGCGCCTGCCAGGGTTTCTGCGCGCGGTAGGCGTAGAGCTCGCGCACCGCCTTGCGGTTGTCGTTGTAGACGGCGATCGAGGCGCGCAACTTCTCATCCGTGATTTCCGTTCCGGCAAGAGAAGCCAGGTCGGAGTGCAGCGCCTGCATCTCGTGGATGTAGAAGTTGCCGCCGATCGAATCGTCGTAGTTCTGCGGCACGTCGAAATACTTGACGTACTTGTCCTTGAACAGGATCTGCCACATGCCGGAGAGGTTGCGGATGACGTCGCAGGTCGACGGGAACAGCATCCCGTCGAGGCAGTCGAGCCGCCCGGTGAGGCCGAGCTCGAGCGTCGAGCGCGGGATGCGGCAGATGTAGCTCTGGTAGTAGGCGTCGCCCTGGATCACCTCGAGCTGGTCGCCGCCGCCGAAGATGCCCACCGGCAGCATGCCCACGGCGTGGATGATCTCTCGCGGCACGTAGATCGGCATGTAGCCGATCGCCTTGGCTCCCGGGTGCGCAGCCTTCCATTGCTTGACCGCATTGAAGTGCAGGTCCTCGAACAGCTCCTCGCAGCGCTTGACGATCGCCTGGACGCTCATCGGTGCTCCCATCGCGGTTGGCGCTTCTCCATGAACGCTTTCAGTCCTTCATGGGCATCTCGCGTCGGCATCAGCGCTTTTAGGTAAAGCGCTTCCACGTCGGAAAACCGCATGCGAGCGAGCTCGGCGAAGGGCGCGCGCGCCGCATGAAGTGCGCAAGCGAGCGACGCGGCGCTCTTGCCGGCGAGGTGGCTGTCGAACCAGGCGAGCGCCGCCGCCGCCGGATCTTCGGCCAGCTCGTTTGCCAGACCCCAGGCGAGCGCAGTCGCGCCGTCGATGGCCCGGCCGGAATACAGCAGGTCCTCCGCGCGCGCCTGGCCGATGCGCATCGGCAGGAGCACCGACGCCGCCGGCGCGAAGACGCCCAGCTTGATCTCCGGCTGAGCCAGGCGCGTCTCGGGCGACACGAACAGCAGGCTGGCCGCCGCCGCGAGCTCGAGCCCGCCTCCCAGGCACTGCCCCTTCGCCGCCACCAGGATCGGCTTCGGCCAGGCGAGCATGTGTCCCAGAAGCGCGTGCAGCACGGAAAGCATCTCCGCGCAGCGCTCCGGAAAGTGTTCCTCGACGCTCGCGCCGAAGGAGAAATGCGGGCCTTCGTGGTCGATCAATGCGGCGAGCAAGCCGCGGTTGCCGCGGTGCGCATCGAGCGCGGCCGCCACCGCGGCGATCATCGCCGCATCGATGATGTTGGCCTTGGGCCGCGCGAGGCGCAGCCTGAGCAGCGCGCCGTCGCGCTCGAGCCAGACCTTAAGCGGCGACTCGTTCATGCCGGCTTGGCGGGTTTCGGCTGGATCTGGTCGTGCAGGCTGCCGACCCAGCTCTCGCCGGCGGCGAGCTTCTGCCTGAGCAGGATGAAATCGACCTCGCGGTGGTCCTTCGGTCCTTCGTTGAAGGCAGTAAAGCCGGCGCGCGCCTCGGTCACCATGTTGAGCGCGAGCCAGGCGCGGTGGTTCTCCTTGTTGCGGTTCCAGGCTTCGAGCTTGGGCTTTCTCAGCTCCTCGATGGTCTTGGTGGTGCAGTCGGGGAAGGTGAGCAGCATCTTGGCGCACAGCTCTTCCACCTTGTCGTCGAGTGCGACAAGATCGACCACGCCCTTCTTCATGAGCTCCTTGCCCTGCTTCAGCGCCTCGCCGGTCTTCGGCTTGCCGAAGGCAAGGCGCCCGAAGTCGTCGTACACACGCTGCGTCTCGACCAGCGGGTTGGCGACGTAGCGCCCATCGACGCGCAGCGCCGGGACGATGTCGGTGAGCATGCCGACATGGTAGGCCTCGTGCGCCGAGAACGGCTCGCACAGCACGCAGGCCACCATCGCGCGCTCGGCGCCGATGACCACCGGCAGGAAGTCGGTCGCGCCGCCGATCGGCGCGGAGCCGTGCTTCGGGCCTGCCTGGCCGAAGCGCGCCAGGTCCTGCGCAACCGAGAAGTCGCACGCGAGTCCGAGCTCCTGGCCGCCGCCGATGCGCATGCCGTTCACCCGGCAGATCACCGGCTTGTCGCAGGCGAGGATCGACGAGACCATGTCGTTGAAGAGCCGCATGTACTGCCGGTATTCCTGCGGGCGGCCGGCGTAGTACTCGGCATACTCCTTGGTGTTGCCCCCGGTGCAGAAGGCCTTGTCGCCCACGCCGGTGAAGACGACGCTGCTTACCTCGCGCGCGTTTGATGCGGCGCGGAAAGCGAGGATCACACCCTTCACCATCTCGGTGGTGTAGGAGTTGAACTGGGTCGGGTTATCGAGCCAGATCCAGGCGTTATAGAGGTTCGGCACAAGCTTGCCATCTGCGGTCCTCGCCGGGCGACGTTCCAGCCTGACCCCTGGCGCGACCGGCTCGGCAAGATCGTGGCTTCTCAGAAAACGGGTTTCAGGCGCGCTCATGGTCATCCTCTCCGATCAGAACCGTTCAGCCATTAAACCCGGGCAATAGCGCTCCGATTTGATCTAAGGCAAGTAATAGCCATCGGCTTGCGTCAAATTGACAGGGTCTCGTGGAGGAAGCCTTGAGCGCATCGCTTGCGTCCGTTTCCATAGCCCTTGCCGGCAGCGGCGGTGCCGGCGTCATGACCGCCGGCAACATATTGCTGGAGGCGGCGGCCTCGGCCGGGTACTACGGCCTGATGACGCGCACGAGCGGCCCCCAGATCCGCGGCGGCGAGGCTGCGGCGATGCTGCGCGTCTCGACCTTCGCCACCGACGGCCAGGACGACTGCTTCCAGGTGCTGGCGGCGATCGACTGGCAGAACGTCGGCCGGTTCGCCGCGGAGATCCCGCTCGGTCCTTCAAGCCTGATCGTCGGCGATCCTGCGCAAGGCGAGCCGCCCGAAGCTTTCGCGCGCAGCGGCGCGCGTTTCGCGCCGGTGCCGCTCAAGGCGCTCGCCGGCCAGGTGAGCGGTGCCTGGCCCAACACAGTCGCGCTCGGAGTCCTGGCGGGCCTGATCGGCCTTTCTGGCGAGGCGCTCGAGGCTGCGATGCGGAAATCGATGAAAAAGGGACTCGAAGCCGGGATCGCCGCGGCGCGGCTCGGCGTGGCGCAGGCGAAAGCTCTGGCGGGATTTGCTCTCGAAAACCCGCCCCCAAATACTTCCCGTTGGTTGATCACAGGCAACGAGGCCGCAGGCTACGGCGCGCTGCGCGGCGGGGTGCGCTTCGTCGCCGCGTACCCGATCACGCCCGCCACCGAGCTGCTGGAATGGCTTTCGCCCGCGCTCGCCAAGGTCGGCGGCACGCTGGTGCAGGCCGAGGACGAGCTCGCCTCGATCAACATGATCCTCGGCGCTTCCTACGGCGGCGTGCCGTCGCTCACGGCGACCTCCGGACCAGGACTTTCGCTGATGATCGAGGCGCTCGGCCTCGGTGTCGCGGCGGAGATCCCCGTGGTGGTGGTCGACGTGATGCGCACCGGCCCCTCGACCGGCATCGCCACCAAGACAGAGCAGGCCGACCTCAACATCGCGCTATACGGCATGCACGGCGACGCGCCTCACGTCGTGGTGGCGCCCAACTCGCTCGCCGACTGCCTGGCCGCGACCGAGTGGGCCGTCGGGCTCGCCGAGTCGCTTCAGGTCCCCGTGATCGTGCTCTCGGACCAATACTTCGGTCAGGCGCGCGCGGTCGTGGATGCTCCAAAAAAGAACGGCTCGGCCGTTACCCGCCTAGTGGCAAGAAACGACGGCGCCGCCTACAAGCGCTATTGCCTGACTGCTTCGGGAATTTCGCCGATGGCGATTCCCGGAACGCCGGGTCTTGCGTATACGGCGGACGGCCTGGAGCACAACGAACGCGGCACGCCTTCCTCGCAGGCGAGCGACCATCTCGCGAACAGCGAAAAGCGCGCGCGCAAGCTCGCGCAGCTCGACCCGGGCGAGGCCTGGGCGAGCGTCGAGGGCGACGGCGAGACGGCGGTCCTCACTTTCGGCTCGTGCACCGGTCCGGCGCGTGAAGCGCTCGCGCGCAACGGCGCAGGCACGAGGCTGGTGTCATTGCGCCTGCTCTCGCCGGCGCAACCCGCGCGGCTGAAGCGGGCGCTCGAGGGTGTAAAGCGCGTGCTGGTCGTCGAGCAGAATCACAGCGGGCAGTTCCTGCGCTACCTGCGATCGGAGTACGAGCTGCCGGGCGAGGTGAAGAGCTTGCGCCGGCCCGGTCCGCTGCCCTTTCGTCCCCAGGAAATACATAGAGCTCTGGTGAACTGGTCATGAACGCACCGCTCACTGCAGTCCCTATTGCCGCGAAGGATTTCAAGTCCGACTACAAGCCTGTGTGGTGCCCGGGCTGCGGCGACTACTCGGTGCTCTCCTCGATCACCAAGGCGCTCGCCACACTCGGCTTGCGGCCGGAAAACGTCGCCGTCGTTTCAGGCATCGGCTGCTCGTCGCGCATTCCAGCGTACACGACCTGCTACGGCTTTCACGGCGTGCACGGCCGCGCGCTCCCGGCGGCGACCGGGCTCAAGGTCGCGCGCCCCGACCTCACCGTGCTGGTGGCGAGCGGCGACGGCGACGGCTACTCGATCGGTGGCAACCATTTCCTGCACGCCTGCCGCAGGAACGTCGACCTCACCTACATCGTGATGGACAACCACGTCTACGGCATGACCAAGGGCCAGCCTTCGCCCACCACCGAGCCCGGCTGGTCGTCCAAGCTCGCGCCCGGCGGCACCGGGCTGCGGGAATTCCATCCGCTGGTGATCGCGCTCGCCTCGGGCGCAAACTTCATCGCGCGCGCCTTCTCGGGCGATCCGAACGGCACCGCGGCGTTGATCGCCGAGGCGGTGCGACACCCCGGGTTCTCGTTCATCGAGGTGCTGTCGCCCTGCGTCACGTTCCGGCCGGAGCAGCGCGGCTGGAAAGAAGTCGTCCACCCCGCGCCGGTCGCGCCGACCGATGATCCGGGACGCGCCGCGCGGCGCATCATGACCGACGACGGCTTCAATATCGGCGTGCTCTACAAGGGCAATCGCGCGCCTTTCCGCCTTGCTGCCGCCGGCGCTACGCACGCGAGCGTCGATCTCGAATCCGGTTTCCGGCTCTAGGAGATTCCATGCCCTCAACCAGAAAAGCGCGCGCCCCTGCCGCGGAGGCCTACGCGGATTTCATGGCGCGCGCCTACACGATGGAGCTCGAGGCGACCGAGCGTTACGCGCAGTTCGCCGAGCAACTCGACACGCACAACAACCGGGACGTCGCGCAGCTCTTCCGCAAGCTCGCGGAGGTCGAGGCGCTGCATGCCAAGCGCATCCTCGCCGAGATGCGCTGGCCGAGCGTGTCCGCGCTGGTGCCCGCCTACGCCTGGGACGGTGCCGAAGGGCCGGAGACCGCGCCTTTCGACTCGCTGCACTATCTGATGCAGCCGTACCACGCGCTCAAGATCGCGCTGCGCTGCGAGCTGAAGGCCGTGCAGTACTTTGAGGCCATCGCCGCCGGGACGGGGCCGCAACGGGTACGCGCCGCGGCCGCCGAGATGGCGGCCGAGGAACGCGAGCACGTGAAGCTGATTCGCGACTGGATGAAGCGCGTGCCTACGCCCGTGGCCGGATGGGACTACGACCCGGATCCGCCGGGGATAGGCGAATGAAGCCGCTGCATCCTCCGGGCTGGGCGGCGCCGGTCGGCTACTCGAACGGCGTCGAAACGCCGGCCGGGCGGCTGGTGTTCATCGCCGGTCAGGTCGGATGGGATGCCGCGCAGCGGTTTCATTCTGAAGAGATCCCTCAGCAATTCGAGCAGGCGCTCAAGAACGCGCTTGCGGTGCTCGCCGAAGCGGGCGGCCGCCCGGAGCATATCTGCCGCATGACGGCCTACTGCTGCGACAAGCCGGCCTACCTCGCGGCGCGGCCCGAGCTCGGCCGCATCTGGAAACGGCTCATGGGCCGGCACTATCCGGCGATGAGCATGATCTTCGTCTCGGACCTGCTCGACTCGCCCGGAAAGATCGAGCTCGAGGCGACTGCAGTGATCCTCTAGGAGAAGGGAAATGCGAGGTCTCAGAGGAAAAACCGCCATCGTCACCGGCGGCGCGGCCGGCATCGGCGCCGCCATCGTCGAGCGCTTCAAGGCCGAAGGGACAAAGGTCGTGGTGTTCGACCTGAAAGGCGATCCGAGCATCGACATAACCGACTACGCGGCGGTGAAGAAAGCGGTTGCCGCGGCGGGACCGGTCGACATCTTGGTGAACAACGCCGGCTGGGACATGTTCAAGCCGTTCCTCAAGACCGATCCCGCGTTCTGGCAGAAGATCATCTCGATCAACCTGATCGGCGGGATGAACCTGCTGCACTGCGTGCTGCCTGGCATGGCCGAGCGCGGCCGCGGCAAGGTGGTGAGCATCGCTTCCGACGCCGGGCGCGTCGGCTCTTCCGGCGAAGCGCCCTACTCCGCCTGCAAGGGCGGCATCATCGCGCTCACCAAGACGCTCGCGCGCGAGCTCGCGATGAAGGGCGTGCGCTTGAACGTCGTCTGCCCCGGCCTCACCGAGACCAACATGCTCACCGAGTTCATGAAAGGCGCCGGCAACCCCGAGAAGCTCGCCGAGGCCTACCGGCGCGCGATCCCGATCGGGCGCCTAGGCAAGCCCGACGACATTCCGGGAGCGGTGCTTTTCTTCGCCAGCGACGACGCCGACTTCATTACCGGCCAGGTGCTGAGCGTGTCTGGCGGCCTGACGATGCACGGCTGAGGACCAGCGCAGCAGCGGTGACGATAAAGAGCGCGATCGCCGCCGCGTTTCCCCAGGCGCCAAGAATCTTGATGCCTGGGAAAAAATCGCCGATGACGCGCACGGCGACCGAGGCATGCAGCACCCCGAGCGGCGCATACAGAGCCACCGAATAGGGCAGCGCCGCGCGCAGCACCGCCGGCAGGATCACCGGCGCGTGGCCCATCACCATAGAGAACACGAAGCCGAGGAAGATGGCGTGCAGCGCGCCGTCGAAGGCCGTGTCCACGAGTATCAGGAGGCCGCCGAGGCCGAGCCAGAAATAGCCGGCGAGCAGGCACACCGCGATGTAGCGCGGCAGCTTCGTCTGGCGTACCGTGACGCGCGCGAGGTCGAAGGCGAACAGCCACAGCGACAGGAGCAGGAGCACCGCGCCCATTGCCCGGGGCATGAGCGTCGTCGCGAGCAGCGCGCCGGCGAGCACGGCAAAGGCGTTCCTCGTCCAGGCAGCGCGGCGAAGGTAGCGCGAAAGCTCGAGCCGCTCGCCCCCGATGGTGAGCGCGAAGAACGCGATCCACCAGTAGGTCCCGGGCAGCCCGCCGATGAAGAGCACGTTGCCCGCGAGCCACGCCGCGGCGCCGCCGACGAGCGTCGCCATCTCAAGGGAAGGATGGCGCGCCAGGATCAGCAGGTTCGCCGTCGCGAGCACTGCCGCGGCGAGCACCATCAACACGAGGCCGGGAAGCGTCAGCTGGAAAAGCAGCAGCGCTCCGCCGAGGCCCGCGGCGAGCGGCGCCGCGTAGGCCCAGAGCTTGCCGAGCGCGACAGCGCGCTCGAGCGCGATCACCGTGCCGAAGAAGCCGCACACCATGAGCGCGCCGTGCAAGGCGATGGCCTCAGGCAAGACATCCATCGAGGGAGCAAGGCGTGCCAGCCCGCCGGAGACACCGAAAGCGAGCGAAATGAAGCCGAGGACGAGCAGCGGCAGACGCCAGCGCGGGGCCACTAGACGCCGAGGTGGGTCACGCGGACCTGGGGCCGCGCGAGAAGCTCGGCGGCGCTGCCTTCGAAGACGACCTGTCCCTTCACGAGGATCACGTTGCGGTCGGTGACCGCGTTCACCGCCTTGAAATTCTTGTCGACGATCACCGTCGCAATGCCCGATTCTCGCACGCGGCGCACGATGCGCCAGATGTCCTGCGCGATGCGCGGCGCGAGGCCCTCGGTCGCCTCGTCGAGGATCAGCAGCTCAGGGTTGGTCATGAGCGCGCGCCCGATGGTGAGCATCTGCTGCTCGCCGCCGGAGAGCTGGCCGCCGCCGTGATTAAGGCGCTCGGCGAGCCGCGGAAAAGTCTCGAGCACGCGCGCGAGCGTCCATTGGCCAGGGCGCGCCGCCATAACAAGGTTTTCCCAGACGGAAAGATTCGGGAAGATGCCGCGCCCCTCTGGAACATAGGCGAGGCCCTGGCGGGCGATGCGGTACGGTGGGTCGTTGGTCGCTTCGCGGCCGCGGATCGCCACCGTGCCCTCGCGCGGCCGCACGAGGCCCAGGATCGTCCTGAGCAGCGTAGTTTTGCCCATGCCGTTGCGGCCCATAAGCCCGATCGCCTCGCCGCGCGCGATCGAGAAGCGCACGCCGTGCAGGATGTGGTGCGAACCGTAGTAGGTGTGCAGTCCGTTCGCCTCGACCAGGAGCTCAGTCATCGGTTTCTCCGAGGTAGGCCCTCTGCACCGCGTCGTTCGCACGCACCGCGGCAGGCGTGCCGCTCGCCAACACCGCGCCGTCCACCATTACGGTAAGCGTATCGGCGAGCGCGAACACGGCATCCATGTCATGCTCGACGAGCAGCATTGCGTGCCCAGGGGCGAGCTTGCGCAGCAGCTCGACCATGCGCGCCGATTCCTCGGCGCCCATGCCGGCGAGTGGCTCATCGAGCAGCAGCACCTTCGGGCGGGTGGCGAGCGTCATCGCCACCTCGAGCTGGCGGCGCTCGCCGTGGGACAGCTCCGCCGCCACGGTATTCTCGCGCCCGGAAAGCTCGGCCAGCGCGAGCGCCCGCGCCGCCGCTTCGTTCACCTCGCGGTATCGCGTCGCCGGGCGCAGGAAGCGCATCGAGCTCGCCAAGCGCGACTGCGCGGCGAGCCGGCAGTTCTCGAACGCGGTGAAGCGCATGAAGACGTTGGTGAGCTGGTAGCTGCGCCCCACGCCGAGCTGCGAGATGCGGTGCGCGGCGAGGCCGGTCACCTCGCGCCCGAGGATCTCGATGCGGCCGGCGCTCGGCGCGAGCTCGCCCGAGAGCAGGTTGATGAGCGTGGTCTTGCCGGCGCCGTTCGGCCCGATCACCGCGTGCAGGCGGCCGACGTGGCACTCGAGCGACACGCCGTTCACCGCGGCGAGGCCGCCGAACAGGCGCCGCAGCCCTGCGGTACGCAAGGCCGCCTCAGCCACGACGCTTCCAATTAAAAATCTGCGCAAGACCGCGAGGCATAAACAGCACCGAGAGCACGATGAAACCGCCGAGCAGCAGTTGCCAGTGCTTGGTCCAGCCCTGGAACACGAGCTCCAGTACCTTGAGCGCCGCGGCGCCGAGGACCGGACCGGCGGGTGTCCCCATGCCGCCCAGGATCACCATCATGAGGAGCTGCCCGGACTGGTGCCAGGAAAGCATCTCCGGGTTGACCAAGCCGTCTTGCGCCGCGGCGAGCCAGCCGGCGAGCCCGGCAAGCATGCCGGCGAGGACGAAGCACACCAGCTTGTAGCGGAACGTCGCGAAGCCGAGCATGCGCAGGCGGTGCTCGTTCTCCTTTATCGCCACGATCACCCGGCCAAAGGGCGACGCAAGCAGCACGCGCAGGCTCACATACACGAACACCATGAGGGCGAGCGCGACGTAGTAGAAGTGTGTGTGATTCTCCAGGTCGAACGGCTTCCAGCCGAAAAGCTCGAGCGCCGGGCGCACGTAGATGAACTTGCCGTCCGAGCCGCCCAGATACTTGGAGTCGTGCACGTAGTAGTACGCCATCTGCCCGAAGGCGAGCGTCACCATGATGAAGTAGATGCCCGAGGTGCGCAGCACCAGCAGCCCGACCACGAGCGATGCGATCGCGGCCACGCCCATCGAAGCCGCGACGCTCGTCCAGAACCCCGCTGCCTGGTACTCGGGGGTCACGAACATGAGCGCGTAGGCCGCCAGACCGAAGGGCAGCGCGTGCCCCAGGCTCACTAGACCCGTGTAGCCGACCAGCAGGTCCAGGCTCATGGCGAACATCGCCATGATCATCACCTTGGTGATGAACTGGACGTAGAACTTCTCGCCGACGAACGGAAATGCGACCAGCGCGACCAGCCCCGCGAGCAGCAGCACCTGCAACGAGCGCGCCTGGCGGTCCATGTCAGGCCCGGCCGAAAATGCCCTGCGGCCGCCACAGCAGGACTGCGGCCATCAGGAGGTAGACGACCACCCCCGCGATCTGCGGCACGAGCACCTGGCCGAAGGTGTCGGCGAGCCCGATGGCGAGTGCCGCGACGAGCGCACCCTTGACCGAGCCGATGCCGCCGATCACCACCACGACGAAGGAGATGATCAGCACCTGGTTTCCCATGCCGGGATAGACCGACGAGATCGGGGCGGCGAGCATGCCGGCGAGCGCGGCGAGCGCCAGCCCAAGCGCGAACACCAGGCGGTAGAGCAACCCGATGTTGATGCCCAGCGACTGCACCATGTCGCGGTTGACGCTGCCCGCGCGGATCATCATGCCGAGGCGCGTCTTCTGGATGAGCCAGTACATGCCGAACGCGATCGCGAGGCAGATTGCCGACATCGCGAGGCGATACACCTGGTAGGACAGCGTGTCGGTGAGCGGAATCGAGAAATCGAGCGCCGGCGGCACCGGCACGCCGTGCACGTCGTCGCCCCAGACGAGGCTGCGGATTTCCTCGAAAATGAGGATCAGCCCGTAGGTGAGCAGCACCTGGTAGAGATGGTCGCGGCCGTACAGGAAGCGCATCACCAGCCACTCGAGCGCCATGCCGATCAGCACCGCGAGCACCACCCCCGCCGCGAGCGCCAGCCAGAAATTGCCGGCGAGGCGCGTGAGCGAGAACGCCAGGTACGCGCCGATCATATAGAAGCTGCCGTGCGCGAGGTTGATGATCCCCATGATGCCGAAGATCAGCGTCAGGCCGCTCGCGACGAGGAACAGCAGCAGCCCGTACTGGATGCCGTTCAGCACTTGAACGAGGAAGATTACGGGATCCATAAAGAAAGAGCCGGCGCCTTGCGGACACCGGCTCCGTTGCCCGCCGCGTGCCGGTTACGCCAGCATCTTGCAGCCGAGCGCCGGATCCTCCAGCGCTTTCCATGCGACGGCAACGTACTTGTTCTGCTCGCCCACGACCTGCCGCAGGTAGCTGTCCTGGATCGGGTTGTGCGCCCGCGACATCTTCCACTTGCCGCGCGGGCTGTCGACGGTGACGCCTTCCATCGCCTGGATGATCGCCTTGGTCGCCCTCGCGTCGCCCTTCACCGCCTTCAGGCCGATGTCGAGCAGCTGCGCCGCGTCGTAGCCCTGCACCGCATACACGTCGGGCTGCAGCTTGTAGGTCTTGGCGTAGCTGAGGCGGAACTCCTTGTCCTTTGGGATCTCAAGGCTGTCGGCGTAATGCAGCGTCGTGAAGACGCCCTGCGCCGAAGCGCCCTGCGCCTGCAGCGTGCCGTCGGTGAGGAAGCCGTTGCCGAAAAGCGGGATCTTGCTCTTTAGGCCCGCGGCGGCGTAGTCCTTGACGAATTTCACCGCGCCGCCGCCTGCAAAGAAGCACGCGGTCGCATCCGGCCTGGCTGCCGCGATCTCGGTGAGCAGGGCCTGAAACTCGACGTTCGGGAACGGCAGCCACAACTCCTTCACGATCCTGCCGCCGACCTTCTCGTAGCCTTCCTTGAAGCCGCCGAACATCTCCTCGCCCGCGGCGTACTTCCAGCTGATCCAGGCCGCGGTCTTGTGGCCCTTCTCCATCATCACCTTGCCTAGCGCATGGATCGTCTGCCAGTTGGTGAACGAGGTGCGGAAAATGTTCGGCGCGCACAGCGGCCCGGTGGCGGCGCCGGCGCCGGCGTTCGGAATGATCGACAGCACGCCCGATTCGCGCGACACCTTCACCATGCCCATCTGCACGCCCGAGTGCACCGTGCCGACCAGCACGTCGACCTTGTCGCGGTTCACCAGGCGGCTCGCGTTGTCGACTGCCTTGGCCGGTTCGGATTCGTCGTCGAGCACCACGTACTCGATCTCGCGCCCGCCGAGCTTGCCGCCCTTTTCGGCGACGTAGAGCTTGAAAGCATTGGTGATCGCGTTGCCGAGCGACGCGTAAGTGCCGGTGTACGGCAGCATCAGCCCCACCTTGATACGCGCGGGCTGCGCGATGACGAACGGCGCCGCAAGCGGGCTCGCCGTGAGCGCCAGGCCGCCTACCCCCTGCAGGAAGCGGCGGCGCGAAACTAACCTGTCCGACCTTTTCATGATCCTCGCTCCTTTGTCATGCGAATCCGTGCCCGGCAGGGGCACCGGGCCTTGATACACATCATACAACCGTGCCCGAGCGCAGCCTGAAGCGCTGGATCTTGCCGGTCGCGGTCTTGGGCAGCTCGGGAATGAACTCGATCCAGCGCGGGTACTTGTAGGGCGCGAGCTTGTCCTTCACATGCTGCTGCAGCGCCGCCTTCAGCTTCTCGTCCTGGCCCTGGCCCGGCTTGAGCACGACGTACGCCTTGGGCTTGATGAGCTTCTGCTCGTCCTCTGCGCCGACGACGGCGGCTTCGAGCACCGCTTCATGGGAGACGAGCGCCGCCTCCACCTCCACCGGCGAGACGTAGATGCCGCTCACCTTGAGCATGTCGTCCGAGCGCCCGCCGTAGGTGTAGTAGCCCTCGGCATCGAAGCTGTACTTGTCGCCGCTTCGCGTCCAGGGGCCCTGGAAGGTGTTCTTGGTCTTCTCGCGCTGGTTCCAGTACATGATCGCCGAGGTCGGGCCGCTGATCTGAAGCTCGCCAAGCTCTCCGGGCTTGGTGATGACGTTGCCCTGGTCGTCGATCAGGCGCACGTTGTAGCCGGGCACGGGCTTCCCGGTGGTGCCATAGCGCACGTCGCCGGGCCGGTTGGAGATGAAGATGTGCAGCATCTCGGTCGAGCCGATGCCGTCGAGGATCTCGACCCCTGTGCGCTCGGTCCAGCGCTGACCGAGGTTGGCGGGCAGCGCTTCGCCCGCCGACGTACATATTCTCAATTTCAGCGTTTCCCGGTCGGGGAATGCGGGCGAAGCAAGCAAGGCGGCGTACAGCGTCGGCACGCCATAGAAGATGGTCGGCTTTCTCTCCGTCAGGCGCCTGAACACCGCGTCGGGCGTGGGCCGCTCGGCCATGAGCACGGTGGTCGCCCCCACCGCCATCGGAAAGGTGAGCGCATTGCCTAGGCCATAGGCGAAGAAGAGCTTCGCGGCCGAGAAGACGACGTCCGACTCACGGATGCCCAGGATCGGCTTTGCATACAGCTCTGCAGTCGCGATGAGATGCGAATGCAGGTGCACGGTGCCCTTGGGCGCGCCGGTCGAGCCCGACGAGTAGAGCCAGAAGCACATGTCGTCGGCGGTAGTCGCGGCCGCTTCGGCCTTCGGGGCTGCCCTGGCGAGGAGATTCCTGAAGTCCGCCTGAACCACCACCTGCTTCAGGTCCGGGCATCTCGCCCGGATGTCTGCAAAGCTTTTCAGTAGAGGCGGTGAAACAAAAACGGCACGCGAGCGGCTGTCGCGAAGCTGGTATTCGTAGTCCGCCGGGGTAAGAAGCGTGTTCAGCGCCATCGGCACGATGCCGGCCTTGATCGCGCCCAGGAACAGGGCCGGCCAGTCGCACGAGTCGTGCATCGCGATGGCGATCCTCTGCTCGCGCTCGATGCCGAGCGAGCGCAGCGCGTTGGCGGTGCGGTCGACGCGCTCGGCAAGCTCGGCGTAGGTGCAGCTTCCAGTGTCGTCGATATAGGCGGCCTTCGCGCCGCGGCCCGCCGCGAGATTGCGTCCGATGAGGTCTACTGCCGCGTTGTAACTCACGACCAGCCGAACCTGCTCTGCGCCTCGGCGCTCATTCGATCGGGGGTCCAGGGCGGCTCCCAGACCAGCCCGACCTGCACTTCGGTCCCCTCGGGCGCGACATCGCGGACCGCGGCGGCCGCTTCATCGACGAGATAGGCCGCGGCCGGGCAGGCGGGCGAAGTCATCGTCATGTCGACGCGCACGCGGCCGGGCTCGGCGCGAATCGCGCACACTAGGCCGAGGTCGACGATGTTCATGCCGGCTTCCGGATCCTCGACCGACATGAGCGCACGGCGAACGTCTTCTTCGCTCATTGGGGCAAGTTCAATCATAGCGCCCCATTCTTAACCCCGCGCGCGCGGCCAGCTTGATATGGATCAAGCCCGGGTCCAGCTCACCGTTTCGTCGTATGCGTCCATGTCGCCGTCCTCCTTCGAATCCGCAAACCCTACTGCGCCGCCGGGCCGGACTTTGTGATGCACATCAAAGCCGCTGCGCTTGTTGCGATGCAAGAAAAGCTTCAGCCTGGCTTGCCGTCGAGGCGCGGCTGCGAAAGGATCGGAAAGTACGCGACGACGAAGACGACGAAGGCCGCCGCCCAGAGCGCAGCCGAAAGCGCGACGCTCGCCCGATACGCGGCGGGCACCACAAGCGGCAGGAAAACGCGCACCACGGCCGCAGCCTGCACGAGCACATAGGCCCACAGCTCGGCGCGCCCGGTGGCGAGCGGCCGGGCGGTGTGCCCGCGCGAGGTGCGCGTCATCATCCCGAGCGTGATGCCGCCGATCGCGCCCACCGTGAGTGCGTGGGTGGCGAGCAACGGGGGAAGGTAGCCGAAGCCCGCGAGACCGCGCAGTGCGAGGTGCACGACGATCCATGCATAGGAGAGATGCAGGATCCAGAGGATCGGCTGCCCGCGCGTGGCGAGCGGTGCCCACAATGCGAGCCGCGCTGCATGGATGAGCGCCGCGGCGAGCGCAACCGCGGCTGCCAGCTCGCCGAGCTGCAGCGCATCGAGCACGAGAAGCGCAAGGATCGAACCGAGCGCCGCAAGCTCGAGACCGCGGATGCGGCGCGCGCCGGCGCCGGCGACTGCGCTGTTGGTGAAGGGCGGCACGACGCGTCCGGCCATCACCGCGATGACGTAGAGCACGAGGTCGAGGCCGATGATGAGCGCATGGCCGGCCCAGTACCGGAACGCGAAGCTCGCCGCGCCGAGGGCGAGAACCAGCAGGATGAAGAACCAGTTGCGGTTGCGGCTGGCGAGGATCGGCCGGCCGATTCCCCAGGCGAGCGCGATGGCGAACGCAACGTCCAGGGACGTGGCCGCGTCAAGCGACACGACGGCCGCGAGGCGGGCCGCAAGCCACAGGGCAGCGATGGCCGCGAGCAGCGCCCCGGAGGGCGTCGGCAGCCCGGTCCAGTTGCGCACGGCCGTCAGCAGGAAGCCGGCGATCACCGCGAACGTATAGCCGAACAGCATCTCATGTGCGTGCCACAGTGGATTGCCCGCCGGCAGCGCACCGGAATATTGCAGCGCCCAGAGCG
The DNA here is from genome assembly GCA_035602335.1 of Burkholderiales bacterium. Classification (GTDB taxonomy): domain Bacteria; phylum Pseudomonadota; class Gammaproteobacteria; order Burkholderiales; family SG8-39; genus SCGC-AG-212-J23. The sequence goes on from DATNMK010000008.1 coordinate 101,057, forward strand.
GAACGCTCAGGGCCGCGTAGGCACCGGCCAGCAGGTAGAAGGGTCGAAAACCGAGCGCGAACAACGCCTTCATGAGAAGGCAGTCGCAACGCTATCAACAGTCAGCGGACGCTTTGCGAGCCGGTTGGCGCGAGTCGGGATGGTGAGGAGGGAGTAATCAGTTGGTGACGCGAATGCGCTCATGGCTGGATCTTCAGCGACGCGATCTTGTTGCCCTCTAGCTTGAAGATGAACTGAAGCTCGATGGGACTGCCAGGGAAATTCCCGGTGAGCCGGTTGGTGACGATGGTCTTGCCGTCTTTCTGAACGGACGCAAGCGGCTCGATGGTGTGCTGGTATTTCTTCTTGGTCTCAGCCTTCCATCGCTTGATGGCGGCCAGGCCTTTGATCGTCTTGCCCTCGTCTCGCACGACGGCATGTTCGGCAAAGCACTGCGTCATCGCCTCCGTGTCGCCCCGGTTCTCGGCGGCGATGTAGAGAGCGATGGGTGTTGGAAGATCGATGGACATACCAGTTATTTCAAACCTAGTCGATCGGCCAGGGCATAGCCTGCGGCAACGTAGTCGCCGCAGGGGTGTCGGGCTCTGGTTCCCGCGCAGTCGTGTCCACGACGCGCCACCATGGCTCGACGCCTTCCGCATGCGCCGGCTCGACCGGTTCGCCGAGGCGCGGCATCACGAGTCGCGCACCCGCTTTCGGGCCCAGCTCCAGCAATCTCTCGGCAGGCTGGTCCCAGGCATGCATCGCAAGGCTGAACGTGCCCCAGTGCACGGGCAGGAAGGGGCCGCCGCCAAGCAGCGCTAGCGCCTTGAGCGCGTTCTCCGGTCCGAGGTGCATGTCGCCCCACGAAGGATGCAACCCGCCCACCTCCAGCATCACGAGGTCGAACGGCCCGAGCCGTTCGCGGATTGTCTGATACTCCGTCGTGAGGCCTGTATCGCCACTGAAGAACACCGCGTGCCGTGGCGAGCGGATGACGAACGAGGACCACAAGGTTGCGTTGCGGTCTTTCAGGCCGCGCCCGGAAAAGTGCTGCGAGGGCGCGGCGGTCACCGTGAGCCCGGTGTTCGGCAACTTGTGCGATTCCCACCAGTCCAGCTCGACGATGCGCTCGGGCGACACGCCCCAGGCTTCCAGGTGCGCACCGACCCCGAGCGACGTCACGAACGGCACGTCGCGTTTGGCGAGTTCGCGGATGGTCGGGTAGTCGAGGTGGTCGTAGTGGTCGTGCGACACGATCACGAGGTCTACCGGCGGCATCGCGCGAAGGGAAACGGGCACGGGCTGGAAGCGCTTCGGGCCGGCGAGCCGCGATGGCGACGCGCGCGATCCCCAGACCGGATCGGTGAGCACGCGAAGGCCATCGATCTCGATCAGCACCGTCGAATGGCCGAGCCAGGTGGCGCGTAGCCCGCTCGCGGGCGGCCTCGCCCAGGCTTCGAGCGGGCTCATCGAGGGCAGCGGTCCCCGCGGCAGGCGGCGCTCGCCGCCGCACAGAAACTCGCCGAGCGTCGGCATCGGCACGCTCGGGTCGCGCAAGCCCGGGATGATCGGGTGCACGTTGCGGAACCGCTCGCCCGACCAGCGCGGCGAAGCCTTGATGCGCTCGAGCCGCGCGCCTTGCGGTTTGCTGCCGAACGACTTCATATGCATCTAGTTTATACGTCGCCTTAGGCGACAATATTGCAAATGCAATTAGGTAAAATCCGTGCCGCGGCCGCGGCAGTGCTCGTCGCGGCTGCCGTGGGCGGTCTCGCCGGCTGCGCCACTGCCGTGTTCAACCCGGCGACGAACGAGCCGCTGTCGGCGGCCACGCCTCCGAACATGGGCGCGCGCACGGACTTCATGCGCGAGAACTCGATCGTGCTGTCGTTCTCCGGCGGCGGGCTGCGCGCCGCGGCTTTCGCCCATGGCGTTCTCACCGCGCTCGAGGGCGTCAAGACGGCCGACGGCGATCTCCTCGACGACGTCGCATTGATCAGCAGCGTTTCCGGAGGCTCGCTCACCGCAGCCTATTACGGTGTGTACGGCCGCGACGGCAACGCGCAGTTTCGAAGTGAGGTGCTGCTGCCCGGTTTCGAGAGCGGGATGCGGCTGTCGCTGTACAACCCAGCGAACCTGGTGCGAGTGCTGGGTGGCGGCCTCAACGCCCGCGAGAATTTCGGCGATACGCTCGATCGCAAGGTTTTTCACGGCGCGACGTTTGCGGACATCTTTCGGCGCCCAGGGCCCGACATACGCATTCAAGCAACGGATCTCTATCACCGGGTGCCTTTCCCCTTCGCTCCTGCCCTCTTCTCGATTCTCTGCAGCGATCTGTCGCGCTACAGCGTGGCCGATGCGGTTGCGGCGTCGATGGCGGTGCCGGTGCTTTTCGCGCCCGTCGTCGTCCGGACGTTTTCGGATAGCTGCGAGCCGCTTCCCGCGGAAATCGCCGCGATTCGCGCCAGACCCGAGGCCTCGCGGGTCTTGAATTCGATCGCAAAGGCCGTTGCGGCCTACCGGAACCCGGTGCGCATCGAGTTCATCAAGCTCGCCGATGGCGGCCTCACCGACAACTTCGCGGTTTCCACTCTGGTGATCTCCCGCCTGGCGTTAGGCACCCCTTACGCGCCGATGACGGAGCGCGATGCCGTAAGGATCCGGCGGCTGCTGTTGATGGTCGTCGATGCCTCGCAGGGCCCGAATGGCGATTGGACACACCAGGAAGCCGGGCCTAGCGGCGTCGACCTGGCGCGCTCCGCAACGGACGCTGCGGTCGACTCGGCTGCGCGCTATGCCGCGGACGCCTTGGGCCGCATGATCCAGGAATGGCAGGAATCGGTCATTGCCTTTCGCTGCGGCCTGAAACCGGCCGACGTGATCCGCCTCGGCGGGCCAGCACAATGGAATTGCTCCGATGTGAAGTTCTCGCTGGCCTACCTCTCCGTCGACGAGCTCGAAAGCCCGATGCGCGAGCGGATCGAGGCGGTTCCGACGCGCCTCACGCTCGAGGCCGACCAGATGGACGTGGCCATCGAAGGCGCTCGCGAAGGCACGCTCGCGCTTCGTCGCCTGCGCACGTATGTGCAAGAGAGGGTTCCTTCCTTTCGATAGGGTGGTAAGGGGATGTCTTGATGCAAGATTTCGCATAATGCAAGTGCGTTCGATAAACGTCGGGCTTCCGCGCGAGGTTCAGTGGCGCGGCAAAACCGTAACGACTTCGATCTTCAAGGCTCCCGTATCCGGCCGGGTACTGGTCAATCGACTCAACGTAGTTGGCGACCGGCAGTCCGACCTCACCGTGCACGGCGGGGTCGACAAGGCCGTATATGTCTACCCATCGGAGCATTTCGCCTTCTGGCGCGAGCACCTTCCCGGTGTTGCGCTCTCCTGGGGCGCCTTCGGAGAGAACTTCACGACTGAGGGTCTGCTCGAGGACGCAATTCGCATCGGGGACCGGTTGCGGATTGGTACGGCGGAGTTCTCGGTCACCCAACCGCGCATGCCCTGCTTCAAGCTGGCGATCCGTTTCGGTCGTGCGGACATGGTGAAGCGGTTCCTGCAAAGCGGCCGAACCGGGTTCTACCTGAGCGTGTCGCAGGAAGGCGAGGTGGCCGCGGGCGACGGAGTTATGTTCATTGCGCGCGACGAGCATGCTATTTCAGTCGCGGACGTCGTCGCGCTCTACACGGCCGACGGCGCGAACCAGGATTTGCTGCGCCGCGCGAGCAAACTGCCAGCACTTCCCGAGGACTGGCGGGACTATTTTCGGCAGCGCCTGTGGGAACCGGATGCCTGATTGCAACCTCAGCCTGACCGCAGCGATCAACTCGCCTAACCGCCGATCACCTCAAAGGCGACATCTACGTTGCCGCGCGTGGCGTGCGAGTAGGGCAGATCTTTTCGTGCGCTTCCCGGGCGTTTCGTCGCGGCGCCTCGGTACCGATCTGCTCGAGATCAGCCATGCGGCCATGCTGCAAGATCAAGCGTCAAGTTCGTGATCGTCGCCGAGCCGGGATCTGTCGCAAGCTGGAAACCCAGCTTGCGACCGAGCCCCAGCATCCCGTCGTTCTCCGACAACGTCGTACCGACCAGCCGTCGTACGCCATGGCTCTTCGCTGCGACAAGGAGACTCACGAGAAGCCTGGTCCCCAGCCCGCGTCCCTGCCAGTCGTCGCTCAGCACGATCGCGAACTCGGCGTCGCCGGGTGAGGACTCCTTGACGTAGCGCGCCACGCCGATCTGACGCTCCCTGCCCTGAACAGGCGTGGTGGCGATCAGCGCCAGTTCACGTTCGTAGTCGATGTCGGTGAACCGCCTGAGCTCCTCAAGCGAGGGGCGCCTCGCCGACATCAATCGCTGGTAGCCGGTGGGCACCGAGAGACCGTTTACGAACTCCTGCTCGAGAGCCAGGTCCGCCGCGCAAATGGGGCGGATGGTGATGACGGTCCCGTCGCCGGCCGCCCACGTTTCGAACGTCGGCTGCGACAGCGTCGGCGATTGAGCACTCATGACGCTTTCCCCTTAGCCCTGGCAAAGCGGCACGGTGTCGAACACGAGCGTCCTCGTTAGAGTTGACAAGCGGCTAGTAACGGTTCGTTAGAAGAGAGAGCACTCGCAGCCGGACATCGCGAGCGGCGCGGCGTAGCCGCCGAACTTCGCCACCGGCGACCAGGCTGGCAGCACCGGGAGCGCCGGCGGCGCCAGCGCGGCGAATTCGGCAGCCGCGTAAACGGCCTTGCCGCCGACGAGCGTGAGAACGGACTCGAGGCGCTTGATGTCCTCGTCCGGTATGGAAAAGTAGTCCGCCGAAAGTACCGCGAGGTCGGCGAGCTGCCCGGGAACGAGCGCGCCCTTCTTGCCCTGCTCGGTCGAAAACCAGGCGCTGCTCGCCGTCCACAACCGCAGCGCTTCCATGCGCTCCAGCCGGTTTGCGTCGGTGTAAAGCGGCGTCCCGCCGACCGTTTTGCCGGTGATCAGCCAGTACAGCGATACGAACGGGTTGTAGCTCGCGACGCGCGTCGCGTCGGTGCCGGCGCCTAGTGGAACGCCGGCGGCGAGCATCCGCTTCACCGGCGGCGACTGCTCGGCCTTCGCCTTTCCATAGCGCTCGATGAAGCGCTCGCCCTGGTAAGCCATGCGGTGCTGGATCGCGATGCCGCCGCCCAGCGCGCGGATGCGATCGATGTTGCGCGCCGAAATGGTCTCGGCGTGGTCGATGAACCAGTGCATCCCGGCGAGCGGGACCTCGCGATCGACTGCCTCGAATACGTTGAGCGCCCGAGTGATCGTTTCGTCGTAGGTCGCATGCAGCCGGAAGGGCCAGCGCTCCTTGGCGAGCAGGCGCACCACAGCGCTAAGGTCGGGCTCCATGCGCGCAGGCAAATCGGGCCGCGGCTCGAGGAAGTCCTCGAAGTCCGCCGCGGAATAGACCAGCATCTCGCCAGCGCCATTGATGCGAAACTTGTCGTCGCCCTGCCCCGCCTTCACCGTCTTTACCCAGCTCGAGAAGTCGTCCAGCTCCTGGTTCGCCCGCTGCGTGAAGAGGTTGGCAGCGAGGCGCACCGTCGAAAGGCCTTCGCGATTCAGCGCCGTGACGACTTCGTAATCCTGCGGGTAGTTCTGGAAGCCGCCGCCGGCGTCGATCACGCTGGTGACGCCCAGGCGGTTCAGCTCGCGCATGAAGTGCCGTGTCGAGTTGAGCTGCTGGTCGATGGGCAGCTTCGGCCCCTTGGCGAGCGTGGAATAAAGGATGAAGGCGTTCGGCCTGGCGATCAGCACGCCGGTCGGGTTACCGGCGGCATCGCGCTGGATCTCCCCGCCCAGCGGGTTGGGCGTGTTCCTGTCATAGCCCACCGCGCGCAGGGCGGCGCGGTTGAGGAGCGCCATCGCGTAAAGGTTGAGCACGAACACCGGCGTGTCGGGCGCCGCAGCATTTAGCTCCTCCAGCGTCGGCATGCGCTTCTCGGCGAACTGGAATTCCGACCAGCCGCCGACCACCCTCACCCACTGGTTCGGCGGCGTGCGCTGCGCCTGCTCGCGCAGCATGCGCAAGCCGTCGGCGAGCGACGGCACGCCGTCCCAGCGCAGCTCGAGGTTGTAGTACAGCCCGCCACGGATCGGATGCGAATGCGAGTCGATGAGGCCGGGGATCACCGTGCGGCCGTTCAGGTCGATCCTCTGACCTTGATAACCGCCGATCTCGGCGTCGTTGCCGGTCGCGAGGACGCGCCCGTTCTTGATGGCAAGCGCCTGCACGATGCACCGCCGCTCATCCTGCGTCGCGATACGTCCATTGAGGAGTATCAGGTCGGCGTCTCTGGGACTCACGGATCCGCATCCTCCAACGCAGCGCCGGCTGGTGTCAATTGACACCCACCGTTAGCGGTCAGCGAGCCAGTGCGTCGATTTCGTGGATTCGCCTTTCACCAGAAACTGGTTTGCCCGCCGCTGGATTTCGCGGTCGGCCACGCTCGCTCGCTCATGCTGGCGCAGGTGCTCGGTCCACGACTCGTCCATGAAGGTTTCGAGAAATCGGGTCGGGCGCGCCGAGTCGTGGAACAGCTCCCAGAAAAACGCGCCGTTGCGCCGCCGCATCTCGCGCACGTCGCGCATCGCGGCGACGAATTCGGCCCGCCGAGCGGGGTCGACCCGGTATTCGATCGTCACCAGCACCGGCCCGCTGTCGGGTTCCGGAGTTTCGGCCACGAGCGGCGCCGCCCAATCCATCGACGGCGTGAAATCGGGCGCATGGCCGTCAACCAGCCGGAATCTCCATGTCAGCCCGATGGCGGCCACCATCCCGATAGCCGCCGTCGTCAGCGCGGCCGGAATCCCGATCCAGGTGGCGACCTGCCCCCACAGGATGCTGCCGAGCGCCATCCCGCCCATGAAGACGACGACGAATGCAGCAAGGCCACGGGCGCGCACCCACGCGGGCAATGTCAACTGGGCTGAGACCTGCAGTGCGGCCAGGATCGCGATCCACGCGACCCCCGTTGCCAGCATGGCCACCATCAGCAACCCGACATTCTGCAGGTAGGCCAGCGCGAGGGCGGCAAGCGCGTAAAGCGCGCTCGCGCAGGCGACCATGGCACTGCGCGAAATCTTCTCCCTCACCCGAGGCAGCAGCATGGCTCCGGCCACCGCACCGATTCCGATGCACGTCAGCAACAGGCCGTAGACTTCCGGACCGCGCCCAAGCTCGCGGCGCACCACCAGAGGAAAGAGCGACCACGTCGCGCTGGCGAAGACGAAGAATGCGGCGCCGCGGATGAGCACGGCTTGCAGCGTCCGGGTGTGCGTGACGAAACGCAAGCCAACGCGAATGGCGCTCAGGAAACGCTCGGCAGGCAGCGAGCTCTTGCGATGCTCGCGCCGCCAGCGCAGCAATACCGCGAGGATGCCGACGCACGACAATGCGTTCAGCGCGAACACCGGCCACACCCCGACGGACGCGACGAGAACCCCTGCGATCGCCGGACCGATGGCGCGCGAGATGTTGATGCCGATGCTGTTCAGCGCAATCGCCGATGGCAACTCGTCGGCGGGCACCAGCTCCGGGACGATCGCGGCCCACGCCGGCATCGTGATCGCCGTGCCGACGCCAACGGCAAAAGTGAATGCCAGCAGCCCCCAGGGAGTCGTCATGTCGAGCGCCGTGAGCAGCGCAAGCGCGCCGATGACGATCAGGAAATAGACCTGGACGAAAATGAGCAGCCTGCGACGATCGACGATATCGGCGATCGCCCCGGCAGGCAGCGCAAGCAGCATCACCGGAAGACTGTCCGCCGCCTCCACGAGCGCCACCATCGACGGCGACGACGAGAGCGAGGTCATCAACCAACCGGCACCCACCTCGTGCATCCAGGTGCCGATGTTCGAGACAATCGTCGCGATCCACAGACCGCGAAAGAGCCCATTGCGCAGCGGGCTCCAGGGCGACTGCGTGCTCAAGTACGGCTCCTAAAGATGCCTACACCGGCGCCGGGCGCACCTTGCGCAAGCGCAATACTTGCAGCGTAGCGCCGATCAGGAACACGATGAAAAACGCGCCGATGATGGCCTGTAGTTCCGGTGCGTCGGCATTCGGGAGCAGAGGCGCTCCCAACGGCAGCCGGGTCAAGATTTCCGTGGCGCCGGGGATGAAATGGAAGAAGAACGCCGTCGAGTAGGCGATGGTGGCGACGTAGCGGGACACGCGCCCGAACAAGCCGGAGTATTCGGCAAGGAGCGCGACGCCGAGCACGACCAGAGTGACGATGCCCAGGACGTGGGGTTTGCCGAAGCCGCCGTGCTGAAAAATGCCGAACCCGGTGAGGCACGAGATGATCGTCCCGACCACGAAAACCTGTCCGGCAAGACTTCGTGCGGAGATCTCCTTGTAGCGGGCCAAAGCGATAAAGCCGGCTACCACGGCGATCAGGCTGATCGCCGTGTGAAAGACGCCTAGAGTCGTCAAGCCGAACATGTCCACCTCCCGTTGGGTTACATGCCGAACTCTTCGCCGCGCGCGTGTAAGGTTCTTGTCGCGGCCCGGCTGATTTATGTCAACCGACACCGACCGCTGCGGCATCAGGTTCCTGCCTTACAACGCGCGCACGCTGTCGAGGTCGTGCGGTAAGGTATTGTAGTTGTCGTGCGCCGCCGTACCTTGTCCGAGTCCTGATCCGTTACAACCGTTACAAGCGACCGGAATTTCCTCTTTCCTGCTTCGGTCGTTGGTGAAATTCCCTCTTAGGGTACTGAAGGGGGGTATCGCGAGCTGCGCTGGCGTCCAGAGCGCGCTAATTACGTCCTATAGCATCCGAACTTCGATTCCCGCCGCCTCCACCAATTCACGTCCAGCGCAGCTCGGCGTCGAGTTCGTCGTCGGTAGCGGCTTCCAGGCGCCGGATGCAAAATCGGGTGCGCCCTCGAACGAGAAGAGATCCAGCGCGACCTGATCGACGCCGAAGTCCGGCACTGCAACGTCGTTCATGTTCTCCTCGTCTTTGTGGGGTTGATCTGGTGCACGTTCGGCGCCGCCGGTTCTGCGGCTTGTTGCTCGCGCACGCGCCGGAATGTTTCGCGGAGGTCGGTGCTGACCGAGTCGCGATACTTGAAGGGAAACGTGCCGTCCTTTCTGCGCGGTTCCATGAGGCCTCTCATGAGATCCTCTCCAAGCTCAGAATGAGGACCGCGATGGCCCACACGCCGGCGCCGGCCAGCGCGGAAACTGTGACAGTGTCGACGAACGTGCCGAAGGAAAGTAGGGCGAACTTAATCATCCTCTACCTCTTCGCTGCTCCGGCAAATGAATGGCGTCTGACATGATGCCGCTCGGCGACAGAAAACGGGCCTGGGCCGCCTTGGCCGCAAACTGCGCCTTTCGGGATGGCTAGTCTGTGCGATCCCATACATACAGGGAACTGAAAGACAGGGCGCCTCTGTTCGAAATCGAACATACGCCGAGCGCCGAGGCGCGCATTATCCCGAGATGCCCCGCTGCGAAGCCGTGCGCCGTGCCGCGCACATCGTCAACGACATGCACAAGGTGCGCATGCTGCTCGACGTTCCCATGCGCGACCTGCGCGCCTGGATTGCAGGGCGCGCCAATCCGCCGATCGATGTGTTTCTGAAAGCGGTGGACATCATCGAAGCGCACGGCGCAGCGGACGGCCGGGCTGCTTCACGCCGCAGTCGAACGACAGAGTCCATGTGAAACGCCAGACGATGCTGCAGGTGCCCGAAGCCGGCGAGTCCGACGACGGCTGCTTTACCGATATGTCGGCCGAAGCCGCGCTTCACCAGCAGATTGCGGAGTTAGGCGGGTGGCTTGCCGCTCAGGGGCTCGACCTGCGGGGCGACGATGCTCACCCGTATGAAAGTAGCCGCGACCGGCTCTACTGGCGCTACGGTTATTTCATCGGCCTGAAACAAGCGCTGGCGGTGCTTACGAACCGCGGCGCAACGGTGCACTGACCCTATTGGCGCTTCTTGTTGCGACCTCACGGGCGTAGCGCTCCTTCAACGCCCTGCACGAGGGTCTGCAGGCCGTACGAGACATCCTGCAGTTTCGCGTTGATGAAGAATGTCGGCGTGGCGCGCACGCCACTCAGGCTGCCGCCCTCCATGTCCTCCCGCACGCGCTGCAGATAGAGAGTGTCATTCATGTCCGCGTCGTAGCGGACCATATCGAGCTCGAGCTGCTCCGCGTAGCTACGCAGTTGAGAAGGCTTGAGATGGCGCTGGTTGTCAAACAGCAAGCCATGCATCGGCCAGAATTTCCCCTGGCCGGCTGCAGTTTCTGCGGCGAGCGCAGCAAGTAAGGCATGCGGATGAACCTCTTCGAGCGGGAAGTGCCGGTACGCCACCCGGACCCTGCCGACGAAGCGTTCGAGCAACATCTTCACCACTGGCGCCGCCTGTTTGCAGTTCGGGCATTCGAAATCGCCGTATTCAACGACCGTCACGGCCGCATGCTCAGAGCCAAGCATGTGATCGACGTTGCTCGCGGGCACGGCAAGCTCAAAAGCTCGGTGGTGATTCATGGGCTTGCAGCAAAGCCGCGCTCAATGTCCGGTGGCATCCCCGTGGCGGCTCGTCTCGAAGAGGAACCAGGTGCGCCGCTCGGTTTCGTCGATCCACACTTCGATCAGGCTGGCGGTGGCGATGTCGCGGTGCTCGTCGCACACGTTGTGGGCCTCGCGAAAGCGTGCCGCAAGCGCCTTGTTGTCCTCGCGCAGCTCGGCGAGCATGTCCAGCGGCTCGACGTACTCTGCATCATTGTCCAGCACGCGTTGAGTGCGGGCGATGTGTCCGATCGATCTGAGCGTGGAACCGCCCACCTTGCGGATGCGCTCGGCAATGGGGTCGGTCATTGCGTAAAGCTGGTCGGCCTGTTCGTCCAGCAGCAAATGGTAGTCACGGAAGTGCGGCCCGCTCATGTGCCAGTGGAAGTTCTTGGTCTTCAGGTAAAGCGCGAACACGTCCGCCAGGATCGCGTTCATCGCCCCGGCGATGTCCTTGGTCGCCGCGGCTTTCAAGTCGGTGGGGGTGGCCAGCGGGGCCTTACGGCTGAGCGCGAGGTCGCGCGTGTTCTTCGCAACAGGTTTGTCCATGACTTTCGTCCTTTCGTCCTTTCGATCTAACCGCGCCGGGCGTCTACGCTGAACGCGCCGGGCCCGTGAACGTAGAGCAGGAGAAACCCGCCGGTCATGGCAAGGTTCTTCATGAAATTGATCATCTGCATCTGGTCCTTGAAGTCGAAGTGAAACAGCAAGGCCCCGGCCAGGCAGAACGCGGCCAGGGCGAGAGCAGCCCAGCGCGTCAGGAATCCGAAGAGCACCGCCGCGCCGCCGCCGAGCTCCAGGGCGATCACCAGCGGCAGCAGGATGCCGGGCACGCCCACCGACTCCATATAGCCCTGCGTGGGGGCGTAGCCCGCGCCGAGCTTGCCGACTCCGGACAGCAGGAAGATATGCGCCAGGAGAATGCGCGCGACCAGCACGATTGCATTATTCATTGCGCCCCTCTTTTCCAAAATAATCGAGGAGGTGTCGATTGTCTGTTCGGTACCGCGCATGTGAGAAACGGCGACCGAGGGATTTTAACTCCTGAGCCTGTGCGGGCTAACCCGGCGACTCCATCAATAAAAAGCCCGGAATGGCATCGCCAAATCCGGGCTCAGTGCCTCGAATTGAGGAGGAGGAGGAAACGAGGCACTCCGCGCAAAGTACCTCCTTGCCCCACTACATGTATGTGAGATATTCCGCGCCTCGTGCCCTGTAGCCGACAATCGGTAGATTGGCGCCGATGTGCGGCGGTCAGCTGCGACCGCTGCGTTCGGTCCGTCTATTCAATCATCATCTTCGAGGATGGTCAGGCCATACGGATCGTTGCCGACGCCCGTCACGGTCGCGACGACGGCGCGCTTATGAAGGTCGATCACCCACACCGTCCCGCTCGGCGGCGCGTCGGGAGCGAGGCGCGGCCCGCCGGAGACGACCGCATAGCGTCCGTCCGACGTGACCGCGGTGCCTTTGGGGCGGCCCGGGCGGACCAGGCCATCAGCGTCTGCCGGACGGATGACCGGAATGCGCGCAACCTCCGCGCGCGCATCATGCGCGAGAGCCCTCTGCAGATCGACGATCGACACATTGTTCGTGCTGAAATTCGCCACGATGATCTCGCGTCCGTCGGGCGTCCAGGCAACCGTGAACGGCCGTGCTTGGCCTTTGGGATCGTCGGTCCCGACTTGGACGCGGGCAGCCTCGGCGTTGGCCGCGCCTCGGCGGGCGCGGTCCACGTCGATGATCGAGATCGTGTTCCCTTCGAAGTCGACCTGTCCGCTTTCTCGAGCGGTAACGGCGATGAATTTGCCGTTTGGGCTCGCTTTGATGCCGAAGGGGCCGGTCTGGACAGGAATGCGCGGCGCGATCTCTACGACCGGGACGCCCATCAGGGCTTGCCGCAGATCCATCACGGATACGTCATTGGTGCCCGCGTTCCCCGAAAAAAGATAAGTCTTCCCGTCGCCGCCATGGCCCAGTGCGAGGAACTCCGGGTTCGGCCAGCAACCGAACTGGGGGTCGGGAGTCGCGAAAGGAACAACCGGGGGCGGAGTCGGCGAGACGAAAGGCACGGGGAAAGCAGGACAAGCGTGCCCCGGATGGCCCAGCGCCATCTCGATCTGTCCTCGACGGCCGCCGGTCTTGCGGTCGATGATGCTGATGCGGTTCGAGCCGTCCTCGGTCAGCCAGTTTTCCGAGTGACTCACGAGCAGCAGCTCGGGAAGAATCACGAGACCGACCGCTCCAAAGTAGCCGCTGTCGTAGTTCTGCTCTACGGCGTGATCGGTATCGTCGAATTCCGGCTTGAGCATCTTCTTTACGTCCATGACCGAGACGCTTCCGCGCCCGCCGTGCTGCAGGAACTCGGCATTGTTCACGGGGCCGTGATGGTTGATCACGTATGCCGTCCGATGATCCTCGCTGAGCACAATGTTCGCGGGGTCTCCGACTCTCGTGCCGTCGAGGCGATCCGGGTGGACCTTGGACCGGCTTACGATGGCGTTCGGCGTGTTGTTGTTCTGATGCTTCAGCGCCGCCTTGAAGTCGATCGCGTAGATCCGCGGATCCCTCCGGCCGGTCGCCAGGATGAACAAGTCGTCGGCGAGCGCAATGTCCGCGGCGACGAGCAGCAACAGTGGAAAGGCGAACAAAGAAACAGCCCGGATGCGTTTCATCACCGATTCCTCCCCATAGGTTTCATCATCGGTTCCCTTGCAGGTGAAACAGGTCGCCGGCGCGGCCTGCTGTCGTACCGCGCCGCGACCGCTCAGCATTCTGCTCACAGGCCCACGAAGAAATCAATCCTCGTCTTCGTGTCCCCCTTTCGGCGTCCCGTACACCGCGATACAACCGTTCAGGCAGTTGGGAACGACGTTGTTGGCCGGGGAACGGCAGTAGAGGGTTTTTCTTAGACCGCTTCGGTTAGAGGCGGCGGGAACGTAGCTTGCAGGAACCAAGGCGACATTCATGAAGCGAGGTCGCCATGGGAAGACTCCTGGAACAAGCCCCGCGCGCATAAAAAAGGGCCGGCGAGCAGCCGGCCCTTTGTTGGAAGTCTCTCGAAACTACCGGTCGTGGTGCTCGCCCTCGTCGTCCCTGTTCCTGTCCCCGTCCCTGTCCCCGTCTCTGTCGACATGATGGACGTAAACGGCGACACAACCGTTGTTGCTACCGCAAATCCCTGCGCCCACGGTTGTCGTGTCCCCACCGGAACCGACCACCGCAGCCGGCGCCACTTGCGGCACGAAGATGCGGTTGCGCTTGGAGTCCGCCGCCACCGAGTGCGAGTTCTGCGATTGCGGGATCTTCTCTATGAAGAAATTCGTATCCGCATCGACCACGCCAAGCGCGGCGCCGCCGGCCGGAGCTGGACAGCCCGCCGATTTTCCGCACGCCCTGCTGGCGCCCAAGTAGTAGCGCCGATCACCCGCGTTGTACCAGACCTCGTCCGAACCGGTGATGTTCCCGACCTCGACGAAATGCTTGGTCTTCGCGTTGATGACCTGCGTGGTCGTATTGGTGGGAACGTTTTGCGGCGTGCAGCCGAGCATCAGGTTGGCATTCGGTCCCACGGTGGCGCCGTTCGGCCCGCAATCGCTCAGCGGCAGTACACCCGTGTTCGTGGCCGCATCGAACGCGCCATATACCGCCTTGGGATTATGCGGATCGACGATCAACAACCCGCCCTGGCAGAAATTCGGACCGGCGAACGTGCAGCCTGCAGGGTTGCCGGCAATCTGCGGGATCGAGACGTAGAAGCGTCCAGTACGGGGTTCCCAGGCAGGCTGCTCCATCGACAAGCCCTCACCCGCCGGGACGATCGCGTTGTCGATATTGATCTTCAGGATCTTGTGGACCCCGCTGGAGTTCCGGTCACCATTCGCGGCGAACAGGGTCCCGAAGGGTGGATCTTCAGCATTATTGGCGACAAGCAGCAACTCGCCATCCGACGTTATATCCATTTCGTCTACCCTGGTCGTCCCGCCGGTGGGGAGGGGCAGCTGCGCGGTGGTGGATGACGAAGATTCGAGATCGAACACCTTGAGCGTGCTGTCGCCGTCGCCGGCGTAGAGCCATCTGCCGTGAGCAACGACACCATCCGGCCCCGAAAGATTGTTGTTTACTGCCCCGGTGCCGAGCAGCTTGACGCCGACGAAACCGCCGAGCGATCGCTTCCAAGTCAGATGGTGGGTATCGATGACCTGGATAGCCCCGTTCGAGCGATCGGCGAAATAGAACTCTGCCCGATGTGGATTGACGAAGCTGATGTCGAAGGACCGCAGCGGGTTGCCGGGAATCTGAACCGCTGTGAGGCACTTGGTCTGTGTATCGGTCGGAGCGCCCGGCCCGGTACAAACGCCGAACGCGGCGCCGGATGCCGCGAGCGACATGGCGCCAAGAAGCGCCGAAGTGGAAGAAAGTCTTGAAAGCATTTTGAAGCCTCCTCTTGTCCTCTTGATAGGCGAATGCGGCGCAAGGCCGCGTTTTTGGTGCCTTACGGGAAACACTGATTCCTGAAACGGCGGCGCTCGGAAAAGTTGGGCGTCTCAAGGCGCCCGATACTCGGGGCGCGCTTTATCGTGCGCTTGGTGCGCACTGTTAGAAGCGTTTACTTTCCTCCGGTGCCGCGATTTTTCTTGTGATGAGCAACACGCTACTCCGCAAGCCTGACGATCACCTGACGCGAATGGCGGCGGAACTGTATGCGTAAGACTGTATATGTACAGAAAGCACTAAAACTGCGAGAGCCAACGCTGACTTACGTCGCCGACTTCAGCCAAAACCTGATCATCGGTTCTGCCTGACGACTTCAGCACGTGGAACGAGTGATCGGCGGCTTCCAGCCAATGCATCTCCCAAGGTGCTCGCACGCTGCTGAGCGCGCGCTCCATCAGGTCTCGCCGGCACAGTGCGTCGCGCGTGCCGTTGAAGCACAGCACCGGCACCTTGATCTGCGGCAGGTGCGCATCGCGCAGCTGCTCTGGCTTGTCGGCGGGATGCAGCGGATACGCGAGCAGCAGGAGCGCATCGCAGGCGAAGCCGTCGGCGGCGAGCATCGAGGCGACGCGCCCGCCCATGGAGCGTCCGCCGATGATCAGAGCGTGGGGACTAAGCTCTGTCCGCGTACGCGAGACGACCGCGTCGAAGCATTCTTTCAGGCGCTGCATCGTGTCGGGCCGGCGCGAGGCTTTTTCGCGATAGAGGAAGTTGAATCTGACGACGCCGAGACCTTGGGCGCGAAGCACTTCGCTCAGTCTCACCATGCCGCGATAGTCCCTGTGGCCGCCTGCGCCGTGAGCGCAGACGAACACCGCTTCTGCGCCCCTCTCAGCGGCAGGCTCGAAAACCGCGGTGGTCTGCTCCGCACCGACCGCCACCAGCCATTGCGCGTTCCTAAAAGGCAAGAAAAGGGCTCGGGAACTATGCGTTGGCTGTCATTCTCGAGGAGCACGATCGAAGGAGCAAGGCGCAGTAGAATTCCTGCACATCGCCAGCGAGGAGGGACCGATGCCTAGACGCCTGCCCGGTTCACGTGAAGAAGATTCCTGGCTGTCCGAGCGCCAGCTTGCCGGATTGGCGCGCGCCGATGAGGCCGACGCGATGCGCTCGCCGATCCCGACCCAGGTGGTGTCGAACGGCGAATACCTTCCGTTTCCACAGACGCTGCAGCAGCGTCAGGTCGAGGCGCGAATCGCCGAGCTCGCGGGCTACGCGAGCAGGAAGCTCGGCACGAGCCGGCGGCGCTTTCTCGCCTCCGCCGGCGGGATGGCCGCGGCGTTCCTCGCGATGAACGAAGTGTTCGGCCGCTTTTTCGAGGTGAGCCCGCTCGAGATGTTCGGGCCGGCCTATGCAGCCGACGGCGTGCCGCGCGATCTGTTCGTCTTCGACGACCAGCTGCACATGATCCGCCAGTCTTTCAACGGCCCGCTGGCGCTGCGCGCAATGTCGCAAGGCGCCGGTGCGGCTGCTTCTGCCGCCGGCTTCGACAAGAACCCGTTCAACACTGAGGGCCTGCCGGACGAGCTGGGACGGCCATGGGCAGCGTGGAATCCGTCGCTCGGCCAGACGCCGATCACCGGCGCCAACTTTCACCTGGTGAAGTTCATCAAGGACATCTACCTCGACAGCCAGGTGGCGGTCGCGATCCTGAGCAACGCTCCGCTTGGCCTCTTCGAGCCCGCGGGCGGCGGCAAACCGCGCACCCCGAGAAGCGTGGACGAGTCGCTGGCGGCGATGAACCTGACAGGGTTCCAAACCGCGGCAGTGAGGGACTTCGTCAATAACCTCGCCGGCTCCACGCGGCTGCTCGCGCACGGACAGATCTTCCCCGGCAGGGAGAACCTCGGCTTCATGCAGCAGCAGATCGACCAGTTCCATCCCGACTCGTGGAAGGGCTACAACATCGCCTATACCGCCAAGCTCGACGGCAATCCCGAAAGCGAGCTGCGGCAATGGCGGCTCGACGACGAGAAAGTGGCGTATCCGACCTATGAGCTGATCCGGAACAACCGCAAGGAGCTGGAGAGCCACCCGGGCTTCTTCAATATCTGCATCCACAAAGGCCTCGCGCCGGCTGCGCCGGACACCCCCGAGCAGGGCAGCCCGACCGATCTGCCGAAGGCTGCGCGAGACTGGCCGGAGTTCAACTTCATCATCTACCACTCCTGCTTCGGTCCGCGATTCTTCGATGCCGAAGCGCTGCAGGCGATCCGGTCAGAAAAGCTGCGCAACGGCGTGCCGGACCTGCGCTGGCTCACCGAGTTCGCGCAGCTATCGGCGCCGCTTCCAAACGTTTACGCCGAGATCGGCACCACCTTCGCCTCCTGCGTCGTGACGTTCCCGACCGTGTGCGCGCACATGCTCGGGCAGCTCATGAAATACATGGGCCCGCGCCGCATCGTGTTCGGATCGGATTCGCTGTGGTACGGGGCGCCGCAATGGCAGATCGAGGCCTTCTGGCGCTTCCAGATCCCGGAGAGCATGGCGAAGAAGTACGGCTATCCGCAGCTCACCGCGGAGGACAAGCGGCGCATCCTCGGGCTCAATTCCGCGGGCCTCTACAAGCTGCCTACGAGCGTTGCAACGTACAAACCATTGCCGAAGGACTACGAGGGGCGCATTCCGGACGGTTTGAAAGCCACCTTGAACTATCCCGGCTACTCCAAACCGGGAAGTGACCGAGGCGCGCTCGAGGAGCGGTATACGGTCCCCAACGACAGGCTTGCAGAGCTGCGCGCGGACTACCTCACCGCGGGCGGGCACCCGAGCAACCGGCGCTACGGCTGGATTCAGCGCTAGCGAGCCGAGCAGGCAAAAAAAAGCCCGCAACTTGCGTTGCGGGCGTTGTACGGCGACCTTCGTCTTCTACTGATCAATCATCGTCATCGCCAGACCTCTCGCCTACCCGGCAGATCTTCCAGATCACGCCGGTCCTGGGAATCTGGAGGAGTGGACCGTCACCGGCGACCTGGAACCTGGAAGCCGAATCGGACTGGCCGAAGTCGCGCACCGCCCCGTAATCCACGAGGTAAGCGCAGTCGTCAGGCCCGAACTTGAGATCCACGGGGCGGTTGATCCCGTGAATCCCGGACACGAACGCCTGCTCGAATGTGCTGTTGTGGGCAAACCGTTGGAGCTGGAGTTGGAGCGGCTCACCCGGGCGGCTGAAGTTGATGAGCTGGATGTCGTGCCCCTCCTCCGGGGTGCCATTGGCTTTCGAGAACCCGAAGTCCCCCTCGCGGCCGGCAAGGGCCGCACCGCGCTTGACCGGGCCGTGGACAAAGGAATTGGGCACGAAGTCAAGCCCGACAATTGCGACGTCCGCCGGCTCAAGGGCCAGGGGCGCCGTGATTGGCTGGGGCGGGAACGCGAGAACGTGTTGCACCGGCTTATTTACGACGGCGGCCGGATTGTCGTCGCCGGGGCCCCCGACAGGGTTGAAAACCGCCTGAGTTGAATCCAGGAAGCCGAGCCGATCCGGCCACCCGTGGTAATCCGGGCTGCCATCGCGATTCTGCTGGGCGAGTTGCAGGCGGTCCGGGGAGTTGTTGGTCGGCCGCGCACCCCGCTCGTCTTCGCCGTTCTCGGTGACAAACAGCCCGCCCTTCAGGGCGTGATCATCCGGCGCGAAGCGAATGCCGTACGGGTTCCGGTACCCCCACGAGAAGGGCTCGATGGTGGACTTCGGGTTTTTGGCGTTGACTTTCGCTCTCAAGATGGCGCCGTCGCAGATTCCTGGCCCGGTCGCACCGTCGAACGCCTTCACGCTCGTGCGGTGCGTGCCGAAGTCAGAATACCCGCTCGTCGTCACACCACCACCCGAGTCGAATACATTGCCGCTCAGCGTAATGTCCTGACACGGGATGTCATGCTGATTGGCGCCACCGCCGTTGTCGCGACCCACAACCCCGGAGTTGGTCGTCGATCCTTGAGACCAGTAGATCCAGCCGTCTTTGAAGGTGATCTGCTCCGCCGGGTGGTCTCCCGTGGGCAGACCGGTGATGAACGGGGTGACGTCCCCGGTCTCGGGGTTCACGGTCACGATGCGCGAGCTGTTGTTCTGGGCATTAGTTGCAGGCGCGCGGATGGCCTGGTTTGAGTCCGTGGCGAAGAGTCGCCCGCCGTTGAAGCCTTTCTCGAACGCGATGTCGATCGCCGGGCCGTGCGGCTGGAGACCTACGCCGCTCTTCGTGGGCTTGGCGAGAACCGGATTCTTGGTCCTCGGGTTCCCGCTCTGGTCAAACACCAGGATGTCGGGCGTGAAGGGGTTGGTGGCCGACAACTCGCCCCCGACGACAGGACTCGTCTCGTCGTTGCACCGGCTCGGCAGGCCGTGTCCCGACTCCAGCACGAACACCTCAAACCGGCGTGCGTCGCCGCGAAACGCGACTGCGGTCGGAAAGTTGAGGCCCTTGGCAAAGACCGAAACCTCGAAGCCCGGAGGCACGACGATATCTTGGCCATGACCGGGGTCGAAGAAGACGTCCTCGCCGGTACAGAGCGGGTTTCCTGCGGCTGTTGCAAGCGTAGGTAGGGTAAGTACCAGCGCGAATGAGACAGTCACCCAACTAAATCGATCGAATCTGCTGCGCATGTCAACTCCTTCTCAGCGTTATCCAGCGCCGGGGAAATGCGAGCCGGCTTCGTGCTTCAATCGTTTTTTCGTCTGTGCTGCAGGCCTCCCAAGCCTTCAGTCACAGTACCCAAAAATAGCCCGGGATCCATGAAATCTGCTTCTGGGTTGATGACCGTTTGTCATGAATACTTTCTAGTCGGCGTCCTGGTCGTTCCCGGGAATGCGGAAGCGAATGCGCGAGATGGTGTGCGTCTTCACCATGGCCGCCCACTGGCTGTCCACCGATTGCTGGCCGACGACCCCGCGTAGATCGAGCGAGAGGTTGGTGATGTAGATCCAATCGCCGCTGCGCACGAGGCTTGCCGGGAACAGCAGTCCGACGGGCGAGCCGTCGCGCACTCCGTTGAAATCCCCGATCTTGGCGATCGCCTTCCCGGTCTTGTCGGTCACGACGATCTCGTCGGACTGGTTTGCGCACACCCAGACGTTGTCGTCCTCGTCCAGCATCAGGCCGTCCGCGCCGTTGATGCTGTTGGTGAAGTTCTTGATGTCGCCTGCGGCGCCGCCGTTATTCGCGATGCGAACGACGGTGTCGTTGCCGGTATTGGCGACGAACAGCGCGCTCTCGTCGCTGTTGAACTCAAGCCCATTCGCGCCGAACGGCGGGAAGCCCGAAGTCGCGAGCAGCGGGTCCGTCTTCCAGGCGGTCGCCGCGCCGCCGTTGGGCCCGGTGCGCCAGATGATTCCCTGGAACGAGTCCGACACATAGACGTTCCCCGCCCGGTCGAAGGTGAGCGCGTTCAGACCCGGGCTCCCGGTCACGGTCATGAAAACCGACGAGGCGCCGGTGTGCGGATCGACCCGGCGCACAACGCCTGCGCCGATATCGATCACGAGCAACTCACCTTTGGAGTCGAACGCAAGACCGAGCAGTGCAGAGCTCGAGTTCACTGCGACCTGCCGCTTGAGGCGCCCGTCCCTGCCGAAGACGGAAAGCTGGCCTTTCCCTGCCCCCGTGGGATTGAACCCGGTGACGTAAATGTCGCCGTGGCGGTCCGCCGTGATGCCCTCCGGATTGAGCGACCCGGGTGGCAATGAGGCGAAGCGCTCCACGCGGCCGCGGTCCCATGCGCCGGCATCGAGCGGGAACAGAACGAAGCAAACCACCAGAGCTAGAACAGCGCGGGAAATCGCGGGCATATCTCCTCCCCAGAAGATTGTTTGCGCGGCCAGTCTGTCCCTCTAGCGCCGCAGCGTCAAGAAGACGCACCTAAAAAAAGAACGCCCGACCCCGGAATGAGTCAGGCGTTCGAGATGTTAGTTTTTATTCTGGAGGGCGACGAGTAGAGCCGAAGCGGGGTCTTTGCAACTCAGTCGTCGTGATCGTCGTCTCCATGCGCGCCGTGATCGCGTTCCTCGCGCGGGTTCCTGCATTTGAAGTTCGCAGCGTCGTTCGTGCTGCCGCTGCCCGTATAGACGGCAACCTTCGGGTACACGCACAGCGGGCGCGTGCGGTCGACGACTCCGCCCGTGCTGTGCGATGCGACGACCCGCTTCGGCGCTTGCCCTTTCTCGACCCAGTTCTCTAATGCCGTCAGCATGTCGAAAGTATTAGGGCCGGGCCCGCCGGAGCAGTGCTGCATGCCGGGCACCATGAACAGGCGGAAGAACTCGTTCGTCCGCTCGAGCGCGTCTTCGCGGTCATCATGGCGATGCGACATGAAGTCCACCACGCTCTCGAAATAATTGATCGAGTTGAGCGGCGAGATGTCCGGGTCGCTGAAGCCGTGGTACACGATCAGCTTCGCGCCGCGCCGGTTCAACGGCCGCAGGTCCGGGTCGATCGCGTCAAGCAACGGCCCAACCTTATGCAGCGCGAAGAGCAGGTCGGAGCCGAAGTTGAAGGTCATCGGGTCGTAGGCCGGATTCTCGAACACCTGGTACCTAAAGAAGCCGTCTGCGGCCTGCCAGTGCAGCCCCGTGAACGGCGCGCTGCCCGTGGTCCATGCCGCCCAACCGCCCGGTCCGTCTTCCGCGCCGGGAACAAGCGGCGGATGCACGAGCTCGCCCCACGGCGTGCGCACGCCGCTCCAGATGTCCTTGATGGCCTTGACCTGTTTCGGGGTAAAGCAAGTTGCGGGATCCTGGCCTGCCTTGCACGTCAGGACCGCGGGGTCGAACTTGCACTTGCGCGGATCGTCGATGACGCCGTCGACGATGCCGTCGATCGCGTCGCAGGCCGCTGCCGTCGCCTTGCCGAGGATCGCCGTCTTGCTCGCCGGGATATAGCTCTCCGGGTCCTTCAGCGTGGCCATCGAATACCAGAGGTGAGAGCCGGCGTAGAAGCGCGTCCAGTTGTTCGCCGGATCGCCGGCGATGAGGCCGTCGAAGTCCTCGGGATAGCGCTGCGCCTCCATCAATCCCTGTTGCCCGCCCTTGGAACAGCCGACGTAGTAGGAGTACTTCGGACGCTCACCGTAGAAGGCGCGGCTGATCTGCTTGCCGTTCACGGTCGTTACGTGCGTGCCGCGATGGCCGAAGTCGGCCACGAGATCAGGCCTTCCCAGCGCCCACGTCGAGTCGAAGGATCCCGAGCTGACGTGCCCGGTGTCAGTGCTCGCGGTGGCGTAGCCGCGCGTTAGCGCCAATCTCATCGCGCTGTAGCTGATGACGCCTGCCGTGCCGCCGTTGCCGACCATCTGGAATTTTCCGTTCCAGCCCGTCCCCGTCGGCATCCACACCTCGAACCGCACCGCGGGCTTGGTCACGCCCACTACGCGGCAGATCGGCACCGGCAGCGTGCCGACCGGGTCCGGATTGGCGCCCGCCGGCCGCAACTCGGCGAGCGTGATGGTGGTGTCAGGGATGCTCACCGCTGCCTTGAGGTCGGCGCATGCGATAGGCTGGGCCGCCGCCGCTGGCAGGGCAATCAAAAACAGACTCAGAAGCATGGCTTTCATTGTGGTTTCCCTCTGATGGATAGCGGTGTCAGTCGTCGTGTTCTTCGTCGTCGTGCTCGTTCCCGTGGTGGCCCTTGGGCAGGCCGATCAGGCCGCCTTCGCGCGTCGAGTCGACGGCGCCGTACTGGCGGCCGGTCGCGAGGTCGATGAAGACGGCGTTCACGTTGCCGATGTCGGCCGGAGTGCCGACCACGTGGCCCAGCGCCCGCAGCTTGGCGATTTCCGTCTCGTCGAAGCCGGCTTCGCGCGCGATGAAGTTTCCGCGCGTAGTCACCGCGATGCGCGGCGCCTCGATCGCCTGCTTGAGCGTCATGCCGTGATCCACCAGGTTGATGAGCACGTTAAAAACCGAGCTGATGATGGTCGCGCCGCCGGGCGAGCCGAAGGCGACGACCGGCTCGCGGCCCTTGAACAGGATGGTGGGCGTCATGCTGCTGCGCGGGCGCTTTCCACCCTCGACATCGTTGGCGCCCGGGCCGCCGAAGCGCGGGTGCATGTTGAAGCCGAAGTTGAAGTCGGTCAGCTCGTTGTTGAGCATGAAGCCGTAGCCGGGAACCATGATCCCCGTCCCCCAGCCCTGCTCGATGGTCGTCGTGTACGAGACGATGTTGCCCCACTGGTCCACCACCGAGAAGTGCGTCGTATAGCCGCCGGGGTGGCTCACGGGCTCCGCAGCGGCGAGCAGGGTGTGGCCGGGACGCTGCGCCGAGTCGAACAGCCACGGGTCGCCGATCGGCGCGTTTCCCGGGATGATCGAGCTCAGGCTGATCAAGTCGCCGCGCATCTGGACGTAGTGCCGATCGAGCAGGCCGCGCTTGGGCACCGGCACGAAATCCTCGTCGCCCATCCACACGCTGCGGTCGGCGAAGGCGAGCCGCATCGCCTCGGTCATGACGTGCAGAGTCTTGGCCTTGCCGAAGCCGAAGCCGGCAGACGCGTCGCCCAGCGGGTAGCGCTCGATCATCTTGAGCGCCTGGATCATGGTCAGGCCGCCCGACGAGGGCGGCGACATCGCGGCGATGCGATAGCCGCGGTACTCGCCCACGATCGGCTCGCGGATCACGATGTGGTAGTCAGCGAGGTCCTGCATCGTCATGAGGCCGGGCTTGCCGCCGTTGGCCGTCGCGTGCTGTGCGGCCACGATCGCCGCGCCGATCTCGCCGCGGTAGAGCACGTCCGGCCCCTTCTTCGCGATCAGGCGCAGGGTCTTCGCGAGGTCCGGCTGGCTCAGGATCTGGCCCTGCTTCAGCGGCACACCGCCGGGGCGGAAGACCGCGGCCGTCTCCGCGTAATAACTGGTGCGCGGATCGGTGGCGTCGCGGGCGAGCACGAAGTTCACCGGGAAGCCGTTCTCGGCGAGCTCGATCGCGGGCTGCATCACTTCCGCAAGCCGCATGCGCCCATAGCGCTGTACGGCCGTGGCCACCACCTTCAAGGTGCCGGGGACGCCCACCGCCTGGCCGCTGGTGGAAGCGGGCGTGAACCCCTGGTTGCTGCCATCCGGATTGGTGAACAGCGTGGTATCGGCGGTCGCAGGCGCCCTTTCGCGGCCTTCGATCGCGAAGGTGCTGCCCTTATCCTTGCCCTTCGCGAGGTGCACCATCATGAAGCCGCCGCCGCCGATGCCCGAGAACTCGGGCTCGACCACGTTGAGCGCGAACTGGATGGCCGCGGCGGCGTCGATGGCATTGCCGCCGCTGCGCAGCATCCTCGCGCCCGCCTCCGCGGCGAGCGGGTGCGATACCGCCACCACTCCGCCGCGGAAGCCCGGGCCCGGCGGCACCGCCAGCCCGGAGGCCTCGTGCTCCGCCCACGCAGGGGCGAAGCTCAATACCGTGAAGCTAAGTACCAGCAGAGATTTGCGCATGTCAGGCGACTTTCGCGTTAATCATCATCTCGATCGTGCCGGTCGCGGTCATGGTCATCGTCATCGCGTTCGCGCCCCGAGTGCGACACCGGCGCCGGGGGCAGCCGCTTGCCGCCCGGGCCATCGGCAAACGTCAACGGAGAAACCGCCCGCTGCTGGCCGACGCCCTGCTCGCTCCAGTCGCACACGCCGTCCGGGAAAACGTTGTGCAGCCGGCCCAACTGCGCAGACGTGAGGACCAGCGGCGAATAGTCCGCCGAGTTGAGCGGCTTCAGCTGGCACTTCAGGATGTTCTCCGCCAGCGGGCCGCCGGCGACCTGGCGGGGCGAGGAGTGTTTCGCGAGCCTCGGGTCCGCATCGCACAGCGCCATGTCAAAGACCGGATTGGAGAAGGTCACGTCGCCGGTCAAGAAGCAGAGATCGACCGCCGCCGCCGGCTTCGCCGCGATTACCTGCGCCTGGGTCCGCACGGAGTTGAGCGTCTTCTTCGGGGCGCTGACCGTCAGGTTCGACAGCCAGGTGTCCATGGTCGAGAACGACTTCAGCGTCACAGCCGCGAACTGCGCCGCCGTGCCGGGCAGGAGTCCGGTCCCATAGCGCCACATCACCTGATTGCCGTGATTGCCATGATTGTCCGCGTCGATGCGGGCACGCTCCGCGAAGCTGCGCCAGATGTAGTGGATGCCCTGTTCGTCGTAGCCGCGCGAATCGATGATCGGCAGCTTGCCGAGGTTCGCGCCGCTCGACACGATCCCGGCCCTGTAGGCGATATCGAGGGCCGGCAGGTCCGCCGTGGTGCGCGCCGCCGTGCGGTTCGAATCGGCATCGAAGCCGCCGATCTTCTCGTTCAGCGTGACGAATTCCTCGGGCGTGATCGCGCCCGCGAGCAGCGCCTTCAGCCCATATTGGATGCCGTTGTTGTCCCCGGTCTGCCTCGCGCGCGTGCTGTTGGGCGGAATGCCCGCGGTGGTGCCCCAGACGGCGGTGGCGAGGTCGGGATCGCCGCAGCGCGTGCCGTTCGGATTGCTCACCGGGTCATAGACCAGCGCGGCCGGCAGCCGGCAGTTGTTCCGCGGCGCGCCCACAAACCCCATGGCACCGGTCGTCTGGTTGGTCACTAAGAACGGGACATAGTTGCCCGGCTTGTTGTTGAATCCGAACGAATTGTTCCAGGAGTGGCAGCCGAACTGATCGAGGTGCCCGTTGATCGCCGTCTTCTTCGCGTCGATCTGCGCCTGGGTCTTCCCGGACATCAACGACGTCCAGTCCGGGCCGGCGTAGAAGTTCACCAGCAGCACGCAATCGGTGACCTCCATGCCGGTGGTGATCGAGTCAGGGTAGTCGCAGCTCGGCTGGATGCCGTCGAGCAGGCCGGGGAAGATGGAGGCGGCGGTGTTCTGCTGGATCGAGCCGCCCGAGCAGCCGTTGCCGACCGTGTACTTGATCTCGCCGTACGTGTCGACGATGTGCTCCTTCATCATCATCAGCGTCTCGGCCACCAGGACGCGGTTCGAGTTGTAGAGCGAATCGGTGAGGCTGTTGTCGACGACCATGAAGCCGCGCGACAACGCCGCGTCATCGGCCCAGTTCTGCTCGCTGCGGAACTGCAGCCGCGGCTGGCCGGTCGAGGCGCCGAACGTGTAGACCACCTTGCCGTTCCATTGCGGCTGCGGCGCCAGCGCCGACCACGCCTTGGCGGGGTCGAACAGCACCGCGATGTCGTAGATGCCGCGATTGAGCGTGCCGCGCTCGACGCGCACGATGTACGGCACCGTCAGTCCGGCGGTCGTAGTGGTCATCGCGAGATCGGCGGGCGCGCTGCCGGGCGTGTACGGCTTGAAGCAGTTGTTGGTCGGTGCCGGAGCGGGTGGGCTCGGGTCCGGCAGCGCGGTCGAGCAACCCGCGGTCGTCGTGCGGTAGAACAGCTTGTACTCGGTCGGGATGTTGCACTGCGCGTCGAAGGCCGTGGTCGTCAGGCCGCTCGCGTTCGACGCCGGCGTGTTGCCCGATTCGGCGACGGGCGCGGGCGTCGCGCAGATCCATGGCGTGGTCTGCGAGCCCAGCAGCACCGGTCCGCCGATCGGATGGTTGGTGATGGTGAGCGAAGCGCGCCGGCCGCCGCCGTGGTCTTTCGAGTCAGCGAGGAAGTCGTTGCGCCCGGGCACCAGGCCGGTCAACACGCCGCGCATAGTGCGCGCGGCCGTATCGGTGCGAAAGCTGGCCGTGACGTCGCGGCCGTTGAGAAGCAGCTTCACCTGCTGTAGTGGCACCATTTTCGGCACGCGTACCTCGACCAGCGCGTCGCCGCCGCTCACGAGATCCGCGCGGTTCGACAGCGTCGAGATCTCGAAATTGGTCGGCGGCAGGTCTGCGGCGGCCTGCGCCGCAGCGAAAACAGTCGAGACAAGAACACCCAGCAGCGCCATAGCGTGAACACGCAGCATGCCGACTCCTCTCTTGATCGTTGAGCAAGGATTTCTTGAAAGGCCACGCTACTACAAAGCCGCGACCGATCTATTCACGCTGCTTCTGAACTGATGCCCATCTATCATGAATCCCGGCCGTCGGACGTGCCGATAATCGGCCAACCCAAGAGGGGGGCTCAATGAATCGACTTTCGCTGCTCGCGCTCGCCGTGAGCGCGGCCTTTGCCGCACCGCTCGCCGAGGCTCGCATCACGAAGGTGGTGATCGACCCGGTGCTGTCCCAATCACCGACGTTCGGCGGCTACTCCTGGCCGGGAGTCGGACAGTACGAACGGATAATCGGCACCGCGTTTGGCGAGGTGAACCCGAGCGACCCGAAGAATTCGGTGATTGTCGACGTTGGCCTGGCGCCACGCAACGCGGGGGGAAACGTCGAATACTCGTTCGACTTCTACATCCTTAAGCCCATCGATCTGACGAAGGGCGCCCACAAGGTGATGTATGAACCGCCGAACCGCGGCGGCAAGACCTGGAACACCTTCGGCCGTGTGCCGGGGAGCAACGATCCGGGCGGGACGATTCTCGATCCGGCCGTACTGGCGAATGCATTCCTGATGCCGCGCGGCTACACGATGGTCTGGAGCGGCTGGGACAAGGCGGCCGGCACCAACACCACTAAGACAGCGCTCTCGCCGACGACCATCACGCTGCCGGTCGCCAAGAACCCGGATGGCTCGACGATCACCGGCCCGGCGTACGAATACATCGTGACCTCGGGCACGGGCGCGTTCGCGCTGAGCTATCCGGCGGCCACGCTGGACAAGAGTAAGGCGAAGCTCACTCATCGCGTGCATCTCGACGATCCGCCGGTGGAGGTTCCCGCTTCCGGCTGGACCTACAACGCGACCGGAACCAACGTTAACCTCGTGCCGGCGGGCTGGGTGGCAAACGACATCTACGAGTTTTCCTACACCGCGAAGGATCCGTCGGTCAACGGCCTGGGCTTCGCGGCGGTGCGCGACTGGAACGCTTGGCTGCGTTACGAGAAGCACGACGATTTCGGCACGCCGAACCCGCTCGCCGGGGACATCAAGCGCATTTACACGGAAGTCGTGTCGCAGCCTGGGCGTCTTCTCAATGACTTCCGGCACCTCGGCTTCAACCAGGCGGAGAACGGCAAGAAGGTGTTCGATGGCCTAATGCAGTGGATCGCGGCGGGCGACGGCATCAATATGAACTACCGGTTCTCGCAGCCCGGTCGCACCGAGCGCAACCGGCAGGACCATCTCTATGTTGAAGGCGTATTCCCGTTCGCCAACGTGATGACGCATGATCCGATCGCGCGCAAGACGGACAGCCGGTACGCAAGGTGCAGCGCGACCAAGACCTGCCCGCTCGGCGTCGAGATCTACTCGGCCAATGAGTACTGGGTCAAGGCCGCGTCGCTGCTGCATACCGATCCCACGGGCAGCGTCGATCTGCCGGATTCGCCCTACGCGCGCAACTATTTCATCTCGAGCCATCAGCACGGGACCGGCAACGGAGCAGCGAAGGGTAACTGCCAGCAGTTCCAGAACCCGCTGAACTCCGCGCCGGTGCAACGCGCGCTGTTCATCGCGCTCGACGAATGGGCCACCGAGGGCGAGGAGCCGCCGCACAGCAGGGTGCCTAAACTGCGCAACGGAACGCTGGTCCCGCCGCTCCCGCAGTCGGGAATGGGCTTTCCCAACATCCCGGGCGTCACCTACACCGGCCTCAAGACCACGCGCTATCTCTTCGACTACGGGCTGAACTTCTACGAGACCGGCATCGCGACGACCAACCCGCCGGTGATAGTCGTCAAACCTGGTGCGACTCTGCCGGCGTCTCCGACGACGACGTATCAGGACAACCCGGCCAACGGCCCGATCTATCCGAGCTACATCCCGAAGACCGACAGCGACGGCAACGACATCGCTGGAGTACGGCTGCCCGACGTCACGGTGCCTGTCGCGACGTATACCGGCTGGGCGCTGCGTGCAGGGGCGCAGGCCAACGACGGCTGCGAAGGCTCCGGGCAATGGATCGCGTTCGCGAGAACGGACGCGGACCGCGCCGCCACCGGGGATCCGCGTCTTTCCGTGGAGGAGCGCTACCCGACCTTCGAGCAATACCACCGCAGGATCAGGCACGCCATCAACCAGATGGTGAAAGACCGCTTGCTCCTGTGCGAGGACGCTCAGAGCGAAGAGACCCGACTGATGCAGCTTGGAGTCGACAAAGGCGTCCCGCCGCCTGCGGGCGGCATTCTGCCGGTGGCACAGTTGCCGCACGCGTGCCGAGCGCACAAGGACGACGACCGAGACGAGCACCACGGCCGAGGCAAAGACGACGACCGGGACGACGACTGAATTTCTCGGCACTGAAAAGAGGAGGCAACATGAAATCACAACTTTTCCGCAAATCGGCCTTAGCCGGTGCCGCGGCTGCCGCGGCTGCGCTCGCCTGGGCGCCGGCTTCGGATGCGCGCGTCACGCGGATCATCGTCGATGCCACGGCGACTCTCACCGGCCAGGACATACCGTACCAGACGCTGACCGGGCGCGCCTTCGGCGAGCTCGATCCGAGCGATCCGCGGAACGCGCTCATCACCGATATCGCGATCGCGCCGAAGAACGCGAACGGCAAGGTCGAGTACATCGCCACCTTCTTCATCGTCAAGCCGCTCGACATGGCGCAGGCGAGCGGCCTGATGTGGCACGACGTGCCCAACCGCGGCGGCAGGATCACCATCACTGCCGATCTGCGCAATTTGCACGACGTCGGATTGAGCAGCGCCTGGCAGGGTGATAACGCGGGCGTCTCCGCCACGTCGCCCGCAACGAGGGTTCCGGCCAATGCGTCGACGCTCTCGCCGGTTCCGCCCAGCATCAATGAGTGGGTAAAGGTGCCGGTGCTCAGCGGCGTGACCGGAAAGATCGTGGGCCGCATCATCAATCGCAGCGGCCCCGGGGCGGCGCCGTTGAACGTGATGGGGAATCCGATTCCGTACTCCCCGCTCGACTCGACGAACAACGCCGGAGCGACGCTGACGGTGCATACGCATGAAACGATCACCGGCGTGGTGACCGAGGTACTACCGGCCATCCCGAACAGCGACTGGAAGTTCTGCGGCGGCGGCACGTTCGCAGCACCCGCGCCCGTCACTACGCTGCCGGTGAACGTCTGCCTGAAGGACGGCTTCGATCCTGCGAAGCTCTACCAGCTGGTCTATACGGTGAAAGACCCGTATGTGCTCGGCGCCGGTACGGCTGCCTTCCGCGATGTGCAGTCGTTCTTCCGATACGAAGTCAAAGATGATTTCGGTACTGCCAACCCGCTTGCCGGCAAAATCCGCTGGGCCATCATCCGCGGCGTTTCGCAGTCCGGCAATTTCACCCGGCACTTCATCCATCTCGGCATGAACCAGGACGAGGCTAGGCGCATCGTGCACGACGGCGCCTGGCCGCTCATCGCAGGGCGGCGCGTTGCCAACAATTCGCGCTGGGGACAGCCCGACGGCGTGCTGGAGCTCTACCAGATGGGAAGCGAAGGCCCGCAGTGGTGGCATGAGTGGCCTGATCTAGTCAGGGATCTGCCTACGCGGGGCATCCTTGATCGCTGCGAGCGCACTCACACCTGTCCGAAGATCGTCGAGACCTTCGGTGGTGCAGAAGTATTCGCTCTGAAGATGACCATGTCGTGGGTCGGCACCTCGGCCGACCACGACATTCCGGTGCCGAAGAACGTGCGCAGGTATTACCTGCCGAGCTCGACCCATGGCGGCGGCAATGGAGAAACCACCGAGGCTCCGGTAGCAGCGGGCGCAGTTTCTTGTCCGGGTAACAACTGGGGCAAGGGCACGTTGAGGGCCAATCCTGTTCCGTCTACCGGGCTCGTGAACCGCATGCGCGTCGCCCTGCGCGACTGGGTGATGAACAGCACGCCTCCTCCGCCGAGCCAGTGGCCGACACTGAAGCCAATCAAGGCCAACGATGGACGCGACGGCGATCGCGACGACGACGATGGTGACGACGACGGCGACCGCAAAGGCGGCGACCGCGACGACCACAAGAAAGGAAAGAAACCGAAGTGGCAACCGCTTCTCGTCGAGCCGACCATGAAGGCGATGGGCTTCCCGAAGGGCATTCCGGGAATCTCCGAGTCGATCTTCCTGCCGGACAACTTCGTCTTCCCGGTGCTGGACTACAACTGGGGTCCGCAGTACGACCATAGCGAAGCTTCGGGCGTCCCGACCAACGCCCCGCCGCCGATCCGGCACGTGATCAAGACGCTGGTTCCGCGCGTCGATGCGGACGGAAACGAGCTGGGCGGCGTGCCGACCGTGCAGCGCGATGCGCCGCTCGGTACGTATCTCGGCTGGAATATTACTGCCGGGCCAGGCGATCCTTCCCATGGAATACCAGCCGATGTCGGATATGACGGCAGACCGTTCCACGCTGGCCAGGTCTGCAACTACGTCGGCGGCATGGTGCCGTTCTTCAAGACCAAGGCGCAGCGCCTGGCCGCGGGCGATCCGCGGCTGTCGCTCGAGGAGCGTTATGGCACGCACGACGGCTACGTCAAGGCAGTGACTGCTGCTGCGAACAATGCCTTCAACAAGGGCTATCTGCTGGCGGCAGACCGCGATGCGTTGATCGCGCAAGCGGTAGCGAGCGATGTCTGCAATCAGCCGACTGACGGAGGGAAGTGCAAACCGTGACCGTGAGTAGCAGCGGGGTCGGCGTCGCCTGCAGCAAGCGGCGCACGGCCCCGCTATCTCCGGCGACCGTTCCAATGCAGGTCAACGAGCATGGTTCGACGGGAATAGGCCTTGAGCGGGAGTGTTCATACCGCAATGGGAGGAAAAACAGCAGCGCAACAAGCCTCGCCATGCACAGCAGTCCCCTTACCCGAAGAAAGGAGTAAGCGATCATGAAAAAACTTTCGGTCCTCTCGGCGTTGCTCCTCGCATGGGGCGCGTCCACGACTGCCGGCGCTGAGGAAATCAAAGCCAGGCTAATCGGCTACCAGGAGGTGCCCTCCGTATCGACCCCCGCGAGCGGCGAGTTCGAGGCGAAGATCAGCCGCGACGATGGCATGATCGAATACGAACTGTCGTACAGCGGTCTGCTCGGAACGGTGCAGCAGTCCCACATCCATTTCGGCCAGCGCAGCGTGAACGGCAGCATCGTCATATGGCTGTGCCAGACCGCGACGACACCGGCTCCTCCGGCCGTGGCGGGCCTTACACCGTTTTGCCCGCAGTCCGGTACTGTCACGGGGAATATCACTGCGGCAAACGTGATAACGGCAGGCACCGCGAGCCAGCAGATCGTGGCCGGAGAGCTGGCGGAAGTCATTGCCGCGATCCGCGCCGGCGTCGCGTACGCGAACGTGCACACCTTGCCTCTCAACCCGGGCGGCGAGATCCGCGGGCAGATTCGCGCGTCCAGACACAAAGATAAAGATAGAGACAGCGACTAGTAACGCATTCGCTAACCGATCGACGAACGCCCGACCCTTCGCGGGGCCGGGCGTTCTCTTTTGTCTCGGCGGATTGGCAAATTAGCGATCGGTCCCGCACTAGTCTAGTCGTGGATCTTGTGGAGCGTGCGCTCGCGGTGGCAGACGCGGTCGGTGACGAACTGCTGGACCGGGGTGACGCCGGGCGGCGAATTGAGAACGGACTGCTCCACGACCATGTCTTCCTGCATGACTTGGATCGTCCGCCAATCCTTGGAGATGTAACCGACAAATCTCGGCACGTTGAGGCTTAAAACACCCCAGCCGACCCGGTTCCCGCCCTTGATGATGACGCCGGCCGTCGGTTCATCGTCGATCACGATCGTCCGGTCGGAATTCACCACATACGTGAAGTTAGCCTCGAGCGTCGACACCGAGGCTCCCCCCGTAGAGAACGACACTCCGCCGAAGACTTGAGCGGGGTAGTTGATGGTATGCACCGTAAAAACGACGTGTCCGGTGCCGTCGCCGTTGAACGTGCGAACGCCGCTGATGGAGTTCGAGCTTACCGTCAGCATCGTACTGGTGCCGGTGGCAGGCGGGGGCGGCGGCGGCAGGATGAGGGGGACCAACTCAAAATCGGTGCGGAAACCTGTCGATGAGCTAAAGCAAACGGCGGTGCCAGTGAACGAATACCGACCCCTAAGGCCGGTTTCGGCGCCGATGCTATCGCGCAGCTCCTGGTCGGCCGCCATCCGGGCGACGGCTTCCGCGTTAATCGCGCCTTGCAGCGCTGCATCGCCGGCTGCCCGCGCGGCGGTTTCCGCGCTGATGGCGGCGTTCAGCGGGGCCAGATTCACTGGAGGCGGAACCGGCACGCAGACGGCGGTTTTATCGTCGATGGCCCGAATTGCCTGGCCTTCGGGACAGGCGACGTCCTGCTTCGCGGCGGCGGGCTGCGCTGCGAGTGCGGATGCGAAAGCGAATGAAACTCCCAGCCAACGTAAGCTCATGGCATTACCTCCCTAAGAAGTCGTTCGTAGTTGTGGCGCGCGGCCGCGAACCGGCCGGCGCAAAGGCAGACATTCGATATCGACGCCATCTCTCCTCCCCCGGAAGATGCGAGCCGACTTGTCCTTTTAGTCTGTTCCGCCTGTTGGCCGGCGTCAAGAAAGCGGACTGGATAACGGTGTCACTCTTACCGTTCTGGCGGGGTAAGTAAATCCCATGAATCAGTGACTAGCGCGCTCTTTTCCCATCCGGTCGAAGTAAGATAGCGGTCAAGAAAGGAGATCCATGGGTCCCAAAGAGGCTCGGGTTCGCAACGAGGTCCGGCAGCTCGGCTTCACGCTGATCGAGCTGCTGGTGGTGGTGGTGATCATCGGCCTGCTCGCCGGACTGGTGGCGCCCCGCTATTTCGGCCAGGTCGGAAAATCGGAGATCAATGTCGCCAGGGCGCAGCTCGACGCGCTCGAGAAGGCGCTCGACCAGTACCGGCTCGACACAGGGCATTACCCGAGCACGGAGCTCGGCTTGAACGCGCTCGTGACGCGTCCCGCGGCCGAGCCGAAATGGGCGGGTCCCTATCTGCGCAAGGACGTGCCGCTCGATCCGTGGGGCAAGCCCTACGTGTACAAGGCGCCGGGAGAGAAAGGCGATTTCGACCTGCTCTCCTACGGCAAAGACGGCCAGCCGGGCGGCATTGGCGAAAACGCCGACCTGACGAACCACTAAGCGGCCATGCGCTACCAGCTCAAGGCGATCGGACCGGGCGGCGGCGTCGAGTCGATCGACTTCCAGGCGCCCGACGAGACGACCGCCGTACGCCAGCTCGAAGGCCGCGGCTACACGGTGCTCAGCGTGCGCGCGAAGCATGCGCTCGGCGCGCCGTGGGGTAGCAGGAGCCAGCGTTTCCCGGTGGCGCTCTTCAGCCAGGAGCTGCGCGTGCTGATCAACGCCGGGCTGCCGCTCGTCGAGGCGATCGACACGCTCGCGGAGAAGGAGCGGCGCGACGATTTCCGCGCGGTGCTCGAGCGCCTCGCCGCGGTGCTGCGCGAAGGCCAGCCGCTCTCGGCGGCGCTGCAGGAGTTTCCGCAGGCGTTCTCGCCGCTCTATGTCGCCACGGTGAAGGCGAGCGAGAAGACGAGCGACCTCGCGCCCGCGCTCGCGCGCTACGTGGCGTACGCCGGCCAGCTCGAGTCGATCCGAAAGCGCGTGGTGAACGCCTCGATCTATCCCGCGCTGCTCATCGCCGTCGGCAGCATGGTGGGGCTCTTTCTGCTGCTCTACGTCGTGCCGCGCTTCGGGCACATCTATGCCGAGCGCGGCGGCGAGCTGCCGCTGTTTTCGCGCCTGCTCCTCGGCTGGGGACAGGCGGTCGACAAGCACGGGCTCGTCGTGCTGGCTCTTCTTGCAGCACTTGTTATTCTCATTATTTATGCAGTGCGCCTGCCGAAGGTGCGCACCGCGATCGGCGATGCGCTGTGGCGCGTGCCGGCGATCGGCGAGCGCCTGAAGATCTACCAGTTGGCGCGCTTCTACCGCACCATCGGCATGCTGCTGCGCGGCGGCATGCCGCTCGTCGCCGCGCTCGACATGGGCGCGGAGCTCCTGCATCCGGTGCTGCGCGAGCGGCTCGCGGCGGCGAG
>DATNMK010000009.1:0-26550 GCA_035602335.1 Burkholderiales bacterium
CGATCTGGTGCCGGCAGCTCGTGCCGTCGGCGACGATCAACGCCTCCGGCGGCGCGCTGCGGACTGCCGGAAGCAGGCTGCGACCCGCCATGCGCATGGAGATGTCGTAATGCTCCTTTTCGTATCCGAAGGCGCCGGCCATGCCGCAGCAGCTGGATTCGATCTGCCTGACCGACAGCCCCGGCACGAGCTGCAGCGCGGCCACCACGTCCGGCATGGTCCCAAGCGCTTTCTGGTGGCAGTGGCCGTGGAGGAATACCTCTCGCTTGCCGTTCTCGCGGAAGGGCAGCTTCAGACTTCCGCTGCGCGACTCGCCGGCGAGGAACTCTTCGAGCAGGAGTGATTGCTTCGTGATCGTGGGGACCGCATCGCCTTTCACCACCACCGGCAGCTCATCGCGCAGGGTCAACAGGCACGAGGGCTCGATGCCTACGATCGCCACACCGCGCTGCGCATGGGGACCCAGCGCCGCGACCAGCCGCGAGAGCTCCGCGCGCGCCTGGTCCACCAGCCCGGCGCTGAGAAACGTGCGTCCGCAGCAGAGCGGGCGGGACGAGGTGTCTTCGAAAACGGTGTATCCCCCCGCCTCCAGCACCTTTCGCGTGGCGCGCGCGTTTTCCGGCTCGAAGTACCTGGCAAAGCAATCGACGAACAGCAAGACTTCTTTGCCAGCCTTTTTGGGCGGCGTGGTCCGGTAGATCTCATTGCGCCACGCCGGTAGCTTGCGCCTTCTGCTGATGCCGGTGAGTTTTTCGCCCAGGGCCGCCATGCCAGGCACGCGGTTGCGCAAATTGATCAAGGGCGCCAACCACCGGGCGAGCGCCGCATAGCGAGGGAGATACGCGGTGAGCTTCGTCCGCCTCGAGACCCCGTGCCGGGCATGCCACTGGTGGAGAAACTCGATCTTCATGCGCGATAGGTCCACACCGGTTGGACACTCGCGCCGGCAGGCCTTGCATCCGACGCAGAGGCCCATCGTCGCCTTCATGTCCTCGGAGACCAGCGCGTCGGGCCCGAGTTGCCCGCTCAACGCCAGCCGCAAACTGTTGGCGCGTCCACGCGTGACGTCCTTCTCGTCGCCCGACGCCTGATAGCTCGGGCACATCACCGCATCGAACTTGCGGCAGCTCCCGTTGTTGTTGCACATCTCGGTGGCGGCAAGGAGGCTGCCCGACTCCGACCAGTCGAGCGCGGTTTGAATCTTCAAACCCAGGTAACCCGGCTTGTACCGAAACAGCCTGCGGTCATCCATCCTGGGCGCGCGAACGATCTTCCCCGGATTGAGCAGCCCCTCCGGGTCGAAGGCGTCCTTCACCGACTCGAAGGCGCGCACCATGCGCTCGCCGAACATCATCGGGTGGAATTCCGAGCGGCTCAGACCGTCGCCATGCTCGCCGGAGTGCGACCCTTTGTATTCCTTGACGATGGAGAATGCCTCCTCAGCGATGGCGCGCATCTTTCGCGCGCCCGATTCGTCCTTCATATTGAGGATGGGACGAACGTGCAGGCACCCGACCGATGCGTGGGCGTACCAGGTCCCCTCGGTGCCGTGCTTGTGGAAGAGCCGCGTCAGCCGGTCGGTGAACTCTGCCAAATCTTGCAGCGGCACCGCACAGTCCTCGATGAAGGAGATCGGCTTTCCGTCCCCCTTCATCGACATCATGATGTTGAGGCCGGCCTTGCGGACTTCCCACACGTCCTTCTGCTGCTGCGCGCCGGTGATCTCCACCACGCTGCCAGGCCAACCGAGGTCCCCCATCAGCTGGGTCAGTTGCTTCAATCTGGAGTGCTGCTGGGCGGCGTCCTCGCCGGAAAACTCGACCAGGAGAACCGCCTCCGGGTCCCCTTTGATGAAGGCATCCACGGTCTTGCGGAACGCCGGGATGTCGCGCGCCAGGCCGATCATCGTACGGTCGACGAGCTCGACCGCCGAGGGACCGAGCGGCACGATATGCCGCGTCATGTCCATGGCCGTGTAGAACTTCGGGAAGTGGCAGACCCCGAGCGCGCGCGCCGGCGGAATCGGCGCGAGCTTGAGAAGCAGGCGCTCGGAATACGCGAGCGTGCCTTCCGAGCCGACCAGCAGGTGCGCCGCGTTGGCGTGCGGCGGACCGAGGTGATCCAGGTTGTAGCCCGCGACTTTGCGCAGTACCTTGGGGAAGCGCGCTTCGATCTCCGCTTTCTCACGCTGGTACAGTTTCTTCAGTTTCTCGACGAATTCGACGTACCCGGCGGGACCGGAGGTTTGGTCCATCGGACCGAAACGCCAGCGCTCTCCGCCCGGCGTCACCGCGTCGATGGCAAGAACGTTGTGCACCATGTTGCCGTAGGCGATGGAGCGCGAGCCGCAGGAATTGTTGCCCGCCATGCCGCCAATCGTCGCCTGCGCGCTCGTCGACACATCGACCGGGAACCACAGCTGGTGCGGCCGCAGCGCGGCATTCAACGCGTCGAGCACTACGCCCGGCTGGACGAGAGCAGTTTTCCCCTGCGCATCCGCTTCCAGAATCCTGTTGAGGTATTTGCTGTGGTCGATGACCAACGCCTCGCCGACCGTCTGGCCGCATTGCGAGCTTCCGGCACCGCGTGGCAGCACCGGCATCCCCGCCTCGAGGGCAATGGCCAGCGCGGCCCGCGCCGCCTCCTCGGTGCGCGGCACAACGACCCCGAGCGGCTCGACCTGGTAGATCGACGCGTCAGTCGAGTAGCGCCCGCGGCTTGCCGCATCGAACATCACTTCGCCGTCGACCTCCTTGCGCAGCCGCGCGGCGAGCGACGAATCAGCCGCACCCGGCTTGACGAAACGAAGGGGGAAGGAAGGGGCGTTCATGAGAGGCGAAGGTAGAATAGCGTATGCCCAGACCCGCTGGTCGTCACTTCCTGCAGATCCCCGGTCCGACCAACGTTCCGGACCGCGTGCTGCGCGCCATCGATTTTCCGACCATGGATCACCGCGGGCCGGACTTCGCCCAGCTCGGCAAAGCCGTGCTTGCCGGCATGAAGCGCGTCTTCAAATCGGCGAAGGGGGAAGCGGTGATCTATCCCGCCTCCGGTACTGGCGCTTGGGAGGCGGCCCTCGTCAACACGCTTTCCGCCGGTGATCGTGTCTTGATGGCCGAGACCGGCCACTTCGCCACGCTGTGGCAGAAGATGGCTGCGAAGCTCGGCCTGGAGGTCGAATTCCTGCCGACCGACTGGCGCCACGGCGCCGATCCCGAAGCGGTCGAGAAGCGGCTGCGCGCCGATCCCGAGAAGCGAATCAAGGCGGTGTGCGTGGTGCATAACGAAACCTCGACCGGGGTTACGTCCCGCATTGACGACGTGCGCCGCGCCATCGATGCCGCCGGGCACCCGGCCCTTTACATGGTCGATACCATTTCGTCGCTCGCTTCGATCGACTACCGCCATGACCAGTGGGGCGTCGATGTCACCGTCGCCGGCTCGCAAAAGGGGCTGATGCTGCCCCCCGGGCTGTCCTTCAACTGCATCTCGCCGAAGGCGCTGACCGCGTCCAAATCCGCCCGCCTGCCACGCAGCTATTGGGCCTGGGACGAAATGATCGCCAACGGCAAGTCCGGTTATTTCCCTTATACGCCGGCAACGAATCTGCTCTACGGCCTGCGCGAATCGCTCGCGATGCTGCTCGACGAAGAAGGCCTCGACGCAGTATTCGCGCGCCATCAGCGCCATGCCGAGGCGACGCGCCGCGCGGTGCGGGCGTGGGGGCTGGAAGTGCTCGCGCTCGATCCGCGCGAGTACTCCGCTTCGCTCACCGCCGTGCTGTTGCCCGCCGGCCACGACGCCGACCGCGTGCGCAAGACCATCCTCGAGGCCTTCGACATGTCGCTCGGCACCGGCCTCGGCAAGCTCGCGGGCAAGGTGTTCCGCATCGGGCACCTCGGCGACTTCAACGATCTCACGCTGATGGGCACGCTTGCCGGCGTCGAGATGGGCTTGGAAATGGCCGGCATACCCGTCAAGAAAGAGGGCGTCCAGGCAGCGATGGAGCATCTCGCGAGCTGTGCGCGCGCCCCGTCCCGTAAAGTCGCTTAATTAGGAGGAGCAAAATGAAGCTGGTGTCCTTAGCCGCTGTCGCGGCTTTTCCCTTCGCTGCCGTTACCGCGCCGGCCCCTGCGGCTGCGTGGGAGCCGAACAAGCCGGTGGAAATCGTCGTCGCCGCTGGCGCCGGCGGAGCTTCCGACCAAATGGCGAGGATGATGCAGGCCGCCATCCAGAAGAACAATCTCATGAAGCAGCCGATGGTCGTTTCGCTCAAGGGCGGGGCGTCGGGCGCCGAGGCGCTGATGTACATGAAGAGCAGCGGCGGCGATCCCAACAAGGTCCTCATCGCCTACTCGCTCATCTACATGCTGCCGCTGTCGGCCAAGATTCCGTTCAACTGGCGCGAGCTCACCCCGGTTTCGGTCATCGCGCTCGACCAGTTTGTGCTGTGGACGAATGCGCAGCTTCCCTACCAGACGGTGAAGGAATTCGCTGACGCCGCCAGGAAGGCAAATCCCCCCTTCAAAATGGGCGGCACCGGCTCGAAGCGCGAGGACCACGTCCTCACCGTGTTCCTCGAGAAGAAGACCGGCGCGAAGTTCGCATACCTGCCGTACAAGTCGGGCGGCGAGGCGGCGACGCAGCTCGTCGGCAACCATACTCAGTCGAACGTCAACAATCCGTCGGAGAATCTCGAAGTCTGGCGCGCCGGCCAGGTGCGCCCGCTATGCGTGTTCGACAAGGAGCGCATCCAGTACAAGACCAAAGTCACCGACACCATGTCATGGAACGACATCCCCACGTGCAAGGACCAGGGTGTCGATGTGCAATATCTGATGCTGCGCGCCCTGTTCCTGCCCGGCAAGGTGACAGCCGAGCAGAGCGCGTTCTACGTCGATCTGTTCAAGAAGGTGACGCAGACGACGGAATATAAGGAGTACATGGAGAAGCAGGCACTGAAGCCGATCTTCCTCACCGGCAAGGACATGCTGAAGTTCCTGGAAGAGGATGACGCGCTCAACAAGAACCTGATGACCGAAGCGGGCTTCGTCGCCAACTAAGTGTCGAAACCCGAAGTCGAAATCGTCGTCGAGGATCCTAACCCGCCGGCGATCGACTCGCCGGCGGCGACCACCACCCGCACCGTCGACGTCGTCGTCTCGTTGTTGCTGCTGGCGCTCGCCGCGCTGCTGGCGTTCGACAACTGGCGCACCGGCATGTCATGGGATTCGACCGGCCCGCAGGCCGGCTACTTCCCCTTCTATCTGTCGGTCATCCTCGCCGCGGCCTGCCTCTACGGCATCGGCAAGGAATTCCTGGCGCGCAGGCAGGTAGCCGAAACCTTTGTCACGCGCGCACAGCTTCGCCGCGTGGTGCAGGTGTTTGTCCCGACGTTGCTGTTCTGCCTGGTGATGCAGTGGCTCGGGCTCTACGTGGCGAGTTTCCTTCTGGTCGCAGGCTTCATGGCAGTCATCGGACGCATTGCGGCGTGGAGGGCCGTGCTCACGGCCTTCCTGTTCTCGCTCATCATGTTCGTGACTTTCGAGATCGCATTCGACGTCATCATGCCGAAGGGCCCGCTCGAGGCCCTGTTCGGCCACTAGGCGCGGTGCGATGGAGGCTTTCGGCCTTCTGATTTACGGCTTCAGCGTCCTGCTGACCTGGAAGACGCTCGCTCTGATGATGGTCGGCCTGGTGCTCGGCATTTTCGTCGGCGTGCTGCCGGGTCTCGGCGGGCCGAACGGCGTCGCAATCCTGTTGCCGCTCACCTTCACGATGGATCCGACCTCGGCCATCGTGATGCTCTCCTGCATCTACTGGGGCGCGCTTTTCGGTGGCGCTATCACCTCGATCCTGTTCAACATCCCCGGCGAAGCTTGGTCAGTGGCCACCACGTTCGACGGCTATCCGATGGCCCAGCAGGGCAAGGCGGCAGAAGCGCTGACCGCGGCCTTCACCTCGTCCTTCATCGGCTCGCTGGTTGCGGTGCTGCTGATCACGTTCCTCGCACCGGGTATCGCCTCCTTTGCGTTGCGATTCGGACCGCCGGAGTTCTTCGCGGTTTATTTACTGACCTTCTGCTCGTTTGTCGGGCTCGGGCGCGAGGAGAAGTACAAGACCATCATCTCCATGACGCTCGGCCTGCTGCTCGCCGGGGTCGGCATGGATACTGTCTCCGGCCAGCTGCGCATGACCTTCGGGTCGAACGAGCTCCTGCGCGGCATCAACTTCCTGGTCGCGGTCATCGGCCTGTTCGGCATCAGCGAGATCCTGCTGACGATGGAGGAGCGGCTCGCGCTGCGCGGCCATGCTGCCAGCATCAGCCTGCGCGTGGTGCTCAAGGTGTGGAAGGAGCTGCCGCGCTACTGGGTGACTCTGCTGCGCTCTTCCCTCATCGGCTGCTGGCTCGGGATCACGCCCGGAGGAGCCATTGCGGCCTCCTTCATGAGCTACAACCTCGCCAAGCGCTTTTCCAAGGACAAGGATTCCTTCGGAAAGGGACGCATCGAAGGCGTCTTCGCGCCGGAGACGGCGGCCCATGCGTCGGGAACCGCCGCGCTGCTGCCGATGCTCGCCTTGGGCATCCCGGGCTCGGGCACGGCGGCGATCCTGCTCGGCGGCCTGATGGTATGGGGACTCAATCCCGGACCGCTGCTGTTCGTCGAGCACAAGGGCTTCGTCTGGGGCCTGATCGCATCGATGTATCTCGGCAATGTCGTCGGCCTCATCCTGGTGCTCACGACCGTGCCGATTTTCGCCGCTGTCCTGCGCGTGCCGTTCTCGGCGATCGCGCCGATGATCGTGGTGTCTTGCGCCATCGGTGCCTACGCAATCCAGAACGCCATGTTCGACATCTGGCTGATGCTCGCCTTCGGTGTCGTTGGCTATGCTTTCAAGAAGATCGGCATTCCGCTCGCCCCGTTCACGCTGGCGCTCGTGCTCGGCAATCGGGCCGAGGACGCGTTTCGGCTGTCGATGATCGGGGCGGGGGGCGACATGCGCGTATTCTGGTCGAACAGCCTGGTCGGATCGATCACCACCCTGGCGCTCATCCTCTTGTTCTGGCCGCTTATTTCGGGAGGTATGGCACGCGTGCGGAGCGCCATACGCCAGGACGCCAAGACCCGTATCGAATGAGCGCAGACGTCCTGCTCGCGCGCGATGGCGACATCGCCACCGTCACGCTTTCCAACCCGGAACGCCTGAACGCGCTCAACCTGGCCATGTGGGAGCGGCTGGGCGACATCGCTCGAACTCTGGATGCGGACGAGTCAGTGCGCTGTGTCGTCGTGCGCGGCGCCGGCGAAAAGGCTTTTGCGGCGGGCGCCGACATTGCGGCCTTTGCCACCGAGCGCGCAAATGCCCGGCAGGCAAAAGAGTACGGCCGACGGATTGCGGCGGCGATGCATGCTTTCGCCGCCTGCCGTCACCCGGTGGTCGCGCTCATCCAGGGGGCCTGCGTCGGGGGCGGACTGCTGGTCGCTTCGCAATGCGACCTGCGGATCTGCAACGAGTCGGCCCGCTTCGGCGTCCCGGTCAAGAATCTCGGGCTGGTGGAGGCGTACGACGAGCTGCAGGGAATGATGAACGTCGCGAGCCGCGCGAGCGCGCTCGAGATTCTCCTCGAAGGGCGCATCTGGGGCGCGCGCGAAGCGTACGAGAAGGGGCTGGTGAATCGCGTCGTGCCCGACGACAAGGTCGTCGAAGAGGCCTATGCGAGCGCGCGCCGCATTGCCGAGGGCGCGCCGCTTGCCGCGCGCTGGCACAAGAAATTCATACGCCGCTTGGCCGACCCGCGGCCGCTTTCGGAAGCGGAATGCGACGAGAGCTACGCCTGCTTCGACACCGCGGACTTCCGCGAGGGCGTCGCAGCCTTTCTTGCCAAGCGAAAACCTGGCTTCCAGGGGAAATAGGTGCAGAGCGAGATCGCGAAATGTCAGATAACGCCCGCGGCGCGCAGCCGGGCAATCTCGACGTCGCTCTTACCAAGGAGGCTGCGCAGCACTTCATCGGTGTGCTCGCCCAGCAGCGGCGGCGCCAGCCGGTACTCGGTGCGCGTCTCGGAGAAGCGCATGGGGCTCGCGACCCCCGGCAGCTTTCCTGCGGCGGAATGGTCCAGCTCGATCCGGATGCCACGGGCTTTGACCTGCGGCTCCTCGAATACCTGCGCCACGTCGTTGATCGGGCCGTTCGGAACGCCGGCCGCTTCCAGCAGCTCCACCCATTCCCGGGTGCTGCGCCGGACAAACACCTGCTCCAGCAGCCGGGTGAGCTCTGCGCGGTTTTCGACGCGCTTGCCGTTGGTGGCGAAGCGCGCATCGTCCGCCAGGGCCGGGCATCCCGCGGCCTCGCAGAATTTGCGGTACAGATTGTCGTTTCCGCAGGCCAGGATCACCTGCCCGTCGCTGGAGCGGAACGGCTGATAGGGCACGATATTCGGGTGCAGGTTGCCGATGCGCTGCGGCGGCACGCCCGTGGCGAAGTAGTTGGTGTTCTGGTAGGCAAGTAGCGCGATCTGCGAGTCGAGCAGCGCGAGATCGAGATGCTGGCCGACGCCGGATTGCGCGCGATGCGCGAGCGCCGCGCAGATGGCGATCGAGGCGTACATCCCGGTGATGATGTCGGCGACCGGGACGCCGGCGCGCTGCGGACCGCCGCCTGGCGCGCCGTCGGGCTCTCCGGTGACGCTCATCATCCCGCCCATGCCCTGGATCATGAAGTCGTAGCCCGGCCGCTCGCGCCAGGGGCCGGTCTGGCCGAAGCCGGTCAGCGAGCAGTAGATGAGCCCCGGATTGATCTCCCGCAGAGCGTCGTAGCCGAGCCCGTAGCGGGACAGGTCGCCATACTTGTAGTTCTCGATCAGGACATCGAAGCTGGCCGCGAGTGCACGGATCAGCGCCTGCCCCTCGGACGCCGCGATATTGACCGTGATCGATTTCTTGCCGCGATTCGCCGAGGTGAAATAGACGGAGTCGCTCGTCTCGCGACCCTCGCGGTCCTTGACCCACGGAGGCCCGAAAGCGCGCGAATCGTCGCCGCTCTTCGGCCGCTCCACCTTGATGACCTCGGCCCCGAGATCGGCCAGATTCTGCCCGGCCCAGGGGCCCGCAAGCACGCGCGACAGATCCAGGACGCGGATGTGCGACAAAGGGCCTGCCATGCAAGCAGCCTTCAGGAAAATGGAAACGGCTGGAGTTTAACCCGGGGTGCTGCTTGAGCAAGGCGCGCATGATTTTCCCCTGCGAAAAACCCCACCGCAACGCCTATCGCAAGGTAGGCGGGCCACCACTGGCATCAGCGTTTTCGCAGCAGATGCGCGGCAAGCTCCGCGAAGCCCGCGCCCGAGGCGGCGCGCGTAACGTACTTCGGCTTATGGACAAGCAGATTCTCGAAACGCCGCACGTTGGCGACCCCCACCGAACGCTCGAAGAAGGCGAACAGCGGCGCGTCGTTCGGCGAGTCGCCGGCGAATACGGTTTCTTTTTCAAGCTCCAATCCGAAGCGTTCCGCGAAGAGCAATCGGCTCGTCGCGAGCTTGTCGTAGTCGCCGAACCAGCCGTTGACGTGAATCGAGCTGATCTTCGCCTTGAGGCCTGCCTCGTGCATCAGCGCCTCGATGCG
Organism: Burkholderiales bacterium; assembly: GCA_035602335.1. Lineage (GTDB taxonomy): Bacteria > Pseudomonadota > Gammaproteobacteria > Burkholderiales > SG8-39 > SCGC-AG-212-J23. The sequence continues at coordinate 9,625 of DATNMK010000009.1, forward strand.
CTCGGCCGCCTCGAGCGGCAGCGGCGGAACGTCCTCGCAATAGTCGACGGCGAGATCGGTCTCGCGGTAGCCTTGGTCGGAAGCCAGCGCGCAGCCTGGAACCGCGGCGAGAATGTGGCGCGCGATGGCGTCCAGGCGGCCGCGCTTCTCGCGCCGCGTCGCGGCGTCGTCCTGGAAGCGCTTTTGCAGCCGCCCTTCGGCGAAGAAAAAGTAGAAAGCGCCGTTTTCGCCCACCACCGCGTCGACCGGCCACACGCGCGCGATGTGGTCGCACCAGCCGGCCGGCCGGCCGGTCACCGGCACGACGATCCTGCCGGCGTGCTGCAAGCGCTCGAGGGCGTCATACGCCTCGGCCGTGAGCTTTCCGCCGGTGGTGAAGGTGTCGTCGATATCGAAAAGCAGCGCCTTCACTCCGTGCGCGTCGAGCTCGGCCAGCGGCTTCATCGGCCGAGCACCGCCGCGACGCGCGCGCGCGCGCGCTCGTCGAGGTGCAGGCCTGCCTTGGTGCGCCGCCAAAGCACGTCTTGCGCGCTGCGCGCCCATTCGCGCTCAATGAAATAGCGCAGCTCGCGCTCGGTCAGCCCGGCGCCAAAGTGCTCGCCGAGCTGCCCGTCGCCCAGCACCTGCATGGCGCGCGTGCCGTGACGCCGGAAAACCCCTCGCAGGACTTCGGGCGGCAGGCTGCGATGCCGGGCAAAAAGCTCCCTGCGGGCATCTTCGCGGCTCGAGAAATCGCTGCCGGGAAGCGGCGTCTGCCCGGTCCACGCTCCCCGGCTGCGCGGAAAGTACGGCGCCAGCTTCTGCATCGCGTGCTCGGCGAGCCTCCGGTAAGTGGTGATTTTGCCGCCGAACACCGAGAGCACCGGCGCCTCGCCCGCCGCCGCGTCAAGCCGCAGGGTGTAATCGCGGGTGATGGCGGATGGGTCGCTCGATCCATCGTCGTAGAGCGGCCGTACGCCAGCGTAACGCCAAAGCACCGCGCGCGGCGCGACCGGTCGCGCGAGATAGCGGTTTACCGCGCGGCAAAGGTAGTCGGTCTCCTCCTGCGTCGCATCCGCCTGGTCCGGCTGGCTAACGGGCACGTCGGTGGTTCCCACCAGCGTAAAGCGCTCTTCCCAGGGGATCATGAACACTACGCGCCGATCGTCATTCTGCAGGATAAAGGCGTGCTCGCCGTCGTAGAGCCGCGGCAGGACGATATGGCTGCCCTTGACGAGCCGAACGGCGTCGCGGCTCGGCTGTCCCAGGCGTTGATTGAGGACGTCCTTCACCCAGGGCCCGGCGGCGTTTACGATCGCGCGCGCCTCGACTTCGACACCGCCGGACAGGGAAGCACGCCAAAGTGTGCCTTCGCGCCGCGCCGCCAGGCATTCGGTATCTACCAGGATGCGGGCGCCACGCTCGGCGGCATCCACCGCATTCGCAATCACCAGGCGCGCGTCGTCCACGCGGCAGTCCGAATACACGAAGCCGTGTCTGAGCTCGGTCTTCAGACCGGAGGAGTACGGCGGTGTATCGAGCCGCACCGCGCGCGATCCCGGCAGGAGCGAGCGCCGGGCCAGGTGATCGTAGAGAAACAGTCCCAGCCGGATCTCCCAGCGCGGCCGCAACCCCGGCACATGCGGCATGACGAAGCGCGCCGGCCAGGCGAGGTGCCCGGCAATGCGCAGCAGGATCTCGCGCTCGGCGAGCGCCTCGGCCACCAGGCGGAATTCGTACTGCTCGAGATAGCGCAGCCCGCCGTGGATCAGCTTCGAGGAGGCCGACGAGGTCGCGGCCGCCAGATCGCCTCGTTCGACCATCAGGACCGAGAGCCCGCGGCCGGCGGCGTCGCGTGCGATGCCGGCGCCGTTGATGCCGCCGCCGACGATGAGCAGGTCGTAGCTCGTTTTCACGCGAGCGGTATGCGCACGCTAAGCGCCGCGCCTCGCTGGAGGCGCTACTTTTTCCTCAGCTTGCGGATCGCCGCGAGCTGCGCGGCGAGCATCGCCAGCTCGCTCTCCACTGCCGCGATCTCCTGCTTGTCGCGCGCAGTGCGCCGCGCCTCTTCCGCACGCCGCAACGCTTCGTTTGCCTTGGCCTCGTCGAGGTCGGCGCCGCGGATGGCAGTATCGGCCAGCACCGTGACCACCGTGGGCTGCACCTCGAGAATGCCGCCGGCGACGAAGATCAACTGCTCTTCGCCGCCGCCGGCCGGCTTGATGCGCACGGCGCCCGGACGGATGCGCGTGATGAGCGGCGTGTGGCGCGGGTAGATGCCGAGCTCGCCCGCTTCGCCGGGAAGGACGACGAACTCGGCCTCGCCGGAGAAGATCGACTCTTCGGCGCTTACCACATCGACATGGATGGTCGGCGCAGCCATTACTGCAATGTTTTCGCTTTCTCGAAGGCTTCCTCGATCGGCCCCACCATGTAGAACGCCTGCTCGGGCAGCTGGTCGCACTCGCCGTTGACGATCATCTTGAAGCCCTTGATGGTGTCCTTGAGCGACACGTATTTGCCCGGAGTGCCGGTGAAGTTCTGCGCCACCGTGAACGGCTGCGAAAGGAAACGCTGGATCTTGCGCGCGCGCGCCACGGCAAGCTTGTCCTCGGGCGAGAGCTCGTCCATGCCCAGGATGGCGATGATGTCGCGCAGCTCCTTGTAGCGCTGCAGCGTGCCCTGCACCGAGCGCGTGGTGTTGTAGTGATCCTCGCCGATGGTGTTCGGGTCGACCTGCCTCGAGGTTGAGTCGAGCGGATCGACCGCCGGGTAGATGCCCAGCGAAGCGATGTCGCGCGACAGCACCACCGTGGCGTCGAGGTGGCCGAAGGTGGTCGCTGGACTCGGATCCGTGAGGTCGTCGGCCGGAACGTAGACCGCCTGGATGGAGGTGATGGAACCGACCTTGGTCGAGGTGATGCGCTCCTGCAGCTTGCCCATCTCCTCGGCGAGCGTCGGCTGATAGCCAACCGCTGAGGGCATGCGGCCGAGCAGCGCCGACACCTCGGTTCCGGCGAGCGTGAAGCGATAGATGTTGTCGACAAAGAAAAGAATATCGCGACCCTCGTCGCGGAATTTCTCCGCCATAGTTAGGCCCGTGAGCGCCACGCGCAGGCGGTTACCCGGAGGCTCGTTCATCTGGCCGAACACCATGGCGACCTTTGACTCGGAGATGTTGTCGAGCTTGATGACGCCGGCCTCCGCCATCTCGTGGTAGAAGTCGTTGCCCTCGCGCGTGCGCTCGCCGACGCCGGCGAACACCGACAGGCCCGAGTGCTGTGTGGCGATGTTGTTGATGAGCTCCAGCATGTTGACGGTCTTGCCGACGCCGGCGCCACCGAAGAGGCCGATTTTTCCTCCCTTGGCGAAGGGGCACATGAGGTCGATCACCTTGATGCCGGTCTCGAGCAGCTCGACCGAGGGCGAAAGCTCGTCGAATTTCGGCGCTACCTGATGGATCGAGCGCCGCTCCTCGGTCTTGATCGGCCCGGCCTCGTCGATCGGCCTGCCGAGCACGTCCATGATGCGGCCGAGCGTCCCCATGCCCACCGGGACGGAGATCGGGGCCCCCGTGCCGGTCACTTTCATCCCGCGGCGCAGGCCGTCGCCGGAGCCGAGCGCGATGCAGCGCACGACCCCGTCGCCGAGCTGCTGCTCGACCTCGAAGGTGAGCCCCTTCTCGGCGAACCCGACCTCGCCGGTGTCGTCGAGCGTCAGCGCGTCATAGATGCCGGGCATGTTCTCGCGCGGGAACTCGATGTCGATCACCGCGCCGATGCACTGCACGATGGTTCCTTGCGGCTGGGCCATGTTGTTTCTTCCTATAGCTCTAAACGGCGGCTGCGCCGCCGACGATTTCCGAAAGCTCCTTAGTGATTCCCGCCTGACGGTTCTTGTTGTAGATCAATGTCAGCTCGTCGATCAGCGTCTCCGCGTTGTCGGACGCGGCCTTCATCGCCACCATGCGCGCCGACTGCTCTGACGACATGTTCTCGGTGACCGCCTGATAGATGATTGCCTCGATGTAGCGCGTCATCACCTGGTCGAGCACCGCGCGCGCCTCGGGCTCGTAGATGTAGTCCCATACCGCTTCGGGGGATCCCAGCCGCTCGCCGGCGAGCGGCAGCAGCTGCTCGATCACAGGCTCCTGCTTCATGGTGTTGATGAAGCGCGTGTAGGCGAGCATCAGGCGGTCGAAACGGTCCTCGACGTAGCCGTCGAGCATCAGCTTCACGGCGCCGATCAGCTTGTCCATCTGCGGCCGATCGCCCAGCTGGGTCACCTGCGACACGATATTGGCGCCCAGGCGCTGCATGAAGCCCAGGCCCTTGTTGCCGATCGCGCAAACGTCGATCTCCTCGCTCTGTGCCCGCCATTCCTTGTACTGCGCGAGCACCAGGCGCAGCAGGTTGGTGTTCAGTGCGCCGCACAGTCCCTTGTCGGTGGTCACCACGATGATGCCGACCCGCTTCACGGTGTCGCGCGACACAAGGAAGGGATGCCGGTATTCCGGGTTGGCATGCGAGATGTGGGCGGCGACATTGCGGATCTTCTCGCCGTAGGGACGCGCATGGCGCATGCGCTCCTGTGCCTTGCGCATTTTCGATGCGGCGACCATCTCCATCGCCTTGGTGATCTTACGGGTGTTCTGCACACTCCGGATCTTCAGCCTGATTTCCTTGGTGCCCGGCATGGTCAGAACGAGCCGTTCTTCTTCCAGTCCTTGATCGCCGCGTGCAGCGCCTTCTCGTCCTCCGCGGACAGGTCCTTCTTCTGCTCCATGCGCTCGGCGAGCTCGGCGTACTTCGCCTTCAGGTAGTCGCGCATCGACTTCTCCGCGGCGAGCGCCTGCTTGACGTCGATGTCGTCAAAGTAGCCGTTGTTGACGGCGAAAAGCGTAAGCGCCATCTCCCAGACCTGCAGCGGGCGGTACTGCGGCTGCTTCATCAGCTCGGTCACCCTGCGGCCGCGCTCGAGCTGCTTGCGCGTCGCCTCGTCCAGGTCGCTCGCGAATTGCGCGAATGCGGCCAGCTCGCGGTACTGCGCGAGCGCGAGGCGCACGCCGCCGCCGGTGTCGCGGCGCTTCATGATCTTGGTCTGCGCCGCACCGCCTACGCGCGACACCGAGATGCCGGCGTTGATGGCGGGCCGGATGCCGGCGTTGAAGAGGTCGGTCTCGAGGAAGATCTGGCCATCGGTGATCGAGATGACGTTGGTCGGCACGAACGCGGTGACGTCGCCCGCCTGCGTCTCGATGATCGGCAGCGCGGTGAGCGAGCCGGTCTTGCCTTTGACTTTGCCCTTGGTGAAGCGCTCCACGTACTCCTCGTTTACGCGCGCGCCGCGCTCGAGCAGGCGGGAGTGCAGATAGAACACGTCACCGGGATAAGCTTCGCGCCCCGGCGGCCGGCGCAGCAGCAATGACACCTGCCGGTAGGCCCAGGCCTGCTTGGTGAGATCGTCGTAGATGATGAGCGCGTCCTGGCCGCGATCGCGGAAGTACTCACCCATCGTGCATCCCGAGTAGGGCGCGATGTACTGCATCGCCGCCGACTCGGAAGCCGAGGCGGCGACGACGATGGTATAGGCCATCGCGCCGTGCTCTTCGAGCTTGCGCACGACGTTGACGATGGTGGAGGCCTTCTGGCCGATCGCCACGTAGACGCAAAACAGATCCTTGCCCTTCTGGTTGATGATGGTGTCGACCGCGACCGCGGTCTTGCCGGTCTGGCGATCGCCGATGATCAGCTCGCGCTGGCCGCGCCCGATCGGCACCATCGCGTCGATCGCCTTAAGGCCCGTCTGCACGGGCTGTGACACCGATTTGCGCCAGATCACGCCCGGGGCCACCTTCTCGATGACGTCGGTTTCCTTCGAATCGACCGGGCCCTTGCCGTCGATCGGCTCACCGAGGGAGTTGACCACGCGGCCAAGCAGCTGCGGCCCGACCGGCACCGAGAGAATGCGGCCGGTGCACTTCACGACGTCGCCTTCGGTAATGTGCGTGTATTCCCCGAGGACCACCGCGCCCACCGAGTCGCGCTCGAGGTTCAGGGCGAGCCCGAAGGTGTTGCGCGGGAATTCGAGCATCTCGCCTTGCATCGCGTCCGAAAGCCCGTGGATACGGCAGATGCCGTCGGTCACCGACACCACGGTGCCCTGCGTGCGCATCTGTACGCCGGCGTCCAGGTTCTGGATGCGGCTCTTGATCAGTTCCGAGATTTCGGACGGATTGAGTTGCATGCCTGCTCCTTAAGCTTTCAATGCGGTCTCGAGCGCGGCGAGCTGTGCGCGCACGGAACCGTCGATCACTTTGTCGCCGAGCACCACCTTGACGCCTCCGATCAGCTCCTTGTCGAGGCGCACGCTCGCCTTCACCTTGCGGCCGGTCTTCTTTTCCAGCCGCGACACCAGGTCGGCGAACTGCGGCGCAGCAAGCTCGAACGCCGAATGTACCTCGACCTGGACGATGCCCTCGCGCTCGTTCTTGAGCGCCTCGTACTGGGCGTGGATCTCGGGCAGCAGCTCAAGGCGCTTGTTCTCGGTGAGCACGCGGACGAAGTTTTCGGCGTCCGCGCTGAGTTTCCCGGCAAGGATCGAGATGAACAGCCCGGCCACCTTCGCATCGGACAATTTGGGATCGCCGATGGCGCGCAGCACGCGCTCGTCTTGGGCGACCGCCGCCAGCACAGCGAGCATCTCCGACCATTCGCGCAGGCGTCCGGCGGCGTCTGCCAGCTTGAACGCCGCTTCGGCGTACGGTCTGGCGATGGTGCTCGGTTCGGCCATCTAGAATTGCCTCTTTATCTCTTCCAACAACTGGGCGTGGGATCTAGCGTCCACCTCGCGGCGCAAGATTTTCTCGGCGCCCGCGACCGCGAGCTCGGCCACATGCTCGCGCAGCTGCTCGCGCGCGCGCGCCACTTCCTGCTCGATCTCGGCCTTTGCCGCGGCCTTCTCGCGGTTGCCCTCTTCCTTGGCAGCGCCTTTCGCCTCCTCGATCAGCTGCGCAGCGCGTTTCTCGCCCTGGCCGACGATCTCGGCGGCGCGACTGCGCGCCTCCTTGATCGCTTCGTCGGCCTGGCGCGTCGACAGCTCGAGCGAGCGGCGCCCCTGCTCCGCAGCGGCGAGGCCGTCGGCAATGGTCTTCTGCCGCGTCTCGATAGCGCGCAACATGTACGGCCACACGAACTTCGCCGTGAACCAGATAAAGGCCGCGAAGGTGATGGCCTGCGCGATGAGCGTCAGGTTGAGGTTCATGCTGCCCTCCCGGGTTGCGTTAGCGGAACGCCGTGGCGAGCGGATTGGCGAAGGCGAAGAACATGGCGATGCCCAGGCCGATGATGAACGAGGCGTCGATCAAACCGAGCAGCAGGAATACCTTGCCCTGCAGCGAATTGGTGAGCTCGGGCTGGCGCGCTGCCGCCTCGAGAAAGCGGCTGCACATGATGCCCACGCCGATGCAGGCTCCCGCGGCGCCGAGTCCGATCATCAGGCCGATGCCGATGCCGGTGTAAGCCTGGACCATCGCCAGCAACTGAAGCTTTTCCATTGGTTTTTTCCCTTTCCTGAGCGTAAGACGAAATGCGTTTAGTGGTGCTCGTGCGCCATCGAGATGTAGACGACGGTCAGCATCATGAAGATGTAGGCCTGCAGCAGCACGATCAGGATGTGAAAGATCGCCCAGCCCAGGCCGAGCAGCGAAGCGAAGATGGTGCCGGCGAGTCCGGTCGCCGCCCACATCCACAGCAGCAGGAAAAGGATCTCGCCGGCATACATGTTGCCGAACAGCCGCAGCGAGTGCGATAGCGGCTTCGAGATGTACTCGACCAGGTTGAAAAGGAAATTCGCCGGCCAGAGCAGCGCGTTGGAACCGAACGGCGCGCAGAACAGCTCGCGAATCCAGCCGCCCAGCCCCTTGGCGGCGATGGAGAAGCCGATCATCAGCACCCAGACCGACAGCGCAAGGGCGAAGGTGGTGTTCACATCGGCGGTCGGCACCGGGCGCCACTCGTGCACGCCGAACCATCCGAGCACCGCGGCGAGAATGTCGATCGGCAGGAAATCCATCGCGTTCATCAGCACCACCCACACGAATACCGTGAGTGCGGCCGGCGCGACGAAGCGATTGCGGTCGCCATGATGAAAGATTCCCTTAACCTGATCGTCGATGAAGCCGATCAGCAGCTCGACGAAGGCTTGGCGCCTGTCCGGCACGCCAGCGGTCGCGCCGCGCACCACCCACCAGATGAAGCCGAGCGCCACCACGCCGAGGATGAGCGCGGTGACAACCGAATCGACATTGATCGTCCAGAAGCCGCCTTCCCCGCCGCCCACCGGCTTGGACAGGAAGGTGAGATGGTGCTCGATGTACTCGGAGGGGGTGAGCTCTTTACCGGCGGTCATCGGCTTGATTGCGTCAGTAGTCGCGGACAAAAAACGCCATGGCGAATATCAGCATCGTGACGATGAACGCTCCGACGAAGACGCCGACCACCGCCTCCGCGTAGTTCGCCAGCACGAGCCACAGCAGGAGCACGGCGATGCCGACCTTGATTGCTTCGGCCCGCAACGCGCCGAACAGAATTCCCCCTGCGGACTTCGCGTCGCTCCTCGAAGCCACGAATGCGGACGCCAGCCCGGCAACGACGCTGACCAAGCCGCCGGCGGCCGCCGATACCGCAGTCTGCGCGCCGGCCAGCAACGTGGCGGCAATCGTCATAGCAGCCGTTGCCGCGAGCTGCCATTGCAAAACCGTGCGTATCGGCTTGCTCAGATGGCGAAGCATAGCGTTGGTTCTCTTCGCACCGGGCAAAGCCGCAAAATTATACACGTCAGCGCAGCTTCTTGAGTAGCTGCTCGAGATGGTCGAGGCTCGAATAGTGCAGCACGACTTTGCCGGCGCCCTTTTTCCCCGCGCGGATCTCGACGGTCGTGCCGAGCCGCTCCGACACTTCCTCTTCCAGCCGCGCGAGGTCGCGGTCGGTCCGCTTGCGGCGCCGCGCCGCCGGGCCGCGCAGCATGCCCTGCACCAGCGCTTCGGTCTCGCGCACCGACAGGCGCCGCGACGCAACGCGCGTGCCGGCTTCGATCTGCCGCGCCGCGTCGAGCGCGAGCAGCGCCCGCGCGTGCCCCATCTCGAGCGCGCCTTCCAACAGCATTTCCTGGACCGGTTTGGCGAGCTTCAGCAGCCGCAACAGGTTGGTCGTGGCGCTGCGCGAGCGGCCGACCGAGTCGGCCGCCTGCTCGTGCGTCATCTTGAACTCGTCGACCAGGCGCTGCAGCCCCGCTGCCTCTTCCATCGGGTTCAGGTTCTCGCGCTGGATATTCTCGATCAGCGACATCGCGAGCGCGGCTTCGTCCGGCACTTCGCGCACCAGCGCCGGCACTTCCTCCAGGCCTGCCATTTGCGCCGCGCGCCAGCGCCGCTCGCCGGCGATCAGCTCGTAGCGCTCACGGTCCACCGGGCGCACGAGCAGCGGCTGCATCAATCCCTGCGAGCGGATCGATTCGGCGAGCTCGGCGAGCGCCTGCTGGTCCATCTTGGTACGCGGCTGGTAGCGCCCCGGCCGGATGCGCGCCACCGGCAGCGTCAGCAGCGCCTCGCGCGGCAGCTCATCGCCGCCGAGCAGCGCGTCGAGTCCACGTCCGAGTCCCCTGGGCTTGATCATGCGGGCGCTCCCTGCGCGAGGATTTCGTCGGCGAGCGCGACGTAGGCCTGCGCGCCCTTCGATGCCGCATCCCACAGCACTGCCGGCACGCCGTAGCTGGGCGCCTCGGCGAGCCGTACGTTGCGCGGCACGAGGGTGCGGTAGACCTTGTCGCCGAAATGCGTCTCGAGCTGCTGCGAAACTTGCTGCGAGAGCGTGTTTCTCGGGTCATACATGGTGCGCAGCAGACCCGCGATTTCGAGCTCGGGATTGAGATGCGCGCGCACGCGCTTGATCGTGCCCACGAGGTCCGACAGCCCCTCGAGCGCGTAGTACTCACATTGCATCGGGATCAGCACGCGGCGCGCTGCGGTGAGGGCGTTGACGGTGAGCAGGCTGAGCGAGGGCGGGCAATCGATGAGAATGAAGTCGTATTCGCCCAACACGCGCTCGAGGGCGACTTTGAGCCTTGTCTCGCGCGCCTGCAGCGCAACGAGCTCTACCTCCGCCCCGACGAGCTCGCGGTTGGCCGGCACCAGGTCATAGCCGCCGCGTTCGGAGCGCGTGCGTACCGAGGTGAGCTCGCCGAGCCCGAGCAGGACGTGATAGACGGTGCGGGACACAGTGCGCTTGTCCACACCGCTTCCCATCGTCGCGTTGCCCTGCGGGTCGAGGTCGACGAGCAGCACGCGGCGCGCGGCCTGAGCGAGCGCGGCGGCGAGGTTGACGCTGGTCGTCGTCTTGCCGACACCGCCCTTCTGGTTCACCACCGCGAGCACGTGCGCCACGCTCAGTTCTCCGGGCGGCAAAGCACCAAATGGCGCTCGGCATCGAGCAAAGGCACGCGCAGCCGAATCGCTTCATCACAGGCGCAACCGCTGGGCAGGCGCTGCAGCTCGTCGCGCGGGTACACGCCCTTCATCGCGGCCAGCGCGCCACCGCGCGCAACCAGATGGCGGCACGCCGCAATGAAGGCACCGAGGTCGGCAAATGCGCGCGAGATCACCACTTCGAACCGCCGCACCGGCAACCACGCTTCGACGCGCGCTTCCTGCACTTCGACGTTTCGCAGTGCGAGCTCGATCGATGCCTGGCGCAGGAAAGCACACTTCTTCTGGCTTGCGTCGTTGAGCGCCACGCGCCATGCCGGCCGTGCGATCGCAAGGGCAATGCCGGGCAGCCCGGCACCCGAACCGACATCGGCGAGCGCCGCGTCGGCCTCGGGCATCGGCAGGTGCGGAATAACGGCGAGCGAATCGAGCAGATGCTGGCTCACCATCTCGAGTGGGTCACGAATCGCGGTCAGGTTGTAGGTCCGGTTCCACTTCGCGAGCAGCTCGACGTAGCGCAGCAGCTGCTCAGGCGCGCCCGGGGGCAGGGCCAGCGCGAGTTCGCCGAGCCCGTGGTCGAGTGCGGCCTGCGGCGTCATGCCGTTTTCTGGTGGGGCTGGAAGCCTCGCTTCAAATGCACCAATAGCAACGAGATCGCGGCTGGCGTGACCCCTGAAATGCGCGACGCTTGGCCGATCGTTTGCGGTCGATACCGGTTGAGCTTTTGCTGCACTTCGACCGACAGGCCGCGCACCGAGCGGTAATCGATGTCGGTGGGCAGGGCGAGCGTTTCGAGCTTGCTGCGGCGCTCGACCTCCGCGCGTTGCCGCCCAATGTAGCCCTCGTATTTCGCTTGGATCTCGATCTGCTCGGCGACGGCGGGGTCAACGCTCGAATCGTCGACCAGACTCGCATAGCTAACCTCAGGGCGACGCAGAAGCTCTAAAAGACTGCGCCTTTCACGAAAGCTTGCGCTCACATACGTCGATTTTAGACGCTCCTGCTCGAGTGCAATAGCGTCGCGCTTGCGGTTGAAAGCGTCCCAGCGGGCATCATCGACTACGCCGAGCTGGCGCCCCCTCTCGGTCAGCCGCAGGTCGGCATTGTCTTCGCGCAGCATCAGACGGTATTCGGCTCGGCTGGTGAACATGCGGTAGGGCTCCGAAACGCCGCGCGTAACAAGGTCGTCCACCAGCACCCCAAGATACGCCTGATCGCGCTGCGGCCACCAAGCCCCCTTGCCGCGTACCCGAAGCGCCGCGTTGATCCCCGCAAGAAGGCCTTGTGCTGCCGCCTCCTCGTACCCCGTGGTGCCGTTGATCTGACCGGCGAAGAAGAGGCAGCCGATGCTCTTCGTCTCCAGGGACGCCCGCAGATTGCGGGGGTCGAAATAGTCGTACTCGATCGCATAGCCTGGACGCACGATGTGCGCCCGCTCCAGGCCGCGGATCGAATGCACGAGCTCCAGCTGCACGTCGAAAGGCAGGCTGGTGGAGATGCCGTTTGGATAGATCTCGTTGCTGGTGAGCCCTTCTGGCTCGAGAAACAACTGATGGCTCGGCTTGCCGGCAAAACGGTGAATCTTGTCCTCTATCGACGGGCAATAGCGGGGTCCGACGCCTTGGATCACCCCGGTGTACATCGGCGAGCGGTCCAGGGCACCGCGGATGATTTCGTGGGTCGCCGAGTTGGTGTGCGTGATCCAGCACGGCAGCTGGCGCGGATGCATGTCGCGCCGCCCGATGAAAGAAAACACCGGCTCCGGAACGTCGCCGGGCTGTTCTTCCAGGACGGAAAAATCGATGCTGCGGGCATCGAGGCGAGGCGGCGTGCCTGTTTTCAACCGGCCCGCTGGAAGCTTGATTTCCCTCAGCCTGGCGGCGAGCGTAATGGAAGCGGGATCGCCGGCCCGGCCTGCCTGATAGTTCTGCAGGCCGACATGGATCAGGCCCGCGAGGAACGTCCCGGTCGTCAGGACCACGGCCCGCCCCCGGAAGCGAAGACCAAGTTGCGTGACGACTCCAACCGCCCGGTCTCCCTCGAGCAGGAGGTCGTCGACGGCCTGCTGGAAAACCGCTAGGTTGGCCTGGTTCTCGATTCGCCGGCGAATGGCCAGCTTGTAGAGCACACGGTCCGCTTGCGCGCGCGTAGCACGAACCGCCGCGCCCTTCGATGAATTCAGTCGCCGGAACTGGATCCCGGCCTCGTCGGTAGCAAGCGCCATCGCGCCCCCCAAGGCGTCGATTTCCTTGACCAGATGGCCTTTGCCGATGCCGCCGATCGATGGGTTGCAAGACATCTGCCCCAGCGTCTCCACGCTGTGAGTCAACAGTAGCGTGCGACAACCCATCCGGGCGGCAGCGAGCGCGGCTTCAGTGCCAGCGTGGCCGCCGCCGACCACGATGACGTCGAATTCGGCGGGAAACTCCATGGGGACGCGCGATTTTACGCCATCGTTCCACGTGGAACTAGCAGCGCGAGCGTGATGGTCCACGTTTCACGTGGAACAAGCCGGATGCTGCAATGCAGCATTCACCGGTGGTGCGAAAATTCAGGCCCTTCCGTGATTTCGCTGACCCGTTACGTTGCGCTGCTCACGCCGCGCGAGTTGAGAGAGACATTTGCCGCTTCGTTGATCGGGCGCCTGCCGATCGGCATCACGGGTCTCGCGATTCTGATCCTCGTGCAGATGACGAGCGGCTCATTCGCGCAAGGCGGCGCGGCAACCGCTTGCTACGTGGCCGGCCTGGCGATCGTCGCCCCGCTGCTCGGCCGGTGCATCGACCGCTATGGGCCGCGCTGGACGCTTCTCGCCTGCGCTGTCGTATTCCCTGCCGCGCTGATCGCGCTGGTTGCGGCAGTGACGAAGAGCGCGCCGGCTTGGCTTTCGCTCGGTCTGGCGGTCACTGCAGGCGCGAGCTTTCCCCCCATCACGGTATGCATGCGCGCCTACCTGAAGCAGCGGCTCGGCGACGACGCGTTGCTCGCCGCCGCGTATTCGCTCGAAGCGGTGCTTATCGAGATGATCTTCATCGTGGGCCCGATGCTCGTGGCTCTCTTCGTCGCGGCTGCGTCGCCCGACCTGGCTGTGCTCTTTGCTGCGGCATGCGCCGCCGCGGGGACTTTGCTATTTCTGCGTTCGCCCGCGCTGCACAGTTGGCGCATCGAGCCGCGCAGCAGCGCAAGATTGCTCGGGCCGCTCGTCGAGCGAGGGTTTGCGCCGCTGGTGGGCGTGATCCTCTGTTTTTCTATTGCGTTCGGGCTGCTGGAGATTGGTATCACCGCCTACGCCACCGAACTCGGCGATCCGGCACTTGCCGGGGTTTTGCTCGGTCTGATGAGCGCAGGCAGTGCGCTGGGCGGACTCGCCTACGGCAGCCGGAGCTGGCATCTGCCACTCGTGCGTCAGTTCTCGGTGACCCTTGCGTTAATGGGACTCGGCCTTGCAACTCTCGCCTTGCGCTGGGAGCCATGGCCGTTCGCGCTCTGGAGCGTGGCGGCAGGCATCGTCATGGCGCCCGCGCTCACGATTCAGTCGATGCTGGTGGCAAAGACGACGCGGCCGGAGCATTCCACCGAGGCGTTCACATGGTCGGCAAGCGCTCTGCTCGCCGGCGTGGGGGTCGGCCTCGCTGCAGGCGGTTGGCTGCTCGAGTATTTTCGCTCCCCCGCCGCGCTGGCCATCGCTGGCGCAACGGCACTGCTCGCCGCCGCTGGCGCACGCTTCGCGCTGCGGCCGTCGTCGGACTAGGTGCTACGCGGCCAGCTTCTGGTGCATGCGGCCGCGTCGTGCCTCGAGCGCGTCGGGCAGCCGCTTGCCGAGCTTGGCAAACAGCGCGTCGTGCGAGGCGAGCTCCTCTTTCCAGGCCAGCGCATCGATCCGCTCCAGCTCGGCGAACTGCGCTGCCGAAACTTTTTCCAGCCCCGACCAATTGAGGTCTTCGTAGCGCGGCATTACGCCGAGCGATGTTTCCACACCGCGCGTGCCGCCCTGGCAGCGCTCGACGATCCACTGCAGCACACGCATGTTCTCGCTGAATCCCGGCCAGATGAACTTGCCCTGGGCGTCGCGCCGGAACCAGTTGACGCGGAAGATCTTCGGCGGATGCTGCACGGCGCGCCCCATTTTCAGCCAGTGCGCGAAATAGTCGCCCATGTTGTAGCCGCAGAACGCGAGCATGGCCATCGGATCGCGCCGCACCACGCCGACCTTCCCGGTAATCGCAGCGGTGGTCTCCGAACCGAGCGTGGCCGCCATATAGACGCCCTCTTCCCAGCTGGGCGCCTCGACAACGAGCGGCACTGTGGAGGAGCGACGGCCGCCGAAGATGAAGGCCGAAATCGGAACACCTTGCGGATCCTCCCACTTCGGGTCCATCGACGGGCACTGTGAGGCGGAAACCGTGAAGCGCGCATTGGCGTGCGCGGCGAGACTGCCGGAACTGGGGGTCCATTCCTTGCCCTGCCAATCGATGAGGCGCGCCGGCAGCTGCTCGGTCATGCCCTCCCACCAGACATCGCCCTCAGGAGTCATCGCCACATTGGTGAAAATGACGTTCTCGCGAAGCATTTGCATCGCGTTGGAATTGGTGTGCTCCGAAGTGCCCGGCGCCACGCCGAACAACCCATATTCGGGGTTGATGGCATAGAAGCGGCCATCGCGGCCCGGCTTGATCCACGCGATGTCTTCGCCGATCGTGGTGACTTTCCAGCCTTTGAGGGCCGGCGGCGGAATGAGCATCGCCAGGTTGGTCTTGCCGCAGGCCGAGGGAAATGCCGCGGCGATATAACTCTTTTCTCCCGCGGGCGGCTGCATGCCGAGGATCAGCATGTGCTCGGCGAGCCAGCCTTCGTCGCGCGCCATCACCGAAGCGATACGCAGCGCAAGGCATTTCTTGCCGAGCAGCGCGTTGCCGCCGTAACCCGAGCCGTAGGACCAGATCTCGCGCGTTTCCGGAAAGTGCACGATCCACTTTTCCTTCTCGTTGCACGGCCAGGGGACGTCGTTCTTTTCCGGCGCCAGCGGCGCGCCGACCGAGTGCACGCAAGGCACGAAAGCGCCGTCTTCGCCGAGCCACTCGGCGACCGCGCGGCCCATGCGGGTCATGATCTGCATGTTGACCGCTACATACGCCGAGTCGGAAATCTCGACACCGATCTGCGCGATGTGCGAGCCGATCGGGCCCATCGAGAAGGGCATCACGTACATCGTGCGCCCGCGCATGGAACCGTCGAACAGGCGGTTCAGCGTCTGGCGCATCTCGCGCGGATCGATCCAATTGTTCGTCGGTCCTGCATCGTCCTTGTCCTGGCTGCAAATGAAAGTGCGGTCCTCCATGCGCGCGACGTCGCTGGGGTGCGAGCGCGCGAGATACGAGTTGGGTCGCAGCTTGTCGTTCAGACGGATGAACGTGCCTGCTGCCTCCAGCTCGGCGCAAAGCCGGTCGTACTCGGCCTGTGAGCCGTCACACCAGTGGATGCGTTCAGGCTTGGTAAGCCGCGCCACCTCCGAGACCCACTGCCGCAGGGCGCTATTGCGCACCCAGTCAGGAGCATTCGATTGGTCGGGTGCGGAGGCGGGTGCATTCATCGCGCAAGACTCCTGAAAGGCAAACGGCCCAGCGCAAAGGCCGGGCCGGAGGAATGTAATTTGTTCGCGGCGATTGTAGCACCGCAGACCCGCTACCAAACGGATCGGGGAGCCAGTCCGAATGGATAAACATATTTATCATCAACATGTTATAGCTTGCGAACTCAATCCCGCAGCAGCCGTGCCGCGTGATGGTTAGGTGCGGTCGTGCTGATCAGCACGATAACCCGCGTTACGAGGCCCAGGCTGTGCACCGGCGAGCCAAAAAAAGCGCACAGTTAGGTCTTGGAGCGATCATTAGGGGAGTCGATGGCTAATCTGAATCCACTGAAATATTGCTTTCACGGGCAGCACTCCCGGCCGCGCGCGACCTTCCGCACCCTGCCCGGAATCAAGCACAAGCGCGAAGTTTGCGCGCAGTGCTACGAAAAGATCATGGCGGAGCGCACCAAGAAGAAGAAGTAGCTACTTGCCGATACAAAAGCGGGCGAAAATCTCGCCGAGAAGGTCGTCCGCGGTGAACTCCCCGGTGATGCTGCCGAGCGCGTTCTGCGCAAGGCGCAACTCCTCCGCCAGAAATTCCCAGTGTCGCAATTGCCCTGCCGCCGCCTGCAGGCGCTGGCGCGCGGTCTCTAGGGCGCGAAGGTGCCGCTCCCGCGCGAGAAACAGCGATTCGCCGGTCGAGGACCATCCGGCCGCTTGCAGGATCGCTCCGCGCAGCTCATCCAGGCCGGAGCCGGTTTTGGCCGATACGACCACCGCTGCATGCCCTGTCGCCGGGGGCGAAAAGCCCGGGGCCAGATCCGCCTTGTTGAACACGTCGATGCGTTCCGCCCCGGCGGGCAGATTGGCGAGCGGCTCGCCAGCCTCACCC
>DATNMK010000010.1:0-17766 GCA_035602335.1 Burkholderiales bacterium
CAACATGCTGGGCGTGCGCCGCGAGGGCGTTACCGAAGCCGCCGGCAAGCTGCAGTCCGAGGGGCTGATCCACTACAGCCGCGGCCACATCAGTGTTCTCGACCGACGGCGGCTGGAAGCGCGCGTGTGCGAGTGCTACGCGGTGGTCAAGAAGGAGTACGACCGGCTGCTGCCGGGTCGCCATGCCCGCCCTCCAAGCGTCAGATGACAGATCCATTCACGACGCCTTGCCGCGCGAAACCGCGGAACAAACTCTGCTTAGCGCTCGGTATTACGGAAAAACGAAGGGCACCAATATGTCGGGCAGGAGAAGATTCGCGGCCAGCTCGAGATCGTCGTCCAGGCGGCGCTGACGTGGTCGGCGCACGTATAACTAAACGACATAATCTGAAACGATATCTGACATTTTCTCTTCTCGCA
Organism: Burkholderiales bacterium; assembly: GCA_035602335.1. GTDB lineage: Bacteria > Pseudomonadota > Gammaproteobacteria > Burkholderiales > SG8-39 > SCGC-AG-212-J23. The sequence continues at coordinate 421 of DATNMK010000010.1, forward strand.
GTTGCCTGCCTGGGCGGCAACGCGTGGGCTCAGGGCGCAGGAACGGTTGATCTTTCGGACGGGACGGTTGCGGTCACGTCGGTGAGTGGCAGCAAGCAAGCCGCGTTCAACGGTTTGGGCCTTAATCCAGGCGATACGATCGAGACGGGGGGCGACGGCGAGCTGCATGCCGTGCTAACGGATGGCGGGTTTCTCGCCGTACGCCCGAATACTGTCGTGAAGATCGCGGCATTCTCGGCAAAAGGTGACGCGAGTGACGAGACTTGGATAGATCTAGTGCGCGGCGCACTGCGAGCAGTCACGGGCTGGATCGCCAAGTCCCATGAGCGCGCCTACAAGATCACGACGCCAACTGCGAACGTCGGTGTGCGCGGTACGAATTTCGAAGTAGTGCACATTCCCGAAGGGCAAGTCGGGCCCGGTGATATGGCAGGTACGCATAACTGGGTGCACGAAGGGACAACGATATTGCAGACCCAGCGCGGCCAGATCGAGGTCGGCGCTGGCCAAGCAGCGTATGCCCTAGCTGCGAGTGAGGCGCCGCGGCGCCATGATGGCATTCCGGCATTTCTCCAAAAGCACCAAGGGAAATTTGATGGACGCATCGAGCAACATGCGCGTCATATTGACGAACACATGACTAAGTCCCTGAGGGAGCGTGGACTGCTCAAAGAAGGAGAGACCGTCGATAAGTATATTGAACGGTCGCGCATGCAGCCTGGGCGAGAACAAATCCAGATGGAAAACCCACGCCCGGATGAACGGTCGCGAATGCAGCCTGAGCGAGAACAAATCCAGAGGGAAAACCCACGCCCGGAGCGCCCCGAGAGGCCTCATCGCCCCGAGAAGCCCGAGCGCAAGTAAGCGCCCTGCGCCCGAAGGAGAGCGCTTCCGGTCTTATTCCTCCCTCGAGCACGAGTCCAAGCGCCTGCAATCTGCCGTGATACGAGCCTCTTCAAGACCGTACGGCTACTGATAGCGGTAGCTGAACACCACGCCGAGGCCAAAGTCCGGGCTGCCGTCGCTGAAGCCCTTGACCGCGTAGAGCTGCATCTTCAGATCGCGCGACAGGCGCTGCGATACGAACGCAGTGGCCTCGCTGATCGGACTGCCTCCGACCGTGATGCGTGGACGGTAGTCGTAGGCGAGCCCCGCGCTCGTCTCGCTCGAGACGCGGTATGAGCCGCCGATCGATTCGTAGAACACATTGCGCTCGTCGAGGCCCGGGAAATTGCCATAGTGGCGATAGCCGAGCGAGCCGAAGGTGGTCAGCGCGCCGAACGGCTTGAAGAGGTCCGCCTGCACCGCGTAAGCGGTGGCGCCGGTGCCCAGACCCTTGTCCTTGTCTGCGGTGCCGAGCTTCACTTTCGCGCCGAGATCGAGGCCGAATGACGCATTGCGCTCCTTGACCACGTTGTAGAACGCGCTGCCGCCTATGTCGCCGAGACCTGACTTCGTGCGTCGCGTTGCCGAGCCGCCGGGCAGGGTCACCCGATCGGCGCCCGCGCCGACGACATTGCCCGGACCGGTGATGCGGATGAACGGCACCGTGAGCCTAAAGGCCCAAGGACCGGTCTCGTGTTTGCCGAAGAACGGCACATAGAGGATGTCGGTGGTCTGCGTGCCGCCGTACTTGCCGCTCGAATGCTCGGCGCCGACTCCGTACGTGGTGACGCCGTCCGCGGCGAGCGCGGCGCCCGGAAGCGCAAACAGCGCAACGAGAAGACCGATCTTCGAACGTGCCATTCGATTTCTCCCTGTTTCACGCAATTGTCATCAATTCCGGCCACTTCGGTCCACCCGCTTGGGCTCGTGGCTCGGGGCTCTGCCGAGGGGTCCAACCCGGATTCGTGCGCAAGGACCAGGCGCGATGGAGACAGATCGCGCAGGAGCTGAATCTGACCCCGGAGTAAGGCTGCTAGTCGAGGCTGACGCCGAGCCGCCTGCCGATCTCGCCCCACTTCTCCATGTCGGATTTGATGAGCGCGGCGCCTGCTTAGCGGTCAGCGAACTGTCCGCTCTGGGTCGAAAGCGGACGGTCACGAACGGCTTTGCCTAGGGCGCGCGCTCGACGCGAACTGAAGAGAAATACGCCACGCTCTGCGCGCCGGTCGCGTCGGTATCGCAGAACAGCGCTACTTCCTGGAGGTTCGCGCCACGCGAATCGCCCCAATTCTTGCGATACAGCGTCCGCAGATCGACCCGTTCGTCGTGCCAGCGTCCGGCATTCTCATCGCCGCCGCGCGCCACATAGTGGGGAAAAGGGCTGCCGCCCCAGAACGACTCGAGATACTTCCAGTCTCCCGCCCGCAGTTTGCGATTGCCCCAGATGATCTCCATGGCGTGGGTTTCCCCGTTAGCCGAGCGAAACTTAAGATACAGCCGCGCAGGATGGTCGTCGCCGGCCTTGGTGGTCTCGTCGATCTCGCTTGCGATTGGCTGCTCGACAAACCAGTCCCAGCGGAGCATCGGGTACTGGTCGAGAGGAAGGTCAGTGAACCTGTAAAGCATCGAACCGCTGTGATGAGTGGCCAGCCGGATCGAAGGCCGGCCCTCCTTCGACACAAAGCTGATCTGCATCGGGTCGGTGCGGAAGAACGTGCGGTGATGCCAGCCATCGGGCAGGGGATCGAGCGTAAGGGGCTTGCGAAAATCCATCACGACGAGCGATGGCGATCCGTCGGGCACCAGGACATTGAGGCGCTGCCCGCCGGTGCACGCAGTGAGCGCGGCGGCGGCAAAGCAGAAGACGCCCACGACCCAAGCAGGCGCGCTCTTGTTACGCCTACTCCTATTCATGGGTTCCCTTGCCGCAGCGTCATTCGTTCGCCATCGTCATTGCGAGTGTCCGATAAGGGTCGGAAGCGGCCATTCACCCGTCGTCATCGTTAAATGCTCTCAATACATGGAGATTGAAGCACGTCCGCCAACTTAAATGAAAAGGCCGCCAACTTACGGCGGCCTCGAATCCCGCAAATGCTTGAGCTATTTCGGCAAACCCTCGACGGTAAAGGTGCGGAATTTTGCGTACTTGTTGCCGATCTTGCGGACTTCCTTGAATTCGGCCGAATTGCGGTAGGCTTTATATGTTTCCATGCTGTCCCAGACTTGCAGGGCAACGCGCTTCTTCGGTGGTGCACCTTCAATCGCCGTTACGTTCTGTCCGACAGCAAGGAACCGGCCACCGGATTTCTTAATCAAAGCCTGAGCTTTCGGCACGTACTCCTTCAGATAGGGATCGAGGTCTTTCACATCGATTTCCGTAACAACGTAGAGAGGCGCCTTAGTCTGAGCGTGTACATCCTTGATCGCCACGGCGCCAAGTACGAAGCCTATAACGATCGCTAACGGCAATCCGAACTTCGTTTTCATGGGTGTCCCCTCCCTGTTATGTCGATCGATGAAATCGGCAAAATCAGATTACTCCTCAATTTAGGCGAAGGAAAGGATAGTGGTTCGGTTGTCCTGCTCCTCTTTTGGGGTGCCTCTGGACCAAGCCGCTCGAGTGACCGCTTTGGGTCGGGAGCGGACGCTCGGGGCACGGGTTGGTGAGAATCAATCCCGATGAATTGCGTGTCAGTCCGAGCAGACCTTTTAGCACGCCATTACTTGCAGCGCAGATTTCCTGCTTCGAGGTCGATGGGCTTGGAGCAATCCTGCTCGGCCACCTTGCGGCCCGGATCGAGCGGCGGCGGATTGCGGGGATCGTAGAATCGCCGGTTGGCCCCTCCTCCGTGTCCGGACGACGCGGATTTCGATTGCATCATGGCTGCGGCCGACGGCGCGCCGTTGCCCTTTCCTCCCTTCGCAGCTTCGACATTCAGAACGACAGTACTTAGGACTGCGAGTACAAGCGCCCGTATCATCTGGCCAAATGTTGTCGGTTTCCCGGGGTGTTAGCCGGATTTTTCGCTACTTCTTCGCAGCCTTCTCGGGATTGTCGGCGGGGTTGAGGTAAACGATGTCGAAGGGCCCCTCGCCGCTCACTTGGACGATTGTCGCCGCTTTAGTGAATGCGTAGTGATGCGCTTTCGCCGGAAGGTAGTGATACCCGCCGGAGCTGAGGGCGTGGGCATGTGACTTGTCCATCTTGTCTCCCGTGCCCAGGTAGAACGTGCCGGATACGACCGTAAGGTGCTCCGCCTGCGAGTGCAAGTGGGGCGCGATCTTGTAGCCCGCTGGGGCCATCAGTCTAAGCGTGAAGGGCCCGGACTTGCCCGGGTCGCCGTAAAGAACCGCGAGCTTCGCTCCCTTGGCCAGCGACGGCGGCGCAGCGCCCCATTTGATATCACCCTTGTTGATGAACACCTCGTCGCCCGCCATGGCTGGCGCCGCGAACAACGTGGCTAGGACAGAAATCGAAATACTTCTGGAAAGTACACCCATGTTTTTCTCCTCGTGAGTCGGCAGAGATTCTATCCCCTGCCTCCAGACTAGCTCTTTTTGAGATCCTCAACAGACTGCTTGACGTCGCCGACGCCCTTTTGCACTTTCCCGGAAATCTGTTTTGAAAGCCCCTTGACCTGTTGTTCCTTGCTTCCAACCAGCTTGCCCGCTTGTTCCTGGACTTTGCCGACGACGTCCTTCGCCACGCCCTTCACTTGGTCTTTGTTCATGTTCGATTGCTCCTGTTGTAAGCGCTCAGCGCGATGGAAAATAACGGCTATATCTTGCCCAGCAGAAGCAATATCACGATTATCAACAACACCAAGCCGATACCGCTGCTGGGGTAATAACCCCATTGCCTGCTGTGGGGCCAGGTCGGAATCACACCCAACAGCGCCAAAACCAACACGATCAAAAGAATCATTCCTAAACTCATTTCGCTTCTCCTCGCAACGCAGCACTCAGTTCGCGCCGTGATTCATCCTGTGGACGATGATGTCGACTTCCGCCCGCTCGTCCTCGACTTCTTGCCAGCATCGTCGCAGCATATTCCCGAATCCGGCCGGCGATATGTGCGCGAGCACACATTGCGGCGGCATTTCCCGCGGATTAAATTGCAGCTGCGTCCTGGTCAAATAAACGCCGACTTATCCAACTTCTCGCTTCACGCTCCACCCGTTGGGCTTGTGATCGTATTCCTCGATGTTGGACAGCGCAAAATCCCGAACCGCGGGGTTCCAGGTGAAGCGCTCGATGCGCACCCGCCCGAGGGTGATGTTCAGGGCATTGAAGGAATTCGATTCACCGCGGCTGCGCGTTGAAGTAGCAGTGCCCGCCTGCACCACCAGCGCGGAAAAGTCGCCGAGCTTGTAGCGCGCAGTAGTGTCGTCCGCATGGCTGACGTGAAGGTGGCCGGCGAGCAGCAGGTCCGCGCCGCAACGCGCGAAAGTCTGCATGGCCATGGCGGCGCGCCCCACCAGTTCGTGCCGGCTCCGGTCCGCAGGCAAGTCGAAGGGGTGGTGCGACACAACGATCTTTGTTACCCGCTGGTCCAGATCGCACAGGCGCGCCCGCACGCGTTCGACTTGCGCCTCATTGATTCGGCCGCCTTTGAACGCGAGTGAACGGGCGGTGTTGATCCCGACCACCGCGATTTCGTCGTCGAAATACGCAGGTTCCAGGTCGGCCGCGATATAGCGGCGGAACTTGTGCAGCGGCTGGACAAAGCGCTGGAACAGATTGTAAAGCGGCACATCGTGATTGCCCGGCACGACGATCTGGGGCGACGGCAGCGTATCGAGAAAACGCCGAGCTTCGACAAACTGCGCGGAGCGCGCACGCTGCGTGAGATCGCCCGACACGACGACGAGGTCGGGTTGGAGCTGCTTCACGCGGGCCGTCAATGGCTCGACCAGCGCGCGGTCGACGCGGCCAAAATGCAGATCGGAGAGATGTACGAGCGTGCGCATCGCGTCGTCCCTCAGGAGTCGGGCGGATCCGGCGCGGGTACCAGCACGCGCAGAGCGCCGGCGCGGATCCGGTAGTCGAGGGGCGTCTGCATCGGCGTCACTTCGCCGTCGGTAGCCACCAGCAGATGTTTGTGCCGCGATTCGATCCTGAGGGAATGTGCGGTCTCGGCAATGAAGTCCCTGCCCTGCTGCAGCCGTCCAAGGAGCGCCGCCAGGGCGAGCCGAATCAATCCGCTTCGGTCGCAGTGCTGCGTCACGTAAACGCTCAGCCAGCCGCTATCCAGGCGCTCGCGCTGACCGATATCGAATCCCTGCATTCGATACTCGTTATTCCCAATGAAAACGAAAGGTGTGCGGCGATGCTGCTCGACCTGGTCCAGGCGGAGCCGGACGTCGAGGAACGGCGAGCGGCGCAGCACGGTTATGGCGGCCCAGAACATCGCGTGCCATTTTCCCCGACCGAGCCGCTTTCGCTGTCTCTCGCGCAGCAACACGAAGGCAGGATACAGGCCCACGCTCGAATTATTGAGAAAGATGCGGTCGTTCACCTCGCCGACGTCGACGCTGATGCTGCGGCCGCCAACGATGGTGCGGACCGCTGCCTCGAGGTCCAGCGCAATGTGCAGGTCCTTGGCAAAGTGATTGAAGGTGCCGAGCGGTACGATGCCGAGCGCAATGCCCGTGCCGACAAGCGCCGAGGCGACGGCATTGATCGTGCCGTCGCCGCCGACGACGACGATGACCGCCGGTTTTTCGCTCGCCGCACGCCTCGCCATTGACTGGAGCTCCTCGCCGCGGCGCCCGGCGAAGAAGTGCGCTTGCGCGCCTGCGGCATCAAAAGCGTCGCGCAGTTTCGCGATCTCTTCGTCGCGACAGCCACTGCCCGCCGCGGCGTTGACGATGACCGGAAACGACGGTCGCATGCGCTATCGGGCCGCGCGCCGAAGGCTCAGCGCATGAACGGCAACGAGGCGATCACCCGGTCGGCGCGTGAGGAATTCTCTCCGGTAACACTGCGCAATCAGCGCCGAGCAGCCACGCCGTCAGGCACCACCTTCAGCCAAGCCGACGCGCACGTCTTCACGTCGGGGTAGTACTTCCTCGTGTCGGGGCAGTAAAGCCGATAACGGGAAGCGTCCTGTGCGGCGTATGGGCCCCTGGGACTCGCAGGGGCTGATTCCGAACTCGGCGGCGGAGGGTAGGAGCCACCCGGCGGTAGAGAGCTTTGGACAGGCTGCTCGTAATAGACGGGCGCCTGGGCTGGCTCGTAGTAGGAGGGTGGGTAGTAATAAGCGGGCGGCGGCGGATAGTAAGCGAGCGGGAAATAGGCGACTGGGGCCGCGAAAAACACCGGGCGCGGTACAAACCGTATCCGAGCAGCGAAACCGCCACCCGCAAAGTGCCCTCCACCCGCAAAGTGCCCGCTATGACCACCGAAGTTAGCTGCATGGCCACCCCCATGGCCCCCACCGTGGCCGCCCGAGCGGCCGCCGCCGCGTGCGGCCAGCGTATCGGATGCGATGAGCGCCCCCAGCAGCATCGCTGCCAATACCAGCGTTCCGCGCCACAGCTTCATAGCGGCCTCCTATGAAGCAGCTCGCGACCCGTGGAGACGACGACGCTCAGCACGTTTAACGGTGAGTAGCCGATCGTCACGCAGTTCCCAGTCCTCAGCGATGCGTGCGGCATGCTCGGCATCCGGCGCCGTAAACGTCATACCGCGGATGCGCTTGCCGCCGTCCGTGGGCTGATAGATCGCGCGGTAGAGGCTCATTGCCGCTTTCTCCGACGTGACTCCGGCGCCCTGATAGATGTACTTCACCTTGCGGCGATCGGCGTCTCGCGCCGCCAGCCCCGCAGTGTCGTACGGAAAAAGCGGCAGCTGCGGGTTCACTTGCGGCGTCCCGGGGTTACTTGAGCCGGAGATCATTGTCCACCGACACGACGCCCTTGACCGAGCGGGCGACCGAGCCCGCCGTGCGGATGTCGGCACTGGAATTCACGAAGCCGCTCAACTGCACCACGCCCTTGTTGGTCGTGACGCTGATTTGCGCGACGCTGAGCGAAGGCTCGTTGAAGATCGCCGCCTTCACCTTCGTCGTGATCGTGGTGTCGTCAATGTATTCGCCGGTGCTTTCGTGCGTCGACGTGGACGCGCAGCCGATAGCGAACAGCATCGAAGCCGCAATGAAAATTGGGAAAAACCGTTTCAGTAAAGTCATCATTGATCTCCCGAAAATTGCTGCTCAACGGCAGACCGGCTGCCGAGGACCAGACTACGCAGCGCGCGCCTGGGCGTCTGTTCGCCGGAGCACTTAACCAGTTACGGGCAACTAGCCGACGCGGTGGGTTTCCAGCCAGTCCTGCGGCGAACTGCGCGACCTCCAGGACCTTGAGGCCTGCGAGAGGTTGGGTCATTGCCTTAAGATAGCAAATCGAGCCCTCGATACACCATTCCCCCAGGGAGTAAGCCGATGCCCCTCAATACATTCGTGGAGAACGCCTGGTACGTCGCCGGACGCTCACAGGAGTTTCCGGTGAACCAGCCCAAAGGACTGAAGATCTGCGCCAGGCCGGTCCTGGTGTGGCGCACCACCGACGGCAAGCTGGTCTCGTTCGACGATCGCTGCGTGCACAAGCGCATGCCGCTCTCGGAAGGCGAAGTGCTCTCCGACGGCGTGCTCGAGTGCGCGTACCATGGGTTCTGCTACGACGGCGCCGGCAACTGCGTACGCATCCCGTCGCAGCTCGACCTGCCGATCCCGTCGCGCGCCAAGCTGCGTCCATTTCCCATCGTCGAGCAGGACGGACTCGCCTGGGTATGGCTGGGCGATCCCGCGGCCCGCGGCAATGCAGTCCCACCGCCTACGCCCGAGCTCGCCAGCCCGCAATGGAAAACCCACATGTTCGACCCGGTGCATGTGCCCGCGAACTATGCGCTGCTCATCGAGAACCTGATGGACATCACGCATTTCTATCCGCTGCACGACGGCAACATCGGCGACATCGAGCAGAGCAAGATCCCGGTGGAGCTGGTCGAGGACACGCTGAACGGCGTGCCCACGGTCAAGACGATCCGCCGCGTGCAGAACTATCGCCAGCCGCCGTTCATGGCGGACTGGTTCGGCTACCCGGTGGTGGACCGCTGGCACACCCACCACATGATGGGACCGGGCCTGACGCGGGTGGAGCTGCGCTGCGCGCCTCCGGGCAAGCTCGGCGTGGCGTCGGAAGAGCGCGGCTACATCATCCACCACTCGCACACGCCGATCGACGGCACCAACCATACGTGGCGCCTCTGGGTGAGCACGCGCTCGAAGGACCTTACCGGACGCATCGCCGAGACCTTCCCCCAGGTGATGGACGAGGACCGCTGGGCGCTCGAACGCCAGCAGCGCAACTTCGAGTATCCGGAGGACGGATACCATGAGGTCTACCTGCGTTCGGACAAGCCGCTGCTGCGTTGCCGCAAGATTCTCGAGGAGATGGAGCGCAGCAACCGCGCCCACATGGCTCCGGTCGCCGCGCACAAGGCCGCCTGAGTCGCAGTCATGCTGCACGCGAGCGGCCTGGTCAAGTCATTCGGCGGCTTCCAGGCGCTCGCGGGATGCTCGCTGGAGATCGCGCGCCAGAGCATTACCGGCATCATCGGGCCCAACGGCGCCGGCAAATCGACGCTGTTCAACGTGCTCGGGGGCTTGATGCTCCCCGAGGTGGGCGACGTCACGTTCGAGGGACGCAGCATCCTGTCGCTGCGTCCCGATGAGCGCGCACGCATCGGCGTGGTGCGCACGTTCCAGATTTCGCGCGAGCTCGGCGAGCTGACCGTACTCGAAAACATGCTGCTCGCCAGCCCCCGCCAGTGCGGCGAAGACCTTTGGCGCTGTTTCCTCATGCCCTCGCGCGTTCGATCTCAGGAGCGCGCCGCCGTCGCGAAGGCGCGCGCGCGCCTCGAGCAGGTGAACCTGTGGCCGCTCGCCAACGAGTCGGCGAAGAATCTTTCCGGCGGCCAGAAGAAGCTGCTCGAGATCTCCCGCGCCCTGATGCTCGAGCCGAAGATCATCCTGCTCGATGAGCCGACCGCCGGGGTCAGTCCCGTCATGACGCAGGCGCTCGGGCAGACGATCCTCAACCTCCGCAACCAAGGATTAACGTTCGCCATCATCGAGCACGACATGGACGTGATCGCGCAGCTCTGCGCGCCGATCTTCGTGCTGGCCGAGGGCCGCACGCTGATGCGCGGCACCTACCGCGAAGTGGCGAGCAACGGCGAGGTCATGAACGCATATCTAGGGAAGGCGGCATGAGCCATCCTTTATCCCCCCCTGCCGAGATCCTGCGCGCCACGGGCTTGCACGCCGGGTACGGGGCCGGCGACATTATCAAGGGCGTGGATGCGGCGCTGGGGCAAGGCCGCATCGTCACGATCATCGGCCCGAACGGATCGGGCAAATCCACGCTGATCAAGACGCTCGCCGGCCTCCTCCCCGCCCGCCAGGGCGAGATCGAGCTCGAGGGCCAGCGGCTGAACGAATTGAGCGCCCCGAAGCGAGTACGCGCCGGCATCGCCTACGTGCCGCAGGAATACAACGTCTTCCGCAACCTCACGGTCCTCGAAAACCTGCAGATCGCGCGCGAATTCATGGGCGCGGGCCGAAGCCACCACCGCGTGCTCGACGACGAGGTGGCGGGCCTCTTTCCCGAGCTCGGCACGCACCACAAGACGCAGGCGGGAAACCTGAGCGGCGGCCAGAGGCAGATGCTCGCCTTCGCCTGCGCGCTCACCGTGCGGCCCAAGGTCCTCATGCTCGACGAGCCTTCGGCCGGGCTATCGCCTAAGTACATGAGCGACGTGTTCGACAAGGTGAAGCGGGTCAACGCGATGGGCGTCAGCATCCTGATGGTCGAGCAGAACGCGCGCGAGGCGCTGCGCATCTCGCACACGTGCATCGTGCTTGCCGGCGGACGCGTGCGCGCGGTTGCGCCGGCCAGCGAGGTCCTCGGCATGAAGGACCTGAACAGCCTCTACCTTGGAGACGCCCAGGCGACGCTGCACTGATGCTGCAGACCACCTTCAACGGCATCATCACCGGCGTCATCATGACGCTGCCGGCGCTCGCGGTGACGCTGCTCTTCGGCGTGCTGAAATTTCCGAACTTCGCCGTCGGGGCGATGATGACCGTGGCGGCCTACATGGCCTTCGCGCTCAACGCGCAGCTCGGCTGGCCCCTGCTCCCGGCCACTGCGGCAGCGGCGCTCGCCATGGGCACGCTCTGCATCGGCATCGACCACGTCACCTTCAAGCCCCTGCGCGAGCGCGGCGGCATCACGCTGATGGTGGCGTCGCTCGGACTCGGCTTCATCCTCGAGAACATCGCCCGCTTTGCCTATGGCAATTCGGCGCGCAGCTTCGCCATCGAGCTTGCGCGTCCGTTCCGCATCGCCGACGTGAGGATGAACCAGGAGCAGATGATCACGCTCGGGGTGTCGACCGCCGCCATGATCCTGATGTACCTGCTGCTCACGCGCTCGCCCATGGGGCGTGCGATGCGCGCGGTCGCCGACAACCCGTCTCTCGCACTGGTGCGCGGCATCGAAAGCCCGCGGGTCATTCGCTGGACCTGGTTCATCGCCGGCATGCTGCTGGCGGTGGGCGGCGTGCTGATCGGCATGGACCGGGCGCTCGAGCCGCCGATGGGCAGCAATTACCTGATCAGCGTCTTCGCGGCGGCCATCCTCGGCGGCCTTGGAAGCCCGCTCGGCGCCTTCGTAGGTGCCCTGGTCATCGGCGTGGTGAGCGAGCTCTCGACCCTGGTGGTGCCGCCGAACTACCGCATCGGCGTGCCGCTGTGCGCGATCGCGGTGATCCTGATCTTCCGCCCGCAGGGCTTGTTCGGCCACCCGTACATCCGGAAATGACCTCGTACCTCGTTCTCCTCGGCATCGTCGTGTGCTTCTCGGCGATCCTCGCGCTCGCGCTCAACTTCCAGTGGGGGCTCGGCGGCATGGTGAACTTCGGCCTGACCGGGTTTTACGCGCTCGGCGCGTACGCCTCGGCGCTCCTCATGCTGAGGGCCGGCGCCAATTCCTTTTTCGCGGTCCTGGGCGCCATGGCGGTCGTCGCAGCGGTGTGCGGCCTGGTGGCATTCATCACTCTGCGCGTCACCGAGGAGGACTATTTCGCCATCGTGACGCTGGGCGTGGGCGAGATGCTGCGCCTCGTGGCGCTCAACGAGGATTGGCTGACCAAGGGTGCGCTCGGCCTCACCGGCATACCGCGGCCCTTCGGAGACGTGATTGCGCCGGAGAATTACCAGTACTTCCTGCTCGCGCTCGCGGTAGTGCTGCTGCTTGCGACCTTGTGGTTTCTCAACGCCGTCGCGCGCTCGCCCTTCGGCAGGCTGGTGCGCGCCGTGCGCGAGGACGATGTCGTCGCCGCCACGCTCGGCAAGAATGTGCTCTGGGTGCGGGTACGCATTTTCGCGATCGGCGGCGGCATCATCGGGCTCGCCGGGTCGATGCACGGCTTCTACTACCAGTACATCGATCCGACGCAGTTCTCCAACATCGTGCTCGCCTACGGCTTCATGGCGGTCATCGCGGGCGGCCGGGGAGCCCACCGCGGGGCCATCTTCGGCGCCGCCGCCGTCATGGTGCTGCTGGAAGGCTCGCGCTTTCTCAAGGACCTGATCCCGGCGCTCGATTCAGACCAGCTCGCCGCGATCCGCATCATCATCATCGGCGTGGGGCTCATTCTGCTGCTCATCTACCGGCCGCAGGGGTTCATGCGCGAGTACCGGCTGCAGACCGAACTAAAATAGTTTCGTGCTAAACGGAGGAGGACCGATGGACAGGAACCGCCGCAAGATCATCAAGTCGCTGGGCGCCGCAACCGCTTCTTCGCTTGCCGCTCCCTACCTCAACCTGGCGCATGCACAGAGCTCGCCGATCCCGCTCGGCGTGGCGCTGCCGCTCACCGGCAACGCCGGCGCCTACGGGCCCGATATGGGCGAGGCGGCGAAGCGCACGGCGGCGAAGATCAACGCTGCCGGCGGGATCCTCGGCGGGCGCAAGCTCGAGCTTTTCATCGAGGACTCGGAATCGAGCGCTTCGGTGGCGGCCAACCTCTCCCACAAGTTCATCAACGTGCACAAGGCGCAGGCGCTGGTCGGCTACTGGGGCACGCCGGAAGGCATGTCGTCGCGGCCGATCGCGGTCCAGAACAAGGTGGTGCTGATGGTCTCGAGCGCCGCGAACGCCATCACCGAGGGGGACACGCAAGGCTACGTGTGGCGCTTCCAGATGAAGGCGACCGACTGGGGCACGGTCATCGGCCGGGCCGGCCTTCGTCTCGGCTTCAAGTCGGTCGGCGTGATGGGACTGCAGAATGCTTTCGTGCTGCCGATCGCGCGCGTGTTCGAGGAGATCATGACGTCCGGCGGCCGCAAGGTCGTCGACTCGCTGATCTACAACCCCGAGCAGCCTTCGTACCGCGCCGAGGTCGAGCGCGTTTTCGGCAAGAAGCCGGAGGCGGTGTACTGCTTCGGCCTGCTGCCGGATTTCGTGTCGATCATGAAAGAGGTCTACCGCGGCGGCTTCGAGAGCAAGGTGGTCGCGCTCTCCATCATGGCCGACGCCGAAGGCAAGTTCGTGCAGGCGGTCGGGCCCAAGGTGGCCGAGGGCATCCGCCATTTCCAGCCCATGCCCGACGTAGCCGCCCCCGGCTACAAGAAATTCCTCAAGCTGATGGATGCGCCGGCGGATCGTGTGCTCCTCTTCCCGCCCAACACGCACGACCAGATCGCCATCACCGCGCTGGCGATGGAAAAGGCGAAGAGTCCGATGGCAGTGGACTGGTCGAAGCAGATCATCGCGGTGGGCAACGGACCCGGCGAGGAAGTCGACGATGTCGTCGACGCGCTGAAGCTGGTCCGCGCCGGCAAGGCGATCAACTTCCAGGGCGCGGGCTCGACCTGCGACTTCACCCCGAACGGCGATCAGCTCGGCCGCGGCATGGGACAGTGGATCATCAAGGACGGCAAGAGCCAGTTCGTGGAATACGCGAAGCCGTAAAAATCGGGGTCAGACCCCGATTTACTGCATCTTCCTGGTTGGGGTCTGACCCCGATTTCTTGGTTGGGGTCAGACCCCGATTTATCGCATCTTCTTGGTCGGGGTCTGACCCCGATTTAGCTCGCCGCTCTCGATGAGCTTTGCGAGATCGCTGGCGCCGCCGACGAGCACACCCTTCACGAACACCATCGGAAGGGTCGGCCAGCCGGTCCACATCTTGAGCGCGAGGCGCCGGCGCCATTCGCCGAGGTAGCTGCCGTACTCGAGATACTTGTACGCGAGCCCCGCCTCATCGAGCAGCTTCCTCGCCTTCTTCGGAAACGGGTTCTGGCGCATGCCGACGACGACGATCTCGTTCGCCGCCACCGCCGCCTGCACCTCCTTCACGATGTCGATGCCGTGGTTCGCGACCTTGTCGCGTACGGCCGGATGGATTTGCGATTCGCTGAGAACATTGCGCGGCATGGGGCCTCCCTGGACTCGCAGCATGCCACACTAGTCCCATGGCATTCCTCAACGCCGCCGCCGTCCTCATCGTCCTGGCGGCGCTCTTTAGCTGGATCAACCACCGCTTCATCCGGCTGCCGGCCAGCATCGCGCTGCTGCTGTTCTCGCTCGCGACCTCGGTTGCGGTGGTCGCGCTCGGCATGCTCGGCTTCGGTTCCCAGCGCCTGGCGGAGCAAGTCCTCGACAAGGTCCAGCTCGACCAGGCGCTGCTCAACGGCATGCTCAGCTTCCTGCTCTTCGCCGGCGCGCTGCAGGTCGACTTGGGCGAGCTCGCTGAGCGCAAGTGGGCGGTGGGCTTCCTCGCGAGCCTCGGCGTCGTGGTCTCGACCGCGCTCGCCGGCCTCGCCATGTGGTGGATCTTCGGCGCGCTCGGCCACGGCATCCCGCTCATCTGGTGCCTGCTGTTCGGCGCACTCATCTCGCCCACCGACCCGATCTCCGTGCTCGCGATCCTCAAGTCGGCGCGCGTCGAGAAGTCCCTCGAGATGAAGATGGCCGGCGAGTCGCTCCTCAACGACGGCTTCGGCGTGGTGCTGTTCGTGCTGCTGCTCGGCATCGCCCTGGGCGGGGAGAAGGCGACGACCGCGCACGTGGCGGCGCTCTTCGCGCGCGAAGTGCTCGGCGGCGCGCTCTTCGGCCTCGCCATCGGCTACGCCGCCTACCGCATGCTCGCGAGCGTCGACCACTACCAGGTCGAGATCCTGCTCACGCTAGCGCTGGTGATGGGCGGCTACGCGCTCGCCATCCAGTGGCACCTCTCCGGCCCGATCGCGATCGTGGTCGCGGGCGTGCTGATCGGCAACCACGGCCGGCGCTACGCCATGTCGGCGAAGAGCCGCGAGCGCGTCGACACCTTCTGGGAGCTGATCGACGAGATCCTGAACGCGGTGCTGTTCGTGATGATCGGCCTGGAGCTGCTGCGCCTGGACTACGACCCGACCTACGCCTGGGCCGCGGCGCTCGCCATCCCCGCCGTGCTCCTCGCGCGGCTCCTGTCAGTAGCGGTCGCCGCGCTGGTGCCGGGCCTGCGCGCCGACTTCCCGCCCTACGTCATCGGCATCCTCACCTGGGGCGGCCTGCGCGGCGGCATCTCGGTGGCGCTCGCGCTCTCGCTTCCCAACAGCAAGTTCCGCGACGCGCTGATCACCGTGACCTACGCGGTGGTGGTGTTCTCGATCGTGGTGCAGGGGCTCACGCTCTCGCGCCTGCTGCGCCGGCGCCGGGTAAAAAAAATCGGGGTCTGACCCCGATTCTTCTTGGGAGGGTCTGACCCCGATTTTCTTCAGAGCGGAGTCTTGGGTTCGGGCTCCGTCGCCGGTTTTTTCGCCGGCTTGATACTGCCGCCTTCATCCTCCCATTCCTGATCGGCCGCTACCTGTGCAGCCTTGGGGGTCAATTCCTTGGCCAGCGCTGCCGGCGGCCTGCCTGTGAGCATCGACCAGTAGGTGTTCTGCCATTTGGTATACAGCGCTGGAATCGTTGTGCGAAGAGATTTCATCACGCCATGATCCGTCCCCGGCGCCGCGCCCGTCTGTGCGTCAACGCACGGGCGTGATCGCTTTTGCCCCCCTGACAAGGGGGGAAGCGAGCCTACGGCGAGCGGGGGGTTAGCCCGCCATGATCGCGGCGACGAACTTGACCAGCTCTTCCTCGACCAGCCGGCGCTCGATCCGCTCCAGCGGATAGGCGCCTTTCGAGCCCGCGACCCCGCCCGCGTTCATCGCCGCCCCGGAGTTGATCCACGCCGTCTTGTTGTAGTGCCGGGTAGTGATGGAAAACGTCCGCCCATGGTCGTCGGCGTGCAGCTGCGACGCCATTCCCGACGGCACGATGTGGAACGAGATCCCGGCCTCCGTGACCTTGCCGCCGCCGTCCACGGAGAACTCCTTTTCCGAGATGCTGAAGTCGTGGCCCCGCTCCGCCAGCAGCGCCCCGGCCGCCTCGAACACCGGCCGCATGACGCTGCGCCTGAGCTCGGCGAAGCGCGTGAGGAAAAGCGCGTCGTCGTCTTTCGACTTCCTCTCCCGCGCCACGTCGGCGCGGCGCCGCTCGTCGTACTGGTCGAGCATCTTGCTCAGCTCTTCGCGCAAGTGATCC
This sequence comes from Burkholderiales bacterium, assembly GCA_035602335.1. Classification (GTDB taxonomy): domain Bacteria; phylum Pseudomonadota; class Gammaproteobacteria; order Burkholderiales; family SG8-39; genus SCGC-AG-212-J23. The sequence goes on from DATNMK010000010.1 coordinate 16,953, forward strand.
GCCATCGAGCCATTATGCAGCGCTACGGCTACGCAGCGGAAGGCTCCACCGCTGGGGTCAGAGCCCGGGTTCTGGAGAGCGTTCCGCGCTAATCGGTCTTGGGGCTCTGACCCCGATTCTTGCTTCTCCAGCTACTCCACCTTCAATTCGTTCTTCACCTGCTTCACGCCCTCCACCTGGCGCGCCACCGCGGTCGCCTTCGCGCGCTCGGCACGGGTCTTCACCGTCCCGCTGAGGTCCACCACCCCGTCCTCGGTCGTGACGCTGACGTTCATCACCTTGAGCGAAGGCTCGCTGAAGATGGCCTTCTTCACCCGGGCGGTAATGGCGGCGTCATCGAAGTACGAGTTGCCGCCCCCCGAGGTTGCGCAGCCGGCGAAGCCGAGCAGTGCGGCAGCGATGACAAGTGCGAAGCGATGCTTGAGCTTGTTCATTTTGATCCTCCCTTAAGGGCACTACGCGATAGAAATACCGCCCCAGGCACGTCCAGCCAAGGAAGAACCGCACATTGGGGCCAGGCCCCTATTTCGCTCCCGGCGACCTGTCTCGGCCGCGCAACGCTGAATCACCGCGGCAACAGCTTTGCGAGCTCCGCGGCGTGCACCAGGCGGATGTTCTTCTGCGCCGCGAATTCCCGGGCCTGCTCGGTGATCTCCCCCGCCGCGACGTAGATGCATTCGTGCGCCTCGCGCGCGCGCCGACCTGCCTCCAGCTCGCGCAGCGGCTCGATCCCGGTGCGCGTCGCCTTCCAGCGCTTGCAGGCGACGAGCGTGGTGCGCGAGCCCTGGACGAGCTCGAAATCCGCCTGTGCGGC
>DATNMK010000011.1:0-18696 GCA_035602335.1 Burkholderiales bacterium
ATCAGGCAACCGGCCCAGATCCAGTCGACGAACGGCTTGTGCTGCACGCGCACCAGCCAGTACGCGCCTTCGAGCGGATCGCCGAGCGAGACGTAGAGGTCGCGCGTCAGGCCGGGATCGATGGCGGCCTCGGTCATCGGCATCTCCTGCACGGTGTAGATGCGCTTCTCGGGGTAGAGCACGGTGACCGGCTTGCCTTCGCGGCTCACCGCTATCCTGGCGCGCGCGGCCCGGTAATTCGGCCCGCCCGCCGTCGACACGTCCTCGAGGAGGAAGGTATAGCCGGCGAGCTCGACCGAGTCGCCGGGCTTCATCTTCAGGTCCTTCTCGGTTTCGTAGCCCTTCACCAGGGTCACGCCGACGACGAACACCGCGACGCCGAGATGCGCCACCACCATGCCGAGATGGGCGCGCGAGTGCGTCGGCCTTTTTTTCCACGCAAGGAAGGCAGTCGATGCAACCCAAACTGCAAGCGCGAGGCCGAAGCCGACCAAAGCGCTCCAGCGGCCGAAGGCGAACGGCAGCAGCAAGCCGACCGCGAGGCTCACGCCGAGCGCCCAGCGCAGCAGCACCGCGAGCTCGGGCAGGCTCGCGCGCTTCCAGCGCGCGAGCGGAGCGACACCCATCAGGAACAGCGCCGGCGCCATCAGCGGCACGAACACCGCCTCGAAGTATGGCGGCCCGACCGAGATCTTGCCGGCGCCGAGCGCGTCGAGCACCAGCGGGTATAGCGTGCCGAGCATCACCGAGGCGGCGGCGACAACGAGCAGCACGTTGTTCGCGAGCAGCCCCGACTCGCGCGAAACAAGCTCGAAGCTGCCGCCCAGACCGATGCGCGAAGTGCGCCACGCGAAGAGCACCAGGGCGCCGCCGATCAGCAGCGCAAACAGCGCGAGGATGAAGATGCCGCGCTTGGGATCCACCGCAAAGGCGTGCACCGAGGTGAGCACGCCCGAGCGAACCAGAAAGGTGCCCAGCAGGCTCAGCGCGAAGGCGACGATGGCGAGCAGCACGGTCCAGCTGCGAAAAGTCCCCCGCTTCTCGGTCACGGCGAGCGAATGGATCAGCGCGGTGCCGACCAGCCACGGCATGAACGAGGCGTTCTCCACCGGGTCCCAGAACCACCAGCCGCCCCAGCCGAGCTCGTAGTAGGCCCAGCCGCTGCCAAGCGCGATGCCGACGGTGAGAAAGGCCCAGGCCACCGTCGTCCACGGGCGCGACCAGCGCGCCCAGGTCGCGTCGAGCTTGCCGGAAAGCAGCGCTGCGACGGCGAAGGCAAACGCGACGGAGAAGCCGACGTAGCCCATGTAAAGCATCGGCGGGTGCAGCACCATGCCCGGGTCCTGCAGCAGCGGATTGAGATCGCGTCCATCGACCGCCGGCGGCAGCATCCGGTCGAAGGGGTTCGACGTGAAGAGGAGGAAGGCGAGGAACCCCGCGCTCACCAGTCCCATCACGCCCAGCACGCGCGCCACCATCTCCTCGGGCAGTTGCGTGCTGAACAGGCTCACCGCCGTCATCCACACGCCGAGCATCAGCACCCACAGCAGGAGCGAGCCTTCATGCCCGCCCCACACGCCTGCGATGCGGTACTGCAGCGGAAGCGCGCTGTTGGAGTTCATGGCGACGTAGGCCACCGAGAAGTCGTTCGCCACGAAGGCGTAAGTCAGGCAGCCGAAGGCAAAGGCGACGAGCAGCCCCTGCGCCTGCGCGGCCGGCCGCGCGACCGCCATCCATCCAAGGTTTTGTCTTGATGCTCCGAGAAGAGGGAAGAACGACTGCGCCAAGGCGACGACGAGCGCGAGCGAGAGGGCGAATTGACCGAGTTCTGGAATCATTTTCTCTGTACCGTGCGTTGCGCCTTCTCCACCGCATGCGCGGCTTCGGGCGGCATGTAATTCTCGTCGTGCTTGGCGAGAACTTCACTCGCGCGGAACAGGCCATCGGCGCCGAGCTGACCCTGCGCGACCACGCCCTTGCCTTCCCGAAACAGGTCCGGCAGCTGGCCGCGGTAGGTCACGCGCATGCTCTTTGCCGTGTCTGTTACCGTGAACTCCACGTTGACGCCCTCGCGCTTCAAGCTGCCGGGGACCACCATGCCGCCAATCCGGAAAGTGCGCCCCTGGGGCGCCTCCTTCGCGGCGACCTGCGAAGGCGTGAAGAAGAACACCAGGTTCTTCTGGAAGGCCGCCAGCACCAGCGCCGCCGCCACACCGAGCGCCACGACACCCAGCCCGATCGCCGCCATACGCTTATGCCGGGGTTTCACGATTTTTGGGCTTTCCGCACTCGTTTCATCAGGAATGCAACCTCTAGCGCCATCAAGGCAAAAGTTACGCCGTAAGCACCCCACACGTAGAGCGCGTAGCCCCCCATCGCAAAAAATTCGCTCATTCATTCTCCATGATGATGCAGCGCACCCGCACCAGCGCCACCGCGATGCTGTACATCCAGAAGGCAAGCGCCATGATCAGCATGCCGGTCAGCATCGTCGCCGCCATGCTGGGCGCCCGGGTCAGGCTCACGGACGCGCCCTGGTGCAGCGTGTTCCACCACTGTACTGAGTAATAGATGATGGGAACGTTCACTATACCGACGATCGCGAACAGCGCGCCGGCGCGTTCCGCCCGCCGCCGCTCGTCGATCGCCGCCTGCAGCGCCATGAAGCCGAAGTACAGGAACAGCAGGATCAGCTCCGACGTAAGGCGCGCGTCCCAGACCCACCAGGTGCCCCAGGTCGGCTTGCCCCAGAACGAACCGGTCCACAGCGCGACAAAGGTGAACAGTGCGCCGGTCGGCGCCAGGGCGCTCGCCATCATGTGGGAGAGCCGCGTGTTGAACGCGAGGCCCATTGCCGCCCAAAACGCCATCACGACGTAGATGAACATCGACATCCATGCCGCCGGGACGTGGATGAAGATGATGCGGTAGGCCTCGCCCTGCTGCGCGTCGGTCGGCGCGACGAAAAAACCGATGTAGAGGCCCACGGCGCATAGCACAGCCGCCGCCGCGCCGCACCATCGCGCGATCACTCCTGCGAGAGGAAAGAACGTCTGCGGCGACGCATACCAGAACCACTTCATGCTTTGTGCAGTCATTCCACGGAAATCCGCAATGCCGCCGCGATCGCCCAGGGAGCGAACGCGGCCGCGACGATCAGCAGCGCGGCGAGCAGCAGGAGCTGTCCGTCCGGGGCCAGCCCCGCGGCCGCCATGTCGACGCTTCCCGCCCCCATGATCAGCACCGGGACATACAGCGGCAGCACCAGCAGCGACAGGAGCACGCCGCCGCCCCTCAGCCCGAGCGTCAGGGCGGCGCCGATCGCGCCGATCATGCTGAGCACCGGCGTGCCGAGGAGCAATGATAATGCAAGCACGCCGAAGAGCGTCGCCGGAAGATCGTACTGCAGCGCGATGAGCGGCGCGATCAGCACCAGCGGCAGGCCCGAGACCAGCCAGTGAGCGAAGGCCTTCGCGGCGGCGATGACGCCGAGCGGCTCCGAACTCAGCAGCAGCTGCTCGAGCGTGCCGTCGGCATGATCGGCGGCGAACACGCGCCCGAGCGAAAGCATGGAAGAAAGCAGGGCCGCCACCCAGATCACGCCCGGCGCGATGGAGCGCAGCAGGTTCGGCTCGGCGCCGATGCCCAGCGGAAACAGGCTGGTGACGATCACGAAGAACAGCAGCGCCGTCGCGACGTCGCTGCGGCGCCGCAGCGCGAGCAGCAGGTCGCGATAGACGATGCAGCGCGCCGCGGCCAGCACGTCAAGCCTGCGCACCGAGATCGATGACGCGCGCCACGGCTGCCTCGATCTTCGCTTCCTGGTGCGTGGTGTAGACGACCGTGGCGCCGTGCGCCACGTGCCGCGCGATCGTCTCCTCCGTGAGGCGCGCGGCTTCCGCGTCGAGCGCCGAGAACGGCTCGTCGAGCAGCCACAACGGGAGCGACTCGCTCAGCGCGAGCCTGGCGAGCGCCGCGCGGCGCCGCTGGCCTTGCGACAGCCGTCTCGCAGGAACAGGGTTGTGCGGCAATCCGAATCGGTCGAGTGCGTGCTGGATTGTTCGAGAAGAAACCGCGAGCCCGGCGAGCCTGCAGGTAATCGCCAGGTTCTCCGCCGCGGTGAGGTCGTCCTTCACCGCCGGGGCGTGGCCGATGTAGACAAGCTGCTTGGAGTATTCCTCGCGCAGGCGCCGGATTTCGGCTCCTTCCCATGAAACATAACCTGAAGTGGGAGACAGCAATCCGCAAAGGATGCGCAGGAGACTCGTCTTGCCGCTGCCGTTGGGTCCGGCAAGCCTCAGCAGCTCGCCGCCGCGCAGCGCGAACGACAGTCCGCGGAAAAGTATCCTCCCGCCGCGCTCGCACTCTAATTCGGCCGCCTCCAGCACCCCGGTATTGTTGCAGACTTACGGCAACTTCATGGCTCGGATGCTTGCGTCGGCGCCGATTCCCAATGTCCTGACGAACGAAACGTGGTGGCCGCGGGTGGTGATGTTGTCGTCGTGCACCGCGAAGCCGACGTTATAAACGCCGCCCTCTTTCAGCGCCTTGTCGTCGCTGTTGGCGAGGTTGAGCGGCCGGACGATCACGACCGTCCACATGCCGTCTTTCCAGCTCGCGATCGCGTTGTTGTCCGCCGCTGAACCGCTCGCGTCCTCCCGGCTGATGACGTAATCGGGCACCATGTCGCCCTCTTTCCAGCCGGCATTCGGATCGAACGGCACGGCGTTCTTTTCGCGGATCAGGAAATGCTCGCCTTTTCGTAGTTGGTCGGCGGTAATCGACTTGTAGCCGGTCTTCTTGGCGTCCCACATGAACTTCGGCGCATGCGTGTTCGCATCGGCGTTGCTGCTGAACATGTCCCGCCCGGCATCGGAGTTGCGATACTCGAGGACGTAGCCGTCGTCGGCCATGCCGACGCCGTTCGAGCGATGTGCACGCCACTGGATCAGGTCGACGAATCCGCCTTCGGCCTTGATTTTGGCGATCTCCTCGAGCGTCTTGCCTGTGCGCCAGTCGCCCGGATTGGTGCGCGTCGCGGGCAGGTACTTGCGCAGATCGTTCTTCTTGATCGCCGAGAGCAACGCGTTCGCCTTGGCGTCGTCCGGCGAAACGGTCTTCGGCATATCGCGCTGGCCGTCGTGGCAGGTGAGCCAACAACCCTGCCTGGAGAAGCCCGGCACCTTGCCGTCATCGATCATCAGCGTCATGCGGTCCTCGTAGATGCCGGGCTGCTTGCCCTCCCGCACGACCTGGTCGAGCTTCGGATAGCCGTAGACCTTCCACTCCTTGCCGTCGAAGCGCAGGTACTGGTGCTCGGTTCCCGGATACGGGTTGAGCGTCTTCCACTGGAACCGGAAGTATGCGTTTTTCGCGTCAAAGGCTGCCCGCACGCCGAGATCGATCCAGCCATTTTTTCCTTTCACGGGCGTGGGCTCGAGCGGACCGCCTTTCACCAGGCTGTTGCCCATGCTCTTCTCGTCGCCCTCATGGCAGCGCACGCAGGCCTGGCCGTCCTGGACAGCTTTCGCGCCCTTGCCCTTCTCGTGGTCGTTGCGCAGCCATTCGTAGGAAGACTGGCCGGGATAGAACAGCGTCACCGTCACGGCGGGAATCTTCGTCCAGTCGATGGCCGCGGGATCCACCGCGACGGCAGAGGTGGCGGCGAGGATCGTCAGGCTCATTGCACAGATCGGCTTTTTCATATGGCCTCCGGTATTGCACTGTGATTCCTCTGCGCCCGACGGGGTTGATGCAGATCAAACCAGTCCTGTCTCGCCTTTCTATGCTGGCGTAGGCAGGTGCAAGAGGAGACTGGCCATGAGCAAGCAGATGACGGTGGCATGCATGATCGCCTGCGCGGCCCTTGCTGCGGGCGGCGCAGCCCGGGCGCAAACCGGCGAGCGCAGCGGCGAGCAGATCGTAAAAATGCAGTGCGCGAAGTGTCATCAGACCGGCGTTTCCGGCGCGCCCAGGGTCGACGACCGGGCCGCCTGGGCGCTGCGCATGAAGCAAGGCCTCGATGCGACCGTCCGCTCGGCGATCCGCGGACACGGCGCAATGCCGGCGCGGGGCGGCATGGCCGATCTCACCGACACGGAGCTGCGCGCCGCGATCCTCTACATGTTCTATCCGGCGGGGTCCAAGCCGGACGCCGGCGGCTGAACCAGCCAACATGAACCGGCACAGGCCTGCTGCTACAGCGCCATCCGCCGCCGCAGCTCCTTGTAGCGTTCTTCGGGGCTGGCTCCGAAGAGCGGGTCATGACCCGCCGGCACAGCCTGCGCCACAGCCGCCCACTCTTCCGGGGTCAGGCTCTCGGCTGCGCGCCTAAGGACTTCCTTCTCCTCCGTGGCAATGTGGCTGCGGTAATACAGAACATACGTCGCAGCAGTGGCCTCTACCTGGGCGCGGGGGACGACCGCCCCCTCGACGATCTCGTTGAGGTACTTGAGCAGCATCTCGCCCGCTTGAGCGAGCACGCGATGCTCCTGGCTCAGGTGTTCAAGCTCCAGCTGCATGCCGGGACGTCGCTGCGCCAGAAAAGCGAACGCAGCATCTTCACGCGGATGATGAACGCGGTCCGTGTAGTGCCGGAGGTACTCGATGATATCGAACATCGCTTCATAATTCGGCCGCTCGCCCGTGTGAAATACCTCGACCTGCTGTTGCAGCAAATCCAGCAGGCGACCGAAGTAAACGTGCTCGGTGTGCCATGCGGCGAGGGGGGTGCTCATCCCAAGCGTCCTCTCACATCATTCCGAGGGTCTTCGGCAGCCAGGTCGACAGCCCCGGCCAGTACGTCACGATCACGAGGAAGACCACCATGGTCGCCAGCCAGGGCAGCACAGCCATTGTGAGATCGGTGATGCTCAGCTTGGAAATCCCGCTCGCGACGTACAGGTTGAGGCCGACCGGCGGATGGCACAGGCCGACTTCCATGTTGGCGTCGATCAGGATGCCGAAATGCACCGAGTCGATGCCCAGCCGCATCGCCGCCGGATGCAGGATCGGCGCGAAGATCAGGATGATCGAGGAAGGATCCATCACGTTTCCGGCGAGCAGCAGCACCACGTTGACGCAGGCCAGGAACGCCACCTGCCCGAGCTCCTTGGCGAGGATCCAGTCCGCCATCGCCTGCGGGATGTTCTCGTGCGACATCAGGAACGAGAACAGCACCGCATTGGTAATGATGTAGAGCAGCATCGCGCTCAGGTTGGCGGCGGTCAGGAGGACTTTCGGCACCTCCTTGAGCGACAGGTCCTTGTACACGAACACCGAAATCCAGAACGCGTAGACCGCACTCATGGCCGCCGCTTCGGTTGCCGTGAACATTCCCGAGTAGATGCCGCCGATGATGATCACCACGAGCATCAGTCCCCACAGGCTCTCGCGGAAGGTGTTCCAGCGTTGCGCCCAGTTCGCTTTCGGCATGCGCGGGTAGCCCCGCTTTTTCGCGAGGTACCAAGTGACGCTGCAGAGCATTACGGTGAGCAGAATTCCCGGTATGAGCCCGGCCACGAAAAGCGCGCCGATGGACGTGTTGGTGGAGATCGCGTAGATGACCTTCGGGATCGAAGGCAGCATCAGGATGCCGAGCGAGCCCGCGGTGACAATGACCGCGGCGCCGAAGCGCATCGGGTAGCCCTGCCGCACCATCGCCGGCAGCATGATCGAGCCGATAGCCACCACGGTGGCGACGCTCGAGCCGCAGACCAGTGCGAACATCGCGCAGGCCACGATCCCGGCCAGCGCCAGCCCGCCATGAAAGTGCCCGATGATGCTGGTGGCAAAGGCGATCATGCGCTTGGCGACCCCGCCGTGGGTGAGGAAGCTGCCGGCGAGGATGAAAAAAGGGATCGCCATGATCTCGAAGCGCTCGATGCCGGTGAAGAGCTTCAGCGCGACCGCTTCGACCGGGACCCGCGTCAGAAGGAACATGAACGCGAGCACGGTCAGGCCGAGCGCGATGGACACCGGTATCCCGGTGAGCATCAGCGCGATCAGGAGCGCGAAGACGATGCCGACGTTGCCGGTGAACGAGACGGCCAGCAGGATCGCGACGATCCCGATGAGCCAGGTGGCCGCGCGTTTTTCGCTCATCGGCGCCGAGCCGGCCGCCGCCACCACCACCGCCGGGACGCTCATTTCGCGCCCGCCTTCGCAGGCACGGGCTCGAACGGCTGCTCGGTCTGGTCATGCAGGCCTTCGACATGGGTGGGATCGTGGTGCGGCAGCTCGCCGCTGCGCACGAAGTTCCATGTCACCTGCAGGAAGCGGAAGCACATCAGGAAGGAGCCGAGCGGCACCGCCGAGTACACGATCCATGTCGGCCACTCCAGATCCGGCGTCGTCGGTCCCTGCGGCAGGTCTCCGGTGCCGAATCCGAGCGCGGTGAACACGGCGTAGTGCATGCCGTTCTCCCACACGAAGCGCAGGCCGAGCGTGCCGATGATGCCGGTGAAAACGATGCCACCGAAGAGCGCGACGTAAACCGCCTTCTTGCGCCAGGCGTCCGGCAGGCGGGCCACGAGCACGTCCACGCCGACGTGGATGCCGGTGCGCACGCCGTAAGCCGCGCCGAACTTGCACATCCACACGAACATGAAGATGCACAGCTCCTGCGCCCAGCTGAAGTTGAGCGACAGCAGCCAGTCCTGCACCCCGGGAATGCGGATTCCCGCGGCGTAGCGGTGCAGCACTGCCACGAAGATCGTCGCCGTGGCCGCGCCCATGAGGAAGGTGATGATCCACTCCTCGAGGTGATCGAGCGCCTTCATGGCGTCAGAGCTTGTTGGGATCGAAGCCGATCGCCTTGTACATCGCGTCGAGCGTCTCCTTGCCGATGCGGGCTCCCTGCTCGCGATGCACGCCGATGAGCGCCTTTTTCCAGGCACGCCTTTCCTCCGGCGTCAGCGTGTACACCTGCGTCTTACCCGACTTGCGGACAGCCTCGAGCGCATCGTCGTTTTCTTTCTTGGCGATGTCGTTGGCATAGTCGGTGGCATCCTTCATCGCGCCCTCGAGAGCCGTGCGCACATCGGCGGGCAGGCTGCTCCAGAACTTGCGGTTGACGATCACCGCGTAGCCGACGATGCCGTGGTTCGAGACCGTCGCGTACTTCTGCACCTCGTACATCTTCTGGGTGTAGAGGTTGGACGGCGGATTTTCGGTGCCGTCCACAACGCCCGTCTGGAGCGCCTGGTAGACCTCGGAGAACGCCATCACCTGCGGAATAGCGCCGAGGTCGCGCATCTGCTGGTCGAGCACCTTGGAGGACTGGATGCGCATCTTGAGCCCCTTGAAGTCGGACGGCATCTTCAGCGGCTTGTTAGCACTCATGATCTTGAAGCCATTGTCCCAGTAGGCGAGCCCGGTGATGCCCTTCGGCTCGAGCTTCCTGAACAGCGCCCGCCCTACCGGGCCCTGGGTGACCTTGTGCACGTCGGCGTAGGTGTCGAAGAGAAACGGGAGATCGAAAACCTCGAATTCCCTGGCGCCGAGAGGGCCGAACTTGGCGAGCGACGGGGCGAGCATCTGCACCGCGCCGATCTGCAGCATTTCCATCTCTTCGCCGTCCTTGTACAGGGCGCTGTTGGCGTACACCTCGACCCTGACCCGGCCTTTGGTGCGCTCATCGGCGAGCTTCTTGAAGTATTCCGCCGCCTGTCCTTTCGGGGTGTTCTTCGCCACGACGTGGCTGAACTTGATCACGATCGGCTGCTGTGCTTGCGCCGCACCGAGCACCAGCGCGAGCGCCGCGATTCCCAGCAAGATTCGAAGTTTCATGAGAGTCTCCTTAAGCGGAACCGATGACCGCCAGCAGGTAAGCCGCCGCGACCGTTCCGGCGATTGCAAAGCCGTGAAACAGCGCCTTCAGGCCTGGGCCGACATGGATGCCGAAGTCGTGGAGGCAGTGATACATGCGGTGGCAGCCGTGGAACAGAAACAGCGCGATGACCACGAAGAGCGCGAGCTTGCCGAAGCCGTTCTGCGCGAATGCGAGCATGCGGTCATAGCTCATGGTCTCGTGCGGCAGCAGAAAGCCGAGCGGCACGGCGACGCCGGTGATGAAGATCAGCATCGGACCGGCGAGCGCGGAGAGCATGCCGCCGGCGCCGAACAGCGACCAGAAGATCGGCTTGTTCGAGCGCTTCATGGCCTGACTGCCCAGAACAGCGCAATCGACACCAGCACGGTGGCGACGACGCCCGACACGACGATCAGGCGATCGGGGACGCGCCGGCCGCCAAGGCGTACGAACGGCAGCGTCTTCGGCATCACCTTGAACCAGGTCCAGGAGTGGTAGAGCACGAATGCGAGCGCCGCACTGTGAAAAGCGATCGACAGCGGGCCGGCGAGGCTTTCGCGCCACGCATCAAATTGCGATTTTCCCTGGTAAAGACGAAGCAGGCCGGTCAGCACGACGAGAGCATACAGCGTGATGAATACGCAGCTCGCCTCGCGCGCCATGTACCAGACGTAGAACGGGTTCTTGCGCCACCAGCCGGCCATCGGCCGCACATAAGTCTTCACTTGCGCCATGGCATGAGGAAGTTCTGAAAATAGTCCTTGGTGCTGTTGATCTTGTTCTGGTTGATGGCGCGCGCCGGGTCGACGCCCTTGGGGCAGACCTCGGAGCAGTAGCCCACCAGGGTGCAGCCCCAGACGCCATCCTCGGCGTTGACGATCTCCATGCGCTGCGCCTTGCCCGCGTCGCGCGAGTCCGCGTTGTAGCGGTGCAGCAGCGCAAGCGCGGCAGGGCCGGTGAAGGCCGGGTTGAGCCCATACTGCGGGCAGGCCGCGTAGCAAAGCAGGCAGTTGATGCACTGTGAGTACTGGTAGTACTCGTCCATCTGCTGCGGCGTCTGCAGATAAGTACCCTTGCCAGGATCGGTCTTCGGTATCAGGTAGGGCTTGATCGATTCAAGCTTCTTCAGGAAATCGCTCTGGTCGATGACCAGGTCGCGCACGATCGGGAAATGGTTGAGCGGCTCGACCCTCACGCCCCGCGGATAGTAGTCGCGCAAAAAAATTTGGCAGCCGAGCTGCGGCACGCCGTTCACCATGTAGCCGCAGCTGCCGCAGATCGCCATGCGGCACGACCAGCGGAAGGTGAGGCTGCCGTCGAGATGGTCCTTGATGTACTGCAGCCCCTGCAGCACCGACATGTCGTCGGTGAACGGCACCTCGTAGTTCTGGTAGCGCGGCGCTGCGTCGGTCCCCGGGTGGTAGCGCAAGCACTCTATGGAAATGGTCTTCCGTGTCATGACAGGACCGCCTTCTTGCCTTCGCCGCCGTAGTGCCGCACCTTCGGCGGGGACTTAGTGATGGTGACGGGCCGGTGCTCGATGCGCGGTGCGCCGTCGCCGGAGCAGTGCGCGAGCGAGTGCTTGAGGAAGTTCGCGTCGTCGCGCGCTTCGAAATCGAGCCGCATGTGGGCGCCGCGCGATTCGCGGCGCTGCAGGGCGCCGTGCGCCATCGCCTCGGCCACTTCGAGCATGAAGCCGAGCTCGATGGCGGTCAGCCATTCGGTGTTGAACGGGCGGCTGCGGTCGTCGAGCTTCACGCCGCGGCGGTAGCGAGCGCGCAGCTCGGCAAGCTTCGCGCAGGTCGCGCTGATCGAGTCCGCCTTGCGGTAGATGCCGATGCCCTCTTCCATGCTGTCCCGCATCTCGTCGCGCAGCACCGCAAGCCTCTCGCCTTTTTCGTTGTTCAGCATGGAAAGGAAGCGGTTCGCTGCCTGTTCCGCCTTTCCCCTGACATTTCCATTGACAGGAAAAGGAGAAAGCGCGTACTCAGCCGCCGATTCGCCCGCCACTCTGCCGAACACCACGATCTCGGCGAGCGAGTTCGAGCCGAGGCGGTTGGCACCGTGGATGCCGACGCTCGCGCATTCGCCTGCCGCATACAGACCGCGCAGCGGCGTCTCGCAGCGCGCGTTGGTGTAGATGCCGCCCATTGTGTAGTGCACGGCCGGGCAGACGGGGATCGGCTCCTTGACCGCATCCACGCCCGCGAAGGTTTGCGCCGCTTCGGTGATGAGCGGCACCCGCTCGTGGATCTTCTTCGCCCCGAGGTGGCGCAAGTCCAGAAGAACCGCGGACCCTTGCGGCGTCTCCACGGTGCGTCCTTTCCGCTGCTCGTGCCAGAAGGCCTGCGACAGGCGGTCGCGCGGGCCAAGTTCCATTGCTTTGGCGCGCGGCCAGGGATCGAGCGGCCCGAGGCCGTAGTCTTGCAAATAGCGGTAGCCGTCCTTGTTGACGAGGATGGCGCCCTCGCCGCGGCAGGCCTCGGTCATGAGGATGCCGGTTCCGGGAAGGCAGGTCGGATGCCACTGCATGAATTCCATGTCGCGCAGCGGCGCGCCGGCGCGGAAGGCGAGTCCCATGCCGTCGCCCGTGACCGTGCCCGCATTGGTGTTCTGGCGATAGACCCGGCCGGCGCCGCCGGTACAGAGGATCGCGGCGGCGCACTCGAAGAGGAACGTTTCGCCGGTGGCGATCTCGATCGCGAGCACGCCGCGCACGCGGCCGTCCTCGACGATGAGCTCGGTGCAGAAGAACTCGTCGTAGCGCTTGATCGACGGGTACTTGAGCGAGGTCTGAAACAGCGTGTGCAGGATGTGAAAGCCGCTGCGGTCGGCGGCGAACCAGGTGCGCTGCACCGTCATGCCGCCGAAGAACCGGGTATTGACGTGGCCGCCGGGCTTGCGACTCCACGGGCAGCCCCAATGCTCCAGCCGGATCAGCTCCTCGGTGCAGTGCGCGACGAAGTACTCGACCACGTCCTGGTCGCACAGCCAGTCGCCGCCCGACACGGTGTCGTTGAAATGGTGCTCGAGGCTGTCTTCATCGCGCGTGACACCTGCGGCGCCGCCTTCGGCCGCTACGGTGTGGCTGCGCATCGGCACCACCTTCGACACCAGCGCGATGCGCAGCTTCGGATCGCGCTCGCTGGCAGCGATCGCGGCGCTCAGGCCGGCGCCGCCGCCGCCTACCACTACGATGTCCGTCTGCACGACTTGCATTCGCGCCTACAGTGTTACGGTCAGGAGCTGGTACAGACCTCCGAATGAAGTCTTCTTTTTCAAAGAAGAAACTTCCTGAGTTTTCGGAAACCATTCGCAAATCTCATGCTTCCAGAGATCCATCGCGAATGGCTCGAGCGTGCGCAGCACGCCCACCATCGGCCAGTACAGCGGATTGAAAGCGCTCGGGCGGTGGTAGTCGACGATGACGAGGCGCCCGCCGGGTTTCACGACGCGCAGCGCTTCCGCGATGGTCTTGCGGCGGACGTCCTCGGGCTGCTCGTGCAGCAGAAAGAAAAGCAGCACCTGGTCGTAGCTTGCCGACGGCACGTCGAGCGCCGCGCTGTCGCCCTGGATCAGCCCGACCGAGACGTTGCCCCGAAGCTTGCGGGCGAGGTTCTCGAGCTGCACCGGCAGCACGTCGACGACATCCAGCCTTCCGTCGGGCGCGAGGCGCGCCGCGAGCCGGCTCGTCAGATCTCCGTATACGCAGGCGACCTGCAGCGTGCGCCCCGACAGCTGCAGGCCGAGCGCATCGAGCGCGGCGTCACGCAGCCGGCTGAAATTTCCCCACAGGATCAGGTTGACCAGCCATTTGCGCTCGAACAGCTTCACTGCGCGCGGATCGACATAGGCCCACCAGTAGGTTTCTGCCAGGTAGGCCGGCACGGCGACTTCAGCTCTCATGGGTTCCGCCTCGAATGCGGCAGCTTGTTTTTACCGGCACGGGGGAACCGCTTATCGATCGGCGTCAAATCCCCGCTAGAACTTGTAGATGTACCGCACAGAGCCGACCGTCACATGCTGGTGCGGGTTCAGGCTGACGGTGGTGCCGTCGGAATACACGAACGGCACGCCGTTATACCCCCAGCTCCACTCCTCAAGCTTTGAAATGACGCGCGCGAGATCGAAGCGGAGATCGCTGTTCTTGCTGAGCGCCTGTTTGGCGAACAGCCCGTAGCGGGTTTCGCTGAACGTCACGTCCGGCAGGCCGATTGCGTTCTGCTGCACGTTGGCCGCCGAGGTGGCGAAGTCCGGCGAGAGGGCATACTTGGTGATGTCGCTTACGCGCGAAATGCCCGCCCCGACTTCGAGCACGCCGCTCGGCTTGCCGCTGACGCCGATGCCGAACGCGGTGTTGCGGTTCTTCGTGTCGGCAACGTAGTTCGCCCTGTCCGCCTCGTTCATGGTCTGCTCTCCGACCGAGCCATAGCCCGTGAGCTTCCACCGCTCGGACAGCGTGTAGGCCGCATCCACGCTCAGCAGGGTCATGCCGCCCTTGCGCAGACCGTTCTGGCTCGGCGGATCGTAGCTGTCGTTCGCCCTTTCGGCGGCGAACTGTAGCGACAGGCGCTCCATCGGGAGCCAGTCCGCGCTCGCCTTGACCTTGTCGCGCTTGCGGTCGGCCAGGTTGTAAGGAAAGGTCCCGGTGCGCTGGAAGATCTGGTCGCGCGAGTAGAGGCCCCCATAGACCAGCCCTTGCGCAGGAATGGTAGACAGGCTGTACCAGTCGGACCCGGTGCGCTTGGAATGAGAGACGCCGATCGCGCCGGTGATGGTTTCCGAGATGCTCCGGCGCAGCTCGCCGCGGTAAGTAGTTTCCTGGGTCTCGCCGCGCAGCCCCGACAGTCCGCCAACGGTGACGTCGAGCCCCGGAAGCTCGCGATTGATCCGGTCGTAGTCGAGCCCTACCGTGGCGCGCACGTTGCCCGGAAGCAGGTATCCCGCCTCGAGCTTGCCGACGAACTTGCGGTTCGAGATATGGCTGTTGTCCCACCTTACCGTGTTTTGTATGTTGTAGAGCTCGATTGGAGTCTTGTCGTCCTTTTTCTCGTAGCGAACGTTGCCGAGGAGCGAAAGCTTGTCCATCGGCCGCGAGGTGACGCCGAACTGCATCAGCGTGGTATTCAGCACGCCGCCGAGGCTGGAGCGCAGGACCGTCGGTGCGCCGGTGAACCCCATCGAGCCGAAGTCCTCGTCCTGCGTGGCGTGCGTATAGGCAAACTTGAAAGTCGAGCGCGTCTTCTGCGTCCAGGCGTAGTTGCCGGATAGGTAGAGCTGGTGCGCCTGGTTGTCCGGCGGCAGCGCCATCGGCGACTGCAGCACGTTCTGCAGGCTGGTGCCGCCGGCAACCGCCGGGTTCAGCGTCGCGACCAGGCCGGTCGGGCCGTAGAGCTGGTTCGGCACGTTCGGCGCGACATTGCCGTACGAGTTGCTGAAGAACGAGCCGTAATAGCCGCCGCTCACGAACAGCTTCTCGCTCGTGAAGTTCAGCTTGGCGTCGATCTGCTTCATGTTGAACCTCACCGGCTCGGGCACCATCAGCACAGCCCATTTCGTATTGGCCGCATTCTGCGTCCCGGTGCAAACATAGGCCGCGCAGTCGTAGCCGCGGCCCCACAGGCGCGTGCCGTCCTTGTCCTCGTTCTTGAAGCTCACTTCGACCTGCAGCCCGGACGTGATCCACTTATCGCCCGACAGGCCGATCGCCTTGCGCTTCATCTCGAAGTTGAGGTCGGAGCCGCCTCCCGGGGCAATGCGCACGATCGTCGGCGTCGTGGTTCCGGCGCCGAGCATGCCGGTGTTGATGGTGCGGATCTCGTGATGCACGATCTCGCTGTAGTCGCCGGAGATCCTCCAGTCGCCCTGCCTCTGCAGCGAGAAGCTGAGCTCGGGGATTTCCAGGCCGAGATTGCGTCCGCGAAAAGTGGTCCAGGTGCCGCTCGCGTCGTCGCGTTTCACGTAGTCGAGGTCGAGGAGCAGATTGCCGCGATGGTCGCGCAAGCCGTTGTATTGGCCGAACAGCGACCGATCGCGCTCGTTGCCGGTCACTAGGCCTGCGCCCAGCGAGACCGTGCTATCGGGCCGCGTCAGCGCGGCCGCGTCAGCCGCCTCCTGGCCGTAGGCGGGCGCGAAGGCGCCGATCACGGCGAGCCCGAAGATCGTCCTGCAAAGGGCCTGTCTGGATTTTTTCATGCAATCTCCGATATTCAGCGCAGCCTGAACTGCGGCGTCGGGTTGGTCGTGCTCGGGTTGTTGGACCCGTGGACCTCCGTATGGCAGTTGAGGCAACCGCGCGCCATCGTGATGTTGACCGCGTTTTTCCCGCTGGTGGTCACGGAATTCGGCACCACCTGCCTGCCGAGCAGCTGGGGCACGTTCGGCCCGTGCGGCGTGTGGCACTGGTGGCACAGGAATGGCGGCCGTGCCTTCAGCAGGTTCTCGACTACCGTGCCATGCGGGTTGTGGCAATTCATGCAGTCCTCGCTCACCGGCTCGTGGTTGTGCACGAACGGGCCGCGCTTCTCCATGTGGCAGGTGTAGCAGGTGTCGTTCACGCTATCGCGCTTGACCAGCTTGGGCCCGACCGAGCCGTGCGGGTTGTGGCAGTCGGAGCACACCACTTTGCCCTCTGGAATCGGGTGGCGCGACGGGCGGTTCACCTGCACGCGCTGCTCCTTGTGGCAGGTGAAGCACACTTCGGGCTGCGTCAGCTTCTCGCGCACCCTGTCGTACTGGGTGTGAACCTGGTGGCAGGAGGTGCATGCCACGTCGCGGCTCTGGTGTTGGCTGCCTTCCCAATGCGAGCGCGTCGAGTCTCTGCGGTGGCAGTTCATGCAGGCGTCGTTGCGCTCTGCGATCGGCGTGCCGGATCTCTTCGTGAACGTGCGGTCAGGACCCGGCCGCTCGGTCGCGTTGGCGGGCTTGTTGATGTGGCTTTCGCTTTCGCCGTGGCAGCTGGTGCAGGTCGGCGTGCGACCGTCGGCGACCGTGCCGTGCTTGGTCTTGCCGATGGCGAGCACCGGGAAGTCGTCGTCCGGACCGTGGCAGCGCGTGCACTTGGCATCGCCTGTGAGCACCAGATCCTTGCGCGCCGACGCGGCCTGCTGCTGTGCGACCGCGTCGGACACAAAAAAGGCGCCAGCGATGGCGATCGCGAACGCCTGGAGGAGGAGGAGCAGCGTTCTGGTCATAGAGCTCATTGCTTCACCACCTTCAGTTCCTGGGGTCCGGGTCCGTCGGGCTCCTTGTGCGCGATGCCGAAGTGGCAGTCGATGCAGGTCTTGCCCTCGGTCTTTGCCTTGGCGTGGCGCGCCTTCGCCTTCTCGCTTTGCTTGTCCGAGTCCATGGCGTCTTCGTGGTGGCAATTGCGGCACTCGAGCGAGT
Organism: Burkholderiales bacterium; assembly: GCA_035602335.1. GTDB lineage: Bacteria > Pseudomonadota > Gammaproteobacteria > Burkholderiales > SG8-39 > SCGC-AG-212-J23. The sequence goes on from DATNMK010000011.1 coordinate 17,198, forward strand.
CGGTTTCCTTCATCCGCGTCCAGACGCGCTTGGCGAGCTCGTAACGGTGCGCCTCGAACTTTTCCTTGGTGTCGATGACGCCCCGCATGTGTCCGACCAGCTCGAGCGTGGCGCGCATCTTGCGCTTGATGAGCGGAATCGGCTCGTGCGGCACGTGGCAGTTGGAGCAGATCGCGCGCACGCCCGAGCGGTTGACGTCGTGGATCGTGCCCTTGAATTCGGCGTACACGTTGTCCTTCATCTCGTGGCAGCTGATGCAGAACTTCTCGGTGTTGGTCCACGCCAGGCCCGCCGCGCCGGCGGTCAGCATGACAGCGCCGAGCACGAGCGTGAGGAGGAGAACCCCGGCGCCGAGCGTGACCCGCGAGCACGTCGCACAGCGCTGCTTCAGATTCCCCCACCACCGCATGATCATTAGCCGCCTCCCTGGCGGTTCGATCAAGACTTCAGCGAGTCAGGATGTACTGGATGACGTTCCTGATCTCGGCCTCATTCTTGGTCTTCAGCGACTCGTGCAGCTCTTCCTTGCCGTCTACCTTGATCTTCGGGTTGGTGGTCAGATGCTTGACCAGAGCTGCCTCCGCATCAGGCTTGCCCTTGTACTTGGCCGCGGTCTCCTTGAAGGACGGCCCGTCCTTCTTGGCGCTCACCGAGTGGCACTTCATGCAGCCGCTTTTCTTCAAGAGCGCTTCGGCGGCGCCGGCGTCCTGCGCCGCGGCAACCATAGGGGCGCTGAGCAATGCGCCGGCAAGCAGCATGGCGAGTTGTTTCATTCGTGGTGCCTCCCGTATCGAATAATGCGGACGCAGAGGGCATTGGGCTTCAGCTACATAGAGGGGCTGTTGATGTAGATCAAACAGAACTTTTTGGACCGGTTCAACGTTGATCCATGCTCAGGACCCATGAGTGCCATTATTGGTGCGCTGCAGCAAGCATCATATCCCGCCTTATGTTCGCTAGCGAACGGAGGGCCGTTGGCCGAGGCAGGTAATAGTCCCAAAGCCATGCGCGATCTACGCTTCGCCGAAGGCGTGGTTTCAAACCTGTCGCTTTTCTCTGGAATTTCGCCGAGCCACCTGGCCGCAGTCGCCAGGCACTGCTGGACTCTGTCGGCGCGGCGCGGCGATACGCTGGTCAGCCGTGACGAGCGGCTGGCGGGTGTCTATGCATTGGCGTACGGATCGGTGAAGCTCGCGCTGCGCAGCGCCGACAACGAGGAACGAGTTCTGCGCCTGGTGAGCGCCGGGCAGACGTTCGGCGAAGCCGCGGCGCTTCTCGGCCGCCCCAGCTGCTACGAGGCGCTGGCGCTGGTCGACTCCCGGCTGATCGTCATCCCCTCGGCGGCGATCTTCAGCCTGATCGATCGCGCCCCGCGCTTTGCGCGCAACGTGGTGAAGAGGCTGGCCGAGCGCACTTTCGAGCTGCTCGCCGAAGTCGAAACGGCGACGATGCGGCGCGGCTCGCAGCGCCTTGCATCCTATCTCGATTCCCTTGCCGAA
>DATNMK010000012.1:0-115019 GCA_035602335.1 Burkholderiales bacterium
GGCGGCGCGCGCGTCCTGCGCGTGTTCACCAACGTCAACCCGCACGGCAAGCCGCGCGCATGGCGCGTGGGAGAACCGTTTGCCGATATGGCGGCGAAGTTCCTGCCGCGTGCTCGCCGCCCGTGGCCTGGCGAAGCCCGCCTGCTGCACGCGCTGCGCGTTACCAAGCGCAGGCGCAGTGAGTATGACCACTTGATGCTGGAGCTGCACAATAAGGTGAAAGCCGATCTCGACTATCAGCGACAGGCGCCGCAGCAGCACATCGATTTCCCGCCGGGTTCCACCTGGATCGTGTATTCGGATCAAGTGCTGCATGCCGCGATGAGCGGCCAGTTCATGATGGAGCAGACGCTGATGCTGCCGGTGAACGGGTTGCGCACGCCCGGGACCTCCCCGCTTCGGGTGCTGGAACGAATGACCGGACATCCGCTTTCGTGATTAGATCTTGTGCGGGGCAAAGATGAAAATAAATATCGATCTGAAGCTGGGGGACTGGGGCGCCGACGCGCGCAAGGCCATCGGCCTCGCGATCTGCTTCAGCGTGTTCCTCCCTTTCGTCACCGGCATCGTGATCGCCATCGCGTCGCCGGGCACGCTGGCGACGCACGGCGTGCTGGGCTACCTCTCGGTGCCTATGACGATATGGCTATACGGCATCATCTTCGAGCCCTTGCGCGCGGTGCCGATCGCGATCCTGTTCGCCGCGGGTTTCGTGCCGCTTTATAGCCGGCTGGGGGACAGATTCCCCTGGCAATGGGTGTTTGCGCTCGGCGCCGGCAGCGGCCTGCTTGCCGGGTTGATTCGCGGCGCTTTTGGCGGCGACGTGTGCTACCCGATCTCCGGAGACGTGTTCTCGCCCGCGAGCCTCTCTCCGCTGTGGTACTGCTCCATCTCGTCAACGCTGTTGGGCGCCTTGTGCGCGCCGCTGATTTTCATGTTCGGAACCGCCCGCGTCCGCCCGGCCGAGGCTACCGGCACGTGGAAAGAGCCCTCCGCCGCGCCTCACCACGACATTTAGATAAAAGCCGTCCTCACTCCAGCCGGACGTTCGCGGCCCGCACGACTTTTTCCCAGCGCGCCAGGTCGGCGCGCACCTGATTGCCGAACTCCTCCGGCGTGTTGCCGACCGGCTCGATACCGAGGACAGCGTAGCGCTCGCGGACGAACGGCGTGTGCAAAACCGCGGCGATCTCTCTTTGCAGCTTCGCGATCAGCGCGCGCGGCGTCCCCGCCGGCGCGAAGATTCCCGTCCAGGACGAGACGTCGAAGCCCGGCAGCCCGCTTTCGGCAAAGGTCGGCACGTCGGGCAGCGCCGCGGAGCGCTTCGCGCTGGGCACGCCAAGCGCGACCAGCCGGCCGGCCCGCACGTATTGCTGCGCGGTAGCGATGGCGGTGAAAACCAGCGGGATCTGGCCGCCCACTACGTCGGTGATCGCCTGCCCGCCGCCCTTATAGGGAACATGCTCGAGCGCGATGCCGGTGCGCTGCTTGAGCAGCTCGCCGGCAAGGTGCGGCGTGCCGCCGGTCCCCGACGTGCCGTACGCGAATGTGCTCGAGCGCGCCTTGGCGTGCGCGATGAACTCGGCGAGATTTTTTGCCGGCACGGAAGGATGCGCGACCAGGATCAGCGTCGCGTCGCCGAGCTTGGTGACCGGCGCGAAGTCCTTCAGCGTGTCGAACGGGATTTTGGCGAACACGTGCGGGTTGATGACCATCGTGCCGTCGAACCCGAGGAGCAGCGTGTAGCCGTCGGGGGAGGCCTGCGCCACCGCCAGCGTGCCGATGTTGCCGCTCGCTCCCGGACGGTTCTCGACCAGCACTTGCTGCCCGAGCCGCGTGCCGAGCGAATCGGCGACGACGCGCGCGCTGTTGTCGCCGACACCGCCGGGGGAGAACGGCACTACAATGCGGATTGGCTTTGTTGGATAGTCCTGCGAATGCGCTTGGGGCGATGTCAACGTCAATATTGCCCACGCGAAACAACCGACCAGCTTTCTCATGCCGTTCATTGTATGAAATGCGTCGTCCAGTTGCGCTATGCGCCGGTGCCGTACCTCGGCGCGTTCGCCTCGCATTACTGGTTCGTGGTGTTCGACCAGGCAAAGGGCGAATGCCATCGCTGGGAGGTGTGGCAGACGAGGAACGCCGGCGGCTGGAGCCTGGGCCACGTGCACTGCAATCTGAAGCATCCGGACGACGGCGTCGGCGCAGGCCCGTACCGGCTCGCCGCCGAATGGAACGGCGCGCAGGCGCTCGCGCTGCGGGCGATCCTCGAGCAGCCGCAAAGGTATCCGCACTGCGAGCGTTACGCACCCTGGCCCGGGCCGAACAGCAATACCTTCGCCGCATGGGTGCTGCGCGAAGCGGGCATACAGCACCCCCGCGATCGCAAGGCGATCGGCTGGAACTACCCGTGCTAGGCGCTGCGTCCTAGACTTTTTCCAGGATGCGCTGGAATGTCTCTAAATCCATTCCGCGCATGCTCTGCGTGCGGACATTGCCCAGCTTGCCGACGCCGAGCAGCACCGTAGTGAGGGCGTCTTCGGTGCCCTCCGTGATCACCACCAGGTCGTACGCACCCGTGGTGTAGTACATATCGCGGATCGTGACGCCGTGCTTCTTGCACAGATCGCGAAATGCCTTGTTCCGCGCCGGCGATTCCTTGATGTTGCGGATCCCCTGGTCAGTGAAATTGACCAGGCTGACGTTGATCGCCATGGATGCCTCCTTAGATGAGGCCGCCCGGATGGGCGGCTCCTGGCACGCTACACCCGCCGGGCTATGATGTTCAACATGAAACGCCTGGCGCTGCTCCTCTCGCTCCTGGTCGCTGCCTTCCCGGCTTCGGCGCAAGCCCCGGATCCATATCCCAACAAGCCGCTGCGCTTCATCCTGCCCTTTCCTCCAGGCGGTCCGACCGACATCCTCGGGCGCCTGATCGGCGACCGGCTGGCGGCAAACCTGGGCCAGCCGGTGGTGCTCGAGAACCGCGGCGGCGCCGGCGGCAACGTCGGCGCGGAAGCGGCGGCGAGGTCGTCGCCCGACGGCTACACCCTCGTGCTCGTCGCGCCCTCGCTGGCGATCAGCCCAACGCTGTACGCCAAGCTCAATTACGACCCGGTCAGGGATTTCGCGCCGATCAGCCTGGTCGCGACGGTGCCGAACGTGATCGTCACCCAGCCGGCGCTGGCGCAGTCGCTGCAGGAGTTCATCACGGTTGCGAAGAGCAAGCCCGGCGGCATGAATTTCGGCTCGGGCGGCAACGGGACGTCGAACCATCTTGCGGGCGAGCTTTTCAACATCCTCACCGGCGCGAAGCTCGTGCATATCCCGTACAAAGGCGTGAATCTCGCCATGAACGATGTGCTCGCCGGCTCCATTCACCTGGTGGTGATCGGCGTACCGGCGGCCGCGCAGCACATTCGGGCCGGCAAGCTGCGCGCGCTGGGAGTGATCGCCCCGCAGCGCCTGCCGGCGCTGGCGGAGGTGCCGACCGTCGCCGAGGCCGGCCTGCCCGACTTCGAGGTTACGACCTGGTACGGCGTGCTCGCGCCGGCCGGCACGCCGCGGCCGGTTGTCGCGCGGCTGAATGGCGAGCTGGTGAAGATCATGTACAGCCCGGAGATGAAGGACAGGCTCAACGCGATGGGCACCGACCCGGTGACCAGCACGCCGGAGGAATTCGCCGCCTACATCCGGCAGGAAATCGCCAAATGGGGCGACGTGGTGCGCAAGGCGGGGCTGAAAGCCGACTGATCAGCTCCAGACTTCGCGCGCCGTCTCGACCACCAGCCTGAGCTTCGCTTCCTGCTGCTCGAAGCTCAGCCCGCTACCGCGCTGATGACTCGCGAAGCCGCATTGCGGAGAGATCGCCAGGTTCTCGAGGGGAAAGTATTTCGCGGCCTGATCAATCCTCTTCCGCAGAAATTGCTTTTTTTCCAACACGGGCGTTTTCGTTGAAACCAGACCTAACACCACCTTCTTGCCGTTCGGCATGAAGCGAAGCGGCTCGAAGCCGCCGGCGCGCCCCGTGTCGTACTCGAGGAAGAAAGCGTCTGCCTCGAGCGTATTGAAGGTGCGCTCGGCGATGCGCTCGTAACTGCCCTCGGCCATCCACTTGCCCATCGCGTTGCCGCGGCACATGTGCACGCCGATCGTCATGCCGGGCGGCCGGCTGCGGGCGATGCGGTTGATGAGCCCGATGTAGAGGTCGATCATCCGGTCCGGATCGTCGCCGCGCGCGCGCACCGCGGCGCGCAGGTTCTCGTCGCAGAGCAGCGGCTGCGCTACCTCATCGATTTGCAGATAGCGCCCGCCGGCGTCATGCAAGGCCTTCAGCTCTTCCACATACACGTTCACGACGTCTGAAAAGAATTCCTCGATATCCGGATAGATCTTCGGATCGACGCAGGCCTTGCCGCGCGGGTAATGCAGATACGAGGGTGCCGGAATCGTTGCCTTCACGCTCAAGCGGGTGTTTTTCATTGAAAAGGCGACTTCATCGGCGACGATCGGCCCGCTGCGCCTCACCTTCGCCGCGGCGAGCGGCGCGGAGCCGATGCGCGCCACATTGCCGGCATCGTCGCGCTGCAGGTCGACGTCGCCGACCGCGTCGGCACGGACGAACCCTTTCACCTTGCTCACAAAACCCAGCCGCCAGGATTCGCGGCGGAATTCGCCGTCGGTGACCACCTCCAGGCCGAGGCTCTCCTGCCAGCGAATGACCTCTCGAATGAATTCGTCCGGCGCCTTGCCCTCCAGGATCGCCTTGGGGCGCAGCAGGCTGCCAATGTGCTCGGCGCGAAACGGCGGGCCGCTCAGACAAGCTCCTCCATCGAGGCGGGACAAAGAGATATCACGATTGATTTTGCGGCAAATCGCAGCGGTCCGTGCAGCCTATCCCGGATAATTCCGCGCGGCTGCAGCCTATCGTGTTGGCCGAGTTGCCTAAACACATGAACGATAAACCAAGATGACAGCTCACGACAGCCAGCGTCTAATTAGGCTTCTTTTCGGAAGTTCACTGTACGTTAGAGCGATGGATCATCTACGCGACTACCGGGCATGACCGAGAGGATGCCGACGCGCTCTTCTTGGAACGAGGGAGGACTTGCCATGAGGAAAACTTCGTCCTATCCATACTCGCGCAAAATTAAGAAACGAGGACAACCATGACAATAAGAATACTTGTGTTCTTGAGCACTCTGTCGTTCTTTTTGCTCGGGTCAGGAAGTGGTCTGGGAGCACCACAGCAGGACGTAGGGCCGGCTGCACGGAAAGTCATCATCTTTGTTTGGGACGGACTTCGAGCGGACGACGTAACTCTGGAGAACATGCCGAATTACTTCGCCCTTGCCCGGTCCGGGGTCATTTTCGCCGATCACCACGCGGTATATCCAACTTTCACCATGATGAACTCCGCGTCCATTGCGACTGGAACGTACCCGGGGACTCATGGGTTCTACGGCAACGTGGTGTACGCGCCAAATGCGAGGGGAAAGAATGCGAAGGGAGTCGATATCGATTTTTCTGCTCCGGCGTTCATCGAGGACTTCGGCGTCGTCGAGGCCGTGCGGGAGTCCTACCAGGGCAGGCTGACACTCGTTGCAACGATGCTCGAGGCGGCACGGGCCAAAGGGCTGACGACGGCGGCCATCGGCAAGTTCGGGGCCGCCTTCATCCAGGATTACAAGCGAGGCGGCATCGTCCTCGATGAAGATGCGGCTATGCCGCTCACTTTCGCCGGAGAACTCCAGAAGGCCGGTTACGCCCTTCCGAGGAACACTGTCAATGCCTACGACGCGGGCGCGTTGGTGCTCGCGAATGACAACGGTGATCCGACGGCCCCCATTCCCATTCAGAGGATGAAGGATGGGCAGACCGCGAATCCGCTCGACCGCACTGGCGCGCTTTCTCGCCGTGGGTTCAGGTATCTCACTGACGTCTTCGTCGATTACATCCTCCCGAACAAGAAGCCGGATCTGACGATCTTCTGGTCAAAGGAGCCGGACGCGACGAATCACGCGTATGGACCCGGGACGTACAATTCGATCGATGCGACGAAAATGAACGACGAGATTCTGGGCCGGGTCGTCGCCAAGATCCGCCAGCTCGGCTGGGAGCAAACGACCGACATCATCATCACTCAGGACCACAATCACAGTACCGTTTCCGGTGATGTCGCGCATTTCCCGTTCCGGGGAATCGTCGATGGCGACGTAGGTTCGCACGATCCATACGGGTACTCGGTCTCGGGCTTCGTTCGGACTGCCGAGTTACTGACCCGGGACGGGCTTAGGGCCTACGATGGCGCAGGCTGTCGCGACGTACCGACGTTGTCAGGCGTCCTGTTCGATAGCTCCCGTCTTCACCCTGCCAGGAATGATGTGGACGGGAGCGTTTGCGGAAAGCCGCAAAAGTACACCTCGCCAAGGTATTTGGTGCCCAAGCCGGTTCCCGCCGGAGGCATCGTCGTAGCCGCGAACGCGGGGAGCGATTACCTGTTCGTGCCGGATCGCGACTCCGGCACCGTGAAGGCCGCTGTAGTCAGTCTCCAGAGCCGATTACAGTTCGGCGCAATCTTCGTGAGCGACAAGTATGGGGACGTCGAAGGGACGCTGCCGATGAGCCTTATCAACACGGAGAACACGGTGTCCGGTCGGAGTCCGGACATCATGGTCAGCTTTACCTTCGACGAAAACGCGGCCGTGGCAGGCCGTCCTGGGATTAGCTACGCGAGCTCGGTCAACCGCAGGGGCGACCACGGCAGCTTCTCGCGGACCGATACGCATATCTCCATGATGGCCCACGGGCCTGACTTCAAATCCGGCCTTTATGACACGCTTCCCACGGCGAACGTTGACATCGCGCCTACGGTTGCACGCATTCTCATACTCAACATGCCTGACGTTCAGGGCCGAGTGCTTGAGGAAGCATTGAAGGGCGGACCCGGCGTCACGGAGTACACGGTGTTGGGCAAAACCCATCGGTCCTCAAGAAAAACCGGCTTGAAGGTAAAGCTCCCCACTGACCTCGACGGCCGCGCCATTGATCCCGGCCTGACTACGTACTCTGTCGAGCTGAGGACAAAAACCCTCAGCAGACGCGGCATAAGCCACATTTACTTTGACCAGTCCAGAGCCGTTCGCGAATGAAGCTTCGCCGAGCGACGACCAGCAGAAGAATTCTGAAGTGCGAGACAGTGCGCGATAACGCTCTAACCTGTAGCTGCTGCGGACGGGCCGCCGGCGCCGCGCGGTATCAATCGCCTGTAGCGGCCCGCCGCAGAGCACGACGTTAGAGCGCACTAGCCCATGTCGTGCGTTCTGGCTATAATCTGGCCAGAATGCGGTTTGAGATCGTCCTGGCGCCGGAAGCCGTCGCAGACCTACGCAGATTGAAGGCCAACGAACGTACGGCGATAAAGCAGGCTCTCGAAACGCATTTGAGGCACGAACCAACCAAGACAAGCCGAAGCCGAATCAAGCGTTTGCGCGGTGTCGCGCGGCCACGATACAGGCTCCGGGTTGAGGAGGTCCGTGTGTTCGATGACGTTTCGGGTTCGACCGTCGAGGTATTGGCGATCGTGCCCAAATCGGAGGCCGAGTTATGGCTAGCGCAGTTCGGAAGTCCAAAATGAAGGAAGTGCCTCTTTCTGAGGTCAAAGACGACTTGTCTCGCTTTCTGCGAGAGGCCGAGACTCAGGACGTCGTTATTACGCGCCATGGCAAACCCGCTGGCGTACTTATCGGCTTTAAGTCAGAGGACGACTGGTTCGACTACCGATTGGAAAACGACCCGCGGTTTCTGGAGCGCGTTGAGCGGGCTCGGGCAAGCATACGTGCGGGCCGAGGCGTCAAGCTGGAAGACGTCAAATAGTGCGCTCTAAGTGCCGCAACAACGGAGATCGCACGCATGTTGATCCACGGTAAATGCCACTGCGGAAACATCTCTTTCTCCCTCACTTGGGAGCCTGATCCCGCCGAAATTCCGGCTCGCGCCTGCACCTGTTCCTTTTGCACCAAGCACGGTGGCGTGTGGACCTCCAATCCAAGCGGCGCTCTGGAGGTAGTGGTCAAAGATCCCTCGCTCGTATCCAAGTACGCATTCGGCACCCGAACCGCAGAGTTCCACACCTGCGCCCGGTGCGGCATAGTGCCCGTCGTCACCAGCCGGATCGACGACCATCTTTACGCGGTTGTCAGCGTCAATGCATTCGAAGGTGTTGATCAATCGCTCCTTCGTCGTGCGTCGGCAAGCTTCGATGGTGAAGGGAAAGAGTCTCGCCTCGCGCGACGCAAGCGCAATTGGATTGCCGATGTTGAGTACATCGAAAGCGGCAGTGAACGTTGCTGAACGAGTCCACATCGGCGAGTTCCGCGCCTACCTTGCGGACGAGTTGGTTCCCATGTGGCGGGCGAGCTTCGAGGAAGCAGTGGGCATCACCCATCCGCATCCTCTGGAAGAACAGCACGCCTACTTCATGCGTGAGGTCGTTCCTCGCAACTCAGTTCGTGTCGCGCTGCTGCACGGCAAGATCGTAGGCTTCGCCGCCGCGTCAACCGAGTCGGTTGCCCAGTTGTATGTGCACACGAGCTTCCAGCGCCGGGGCATCGGAACCCTTCTCCTTGAATGGGCCAAGAGCCAGTCAGGGGGAAGCCTTTGGCTCTTCACCTTTGCACGCAACGCCAAAGCCTGCTCCTTCTACGAGCGCAGCGGCTTCAAGGCTGTTGCCCGCGGCGTCGAACCGATGTGGCAGCTTGAAGATGTCAAATACGAATGGGTCAAACGTTAGGTTGCAGCAGCGCTCGCCACGGTGCGAGAGCGAAAAGGGGGGCAAGCCATGCCGGAACAAAAGTCTCCTTCGCGGGTAGCGTTGGGCAGGAAGCACCATGGAATCGTCGCTCGTGCCATCGAGCGCTGGCGTCAAAGCGGCATACTTGACGAGCAGACCGCCGCAAGACTGAGTGATTCCATCACTATCGCCTCGTTCGATTGGCAACGAACGGCCCGCTATGCCTTCATCATTTCGATCTTCTGCTTGGTCATCGCGGTAGGCGCAATTCTCGCCGATGAAGTGCTGATGAAGTTGCTAATGCGCATCTTCAACGCGCCGGCCATCGTCAAGTGTGCTTTCCTTGCCGCTGTATCAGCCGCGCTTTTTCGGTACGGCCTTTTCCTGCGGAAACGCTATCCACATCGCCTTTATGGCAACGAGTCGGTTTTTTTTCTTGGCGTTCTCGCGCTGGCGGCGGCGGTGTTCTTTCTGGGTGTCGCGATCGATACGGGCACCGGTCATTACTCAGTATTGTTTTTGGTCGCTTCGGTTCTCTATTCGCTCTTAGGGCTGTGGTTTCCCTCGAAGCTGGTTTGGGTTTTTGGATTGTTATCTTTGGGCGCGTGGATGGGGACTGAAACGGGGTATGTGTCTGGACATGGAATGTACTTCTTGGGAATGAACTATCCGCTCCGATTCGTCTTTTTTGGGGCGGCGTTGACCGCGCTAGGTATTGCCGGCCGACATTCCTTCGTAAATGGCAACGCCACCACTAGTTCATTGAGTGTCAAAGAGCGTCTGCTATCCATGTCAACTCAGATCAAAGTGATTGGACTTCTCAACCTATTTGTCGCTCTGTGGATCATGTCAATTTTCGGTAACTACGGTGATATGTCCCACTGGCAGAAAGTGCGGCAATACGAGCTTCTTCACTGGTCTATACTTTTTGGCGCTGTCGCGCTTGCCGCAATCTGGTACGGGCTAAGACAAGACGATGGCGTGCTTCGCGGTTTCGGACTCACTTTTCTGTTTATCAACCTCTATACGCGGTTCTTCGAATACTTCTGGGATTCGATCCATAAGGCGGCGTTTTTCGCAGTACTTGCGGTCAGTTTTTGGTATCTCGGTAGCAAAGCTGAAGCCATATGGCACATAGGTCAGCGCGGGCACCCTTGAGCTGACAAGCTCGGAGGTGTCGGATGGCGAAAGCAGGTCGTCGTTCCCCGCCGGGCCCGGCTCGCGGACGGCTGCCCACTCGGTCCCCATCCCCCCATAATGGGCCGCCTTTCAAGATCTGTTTTACACCGGCGGGGCTTGGGGCGAGAATGAACCGAGGAGTCGTCATACCGCATGACTCCACCCTAGAGGAGGGAAGAAAATGTGCAGGCTGTGCGATGAAGGAAAACCGCAGGACCATACCGGTTCGCAACTCGGACGACGCGATTTCCTGAAGGCTTCGACCGCGACCGCGGCTGCCGCGGCGGGGATGAGTTTGTTCGCCGCGCGGCCTGCTGGAGCGCACGACGACGATGAGGCTCCCGAGGATAGCGGCCGGCGGGGGCGACGTTATGTCATCCGGGGCGGCCACGTCACGTCGATGGACCCGGCTGTAGGTGACTTCGTCCAGGCCGACGTGCTGGTCGAGGGCAAGAAGATCCTCGCCGTCGGGCTGAACCTGCCCGCGGGCGGCGCCGGGGAGATCGACGCGCGCGGCAAGATCGTCATGCCCGGCTTCATCGATACGCACCACCACCAGTTCGAGACGGCGCTGCGCAGCTTTCTCGCCAACGGCCTCCTGATCAACGACGGCTCGCGCTCCAACGACGGCTCGCCCACGCCGAGCGCGAATCCTACGTATTTCGAATACATCCTGCTCAAATTCGCGCCTGTGTACCGGCCGCAGGACGTCTACATCAGCGAGCTGTTCGGCGGACTGGCGCAGCTCGACGACGGCGTCACGACGGTGCACGACGTCTCGCAGATCCATCACTCGCCCCAGCACTCCGACGCCGCCATCAAGGCCCTGTTCGATACCGGGCGCCGCGCCGCGTTCGGCTTTTTCGAGAGCGCGGGTGCCAACATTCTCGGCACCAATCCCGGCAACAAATATCCAACCGATGCGCCCCGCATCAAGAAGCAGTGGTTCTCATCGAGCGACCAGCTTGTCCATATGATCATGGGCGGCGAGGTCTACCTTGCGGATGCGACGACCGACCAGTCCTGGACAATCGGGCGGCAGCTCGACCTCCAGATTGCGGCGCATATCCTCTCGCCGTTCGGCATCCGGCCGATTTTTGACAAGCTCGCCGCTGGAATCGGTGGCAACGGCCACATTGGGATCGGACCGGACAACCTGTTCATCCACATGACCGGGATGGCCGACGCCGCCTGGCAGAAGGTCAAGGACGTCGGCGCACAGGTCTCGGTCGCCTTCCCGATCGAGATGAACATGCGCCACGGCATTCCGCCCATCATCAAGATGCAGAGCCTGGGCATGGAGCCGTCGCTGAGCTCGGACGTCGAGGTCACGATGACGGCTGACTTCTTCACCCAGATGCGCGTCTGCATGAACATGCAGCGCATGGTCGTGAACCAGATGGTGCTGGAGCAGGGAGATTTCTATCCGCCCAATCAGTACCCGACGCCGGCCGCCGGCACGCCGGCCCTGCTCACCACGCGCGACGTACTGCGGTTCGCCACCATCAACGGTGCGAAGCACCTGCGGCTCGACAAGAAGACGGGCTCGCTCACCCCGGGCAAGGAGGCCGACATCATCATCCTCGACGCGACCGCGATCAACGTGGCGCCGCTCAACAACGTGCCGGGGGCGGTCGTATCCCTGATGGACCGCACCAACGTCGAAACCGTGATCGTCGCGGGCAAGGTGCGCAAGTGGAAGGGGAAGCTGCTCGACGTCGACCTGAACCACCTGCGCCGGCAGCTCGAGGACTCGCGCGACCATATCTTCGCCGCGGCGGGCGTCCCGCAGAACCTGTACCGCTAACTGAGGCGAATGACCTAACGGCAGACAAGGGGCGGCTCCGGCCGCCCCCAGCCACCCTTTCGCCCGCTGTTTCGCAGCCCCTGATCGCGAGCGTTGGGCGTCAGAGTCTCCTTTACAGGTCGCATTCGGTTGCTAGAATCAGGCGGCAGCCGCGCCCTTGCCCCCGCCCGCTCCGGACGGCGGCTGCACGTTCCCTACAGGAGCAACAGGCCGGGGGCATTAACCGGAGGAGTCACCAATGAACGTACGATATTTGGCTGTACTAAGTGCCGCTGGACTGTGCGCGATGGCTTCGACCTCGGTGGTTGCCGACGATCGGGACGACAGTTCTTCCGACTGCCGTGGATTGCCGCAGCACGCGGCGCTGAAATCAGCGCTCAAGCAGGCGCGCAACGAGGCGAACGGAGGTTTCAATCTAGATATGTGGGGCACTATCGTGAACCGCGACGGAATCGTCTGCGCGGTCGCATTCACGGGCGAGGACCGCGGGAATCAGTGGCCCGGCAGCCGCGTGATCTCCGCGCAGAAAGCCAACACGGGCAATGCCTTCAGTCTGCCCGGTCTTGCCCTGTCCACGGCCAACCTGTTCTCCGCGGTCTCTCCGGGCGGATCGCTGTACGGCCTTCAGCACAGCAACCCGGTGAACACGCAGGTCGCCTATCGCGGGAATGCCACTGACTACGGTACGTCGAACGATCCGATGGAGGGCGGAAAGATCGGGGGGATCAACGTCTTCGGTGGCGGGTTCGCTCTCTACAACAGTCACGGGCAGATCGTGGGTGGCCTGGGCGTGAGTGGCGATTCCTCATGCGCCGATCACAACATCGGTTGGAGGACACGGCATACCCTGCTGCTCGACTACGTGCCAGGGGGTGTGAGCGGGGATTCCACCCGACCGGACAACATCGTGTACGACATCACCCCGCAATCGGGGCAACAGGAGGGGGTAAGCGCGAGTGGCTGGGGCCATCCTAAGTGCGGCGCCACTGCGACCGGCATCGCGGCCACCCTTCCGGCGACTCGGCACTGAGGGGCCGGAGCGATCCAACGCCCGAAGTTCATCTATGAGTGACGCCCAACTGGGGCGTTAAGCGAGACCTCCGACCATCAATGCCACAGGAAACGTCTCGAGAATATCGGAGATCCGAAGCCGGCTATCCCTCGCGCGATGACGCCGTCCTGTCAGGACGTCTTCGATCGATATACTTCGACCATGCAAACGGACTACGTCCAACGCTTCCTTTTCGAAGACCTCGACATCCGGGGCCGCCTGGTCTGCCTGACCGGCGCCTGGCAGCGGATGCTGGATGGGCGGGACTACCCCGAGGATATCGCGTCCCTGCTGGGGCATACCACCGCGCTCAATACCCTGCTTGGCGCCAACCAGAAGGGCGCCGGGCGGGTCACGCTGCAGCTGCAAGGCTCGGGCCCGGTCCGGTTGCTGGTGGCCGATTGCACGGCGGAGCTGCGCATACGGGGCATGGCCCACTACAAAGAAGAAGGGCTTAAGAACACCAATGAAAGAAACCTCCTGGGCGACGGCAGGCTGTCGGTCACCCTGGAGGATATGAAAAGCGGCCGGTTCTACCAGAGCCTGGTGCCGCTCGAGGGCGAGACGCTGGAGCAGATCTTCCAGCATTACCTGTCGCAGTCGGAGCAGCTGACGACGTGCCTGCGGCTCTTCGCCGACGGTGCGGCGCTATGCGGGCTGTTGCTGGAGAAGCTTCCCGGCGCCGACGGCCGCGATCCCGACGGCTGGAACCGGGTGACGCAGCTCGCCGCCACCCTCACCCTCGATGAGACGCGCGATGCGCAGTCCTACGATCTCCTTACGCGCGTATTCCCCGAGGAGCTGATGCGCGTGTTCCGCTTATACTCCGTCGAGTACCACTGCCCCTACGACGGGGAGAGTGAGGGACATGCTGCGCGGCCTCGGCCGCGAGGAAGTCGAAGCTATCCTCGCCGAGCAGGGCGAGGTGGTGGTCCGCAACGAGATGTGCGGTCACGAGTACCGCTTCGACGCTCGAGCGATCGCCGAGATGTTCACCTGTCACTGAAAGGCGACATGAAAAAACTTCTTGCAGCCGTTCTCATGCTCGGCCTCGCCGCGTGCGGCGATCAGCCGGCGCCCAAGCCGCAACCCAAGTCCGCGACTCCTCCCCAGAGCTCGGTGCCGCAGGCCGTCACCGCGGCTCCGGCGCCTGAAGCCAAGGCGCCCGAAGCGCCCAAGCCCGATCCGAACAAGGAACTGGCCGCGCGCGTGAAAAAGGCACTAGAAGGCGAGCCGAAGGTTCAGGCCGGCGGCATCGACGTCACGGCCGCCGACGGCAAGGTGTCGCTGTGGGGCACCGCGGCGAACGCCGCGGAGCGCAACCGCGCGGGCGCCGTGGCTTCCAAGGTCGATGGCGTCAGGTCGCTCGACAACCAGATCAAGGTGGTAAAGGGCTCTTAGGGCCCGCGCCGGCCGACGAGGGCGAGAAATTCCTCGCGCGTGGCGGTGTACTCGCGGAACACGCCGAGGACCGAGGAGGTCACCATCGTCGAGTTCTGCTTTTCCACGCCGCGCATCATCATGCACAGGTGCCGCGCCTCGATCATCACGCCGACGCCCTTGGCGTCGATCGACTCCATGACCACCTGGGAAATCTGCTCGGTCAGCCGTTCCTGGAGCTGCAGGCGGCGCGCGTACATGTCCACCAGCCGCGCCAGCTTGCTCACGCCGAACACCTTGCCGTTGGGGATGTAGCCGATGTGGCAGCGGCCGAAAAACGGCAGCATGTGGTGCTCGCACAGGCTGTAGAGCTCGATGTCCTTCACGATCACCATGCTGCTCGTCTTTTGCGTGAACAGCGCGTTGTTGATCACCTGGTTCAAGTCCGTGCGATAGCCGTCGGTGAGGAAGCTGAGCGCCTTGGCCACCCGCAGCGGCGTCATCACCAGCCCTTCGCGCTTGGGATCCTCGCCGAGTTCGATGAGCAGCTCTCTCACCAGCGTTTCGATTTTCTGTACGTTGGGTTCCATGGCCATCCGATCAGCGCCAGTCGTCAAGGACGAGACAGTCGGCGCGGTTGTATCCGGTCTCGTTCGGCCGCTGCATCGCGACCCCGTGGAGAAACGTGCGGAAGCCTCGCTCCGCCATCCTGCGGTATGCGGCGTGCCGGGCCGTGTTGACGCCGGCGACGAGCTTCGAGCAGCCGCGCTCGGCGGCCAGCGTCTCGCAAGCCGTGATCAGCCGGTCGAACAGGGCTGGCGCATCGCGACCGGGACGCACGGCGCCGAATTTGATATAGGTCACCCCGCTCCCGGCCTCGCTGCCCTTGCCGATGTGGCACGCAGCGAATCCTCCATCTGGAAGGAGAACCGTCTCGCCAAGCCGCTGGTTGCTGAGGGCGACGATCTCCCGCTGAAGATCCAGGCCCGGGAAAATCTCATCTGTTAGCTCGGCGCACTCTCTAAGTGAAGCAGGGCTCCCGGTGTAGGCCGACCACTGCCCGCGTTCCCGCGGCGGTTCCACCGCCTTCGACATCACTGCCGTCAGGAACTGCGGCCAGAAGCCGAACCCCTGATAGAGCGCGACGTGTTTCGGGCTCTGCGGGAAGGTAAACAATCCCATCTGGCGGATGCCCCAGCGCTCGAAGAGCGCCATGCTCGGTTCGAGCAGGCGCTTGCCGATGCCGTGCCCCCAGCAGTCGGGCCGCACGGTGATAGGACCGAACACGCCGAAGCTGCCCCATCGCGCCGCAAGACTCGAGCCGATCAGCTCGTCCCCGCGAAAGGCGCCGAGCGCCGCCGAGGGATCTCCCCGCCACCTCGTTTTCACCATATCCGAATCGCCCCTGAAAGCCATCGGCTCGGGCAGGCCGAGCTCGGTTCCGAAGGCGAGCCGAAACACCCGATCGGCCTCCTCGAGATCGGTTTCGACCAGCGGACGCACGGCGACCTTCATCCGCCACTTGCGCCCTGGCGAGGACCCATCGCTTCCAGCGCCAGCCGGTGTGCGTCGTTCGCGGCCGGGATGCCGCAGTACAAGGCGAGCAGCAGAAGAACCTCGCGGATTTCCTCGGCGGTGCAGCCGTTGGCCAGCGCGCCGCGAACATGCACGCCGAACTCCGCCGGGCGATTGAGCGCGGCAGTCATGCCTAGCACCACCAGGCTGCGAATCTTCTGGTCGAGTCCGGGCCGGCTCCAGATGTCGCCGTAGGCATAGGCATTGATGATGTGCTGCAGCGGCGCGCCGAAATCGCCGAACGCGCGCATGCGCGCCTCGACCGCCTCGTCGCCGAAGATCCGTTTGCGCAGTTTCAGGCCCCGCTCGTGCAGCTCTCGCGTATCCATGGTTTCCTCCGAATGGTGCATGATATTGAATCATGAAAAAAATCCTGGCATTGCTCGCGTCGTGGGCGGTAGCGTGCGCCGCGCTTGCGCAAAGCTATCCGAGTCATCCTGTAAGGTTCGTCGTTCCCTTCCCGCCCGGCAGCCTACCCGACCAGATCGCGCGGGTCATCGGCCCGCAACTGCAGGAGTCGCTCGGCCAGCCGTTCGTGATCGAGAACCGGCCCGGCGCGATCGGCGTGATCGGCACCGCGGAGGCGGCGCGCGCCGCGCCCGACGGCCATACGATCCTGATGACCACCAACTCGACGCTCGCCGCCGCGGAAAGCCTTTTCAAGAAGCTGCAATACCACCCGGTGAGGGATTTCGCGCCGATCATGCTGATCAGCAAGACCTCCATGATCCTGCTGGTGCGTCCCGAGTTTCCGGCGCAGACGCTGAAGGAGTTCATTTCGTACGCGCGCTCGCAGGACGGCGCGCTCACCGCAGGCTACGGCTCGGCGGGCTCGCAGGTGTCGATCGCCAAGCTGAAGGCGGGCGCAGGATTCACGGCGATCGACGTTCCGTACAAGGGAGTGCCGCTCGCCGTGACCGACGTGCTGGGCGGCCAGATCGCCTTCACTTTCGCCGACTTCGCCGTCGGCCTGTCCCACATGAAGAGCGGCAAGCTGAGGGCTCTGGGCGTCACCTCCGCGCAGCGCACGCCTCTGGCGCCCGACATTCCGGCGATCGGCGAGGAGATTCCCGGCTACGAAGTGGTGCTGTGGTATGGCCTGGTCACGCCGGCCGGCACGCCGCGCGCGGCGATCAACCGGATCTACGAGGCGGCCACGTCGACCATGGACCGGACCGATTTCAAAGCGCGCTTCGCCAACTTCGGTGTCGATGCGTCGCCGATGGGGCCGGACCAGTTCGGCGAATACATCAAGAGCGAGATCGCGAAATGGTCGCGCGACATCAAGCAGGCTGGCATCAAGCCCGAGTAGGGCTCGTCGGCCTCGCATGATCGACGCCGCCATCGTCGGCCTCGGCCGCTGGGGACAGGCACTGGTCGAGTCGGTGCGCGGCAAAAGCGAGCGCATCCGCTTCGTGCGCGAGGTGGACATTGCCTCCGGCAGCGTCCTGCAGGACGCGCTCGACGATGCTTCAGTGCAGGCAGTCGTTCTCGCCACGCCGCACTCGCTGCATCGCGAACAGGTCATCGCCGCGGCGCGCGCCGGCAAGCACGTGTTCTGCGAAAAACCGCTCGCGCTGTGCGCCTCCGACGCCCGCGCCATGATCGAAGCCTGCGAGCACACCGCCGTCGTGCTTGGCGTCGGCCACAACCGGCGCTTCTGGCCCGCGATGCGCGAGCTGAAGCGCATCGTCGCCGACGGGCGTCTTGGCCGGCTGCTCCATATCGAGGGGCACAACAGCAACGAGAACTCGAACCAGGTCGCCGGCGGCTGGCGCACGCTGCAGAAGGAATCACCCGGCGGAGGACTCACCGGCGCCGGCCTCCATGTCCTGGACGCGTTCATCGGCTTGTGCGGGCCCGTGCGGCGCGTGCAGGCGCAGCTGCAAACGTACAAAGAGGACTTGCCGCCGCTCGATGCGATGTTCGCGATGTACTGGTTCACCAATGGATTGAGCGGGACCCTCGCCACGCTGCGCGCGACGCCGTTCTACTGGCGGGTGCACGTTTTCGGCAGCTCGGGCTCGGCCGAAGTGCTGGGTGAAACTGAGCTCGTCCTGCGAATGAGCGGACAGCCCTTGGAGCGGCTCGCGTTCGCGCCGCAAGACTCCGTGCGCGCCGAGCTGGAAGCATTCGCCGATGCGGTGGAGCGGCGCGCGCCCTACCCGATTCCCGCGGACCAGATGCTCGCGACGGTCGCCGCTTTTGAAGCCACGGTGCGCTCGGTGGAAACGGCGCAGCCGGTCGCCCTCTAGCCAGTCGCCCAGCATCTCCCATCCGCACCGCGAGACGGTTCACGCCGTTTCCCGCGGTCTCGCGATCTTCGCGCCCGGCCACAGCTCGTGGTGGCTGCGCGCGTACGGCGGCGGATAGTCGAGCTTCACGCCGAAGCGCTCGGCGGCGTGCCACACCCAGCGCGGGTTGTCGAGGAAGGCGCGCGCCATGGCGACCATGTCGGCCTTGCCCGAGGCGATGATGTCTTCGGCTTGATCGGGGTCCGCGATCATCCCCACTGCCCGAACATTGATGTTTACCGACTTTTTTACGTGTGCCGCGAACGGCACCTGGTAGCCCGGTTCGACCTTGACGCGCGCATGCGAGAGGAGCGCCGCGCTCGACACGCAGACGTAATCGAAGCCGATGCGCTTCAGCTCGCGCGCGTAGCTCACCGCATCGTCGGGGCCCAGGCCGCCCTCGGCCCAGTCGTTCGCGCTGATGCGCGCTCCAAGCGCGCGCTCCTTCGGCCAGGCTTCCCGTATTGCGGCCGCGACTTCGAGCGGGAACTTGCTTCTGTCGACCCCATAAGAATCTTGTCGCTGATTCGAAAGCGGCGACAAGAACTGGTGCAGGAGATACCCGTGCGCCGAATGCAGCTCGAGCACGTCGAAGCCGATGCGCTTGGCGCGGAGCGTGGAGCCGACGAAATTCTCCACCAGGAGTTTTATTTCGTTGATTTCAAGTTCACGAGGAACATGCCAGCCCTCGGCCACGGGGATCGGCGAAGGTGCCACGGTCTGCCAGGGCGACTGGGTGGCGGTGAGCGCCTCGCGCCCTTCCCAAGGCACCTGCGAGGAGCCCTTGCGTCCGGCGTGGCCGATCTGGATGCCGATCGGTTCTTGCCGCAAACGCCGGCAGGCGTCGATCACGCGCTTGATCGAGGCTTCATTGTGGTCGCTGTAGAGGCCGGTGCAGCCGTGGGTGATACGTCCCTCGCGCGTGACATGGGTCGCCTCCACCATCAGCAGTCCCGCGCCCGAATAGGCGAGATGGCCGAGGTGGATGAAGTGCCAGTCGTTCATGCAGCCGTCGTCGGCCGAGTACTGGCACATCGGCGAGACGACGATGCGGTTGGGCAGCGTTACGCCGCCGAGCTGGATGGGCGTGAAGAGCTTAGGGAGCGGCAATCAAGATTCCTTTTTCCGAAAAGGCTTTCCTGAGCGCTTTGGCGAAGGCCACGGCGCCGGGCTGGTCGCCGTGCAGGCACAGCGTGTCGGCGGCGACCGCCACGCGCTTGCCCGAGAGGCTGGTCACATAACCCTGCTCGATCATCGCCAGCGCCTGCTTCACCGCCTGCGCGGCATCCTCGATCATGCCGCCCGGCAGCTCGCGCGGCGCGAGCGTGCCGTCGTCGGAGTAGCCGCGGTCGGCGAAGACCTCTCCGGCGACGCGGATGCCGGCTTTTTGTGCGACTTCAAAATTTTTGCTGTTCGAAAGGACGTAGAGCATGACGCCGAGATCCCTTGCGGCGCGCACCATCGCCTCCGAAAGCGCCTCGTCGGTGGCGGCCATGTTGTAGAGCGCGCCGTGGCATTTCACGTGATGGAGCTTCGCGCCCGCTGCGCGCGCAAACGCCTCGACCGCGCCCGCCTGGTAGACGACGAGGTCGTACATCTCCTGCGGCTTGATCTTCATCACGCGCCGGCCGAAGCCCTGCAGGTCGGGAAGCGACGGATGCGCGCCGATCGCGACGCCGTGGTCCAGCGCGAGCCGCACCGTCCTGCGGATCGTCGCCGGATCGCCGCCGTGGAAGCCGCAGGCAATGTTCGCCGAGCTGATGTGCGGCATCACTTCCTCATCCGCGCCCATTTTCCAGGCGCCGTAACTCTCGCCCATGTCGCAGTTGAGGTCGATCGTCTTCAATTTCCGAACTCCCACGCGATGCTCTGCAGCACGGCGTCGAGGCGCCCTTTGAGGTCCTTGCGCAGCTCGACCGCCATGTCGAGGCCGCACTTCGCGAAGTGCACCGTGCCTCCCGGAGCGAGCTGCGCGAGTCTGGGCACGTCGGCGTAGGCGATCTCGGCGATCCTCGGGTAGCCGCCGGTGGTCTGATGGTCCGCCATCAGCGCGATCGGCGCGCCGCTCGCCGGAACCTGGACCGTCCCGAGCGCGGTCGGCCCGGATAGTATCTCATCGCTTTCGGTGCGCGCGAGCGCCGGGCCGACGAGGCGAAAGCCCATGCGGTTCGACTCCGGCGCGATGCGCCACACCGCATCGAAAAAAGCGCGCTGCGAGCCGGAGTCGAAGGCTGCGAAATGCTGCCCTTCGATGGCGTGCATCAGGATCGGCTCGCGGTCGGGCAGCGTCGGCGTCGGCGCCGACCAGCGCACGGTGCGCCCGTCGGTGTTCTTCAGCGCGCCGAAGCGCTCCTGCGACAGCTCGGCGGCATCGCCGAGCAAGGGCAGCTCGTCGCCGCGCCGCAGCGCCCGTCCATCGAGCCCGCCGAAGTGCCCGGGCAGGAAGGTGCTGCGGCTGCCGAGCACCGGCTCGACGTCGATGCCGCCCGCCACCGCGAGATAGGCGCGCGCGCCGCGGGCCGCGCGGCCGATCGACAGGCGGGTACCCGGCGGCACCAGCACCGGGCGGTTCCACGGAAAGTCGCCGTGGAATTCGGCGCCGCAGAGCGCGATCAGCGTCACCTGCTCGAAGCGCAGCTCGGGTCCGATGATCGTGATCTCGAGCGCTGCCTCGTGGATCGGGTTGCCGACGAGCGCATTGGCGAGCGTCAGCGCCACCGTGTCCATGGCGCCGCCCGGGCAGACTCCCAGGTGCTGCTCGCCATAGCGGCCGAGATCCTGCACCGTGGTGAGCAGCCCCGGCCGCGCGACCTGGATGCTCACAGCGGCTCCGCCATCCGGTCGAATTCCTGCCTGGGGATCGGCCGGAAGCGCACGCGGTCGCCCGGCTCGAACAGGCTCGGACGCACCCTCGCGGCGTCGAACACCACCAGGGGCGTGCGCCCGATCACGCTCCAGCCGCCGGCGATCGCGTAGGGATAGACCACGGTCTGATCATTGGCGATCGCCACCGAGCCGCCCGGCACCTGCGTGCGAGGCGTTGCGCGGCGCGGCACGGGCAGCTTCGCGTCGGGGCTGCCCATGTAGGCGTGACCGGGCGCGAAACCGATCATCAGCACGCGGTATTCCGCGGCGATATGCCGCTGCACCACCTCCTCCGCGGAGATTTTCAGGAGCTGCGCCACTTCGGCGAGGTCCGGCGCGAGCTCCGGGTCGTAGCACACCGGCACGCTGATCATGCGCTCGAATTCCTTCGCGGCGGGAAGCCCGTGCTTGATGCACTCGTTCACCAGCTCGGCTGCGAACTGCAGAGGATTTCCCTGGAAGCTTTCGTGAAAATGCAGCGCCAGCCCGCCGAGCGCCGGCACCACGTCGCGCACCCACGGCACGCCGCGCCGCTGCACCGCGACCGCGAGACGCTGCACCATCTCGTTCACCTCGAGGTCGAGCGTGCGGGAGAATTCGACGTAGGCCGCCAAGTCTCCTAGGGGAGCGGTTCCCAGGGGCCGGAGCTTGGCCAATCTATTTCTTTGAGCCCTTCGGCACGGCGACGCCGATCATCGAGTCGCGCGTGGCCAGCCTGGCGAGCCGCTCCTCGCTCCAGCCGCCGGTGCCCGCCGGCCGCATCGGCAGCACCATGTAGCGCATGTCGGCGGTCGAGTCATGCACCCGGATGCGGACTTTCCGGGGAATTTTCAGTCCGAATTCCTTGAGCACGGTGCGCGGCTCGCGCACCATGCGAGAGCGGTAATTGCGCGACTTGTACCAGTCGGGCGGAATGCCGAGCAGCATGCGCGGATAGCAGGAGCACAGCGTGCAGACGATGACGTTGTGCACCTGCGGGGTATTCTCGATCACCACCAGCTTCAGCGCCGGAAGGTCCAGCCCGAGTTCCTCGCAGGCGCGGGTACCGTTTTCCATCAGCTTCTTCTTGAAATCCGGATCGACCCAGGCCTTGGCCACGACTCGCGCGCCACGCTCGGGCGTGCGCTTGCGCATGTCCTCGACGGCGTTGGCGACCTGCTCCTCGGTGACCAGGCCCTTCTCCACCAGCAGCTCGCGCAGGCTCACCTCCATCAGCTGGAAATAGGTCAGCGGTTGATACTTGCCCTGATCGCTCATGCTTTTTCGAGCCAATGCTGGTAAATCTCGATCTCCACCACGTCGGCCGGATTGCCGCCATAGTCGGGCCACACGTCCTTCTGCATGAAGCGCACCCGATAGAGCGGCTGCGCGGGCAGCCCGTCGCGCATCTGCGCGAGCTCCTCCGGATTCGGGAAGCTGCCGCAAACGCGCTCGATCACGCCGCTGTGCCCGCGAATGTAATAGGGCGTGCGCACATGGCCCAGCGGATAAGCCTTCATGACGCGGACCCGCTCGCCGGGTCTGAAGCGGGGTTCAGCCACGCCGCTCGACCTGCGTCATCTTGCGCGCCAGCTCCTCGGTCGTGATGATGCCGCGCTGGATGAGCGCCTGGGTCAGCGCGACGATCCAGCGCTCGTAGTAGCTCATCTTGTCGTAGGCCTCGGGAGGCAGCGCCTCGATGTGCCTGCGCCGCTCGTCCACCGTGACGCCCTTGCCGCCCATCAGCACGGAGAGGGCGTCGACGCGCCGCTCCCAGTCGGCGTAGTCGTGCTCGGTCGGCTTGACCTTGCCGGCCCGCTGCCCGCCCATGTCGTGATGCCCTCGTTCGATCATGCGACCCACTCCGACACCGGCGCCTTCGCTTCGTGCAAAGGCTGACACATGATATCCACCAGCGTGGGACCCGAGTGCGATATGGCAGTTTTCAAGACTGAAGCCAATTCCCTCGGGTCGGAAACCCGCCAGCTCCTGACCCCGAAAGCCTCCGCCACCCTGGCATGGTCGGTGACCCCGAAATCGACCGAGAAATAGCGCTCTGCATAGCTCGACTTCTGCCCGGCCTTGATCCAGCCGTAGGTGGCGTTCGAGATCACGACGAAGGTGATCGGCAGCTTGAGCCGTACGACCGTCTCCAGCTCCCCGGCGCACATGCCGAAGCTGCCGTCGCCCATGACGGCCACCGCCTTCACCGACGGGCGGCCGTAGTGCGCGCCGACGCAAGCCGCGAGCGCATAGCCGAGCGCGCCGTGCGCGCGGTTCGAGAAATAGCGCCGCCCGGTGCCGCGCACGACGTAATAGGCCGACAGGTACGGGCAAGGCGTTCCCGGATCCGCCACGACGATCGCGTCCTCATCCAGGGCCTTGCTCAGTTCCGCGACCACGCGCTCGGGTTTGATCGGTGTTTCAGTGGATTCAGCGAGGGCGCGGAATTCTTCGAATTTCTCGCTTTTCTGCCTTTCTACCCCAAAACGATTTGTATTTCTAAAACCATTCAGCGCCTCATTCAATGCCGCAAGGCAAAGGCGCGCGTCGCCGATGAGCGGCACATCGACCCGGTAGTTCGTCCCGGGAACCGTGGGATCGACGTCGATGTGGATCACTTTTGCCTTTCCGGGAGCCGGATGGCGCCAGCGCTCGGTGGTGACCGAGCCGGCGCGGCAGCCGGCGAAGATCACCAGGTCGGCGCCGTCGACGATGGCGCGCGTCTGCGGCGTGCCGCCGTTCGAGCCGACGACGCCGACCGCAGCCGCATGCTGCTCGTCGATCGAGCCCTTGCCGCTGATGGTCGTGGCGACAGGGGCGGAAAGTTTCTCCGCCAATTCGAGCAATTCGCTTTCTGCCCGTGAGATCACAACACCACCGCCGCAGATGAATAGCGGAGCCTTTGCGTTCCTGATGAGCTTTGCAGCCAGTTCGATAAAAAAAGGGTCAGGCGCTATCCTGCGGGAGGGGTAACTGCCCAACGTCGGATCGGCCCATACATCCGAATCTTCAACGGTTCCATTCTGGACATCGAAGGGCAGCGCGATGTGCGCAGATCCAGGACGCCCGGTGGTCATGCTCTCGAAAGCGGCGCGAAAGATACGCGGGATATCGGCGGAGCGATCGAGCACGGCGTTCCACTTCGTGAGCGGCTTCATCAGCGCGCGCTGATCCAGCTCGGTCAAAGTAAACTTGTTTCTTGAACTTACGGCGATGTCCGTATTTATGGCGAGTACGGGAATTGACGATTCGTTCGCCTCTACCAGACCCGGCAGAATGTAGGTCGCGCCGCCGCCGGAAGGGCCTTCGCACACCCCGACCTTGCCGGTGACGCGCGCGTAGCCGTCGGCCATGTACGCGGCATGGCGCTCGTCGCGCGTGAGGATGTGGCGCATGCCGTGCCGCGTGCGGGCGAGCGCGTCGTAAAGCGGGAGGCTGGTGTCGCCGCACAGGCCGAAGATCACTTCGACGCCGTGGGCGCGCAGCATCTCGACGACCGCCTCGGCTCCGGTCATGGTTGTTATATTAGCGTGACATGGATGTCGCCGAACGCCAGAAGCCGCAACCGGGCGAGCTGTTTCTCGATCACGTTTCGCATTTGGTTCGCGACCTCGATGCCGCGGCGGGATTGCTCGAGCAGCTGGGTTTCAAGGTCACCCCTCTGTCCATCCAGGAAGTTTCCGGAAGTCCCGTCGGCGCCAATCGCTGCGTCATGCTCGAGCAGGGCTACATCGAGATCCTGACGCCGACGCTGGAGCCCGAACCCGGCTTGCGTCTCGCCTGCTTCGGCACGCCGGACGCCGAGGGCGAGCATCGCCGGCTCGCCGACCACGGCTTCGAGCCGCAGCCGCTCGTCGACCTGCAGCGCAAGCTCGACTCCAACACGGTGCGCTTCAAGGTGGTGCGGCCCGGTCCCGGGAAAATGCCGGAGGGTCGCATCCAGTACGTGCAGCACCTGACTCCGCAGCACATCTGGCGCAAGGAATATCTCGGCCATGCCAACGGCGTGGTCGATCTGCGGGCGCTGTTCGTCGTCGCCGATGACCCGCCGCAGGCCGCGGCGCGCTGGGGACGCTTCACGGGCCTGCTGCCGCAGCCCGACGGCGAGATGGCCGCACTCGAGCCCCAGCGCGGCCATGTCCGCATCGGCACCGCCGAGGCGCTCGGCAAGCTGCTGGGCGATGTGCCGCCTGCGCCGGCGCTCGCCGGCTATGCGCTCGGCTGCCGTCATCCGGAGGAGTTCGCGGCGCGTTGTTCCCGTGCCGGGCTCGCGGTCGAGAATGCGACGGTCGGCATCTCGGTCGCGCTGCCGCCGCAGCTTGGCGGGCGCTGGCTGTTGAGAGGCCAGAGCGTTTAGAATCCGGACCACCCTAGGAGGGGGCTATGAAAATCTTAAAAGCGCTTGTCCTTGCAGCGTTTGCGCTGTGCGCGTCTGCCGCCTTTGCGCAGACCATCAAGATCGGCTTCATCACCAGCTATTCGGGGCTCAACGGCAACCTCGGGCCGTACATGGAGCGCGCTGTGCGCCTGTACATGAAGCAGCACGAGAAGGAGCTGCCGCCGGGCGTGAAGATCGAGCTCCTGACGCGCGACGACACCGGGCCGAACCCCGACAAGGCGCGCCAGCTCGCGCAGGAGCTGGTGGTGCGCGACAAGGTGAACCTGCTCGCCGGCGTGATCTTCACGCCCAACGCCATGGCCATCGCGCCGATCGCCACCGAGGCGAAGGTTCCCTTCGTTATCATGAACGCAGGCACCTCCGTGATCACGGCGCGCTCGCCCTACATCGCTCGTACTTCCTTCACCCTCTGGCAATCGAGCTACCCGCTCGGCCAGTGGGCGTCGAAAAAATTCAAGACCGCCTACACGCTGGTGAGCGATTTCGGCCCCGGCCACGATTCCGAGGAGGCCTTCATCAAGGGCTTCGCCGAGGGCGGCGGCAAGGTGGTCGCGAGCGTGCGCGTGCCGCTGCAGAACCCGGACTGGGCGGCCTACATGCAGCGCGTGAAGGACGCCAAGCCCGATGCGCTGATGGTGTTCATCCCGGCCGGCAAGACCGCGACCGCGGTGATGAAGAACTTCTCCGATCTGGGCCTCGACAAGGCCGGCATCAAGCTGATCGGCCCGGGCGACATCACTACCGACGAAGAGCTGCCGAACATGGGCGACGTCGCGATCGGCGTGCTGACCGTGCATCACTATTCGGCTGCCGCGGATCGTCCCGCCAACAAGGCCTTTGTGGCCGCCTGGAAGAAGGAATACGGCGCCAACGAGGTGCCCAACTTCCTCTCCGCCGGCTCCTGGGACGGCATCGCCATGATCTTCGAGGCGATCAAGGCGCAGAAGGGCAAGCTCGACCCCGACCAGACGATGGAGATCTTCAAGCACTACAAGAGCGCGAACAGCCCCCGCGGCCCGATTTCGATCGATCCGGAGACGCGCGACATCGTCCAGAACGAATACCTGCGCGAGGTGAAAAAGGTCGGCGGCCAGCTCGCTAACGTCGAGCTCGAGACGGTCGCCACCGCGGTGAAGGATCCCTGGAAAGAGCTGCAGAAGAAGAAGTAAGCCCCTGGCGGAGTTTCTTTCCTCGCTCGTAAGCGTCGCCTTCCACGGCGCCGCTTACGGCATGATCCTGTATGTGATTTCCGTCGGCCTGTCGGTGACGATGGGCCTGATGGGCTTCATCAATCTCGCGCACGGCGTGTTCGCCATGGCCGGCGGCTATGTCTTCGCCACCGCGCTCGGCCGCTTCGGCGTGCCTTTCCCCCTTGCGCTCGTTCTCGCTTTTGTTTCTGTAGCTTTAGGCAGTGTAGTTCTGGAACGCCTGCTTTACTCGCGGCTCTACGGCGCGGGCGAGCTGGCGCAGGTGCTCTTCACCATCGGGCTCATCTTTGTGGCGGCGGCGGTGGCGCGCATGATCTACGGCACGCTCGCGCCGCCGGTGTTCCTGCCCGATTACATGAAAGGCGAGGTCAACATCGCCGGCCGCGGCTTCCCGACCTACCGCGTATTCCTCATCGTGTTCAGCTCGGCGATGATCGCCGCGCTGTGGTTCGGCGTCGAGCGCACGCGCTGGGGCGCGATGGTGCGCGCCGCGGTCGACAACCGCGGCATGGCGCAGTCGGTGGGAATCAACACGCGCAAGCTCTTCACCCTGACCTTCGCCCTCGGCAGCGGGCTCGCCGGCCTGGGCGGCGCGCTGGGCGCCGACATCATCCCGGTGCAGTGGAGCTACCCGATGGAGCACCTGGTGTACTTCCTGATCGTCGTCGCCGTCGGCGGGCTGGGGTCGTTGCGCGGGCCGTTCGTCGCGGCGCTCCTCATCGGCATCGCCGACACCGCGTGCAAATACTGGGTGCCGCAGTTCGGCGCGTTCCTCATCTACGCGGCGACGATCGCCATCCTGCTGTGGCGTCCGCAGGGCTTGTTCGGAGCGCGCGCATGATGCACACGGGCGGAACATTAGGACGGCCCGTATGATGCACACGGGCGGATACACAGTCGATTCCCGTATCCGCTGGCCGGAGTGGCTGCCGTGGATCGCTGCGCTGGCGGCGTTTTTCCTGCTTCCGGAATACCTCTCGCTCGGCGCGCGCATCCTGATCTACATCCTGTTCGCGCTGTCGCTCGACCTGATCCTCGGCTACGCCGGCATCATCACGCTCGGGCACAGCGCGTTCTTCGGGCTGGGCGCGTATGTGGCCGGCATCCTCGGCGCGAAAGTCGGCGTGACCGAGCCCTTCGTGCAGATGGTGGCGGCCGCCGCCGCGGCGGGACTGCTCGGCGCGCTCACGGGCGCAGTGATCCTGCGCACGCGCGCGCTCACGCTGCTCATGCTCACCCTCGCGATCACGTCGATCATTCTCGAGATCGCCAACAAGGCGACCTGGCTCACCGGCGGCGCCGACGGCCTCTCGGGCGTGGTGGTGGCGCCGATCCTCGGCGCCTTCAAGTTCGATCTTTTCGGCAAGACCGCCTTTCTCTATTGCCTGGCGGTCCTGTTCCTCGGCTGGTTCCTCGCGCGCAGGCTGATCTACTCGCCCTTCGGCGCCATGCTCACCGGCATCCGCGAGAACACCCAGCGCATGCACGCCATCGGCGCGCCCGTCTACTGGCGGCTGGTCGGCGTATACACCCTCTCGGCGGTGATGGCCGGGGTCGCCGGCGCGCTGCTCACGCAGACCAACCAGTTCGTCGGCCTGAACGTGCTCGGCTTCGAGCCTTCGGGCGAGCTGCTGGTCATGCTGATCCTCGGCGGAGTCGGGCGCCTGTACGGCGCGTTCATCGGCCCGGTCGCCTACCTCGTCGCGCAGGACCTGCTCGCCAAGCAGTTCCCCGAATACTGGTATTTCGGCATTGGCCTGCTGCTGGTGGTGGTGGTCCTCTTTGCCCGCGGCGGGATACTCGGACTGATCGACAAATGGATGCCGTTCTCGAAACGCGCACCCTCTGCAAGAGCTTCGGCGCGCTGACGGTCGCGCAGAACATCGATTTCCAGCTGCGGCCTGGAGACCGCCACGCGCTTATCGGTCCCAACGGCGCGGGCAAGACCACCTTCGTCAACATGCTGATGGGAGCGCTGCGTCCCTCCTCCGGCCGCATCCTGCTCGGCGGCGAGGACGTCACCCGCGCGCCGCAGGCGCAGCGCGTGAAGCGCGGCCTAGGACGCACCTTCCAGATCAACACGCTGTTCCGCAACCTGCCGGTTCTGGACAACGTCGCGCTCGCGGTCGCCGAGCGCCGCGGCATCGCCCCGCGCATGTGGCGCGCTGCAGGAAGTTACAAAGAAATAAAAAATGAATCCACGGAGCTGCTTGCCACGCTGGGGCTCGCCGATGACCTGACTACGCCCGTCATCGACCTGCCCTACGGCAAGCAGCGCCTGGTCGAGATCGCGATCGCGCTCGGCCAGCAGCCCAGGGTGCTGCTGCTCGACGAGCCGGCGGCCGGCGTGCCCTCGGCAGAGACCGAGAGGATTTTGCAACTTCTGGAAAAGTTGCCCTCTGAAATCGCCATCCTGATCATCGAGCACGACATGGACCTGGTGTTCCGCTTCGCGCGGCGCATCACGGTGCTGGTGCAGGGCGAAGTGCTGGTGGAAGGCAGGCCCGAGGAAATCGCGCGCGACCGGCGCGTCCATGACGTCTATCTCGGCGAGCAGCACCATGCCTGACGCGCTGAAGCTGGAACGCGTGCGCGCCGGCTACGGCCAGACGGTCATCCTGGAGGACATAGACGTGGTCTTGCCGGAGCGAGGTGCGCTGGCGGTGCTCGGACGCAACGGCGTGGGCAAGACGACGCTGCTCGCGACCATCATGGGCCACACCACTTTCCACTCGGGGGAAATTCTGCTTTCCGGGAAATCCATTTCCCGCCTGCCGGTCTATCAGCGCGCGCGGCTCGGCGTCGGTTTCGTGCCGCAGGAGCGCGAGATCTTCCCGTCGCTCAGCGTCGAGGAAAACCTCGGCGTCGCGGCCCGCACGGGGCGCTGGACGCTGGAGCGCGTCTACGACCTCTTCCCGCGGCTCGCCGAGCGCCGCACCCACAAGGGCAACCAGATCTCCGGCGGCGAGCAGCAGATGCTCGCCATCGGCCGCGGGCTGATGGGCAACCCCTCGCTCATGCTGATGGACGAGCCGCTCGAAGGCCTCGCGCCGATCATCATTGAATCTCTCCTCAAGGCATTGAATAGATTGATCGCTGAAGATTCACTTGCGCTGATTCTTGTCGAGCAGCATGCCAAGGTGGCGCTCGGCGTCACGCAGCACGCGATGGTCCTCAACCGCGGCCGCGTGGCCCATTACGGCCCGAGCGCCGCGCTGCTCGCCGATCCGCAGCGGCTCTCGAGCCTCGTCGTCGCGCAGTAAGCCGAAGAACTCCTTCTATTTCACCGCCGCAACCACGTCGACCTGGACCAGGCAGCCCGGCAGGAGCATCGTGGGCCCGCCGATCTGGACGGTCGTGCGAGGCGGTGGCAGCGGGAAAAACCGTTTCCAGACCTTGTCGAACGGGTAGAACAGATTCAGGTCGGTGAGGAAGACCTGGGCTTTCACGACGCGTTCGAGCGACGTTCCGGCATGCTGCAGCAGGCGCGACAGGTTCGTCAGGACGACCTCGGTCTGGCGGGCGATATCGGTGCCGAGGAAAGGACTGTTCGGATTGACCCGCGCCTCGCGGGGCAGTCCCTTCTCGAAGTCGGCCGCGAGCTGCCCCGAGGCAAAGACCAGCGGTTCCGCGATGACGGCGACGTTGCCCTGCGGGAACGGCTGGGGCAGATCGGGGGCGCTTATGCGACGCGGATTTATACCGCCGCCAGGCGCGAGCGCGATCAGGTCGATCTCGATGCGGCAGCCCGGCACCAGCAAGCCGGCGACCGGTATGACGGTCAGCGGCGGAACATGCGGCAGGCGCTCGGTCC
Source organism: Burkholderiales bacterium (assembly GCA_035602335.1). Classification (GTDB taxonomy): domain Bacteria; phylum Pseudomonadota; class Gammaproteobacteria; order Burkholderiales; family SG8-39; genus SCGC-AG-212-J23. The sequence continues at coordinate 30,349 of DATNMK010000012.1, forward strand.
AGACCTGGAAGAAGCCGTCGAAGTCGGTGATCTCGGTCAGGAACACCTGGCCTTTCACGACGCGCCCGAGATCCGCGCCGCCTTGGCGCAGCACCGACTCGATGTCGTTCAGAACATAGCTCGTCTGCCGCTCGATGTCGGAGCTGTAGTAGGGAAAGGCCGGATGCGAGCGAGCCTCGGGCGGCATGCCGGTCTGGCAGGCGTAGCTGGCGGGCGGAACGAACAGGACACGCCGTTCCCCCCGTTCGGGGTGAGCCGCGACAAGATCGATCTCTATCTCGCAACCCGGAACGAGCAAACCCTGGGGGCCGACTTGAACCGCGGTGCGCGGAGGCGGAGACGGGAAGAACTGCTTCCAGACCTCGTCGAATGCCTGGAAATGCGCGAGATCGCGCAGGAACACCTGCGCCTTGACCACGTGCTCCAGGCCGCAGCCGGCTTCGGCGAGCACGGCAGCCAGGTTCTTCAGGATATAGGCCGTCTGCCGGGCCGGATCGGCGCGAGCTTCGGGTGGAACTCCGGTGCGGTAATCGCTGGCGATCTGGCCGGCCGGGAACACAAACCCGTCCACGCGCACGCCCTGGCTGTAGTGCGCCAGCGGACTCGGGATCGCCGTCGACTTGAGCTGGACGATGTTCATTATTCGATCGGAGCGTTAGTTTGATGCTCGCAAAGACGCGTGCGCAAGGCATCGCGGCCGCATAGTTAAATGACGCCCGGGTCCGACGACACCTAACGTTGCGCTAACCGGCGCGCGCTGCCAACGCTTGGGCACGACGCGCGCTGCGCGTCCGTGTTGAGCGGCGAGTCAGGCATGGATTTCAACCAAAGCCCCGTTGCCGAAAACTGGCACTCCGATTAGACAAAGTTTTCCATCAATTCTTCTTCTCTTCCGCTTTTTTCTCGATCTTGTTGCCGAGCTTGGATATATCCTGGCCCAGCCCTTCCATCGTGTTGCAGGCTGCCAGCATCATTGCGTAAGTCAGCAGCACCAGCAAAGTCAAGTTTCTCATCAAAGCCTCCTGTTAATTGTTGAAACCACGCACGTAGACGAGTTACCCAGCGATGGCAGCTGCCGCGGACATCGCCCCATTTAGATGCTCCATCGCGCCAACCGCGGGCTTGGCCTAGTCGACTTTGATCCGCAGCTCGCTGATGGAGCGGCGCCAGGCATCGAGCTGCTGCTTCATTACCGCGCCCATTTCTTCGGGTGTCGAGCCGAAAGTTTCGAAGGCCTGGTTGTCGAGTTGGGCGCGCACATCGGGCCGGCGCAAGACGAGGTTGGTCTCGCGCGACAGGCGCTCGATGATTTCCTTCGGCGTCTTGGCCGGCGCGACGAGCGCTATCCAGGGATTGATGGGAAATGGAGGCAGGCCCGCTTCGACCATGGTGGGGACGTCGGGTAGCAGCGGGCTTCTTGAGTCGAGCGTGGTGGCCAGAGCGCGGAGCTTGCCGTCCTTGACGTGCGGGATGAGCGTCCCGGAGATGAACATCAGGTGCAGCCGGCCGCTGAGCAGATCGTTGAGCGCCAGGGCCTCGCCTTTGTAGGGTACGCCGTTCATCTCTAGGTTCGCGGACGACATAAGCAAAAGCGGACCGAGCAGGCTGGTGGCGTTCGCGCTGCCGAAGTTCAGCTTTCCGGGATTGGCGCGCGCATACTCGATAAGCTCGGTCCCTCTGTTCGCCGGCACGCTGGGATGAACGACAAGGAAGAAAGAGAGCTTGCCGACGGATGAAACCGGCGTGAAGTCGTTAATCGGGTCGTACGAACTGTTCTTGCGGATGTTCGGCATCGCGGAGAGAACCGTGTACGAAGCGAGGAGCAGCGTATAACCATCAGGCGCGGACTTCGCCACGAAGTCGGCTGCGATTGCGCCGTCCGCGCCCGGCCGGTTCTCGATGAGGACGGGCTGGCCGAGGGCCTGCGACAGCGGCGGCGCGATGATCCGGCCGACGACGTCAAGCGCGCCTCCGGGCGGAAAAGGCGCCACCACGCGGACCGGCTTGGCCGGATATTGGGCAAGCGCGGCGGTTCCAAGCAGCGCACCGAGAATGCCCAGCAGGGTCCGAACGCGTCGCATGCTTCCTCCCCTAAGGACAAAGCAGAGTTTACGCCCTGCCTTTGGTAGCGTCCCGCGGGGTTCCCTGGGGCGTTGGATTCGGTGCCGTCTAACGTTCACGCCCACCGGCGCGCGCCGACGAGCACTCGCAAGGCACAGTGCGCGCGTCCGGGTGCGGCGTAGGGTTAGAAGGCGCTATTTGGCGCGACGAGCTGCGTCGAGAGCAATGCCGACGAAGAGGATAACGACGGCAAGCATGATGACGCCAGCGAGAATTTCCATGGCTATAACCTCCCGATCTCGTCGATGCGGCGCTCGATTTGGCGATGTAAAGCGAAGATACCGAAGCCGAGCAAGACCACGCCGACAGCGGCGAAGGACCACAACGCAGGATGTGCGGTGTCGGGCGTTGAAATGAGCCAACCAACTAAGCTGACTTCCGTCACGACCATAATCCCCTGCCAGAACTTGAGATACGCAACTTGTTCCTTCAGGCGATCGAGCTCAGGCACGGTGCCTCGTGCAGCTATGAGTAATGGTAGGAGGATACCTTAAAGCTGGGTGAGCCGCCCTCCGTTGCTGCGCCTTCTAACGTTCCGCATTACCGGCGCGCGCCGCTCTTGCGCGCGTCCGGGTACATGCGGCGGTTAGATTCCGCCTACGCAACTTCGAGTAGCGCTCGCGGGTTTTTCTGGGCGATCAATAGCAAGGTGCGAGCTGCACCGGACGGAGCGCGGCGGCCTTGCTCCCACTCTTGAAGCGTGCGTACCGAAACACCAAGCAGCTGCGCGAAACGTGCTTGTGACAGGCCAGTGCGCTCACGAACAGAAGTCACAGACGGGAGATTGACTACCCGACCATGTTCACCGCGTTTGATCTCGCGAATACCTTCAAGAATCTCGAGACCAATGTTTCGTTTCGCCTTAGCCATCAATTTCCTCCTTGATCTTGCGAAGAACGTGAGCCGGGATGCTGGCTTCCTCGTTCTTTGCGTAGATCGTTAGCATCCAAATGATTCCATCGCGGGTCTTGGCGTAGTAAACGACTCGAATGCCGCCACGTTTCCCGCGACCTGGCTGTGACCAGCGCAGCTTTCGGACGCCACCAGACCCAGGTACCAAGGCGCCGCGGTCGGGCGCATCGGCCAAAGCGGCTTGCAGTTGGGCGTACTCGTCATCCGTCAAATACTCGCTAAGCAACCGAGAGAACAGCTTCGTCTCAATGAAGCTGAACATCGACCCTATTGTACGTCAATGACGTATAGCGTCAAGCGGAATCTAACGTTCCGCTTTACCCGCGCGCGCTGCTGTTGCGCGCGTCGGCGTAAAAGCGGCGGTTAGGTGGCGGGAAAGATCTATCCGTACGGTTTTTGGAAGTGATTCCACCGCTCGTGGGGTCCCCACCATTGTTCCGGATGTAAACCGATGAGGGTGACGCCGCCATACGCCTCTATAGACCCACAATCGGCGATCCAGATTTCTCGAAAGCCGAAGTCCGCAAAATCATCATGCAGATTCGCGCTGGCGTAAAGGGCCCCGAGTTCGTCAACGTCGGTATCCAGAACGTGAATGACCAAGATGGTGTTCTCTGGGAGCCTCCATCCTAGGGAGCGTCGTTTCCTGTCCTTTTCTTCTACGACAGCGAATACCGCCTCCGATGCCGCAAGAGCATTCAGTCGCGTTGAAGCGCCAAGGGCAATCAGCTCGCCCTTGATGTGTGGGCGAACCATTACCCTGGTGATTTCCACCCCAATGACTTCACCGGCTGCAGTTCGGCATAGGAAGTCAGGGCGCTCGCCATCCGAGGCAAATGGAATGTACTCAAGTTGAGCGCCGGTGGTGAACGCATATGCATCTAGAAAGTAATCTAGAGCAATGCGCTCCTCCTCTTTTTTTCCGATTTCGAGGTCAGACATCGGAAGATGGAATTACGCGTAGACCTCAGCGCGGCGCGGCATTGTGGTTTTCTATAAGCTTAGCGAATACTAGATCCGAAGATATAGCCACGAAGCGTTTTCCGTTCCTAAGCATTGCTTCGAAGCAAACAAGGGATGACGCATCTAGTTTTTCGGTTTCCTTATGCCCGACCTTCAACCCAGTAGCCGCGCCTAAAACGCCGCCGGTCAATGCTCCCACTACGGCTTTCCCGCGCCCTAGGAACTGCTTACCTTCTTCAATGTATTTTGCGGCAGCGTCGCCTTCAATTTTTCGCAGCGTCGACAGCTTCTTCGCCAAGTAGATATTCTTGCTACCGAAATTTCCGATGGTGGTCAGTCGATGATCACTCCAGTATTCCCAATATCCTCTATCGATGTCTCCAGTGCAGACGCTTACTACACCGACCGGTTTGCTAAGGAACGTCTTTAAGATGCCCATGTCGCTCGTCCCCGGAAACGCCACCTAACGTTCCGGTTTTGCCGCGCGGTGCGAGGTGCGAAGCGCCGTGCGGAACGCGTCGCTCAAGAACCGGCGGTTAGACAGCACTACTTCTTCTCCTCGTCGTTTTGGCCCGGCAATTTACCGGTGGCCAAATAATCGAGCTCCGCATCAGACGGAGGTAGTTGCGCAACAATCCAGCGTGCACGGTGCGCAAGTTTCTTCAGGACATAAACGACGAAGTGCGTTTCCATCCCGCTGGAGAGCGCGCGCGGCTCCACGTAAGAGGGCACGCCTTCGAACTCCAGCCAAGAGCACAATGACTCGGCTGGTCCCCGATCCGGAAATGCTTGGAACTCCTCGTAGGGCCCGTCGCGCGGGATGTCCATGGTGCTGTCTAACGTCCGCGTTGTGCCGCGCTGTAGGAAGCGCGCAGCGCCGCAGCGCCGCAGCGCAAGCGTCGGTCACCAACGCGCTGTTAGGCTGCAATTCCGCCACGGCGTTTCTCCGGCGCCAGAGCTTGGCCCGACTGCACATGTGGGGTACCCGTCAATACTTGGGTAAATCCAGGTGCCTGAAACTCCAACAAGCCCTTGGGCCAGTTGATTGGCAGCCGCCACCTGTAGGACCCGTGGCCGGTGGGGAACTTGACGACCTCGCGCTCTACGCCGGCAAGCGAGAAGGGGCACATGCCCGCAGTCGGCGTTGCGTAGTCCAGCGTGACTTTCAAGCCAAATACGTCGTGAAAGCGAAGATCTGCGCGGCATACGGTGAAAAGGAAGCCATCTCCCGACTTCTCCCATTTGAGTATGTAATCGATGTCGAGGATGAGGTCAGCTGAGCCGTCGCTTTCTTTAAAGCCGTCGAAACGAAACCCGTGCACGTGGACGTCGTGCCACGACATGCCGTCGAAGTCGTCGGTGGTCCATGGGCCGGCGCTATTCATTGCAGCCTAACGTCCGCGTTGAGCGACGCGCTGCCGTATTATTAACCGTAGCACTCTATCCTCCGCGCGTTCGCTCGAACGCGTTGTTAGGCGACGCTTATTGATAGTCTTTCATTCCCGGGTGAGTAACCTGCATAAACTCCTTGAGACGGTCGCTTCGTCTTTTCATGATGTACGCACGCAACGCAGCGATGTATTTGCGCCGGTCTGCTACAGGATCGACTGGCGGGTCAGGAACAAAGTTGGCCTTGAGCCCATTGCATACGCGACAACTTAAGACTAGGTTTTCAAGCTCCCTGCCGCGCCCGCCTTTCGAGCCCGGGACGAGATGATCCTCGGTAGCCATCATGAAGCGGTCATAGTCAGCTTTGAGGTCGAGGCCACAATAGACACAGCGCCCCTGATCCCGCTCGAAGAGCTGAAGAAATTTAGAGTTGAGCGGCTCTGCCATATGTCGCCTAACGTTCCGGTTGTGGCGCGCTTAAGGAGGCGCGCAGCGCTGGCTCGTAAGCGTGATCTTCATCCGATTTAGTGGACACTCTTTTTGAACGATTCAGCAGTTATGCCCCCCGAGCGCCCTCTAGATACTAACGCTGCTCAGCTGGCACAAGAAAACCTGCTCTCCAGAGGAGAAAAGCCGGTCCTGTGTGCGTAGCCGTCTGCGGGCACATGACGGCTGTCAGTTATGCTCGGGAAGCGTAGAGCGTTAGGTCGAGGTGTCCACATTATCGGATGAGGTTCTGCGTCGCTCACGAACCGACGGTTAGACGGCAGATTTACGTTGCAAAGGCTTCGCATACACATGTTGTGTCTTTGACTGCGTATAGCCAATTTGCCTGTAGAAAGAGTGTGACTCCGGCCGTATTACGTTGGAGCGCACCACAATAGAGCGCAGGCCTCGATCGGTCGCCCAGTCCTCGGCCGCCTGTGCAAGTAACCTACCCACCCCGCTGCGACGAGCTGCAGCACCGACAATCAAGCCAATGAGTTCCGCCTTATCGCCTGTTTCCATGCTGAATCGGTGCTCAGCCTGAACCCAACCAACGACTGTGCCGTCAACTTCAGCAACTGCGACGAAGTGTTCCTGTAGTTCGGATAGCCTGTTAATGCGCGAGACAAGCTCCTCTATCTCTGTGGCATAGCCAAGTTGGCGAGTGAGAACGCCGAGTTGCTCTGCATCGGCAGTTCGCGGCGGTCGGATCTGCACTCTGTCGGCAACGAGCGGTGTGGTCATCTGCCGTCTAACGTCCCGGTTGTGGCGCGCTGAAGGAAGTGCGCAGCGCCGACACGTAAGCGTCGCGCGAATCGGATGTTAGATGACTGCCTGCTCAAGATGCGCATAGGCCTAAACAAGGGCAACCTCGCGAGGTTTCAGGCTGAAATTACGGCTGACTCCGTCAGACCCAAACCAGATCATTCCGTATCGGTCGATCTCGAGGACCTCGAATACCTTCCCCTCATATGACTTTAGTCGGATCTGATCTTCCGGTGGCAACCCGGCGGCACAGGACGCCACCGACACGATGCGGACCTTTGCGCCAACCTGAATTGGGCAGCCCGCGTTGTCTACGGACGGCAGTGGATACCCAGGCGGCAGATTCTTCGGCGGCGGCCAGTTAGCAGTCATAGGTTAGACGGCGTCATCATGTCGCCATTCTTGAAACGTCGGCAGCCCATCGCCGAATCTTACCCAGCCGATGTCATGACTAAGCCAGGAATGGTGCGTCGGTGGGAAGGACCGCGGATCGTCGAGGCTGCACGTTGTGATGTCGACGGATGAAGGGGAACCGCTGTGCTCGTATGTCAGTGGTGTTCCGCACGATCCGCAAAACGTACGGCGCACAGGTGGACTCGAATGAAACTCAGACGGACGGCCGTGAGTGAACTGAAATTGCGTCTTCGGGAAAGTGGCCCACGCGACCACTGGTGACGCGGCGATTCGGCGGCAAGTCTGGCAATGACAGACCATGCTGTTTGTCGGCTCACCCGTAGCTCGGTAGCGAATTTCCCCGCAAAGGCAGCCTCCTTCGGAAATCTGCATCGGCACCTCTCCCTTGCCACCAGGCCCCTGCCTTAGGGTCCGTTTTCTCGAGAACCTCGATCGCTGAAACTACACTGACTGAATAGCCCTCCCTCTCACTGGACGACCCCGACCGGGATGTCGCCGAGGTACAGAAGCTCGCGCTTCAGCCCTCCCCCCGGGTCGGTCTCGGCGATCAACCTGCCGCGGGTGTCGTAGTGAAAGACGGTGTCGCCAAGGCTGTTGGTCTTCCTCACCCTCTGGCCGAGCGCGTTCACCTGGTAGCTCGTCGCACCGACGATGCTCGTAGCCTGCACCATGCGCCCGCGCGGGTCGTAGACGTAGGTGTTGGTTCCGTCGGCGGTGGTCGAGCCGTTGGCGTCGAAGACGAAGCTGCGGACAGGTCCCGAGCTAGGCGTGATGCTGGCGATCCGGTTGGAGCTCGAACTGTAGGCGTAGGTATCGGTGCTCGCGCCGGCGGTGCGGCTGGTGCGGTTACCGACCGCGTCGTAGCTGTAGGCGTAAGGCGTCGAAGGCGTGACGGCCTGCGTCAGGCGATCGAGGCCGTCGTAGCCGTAGGTATTCGAGTTCGCCGGGGTGCCGAGATCCGAAATGAACTCGATGCGGCTCGCCGCGTCGTAGCCGATGCCGAAGGACTGGGCGCCGAGCGTGTAGGTGGCGATGCGGCCGTCGAGATCGATCGAACGGCTGTAGGCCTGGCCGTTGCCGAGGGTGAAGCTCTTCACGCCGCCAAAGGGGTGGTAGGCGACGTTCTGCACGACGACCTGGCTCTGACTATTCTTGCTTGTACTAACTTGTGAAATGCGTCCCAGCGCGTCGAACGTGTAGCTCACCGTGCGGCCGCTCGGATACGTCAGCCCGGTAAGGCGCCCGGCGCTGTCGTAGGCATACGCGAGCACATACTGAACGCCGCCGACCGTGCGCGTCTCGGACGTTGCGCGCCCGTGCAGGTCGTAGGCGTAGGCGATCTGGCTCGTCACCTGGTTCGCGGGATTGGTCTCGGTGATCGAGCTCAGGCGTCCGATCGCGTTCGTTCCCTGGTCGTAGGCGTAGGCCTGTCTTGCGCCGTCGTGGAAGGTGATCAGCGTGACGCGGTTGACCGCGTCGTAGGCGTAGGTGGTGACCTGCCCTTTCGCGTCGGTCTGCGTGAGGAGATTGCCGGCGGCGTCGTAGGTATTGACGGTCGTGCCGGTGTCCGGGCTCGCCTGCAGCGTGAGGTTGCCCAGGCCGTCCACCGTGTAGCCGGTGACGAGACTCCTCGGATCGGTGACCTGCGTGAGCGCGTCCAGGCCGTTGTAGGCGTACTGCGTGACGCCGAGCGCCGGGTCGGTGACCTGCTTCAGACGGTTCAAGGCATCGTACTGGTTGGACGTGATGTGGTTGAGCGGATCCTTTACCGAGACGACGTTGCCCTGGTCGTCGTAGGCATACTCGGCGGTCTGGTTCTGCGCGCCGAGCTCGCGGAAGAGCCGATTAAGGCTGTTGTAGACCCGGCTTCGCTTCTGCGCGAGCACGCTCGCCGGGTCGAACACCTGCTCCTGCGTGCGGTTGCCCATCGCATCGGGGGTGTAGGCAATGCTATTGCCAAGGTTGTCCGAGATACCGGTAAGACGGTGGGCGGCGTCGTAGCTGTAGGAGAGGAACGAGCCGTCGGGGAGCGTCACCTTGGTGAGCTGTCCCACGCCATCGTAGTCGTAGCTCGTGAGTTCGCCGCCTGAATTGCGCGATGTGAGGCGCTGACGGGCGTCGTAGCCGAGCGTGATCGTCATGCCGTTCGGGTCGACGATCGTGGTCGGCTGGCCGTGCGCGTTGTAGGCGGTGATGCTCGTGACGTGCCCCGCGGCGTTGGTGATTGAAGCAACGTTGCCTTGCGCGTCGTAGGTGTACGTCGTGATGTCCGAGACGTCGCTGCGCGGACCGTTGACGCTCAGTACCTGGCCGTTCGCGTTGTAGGTGTAGGTCCAGGTCCGGATTGCGCCGGTGCTCGCCTGCACGGTCCTGGAGCACAGCGCGCCGCGCGCGCCGCACTGCGTGCCGTCCGCATCGTAGACGTTCGTCGTAGTGCGTAGCGGCTCGGCGATGCTTGTCGGCAGCCTGAAAGTCGCATGCCAGGCGGTGGTGATGGTGCGCGTCTGCGGTGTCGTGCCGCCCGCCGACGTCAGGCCTTCGGTGCGCGACGTTTCGAGGTTGCGCGCGAGATCGTAGGTGTAGTCGGTGCGGTTGCCGTTGAAGTCGGTGCGCGTGGCGGGGTTGCCGTTCGCGTCGTACGTCGCGGCGTTCGAGACTGTTCCCGTGCCGCTGCCGGCCGGCTGCGTCGTGCCGCTGCCTTTCCCGACGCCGAGGATTCTCTGCAGCCCAACGGTTCGCGAGGTATTGCGCGGGTCAAGCACTACCGTGGCGGCGCTCGTCCCATAGTCGAACGAATAGAGCTCGACGCCAAGCGCGTGCTGCGAGCTCGTCGCGCGCGCCTGGCAGTCGTAGGTCCAGGTGGCGTAGCGGCTGTTGTTCTCGTCGTTGAGACCGGTGAGCGTGTTGACCAGCACGGGCGAGGGGCTCGAGCAGCTCGCACCGCCGTTGATTTGCGCCGCCTCGCTGTAGAAGTAGACGCGCGTCTTCGTGTCCGGGAAGGTGACTTTGGTGAGGTTCTTCGCACCCGCCGGCCCGCTCGCTCCGTCGTACTCGAAGAGATACTCGCCGGCCGCCGGGTCGGTCATCTTGTTGATTCGCTTCTGGACGTCGTAGGTGAAATTGAGCTGACGGCCGTAAGGATCGGTGACGCTGACGAGCAGGCCGTTGCTATAGCCCATCGTCTGCTCCTGGCCTGCGCGGTTGCGGATCTTGAGCAGATTGCCGGCCGCGTCGTACTCCTCGACTTCGTCGCCTTGGCTCGCCGTGTAGCGCCAGCCGCTCTCGAGCTTCTCCAGCTTGTCGGCAATGTCGGCATCGCTCAGCCAGACGTTGCCGGCAGGCGGCGCGCGAAACTCCAGCTCGCGCCCGTCGGGTCGCGCGACGCCGACAATTCCCTGCCCCGAATCACGCAGGCGCACCGTATAGCGCGAGCTCCAGTGCGTGCCGAACGGACCGGTTCGGAAATAGGTGCTGCCGGATTGGCTGTTGTAGAAGAGAGCCATCTCCAGCGCGCCTGCGCGATAGAGCGCTTCGCTTTGGTATTTGTTGCCGCTGCCGACGTTGACAGGGTTGGCTTTGGCTAGCTCGCAGTCGAGGCAACGCCCTTTGCCCTTCGGCGTGTCCAGATAACAGAAGCCGAGATATTCCGTCGTCCCGGCGGGACAGCTTTGGATCTTCTTCAGTGTCGAATAGCCGGAACCCGAAGTGACGGTATTTCCTGGGGTGGGGCCGACCTGGCAAACAAAGCAGACGCAGGTTGACTCGTAGGCGCAGCGTCCGGGGGTCTGCGGCCCGGCGTCGTTTCTCATGTTGCGGGGATCTATGTTGCAGCTCGTCGGCGTCGGCTGCGGAGTGCCTTTCTGGCACGCCTCGTTGGCATCGAGAAACTTGTATTGATCGTCCGGCAGGTCGCCGAATGGGCTGCCGAGCGCAGCCGCCCAGATGTTGGTCGCCAGCGCACTTGAAGGCGCTAGTACGGCGACCAGTATTACAGGACGAAGTATCGCGAAAAGACGCACGTCCCCCTCCCCTCTTCCGTGATCCGGCGGGCGCCGGTCACGTTTCTTCCCCTCAATCTTTATCGCCCCGGAGACCGGACGATGTCAACGAGAAAGCAAGAAAAAGGACGAGCGGATAAAATCCAACCCAGACGGAGGACCCCATGGAAGCGGTCAAAGATGCCAGCCATCTCTATGAAGTCGAGAGCCGTGCCGAGCACGCCGCGCGGCCCGGCTTTCGCATTACCGAGATCCAGCTCTCGAAGACCCAGAAGGTGCCCTGGCACTTTCACAACAACGTCCAGGACACGTTTTACGTGCTCAAGGGAAATCTGAGGCTGTTTCTGCAGGATCCCAAGGAGGAGGTGCGGCTCGCACCCGGCGAAATCTATTCGGTCAAGCCGCGCCGCCCGCATCTCGTCACCAATGGTGGAGAAGGCTCGGCAACCTTCCTCGTGCTGCAAGGCATCGGCGAATACGACTTCGTCCCGCTCGCCTAGCGGCTGACGGACGACGATGATCGGCTCATGGCTCGAGCAGCTGCATGCGTGGCACGAGTTCTATTTGCTCGTCGGCACCAGCGCCGCCGCCCTCACCGGCCTGCTATTCGTGGTGGTATCGATCGGCCCGGAGATCATCGCCAACCGGTCATCGGGCGGGGTGAGGGCGTTCGTCACGCCCACCATGGTCTATTTCGCTACAGTGCTGGTCGTCTCCGCGTTCATGCTCATGCCGCACGTTCGGCCGGCAATCGTGGCAAGCCTTCTCCTGCTCGGCGGTCTCGGGGGGCTCGGCTACCTGCTCTGGACCGGCGGATACAAGCAGTGGCGCGTAAGCAAGCTCGATCGGGAAGACGGGGTCTGGTACGTCGGCTTGCCGGTGCTGAGCTATCTGCTGGTTAGCGCCGCGGCCGTGGCGATCTGGATGGGGAGCGCGCACGGCACGGTGGTCCTAGCCGTGGCGATGATCCTGCTGCTCGTCATCGGCATCCGCAACGCCTGGGACCTCGTGATCTGGATGGCGCGGCAGCGCAAGCCCTGACCCCACAGTCCGCGGTCGATCATTTCCATGACGATCCTTTCCTCGCTTGAAGGCTTCACTCATTGAACTTGGGACCTTTCGGCACGGAAAGATCCAGCACCTGGGCAGGAAGCCAGGTGGCCAGCTCCGGGATTGCAGCCACCGCGACAATGGTGACGAGCTGCAGGACCAGGTAGGGAAACGCGCCTCGCCACACCTGCGGGATCGTCACCGCGCCCTCGGTTGCGCCGTGCACCAGGAATAACGCGTAGCCGAATGGCGGGGTCAGGAAGGAGGTCTGCAGGTTGATGGCGAACAGCGCGCCGATCCAGCACGCGGCGAGCTGAGCATTGCCGAAAGTTTCGCCGACACCGGCCGCGATCAGGGCGGTGGCCAAAGGGGGAAGCGCGATGACGACGATCTCGAGCCAGTCCAGAAAGAAGCCGAGAACGAACACGAAGGTCAAGGCCGCCGCCAGTGTCACCGCCCCCCGGGTGCCCAAGGCGGCTGCCGCGGCGGAAATCATCTGCGAGCCGCCAAGGAGGCGAAACACCAGCGAAAAGACGCTGGCGCCGACGAAGATGAAGAACACCATCGCGCTGACCAGCGCGGTGCGACGAATCGAGCTTTCGAGCGCGCTCCAGGACATCCTGCCGCGGGCCAGCGCTGTAAGCGCCGCACCCAATGCCGCGAGCGACGCCGCCTCGGAAATCGTCGCGTAGCCCAGAGCGACGATCACTACCAGACCGATCATGAGCGCGGCCGGCACCAATGCGTCGAGGGTGCTTACTCTGTGTACTTCGCCGTCGACACGAGCGGGCGAGCCACGCACCACCGCATAGGCGAGATAGAGGAGCAGCAGCAGCGCGAGCGGGCCCAGCATGGCAAGGAACAGTGCCGGCACCTGGACGCCAATGGCGTCGGCAACGAAGAAAAGCATGATGCCGGGGGGCGCGACTACGCCGAGCGTGCCGGCGGCGGCAACGAGGCCCGCCGCGTCTTGCATGCTGTAGCCGTGACGCCTCAGCGCGGGCAGTGCGTAAAGCGCAAGCGCTCCGGCCGAGGCGCCCACCATTCCGGCTGCCGGGGCCTGGATCGCAGCTACGGCGAGCGTCGCGACGGCAGGACCGCCGCGCAGCCGGCCGAAAAGCCGCGCCGCTCCAGCGAGAAGATCCGCGGCGAGCCGGGTTTCGTGCAGGATCGCGCCCATGAACAGCAGCATCGGAACCGCGGCATAGAGGACTTCATCGCGGTCCGAGAGCGTGCCGTAGACGCGATGGAAAATCGCTCCCATTTCTTCCATGCGCACGCTTCCGGCAAGGATGCCAAGGCCCGCAAAGAGAAACGCCACGCCGATGAGAACCACCGCCACGGGCAGGCCCACGAAAAGCGCCGCCGCGAGCGCTGCGAGCATCAACGCCGGCAGGAGGTAGCTCATTTGCCGGCCAGCGTCATGATGGCGCGCAGGCCTGAGGCGATGGCTGCGAGCATCAGGAGGAAGAAGCCGACCGGTACCCAGGCGCGCAGCACCCATTGAAGGGTCCAGCCGGTGTCCGCCCAGCGTTCGGCTTGCTGAAACGAGCGCCACGCCGATTCGGTGCCGTTCAGGAGCACCACCGCACAGAGCGGCAGCACGATCAGCACAGCGCCCGCCAACTCGAGGGCCGCGCGCACCCGGGGTGAAAAGCGCCGGCTGAGAACGTCCAGACGCACATGAGCACCGGCGGCGTATGCGTAGCCGAACGAGGTCATCGTCAGCGCGAAAAACGCGCTGGTGGCAGCCTCGCCGAGGGGCAGATCGCCTCCCCAGCCCGCCCATCGCAGGACCGGCTCGAGGGCGGCGAGGATCACCATCAGAGGAATTGCGATCCATGCCACCGCCACGCCGATTTTCCGCGCGGCTTGCTCGAGAATCAGGGCGGCTCGGCTCAGAGGATCACCGCATAGATAATAACGGCATGGGAGCGGATTCCGAGGTTTTGATCGTCGGCGCCGGGCCGGTCGGACTGACGCTCGCCATCGATCTCGGCCAGAAAGGCGTGCGCTGCACACTGATCGAGCGCAATGAAGCGCCGCAATTCCTTCCCAAGATGGAGCGCTGCAACGCCCGCACGATGGAAATCTTACGGCGCATGGGTCTCGCCGAGAAGATCCGCGCTGCCGGGCTGGACCGCAACGTGCCGATGGACGTCTACGTGATCCTGGCGATGAACGAGCCGCCGTTGCTGCGCTTGCCGTATCCGTCGGTAGCCGAAGCCCAGGGCCAGATCGACGCCTGCGCCGACGGCTCGATGCCGCTCGAGCCGTATCAGCTCATTTCCCAGTACACCCTGGAGCCCCTGCTCAAGTCCGTGGCGCAGTCCCTGCCAGGCGTGACGGTGCGCTACGGTTGCGAGTACATGTCGCTCGAGCAGGACGCGACCGGCGTAACGGCGCGGGTCAGGAACGGCGCCGGTTCGGTCGCAGCCGTTCGCGCCGCCTATCTCGTAGGCTGCGACGGCGGCGCGAGCCGAGTACGGAACGAGCTCGGCATCGGCTTGCGCGGCGAGGGCAACCTCCTGCAGCTGCGCCAGGCGCTGTACTGCTGCGACGATCTCTACGACCGGATCCCGATCGGCAACGGTCCCGGCAAAGGGCGCCATTATCACGTCGCCGACGATTCGGCGACGTTCCTGATCATGCAGGATTCGACCAGGCACTGGACGCTCCACGCAGTCGTCGGCAAGGACGAGGACATGGCGCGGCAGTTCGAGAGGACCGTCGGCGTGCCCGTGAAATACGACACGCTCTACGTCGGCGAGTGGAAGCAGAACCTGCTCCTCGCGGACCATTACGGCAAAGGCCGCGTATTCCTCGCCGGCGACTCGGTCCATCTCGTCATCCCCACCGGTGGATTAGGAATGAACACCGGCATCGGCGATGCCCTCGATCTGTCATGGAAGCTCGCCGGTACCTTGCGAGGCTGGGGCGGCCCAAACCTTCTCGCCTCCTACGAAGTCGAGCGCCGGCAGGTCGGCGATCGCAATGTCGGCGCCTCGCGCTATGCCTCGCTCGGCCGGCGGAAATGGCGCGGCCAGTATCGGCCCAATATCCGCGACCAGACCCCCGAGGGACAGGCGATCAGAGAGCATCTCGCCAGAGTGGCCGGCATCGAGCAGCGCAAAACCAACGAGATGATCGGCGCGGAGTTGGGCTACCGGTACGTCGGCTCGCCCATCATCTGGGAGGAGCCCGGCGGGCCCGAGCACCTGTTCCGCGAGTATGTGCCAACCACCTGGCCGGGCGCGCGTCTGCCGCATGTCTGGCTCGACGGCCACGTCGCCATGCAGGATCGCCTCGGGCACGGCTACACGCTGCTGCGCCTCGGTGATACCAGGGAAGATACCTCGGCGTTGGAACGCTCCTTCAATGCGTATGGCGCCCCCCTCGATGTTCTCGACGTCGCTGACGACGCGGCTCGCGATGTTTACGGCTACGATCTCATCCTGCTGCGGCCAGACCTGCATATCGTCTGGCGCGGCAATCAGCTTCCGATCGAACCCAATGAGCTCGCGGCGATTGCGACGGGTCACCTGTAAATGAAGACATGGATTCTTCTATTGGCCGGTATTTGCGCGTTCCAGCCGGCAAACGGGCAAGACCTCTATCCGAATCGGGCTGTTCATATCATCGTCCCGTATACGCCGGGAACCGGCGCCGACATCCTCGCGCGCGTGCTCGGCCCGCGTCTGGCCGAGAGCTGGAAGAGCGCGGTGGTGGTCGAGAACCGCGTCGGCGCCACCGGCAACATCGGCACCGAATACGTCGCCAAGGCGGCGCCCGACGGCTACACGCTGCTCTTCACCGCCACCTCTTTCGGCACCAATCCTGCGCTCAACCGCACGCTGCCGTTCGACCCCGTGAGGAGTTTCGCGCCGGTCGCGCTCGTCGCCACCAGCTCGCTCGCCGTGATTGTCAACCCGCAGGTGCCGGCGAAATCGCTGCGCGAGTTCATCGACCTCGCGCGCCGCCAACCCGGCAAGCTCCACTACTCCTCGCCGGGCAACGGCGGCCCGCAGCATCTCGTGATGGAGCTGCTCAAGCTCGAAGCCGGCATCGACCTCGTCCACGTGCCTTACAAGGGTGCGGGCGGCGCGCTCGCGGATCTCATCGGCGGCCACGTGCAGGCGATGGTCTCGGCGCTGCAGACCGCGGCGCCGCACGTGCAGTCGGGCAAGCTGCGCATGCTGGTGGTGATGAGCGGCGAGCGCTCCAGCGCTTTCCCCGAAGTGCCGACGGCGAAGGAGGAGGGGCTGCCGCAGCTCGAGGTGGAGACCTGGTATGGGATTTTCGCCCCCGCCGGCACACCGCATGGCGTCGTGCAAAAGATCAACCTCGACATCAACTCCCTTCTTGCCGATTCTCAAATCAAAGATCTGCTTGCAAAGCAGGGCATGGCTGCCGCAGGCGGCGCCCCTGAGCGCTTCGGCGAGCTCGTGAAGCAGGAGCTCGCGCGCTGGACGCGCGTCGTCAACGCGGCCGGAATCAAGGCGGACTGATGAAAGACCTCGAAGACCTGGTCGCGGCTTACCGCATCCTCGCCGAGCACGGCGTGATCGACGCCTATGGGCACGTGAGCGTGCGCTCGCCGCGCGATCCGAAGCGCTATTACCTCGCGCGCTCGCTCGCCCCCGAGAAAGTGCAGCTGGAGGACTTGATGGAATATGACCTCGACAGCCGGGCGATCGACGAGCAGGGGCGCGAATCGGTGCGCGAGCGCTTCATCCACGGCGAGATCTACAAGAGCCGGCCCGAGGTGATGGCGGTGGTGCACAACCATTCGCCCTCGGTGGTGCCGTTCAGCGTCACCGACGTGCCGATGCGGCCGATCTTCCACATGGCGGCCTTCGTCGGCGAGGGCCTGCCCAACTTCGAGATCCGCGACGTGCAGAAGGGTACCGATCTCCTCGTCAAGACCCCGCTTCTTGGCCAGGCATTGGCCAGGACATTAGGAAAGAGTCCTGCTGCCTTGATGCGCGGCCATGGCGCGGTGGTGGTCGGCGAAGGCCTGCCGCGCGCCGTCGGCCGCAGCGTGTATCTCGAAATGAGCGCGCTCATGCAGATGCAGGCGATTCTTCTTGCAGGTGATAAGGGAGAGATCACGTACCTCGACGAGGCGGAGGTCAGGGCCTCGAATCCGGTGCAGGACTACGCGCGCGCCTGGCCGCTGTGGCGTGAGAAGGCGCTCGCCCGCGCCAAAGCAGAGCGCCGGTGAGCGACCTGTGCTCGCTCGGCGCCGCCGAGCTCGTCAACCTCTATCGCAAGAAGGATGTCTCCCCGGTCGAGGTGACGCGCGCGGTATTGAAACGAATCGATGAATTGAATCCGAAGTTAAATGCCTTTTGTTTCCTTTCCCAGGAAGCTATTCCAAATGCAAAGGAATCGGAAACGCGTTGGGTGCGGGGAGAACCGAAAGGGTTGTTGGACGGTGTACCCGTCTCGATCAAAGATCTCATCCTCACTAAAGGCTGGCCGACGCTGCGCGGCTCGAAGACCATCGACCCGAAGGGGCCGTGGAACGACGATGCACCGGCGGTGGCGCGCCTGCGCGAGAACGGCGCGGTGTTGCTGGGGAAGACCACCACGCCCGAGTTCGGCTGGAAAGCCGTCACCGACAGCCCGCTCACCGGCGTCACGCGCAATCCGTGGAATCCGGCGAAGACGCCGGGCGGTTCCTCGGGCGGCGCGGTCGCGGCGGTCGGCGCCGGAATGGGGCCGCTTGCGGTCGGCACCGACGGCGGCGGCTCGATCCGCATCCCCTGCTCCTTCACCGGGCTATTCGGCATCAAGCCCTCGTTCGGCCGCGTGCCGGCGTGGCCGCTCTCGCCCTTCGGCACCGTCGCGCATGTCGGACCGATCGCGCGCAGCGTCACCGACGCCGCGCTGATGCTGAACGTCCTCTCGCTTCCCGATGCGCGCGACTGGCACGCCCTGCCCTATGAGCCGCGCGACTACCGCACGACGCTCGAGCACGGCGTGCAGGACCTGCGCATCGCTTTCTCGCCCGACCTGGGCTACGCCAAGGTGGACGCCGAAGTAAAGGAGCTTTTCCTTCAAGCAGTCTCTGTCTTCACGGATCTCGGCGCAACGGTCGAGGAGAAAAATCCCGGGTTCGAAAGTCCGGAGCCGATCTTCCGGGCGCAGTGGTTTCCGGGTGCGGCTTTTCTTCTCAAGGACATGCCCAGGGAAAAGCGCAGGATGATCGACCCGGGCCTGCTGGAGGTCGCTGCCCAGGGAGAAAAAATTACCGCAATGGAAATCCTGGAAGCCCAGCAGAAGCGCGGCGCGCTCGGGGCGCACATGAATCTCTTCCACCGCGACTACGACCTGCTGCTCACGCCGACGCTGTCGATCGCGGCGTTCGACATCGGCAAGGAAGTCGCCGACGCCATGCTGCACAAGCGCTGGACCGACTGGACGCCGTTCAGCTATCCCTTCAACCTGACGCAGCAGCCGGCGGCGTCGGTTCCCTGCGGACTCACCCGCGCCGGGCTCCCCGTCGGCCTGCAGATCGTCGGCCCGCGCTACGCCGACGCGCTGGTGCTGCGCGCCGCGCGCGCGTTCGAGTCGGCGCGGCCGTTCGCGCTCCCCGACTTACATCAGCTTTGACGCCGTGAAGTCCGTGTGATGCGTCCTTGCAGGTAAAGAAAATGGCGTCGCGGGCTGCGGTGGCGCCGCCCTGGTGGATGCGGTTAGCCGGCACGTAGATCAGGCCGCCAGCGCCGACGGTGTGCACCTGGCCGTCGATGCGGAACTCGAACTCGCCCTCGAGCACGTAGATCCATTGCTCGTTGGGATGCGAGTGCGGGTCGCCCATCTTGCCGGCCGGCGCGCGCATTCGCGCCACGATCATGCGCTCGCCTTCGACGCAGCCGCCGAACACCGGCGAGTAGCCCGGGCCGCCCATGATCTGGTCGAGCTGGTTGAAGTCGAACACGTATTCGCCGGGGCCGGCCTTCTTCGCGCCGGGAGTCAGGGCTGCGTCTCGCTTCATGCGCGTCTCCTCAGATGCGGTGTCCCGCGCCGCCGACGATGCCCTTGACGCTGATGACTTCGGCGTCCTCGAGCACCGCCAGGCTGTGCGGGGTGTGGGGTGGAATATGGACCGCCTGGCCGGGGCCGATGTCGAACACCTCGGCGCCCAGCGTGAGGCGTGCTCTTCCCTTCAGCAGGAGCAGGATCTGCTCCTGCGGGTGCGCGTGCTCCTTTGCGCCTTCGCCGGCCTTGTAGCGCAGGATGCCGAGCTCGATCTGCTCGCCGGTGATCAGGCTGCCGAACGCGCTCGAGTGCTGCGGCGTGACGAACTCTTCCTTCAGCTGCTTGATGTCGTAGACCGGCATTTACGTGACCAGGGTGAGCTCGAGCGCCCAGGTGGAGATGATCTTGTCTTCGTCGAGCAGTGTACCGCGCACCGCGTAGCGCTGCTCATCGCGCTGTTGCAGGCATTCGAAGCCGCGGTGCCGGCCGCTGGAGCTCGAGTAGAACGACAGGATCGCGTCGCCGGCGATGACGAAGCGCCCGCGCAGCGGGCCGAGCGAAGGATGGGTCGAGCTCCAGTGCGTCGAGCGCGCGCCGGGCGAGAACGGCACGATGTCGTAGCGGTTCTGATGCACCCGCGTCGGGTCGCCGCGCAGCCGCAGCACCGCCTCGAACAGCCAGCGCCCCTCCTCGTGCCTCACGGAATTTTCCCCGGACACGGCTGACCTGCTGCCGCCGGCGTCGCAATATTCTCCCTCGGCGCGCCAGCTCGCTTGCTTGTAGAGGAAGGTGTGGGCTATCCGTGCACCTTTACGCTGTCCGCGGGGGCTTCGCGGCGCTCGTCCATCGTGTAGTCGCGCAACACCTGCGCGATGCGCAGCCGGTAGGACGCGAAGATGCCGCCGCGGCCTTTCTTCTGCGCCTCGCGGTGCTTCTGCAGGTTGCGCCACTTGCGCACCGCTTCCTCGTCGCGCCAGAACTGCAGCGAGACGAACTTGCCCGCCGTGGTGATGCTCTCGAAGCGCTCCAGCGAGATGAACCCGTCGGCTTTTTCCAGATCGGCCTTCAGGCCGGCGACGAGGTCCATGTACTCGGGGAACCTGCCTTCGGCGGGCGTGAACTCGAAGATGACCGCGATCATCGATGCCTCCTTCGCGCAAGACTATAGCTTGTTAAACTGGCGCCGTGAAACGCGCCTGGAAAGGAATCGGCGGAATCTTTCTCGCCGGCCTGCTGACCCTGCTGCCGGTCGTCGCGACGATTTACTTCCTGGTCTGGCTGGTCGGCCTGGTCGACGCGCTGTTCGGCGAGCCGCTACGCTGGCTGCTTCCCGAGGGCTACCACACCGGAATGGGGATCCTCGTCGCCCTCGCCATCGTGTTCGGCGTCGGCGTGCTGATGCAGGCCTACCTGTTCCGCCGCGTGTTCCGCGGCATCGAGCGGCTGCTGCTGGAAGTGCCGCTGGTGCGCTCGATCTACGCCGCGCTGCGCGATCTGATCGGCTTGTTCAGCAAGGACACCGGGCCGGCTCTGCAAGTGGTGGAAGTTACGCTGCCCGGAACGAACTGGCGGCTGCTCGGCTTCGTCACGCGCACGGAATTTAACGATCTGCCCGAAGGCCTCGGCAGGCAGGGCGACATCGCGGTATACCTGCCGATGAGCTACCAGATCGGCGGCTATACCATCTTCCTGCCGCAAAAACAGGTGCGCCCGGTCGACATGTCGCGCGAGGACGCGCTGAAGTTCATCCTCACCGCCGGCCTCAAGGCGCGGCCTGATCAGGCCAGCGGCCGCAAACCCCGGTAGGCGTCGCGCAGCAGCGCGAGCACCGGCTCGTACTCGACTTTCCGCGGATTCGGATACGGCGCCTCGACGGCGATGCGCGCCGCGCGCTCCAGGTCGGATTCCTTCATGCCGATGTCGGCAAGGCGCATCGGGATGCCGAGCTTCTGCTCCAGGTCATGCAGGCCACCCGGCGCGTCTGACGCGTCGATGGCTCTCTTGATGCGCGCCATCGCCTCCGGCGCGGCATCGCGGTTGTAGCGCACCGCGTGCGGCAGCACGATCGAGTGCGTCTCGGCGTGCGGCAGGCCGAAGCCGCCGAGCACGTGGCACAGCTTGTGATGCAGCGCGATGCTCGTCGTGCTGATCGTCGCGCCCGCGAGCCAGGCGCCATACAACGCATTACTTCTCGCTTCCAGATCCTTTGGACTGGAAATGATTTTCGTCAAGGCAGAGGCGAGAGCTCTGATTCCCTCCTCCGCCATCATCGAGACGATCGGGTTGCCGTCGTGCGCGTAGAGCGCCTCGACGCAGTGCGCGATGGCGTTCATGCCGCTCGTTGCCGAGACGCTCGGCGGCAAACCGAGGGTCAGCTCCGGATCGTAGATCACGGTCTTCGGCAGGACCTTGGGATCGCGGCCGGTCTTTTTCGCGCCACCCTCCGACAGGCCCCAGATGTTGGTCATCTCGGAGCCGGAATAGGTGGTCGGCACGGCGATGATCGGCAGGCCGGAAGTGAGCGCGATCGCCTTGCCGAAGCCGATGGTCGAGCCGCCGCCGATCACGATGCAGCAATCCGCCTTGATCGACTGCGCCAGGTCCCTCGCCTCGTTCGCCAACTCGAGCGGCGTGTGCATGACCGCCTTGTCGAATACCGCTGCAACATTCAGAGAGCCCGAAACCTCGCGAACCATTTGAGCTCGCCCGGGCGTCGAGATCATCAACGCCCGCCGCGCACCGAGCCGATCGACTTCCGCGGGGAGATTCTTGATGGCGCCGATGCCGAACACCACCCTGCTCGGAAGCCCGTTGTAGACGAACGATCTCAAAACCGCTCCACCCAGGGCCGCAGCTCGAGCTCCCATGTCCAGGCGCTGCGGTGCTGGCGGTAGACGTGCAGGTAGTTTCTGGCGATCTCATCGGGCAGCAGCATGCCGTCCTGGCCGCGCTCGGCCGCGCGCGCATCGCCTTCTCTGCCGATGCCACCGTCGATGACGAAATGGGCCACGTGGATTCCTTTCGGTGCGAGCTCACGCGCCATGCTTTGCGCCAGGCCGCGAAGCGCGAATTTTCCCATCGCGAAGGGCGCCGAGTTCGCATAACCCTTCACGCTCGCCGACGCGCCGGTAAAGAAAATCGCGCCCGAGCCGCGCGCGAGCATGCGCTTTGCAGCCGCCTGGCCGACGAGAAAGCCGGCGAAGGCGCTGATCGCGAGCGAGCGCTCCACTTCCTTCGAGTCCAGCTCGACGAGCGCCCCTCGCACCCGGTAGCTCGCGTTGTAGACGACCAGGTCGGGCGCTCGCCACTTTTTTTCTACCGCTGCAAACAGCGCGTCCACCTGGGCGGCGTCCGTCGCATCGCAGCCGATCGCCACGGCGCCCGTTTCGCTCGCCAGCGGGGCGAGCTTGGCGACGTTGCGCGCGGCGAGCGCCAGGCGCATGCCCTGCCCTGCCAGCAGGCGCGCGAGCGATGCGCTCAGCCCGCTGCCCGTGCCGACGATGAGGGCGACGTCGTCCATGCCGCTCATGTCCGCCGGGAAGCCGAGCTCAGCGTTGTTCCATCTGCCGCGACAGAGCGCTGCGCCATTCCTCGACCGGCTTGAATCCCGGCTGCTTGCGCGCCTCGGCCTCGGCCCAGGCCCAGAGCTCCTGGTCCGCAAGCTTCATGTCCATCGGGATGCGCAGCGGCTGTTTCACGTACCAGGGTGTATCGACGAACAGCTCGAGGCGGTTGCCTTCCGGATCGCGGAAGTAGACCGACAATGCATTGCCGTGCGAGACCGGGGAGATCTCGGTGACCGGCTCGTGCTGCAGGCGCCGGAACATCTCGCGCACGCCGGCGAAGTCGGCCATCCGGAAGGAGATCTGGTTGATCGGGTTGAAGGGCAAATCGGCCGGCCGCCCGCTCGCCATCACCACCTGGTGGTGCTCGCGCGGGTCGCGGCTCAGGAACACGAACTGCAGGCGGCCGCGCGGGGTTTCGAGATCGCCGCGGTCGGTGACGGTAAAACCGAGCACGCGTGTGTAAAAATCCTCCATGCGCGCGATGTCGGTCACGAAAATCCCCATGTGGCTGAATGAAAGGCGCGGAACCGAGGTCATGACGATATGAGATTAGCGACGTTTCGAACGGCGCAGGGCGCGAGCTACGGCGCCGTCACCGGCAAGGGAATTGTCGACCTGCGACGCTCTCTAGGCAACCAGTATCCCGATCTGAAGGCGCTGATCGCCGGCAACGGCTTGCCGGAGGCGGCCAGGCATCTCTCGTCCACCCCCGACTACAAGGAATCCGACGTGACGTGGCTGCCGGTGATCCCCAATCCCGACAAGATCGTCTGCGTCGGCCTCAACTACGAGGAGCACCGCCAGGAGGCCGGCCGCGACAAGACCGAGCAGCCGGCGCTGTTCCTGCGCCTTGCCGAATCGCAGGTGGGCCACAAGCAGCGGATCGTGCGCCCGCGCGAGTCGAAGAACCTCGACTACGAGGCCGAGATCGCGCTGATCATCGGCAAGGCGGGACGACGGATTCCGCAGGCGAAAGCCTGGGACCACGTCGCCGGCTACGCCTGCTACAACGACGGCTCGGTGCGCGACTGGCAGCGCCACACCATCCAGTGGACCGCCGGCAAGAACTTCGCGAAAACCGGCGGCTTCGGCCCGTGGATGGTCAGCGCCGATGAAATCCCCGCGGGAACGCGAATGACGCTGTCGTGCCGCCTGAACGGCGAGCGCATGCAGCACGCCACCACCGACATGATGATCTTCAAGATCCCGAAGCTGATCGAGTACATCTCCACCTTCACTACCCTGCTGCCGGGCGACGTGATCGTCACCGGCACGCCGGGCGGCGTCGGCGCGCGCCGCAATCCGCCGGTATGGATGAAGCCCGGCGATACCGTCGAGATCGAGATCGACAAGGTGGGCGTTCTCGTCAATATGATCGGTGAAGATTGATTCGCGTTTGGCAGGCTATTTTTCTTCCTTCGGCCACACCAGGTTGAGGAACATCGCCAGCAGGATGCCCATGACGATGCCGTCGGTCACCAGGATGCGCAGCGCCTGGGGCACGATGTCGAACGCGCCCGGCGGCGCCGCCTGGATGCCCAGCCCGACCGCCAGCGAAGCCGCGAGGATCACGGCATCGCGGCGCGAAGTCATGTTGCGGCCGATGATGTCGATGCCGACCGAGGCCACCATGCCGAACATGAAGAGCAGCACGCCGCCGAGCACTGCGTTCGGCATCAGCGCGATGATGGCTCCCACCTTCGGCACCAGCGCCATGAGGATCAGGAAGGCGCCGCCGAACGCGACCACGAAGCGGCTGCCGACGCCGGTAAGCGAGATCACGCCGATGTTCTGCGAATAGGAAGTCAGCGCCATGCCGCCGAAGAGCGCGGAAATGGCGGAACCGAGGCCGTCGTTGGAGACTGCGCCGCGGATGCGCCAGCCTTCCTGCGGCACGCCGACGATGCGCGACACCGCAAGCGTATGGCCGGTGGTTTCCACCGCGGTGGCGAAGAAGCAGACCACCACCGTGATCACCGCGATCAGGCCGGGCCATTCCAGCCCGCCATAGGGGAAGGGCCTCGGCAGCGTCAGCCAGTCGGCTTTCGCCACCGTTCCGAGATCGATCAATCCGAACGCCGCGGCTGCGAGGTAGCCGATGATCATGGTGACGAAGAGGGAGAGCGCCCGCACGAAACCCTTCGCGAAGCGCGTGATCGCGAGGATGAGGACGATCATCAGCAGCGCAAGGCCGAGGGTCAGCGGCTTGCCGAAGGCCGGCGTATTGAGCCCGGTGGCGACGTTGATGCCGATCTTCATCAGCCCGGTACCGATGAGGAGAATCGTGGTGCCGGTGACGATCGGCGGGAAGAAGCGATGCAGTTTGCCGATCAGCGGGCTCCAGGCAAACTGCACCGCGCCGCCGATGATCAGCGCGGTCATCGCCGCGGCGAGGCTCACTTCCTTGGATATCGCGACGATCGGGCCGATGAAGATGTAGAACACCCCCATGACGATCGGCAGTCGGGGGCCGATGAAGCCCAGGCCCAGCGCCGAGACCATGGTGGCGATGCCGCAGCCGATCATCGTGCCCGACACCATGGCGATGCGGGTGCCTTCGGGGAGGTTGAGCACCCGGCCGACGATCAGCGGCCCGCCGACCATAGCGGTGAACATCACCAGCACGTGCTGGATGCCGAACAGCGAAGTCTTGACGGGCCCGGGATAATCGTTCAGCTCAAAATCCAGCTTGGCGAACCCGCGGTCGCCGGCGTGTGCTGCGTGATCACTCACGTTTACCCCCCTTTTATGAACTGCCGCCAGCCCCCCAGGCTGGTGATGTCGCGCGCGCCCTGCGTGGCGCGCGCCTCGCACAAAAATCCCTTGACCTGCTGCCCGTCCTCGAGCTCGACGGTGCCGATGCCCAGCGGCGCCGGGATCGCGTCGACGAAGCCGCCGAAGGCCGGCGCCGGCACTTCCCAGACTTCGACCTCGATCGCGCCGCCCGACTCAGCGCGCAGCATGCCGGGCCGCGGCGGCGCAAACTCGGTCAGCGCGTACAGCCGGTAGGCCGGCGCGGTGCGGCACTTGCGCGCGAGCCGCGCGCCGCGCTCGAGCAGCTGGTGATTGAGCGGCAGGCCCGACATGTGCGCGCCGCAAACCGCGACATTGATGGTATTGCCCGTCTTGGTCTCCAAAATCGATTTTTCCGGCAAAGACAATCCGGTGGCCCCCATCGTCTTGACGGCGGCACGATGAGCCGCATCGCCGAGCGCGCACAGCGCCTCATCGGCAAACGCCGGGGCGATCAGCGTGACGCCGAACGGCAGACCGTCGCGCTGGAATCCCGCCGGCACCGCGATCGCCGAGAGGTCGAGCAGGTTCATGAAATTGGTGTAGTAGCCGAGGTTCGAGTTCAGCCGCACCGGATCGGCCTCGACCTCGGCGATGCGATAGATCGTGCCCGCGGTCGGCGTGACGAGGATGTCGACCTCGTTCCAGGCCGACGCGGCGCGCCGCTGCAGCCCCGCCAGCCGGTAGAAAGCGGTGAACGCATCGATCGCGCTATGGCGCGTGGCGCCTGAAATGATGCCCAGCGTCACCGGATGCAATGCTTGCGGCGAGCGCTCGATGAACTCGCGGATCGCGACGTAGCGCTCCGCCACCCAGGGCCCTTCGTAGAGCAGGCGCGCCGTTTCGAAAAAGGGCGCGAAGTCGATGTCGACCCGCTCGCCGCCCATTTCAGAGAGTTTCTTGATAAACGATTCAAATAGGCGCGGCGTGTCTCTGTTTCCGAAAAACTCGAGCTGGTCCTCGCGCGGCACGCCGAACCTGCAGCCGGCGAAGGAGCGCGGCAGCGCGCGCGCCGGCGCCGTCTCGCGGCGCGAGAACGGGTCGGCGGCGTCGAAGCCGCGCGCGCAGCGCAGCACCGCGGCGGCGTCGCTCGCCGTGAGCGCCAGTATGGATACGCAATCGAGCGAGCGGCAGGCCGGCACTAAGCCGCGGCTGCTGAGCAGGCCGCGCGTCGGCTTGTGGCCGACGATGTTGTTGAAAGCGGCTGGAACTCGCCCCGAGCCCGCGGTATCGGTGCCGAGGCTGAAGCTGGCGAGGCCGGCCGCCACCGCCACCGCCGACCCGGAGCTCGAGCCGCCCGGTATGTATTCCGGGTTGAAGGTATTCGCCGGCACGCCGTACGGCGAGCGCACGCCGACCAGGCCGGTCGCGAATTGATCGAGATTGGTCTTGCCGAGGAGGATCGCGCCGGCGCCAAGCAGGGCTTCGACCACCGGCGAAGTCTCGCGCGCGACATACGCGAACTCGGCGCACGCGGCGGTGGTGGGATGCCCGGCGACGTCGATGTTGTCCTTGATCGCGAACGGGATGCCGTACAGCGGCAAGCCCTGCGGGCCGCGGCGCTCGAGCTCCGCGGCGCGCGTCTCGAGCTGCGCGCGCGCTATGCGGTGGATCCAGACCCGGTCTGCGCCGCGCTGCGTGATGCGCTCGAGAATTCCTGCTACCGTCTGCGAGGGGCGCAGGCTGCCTGCCCGGTAGCGCTCTTCCAGCGTACGCAGATCCAGCGCATCGTTCGCTTGCAGCACGGCGGAAGCATAGTATACAAAGTTGTGTACATCCAGAAGGTCGTACCCAACCTCTATCGCGATTCGGTGTCGCTGATGCAGCTCTCGGCGACGCTCGGCAAGCTGCCCGGCGTCGAGCGGGCTTCGGCGATCATGGCGACGCCGGCGAACATCGACCTGCTGCGCGAAGCGGGGCTGCTCGACGGAAGCGTAGCGGCGAGTCCGAATGATCTGCTGGTCGCGTTGCGCGGCAAGTCGGCCGCGGCGCTCGAATCGGCGCTCGCGGCAGCCGTCGCGGCGCTCGACAAGCCGCCGGCCGAGAGCGCCGCGGGCGGCCCGGCGCGAGCGCCGCTGCGCAGCCTGCAGATGGGACTCGCTCACGCGCCCGGCGCCAATCTCGCGCTCGTCTCGGTGCCCGGCGACTACGCCGCCGCCGAGGCGATGAAGGCGCTGCGCCTCGGGCTCAACGTGATGCTCTTCAGCGATAACGTGCCGGTGGCCGACGAGGTGGCGCTCAAGCGCTACGCGCGCGCCCACGGCCTGCTGGTGATGGGCCCTGACTGCGGCACGGCGATCATCGACGGCATTCCGCTCGGCTTCGCCAACGCAGTACGGCGCGGCGCGGTAGGCGTGGTCGGCGCTTCGGGCACCGGCACGCAGGAGGTCACCTGCCTTGTCCATTGCCGCGGCGCAGGCATCTCGCACGCTATCGGCACCGGCGGCCATGACCTGTCGAAAGAGGTCGGCGGCATCACCATGCTGCAAGGGCTCGAAGCGCTGGCGCGCGATCCGGATACCAAGGTGATCGTGCTCATTTCCAAGCCGCCGGCCCCCGAAGTGGCGCAAAAGGTGCTCGCCGCGGCGCGTAGTGCGGGCAAGCCGGTCGTCGTGAATTTCATCGGTGCGCCGCAAGCCAAGGACGGCAAGCTGCATTACGCCCGCACTCTGGAAGAAGCAGCACTGATCGCCGTTGCCTTACTCAAGGGAAAAAGCGCGCGCGCTCCCACGGCACGAGCAAAGGCGCCGCAAATGAAACTTAAAGCGCGGCAGCGCTACATCCGCGGCCTGTTCAGCGGCGGCACTTTCTGCTACGAAGCATCGGCGCTGCTCGGCGACGTGTGGTCGAACGCTCCGGTCGACCCGCAAAGAAAAATGAAAGACGTATGGAAATCCCAGGGCCACACGCTGATCGACCTCGGCGATGACGTTTTCACCCGCGGCCGGCCGCACCCGATGATCGACCACCGGCTGCGCAACGAGCGCCTGCTGCAGGAGGCGGCCGACCCGGAAGTGGCGGTGATCCTCATGGATGTGGTGCTCGGCTACGGCTCGCACGCCGATCCGGCCGCCGAGATGATTCCCGCGATCCGCAAGGCGCGCAAAAAGGACGGTCCCGCCATCGTCGCGTTCGTGTGCGGCACCGAGGAAGATCCGCAGGGCCTGGAGCGCCAGGAGGCGGCGTTGCGGGAGGCGGGCGTTCTTCTCGCCGAGAGCAGTGCGAAGGCCGCCCTGCTCGCCGCCGCCATCGCCAGGAAGCCCGCATGAGCGCGCTTTTCTCGCGTCCTGTTTCCGTTCTCAACCTGGGAATTCCTTCTTTCGCAGACGCGATCGCGCAGCGCGGCGGAGCCGTGACGCAGCTCGACTGGGCGCCGCCCGCCAACGGCGACCGGCGCGCGGGCGAGGCGCTGAGCCGGCTCGTCAACCACGCCGCGATCGAGAAGGCCAACGCGCGCGCCGTCGAGCGCTACCTCGCGGCGCAGCCGAAACTTGCCGGCCTCGGCATCGCGCGCGAGGCGCTTGCCGGGATGAGTGGGCGCAGGATCCTGCACGCGGGCCCGCCGGTGCCCTGGGAGCGGATGTGCGGGCCGATGCGGGGCGCGATCGTCGGCGCGATCCTCTATGAGGGCTGGGCCGATGATGCAGAGCGCGCGAGCGCCATGGCACAGGCCGGCGACATCGCCTTCGCGCCTTGCCACCACCACGGCGCGGTCGGTCCGATGGCCGGCATCATCAGCCCTTCGATGCCGGTGTGGATCGTGTCCAACCCGACGCACGGCAACCGCGCCTTCAGCAATCTCAACGAGGGTCTGGGCAAGGTGCTGCGCTTCGGCGCCAACAGCCCCGAGGTGATCGCGCGCCTGAAGTGGATGGAAAAGACGCTCGCGCCGACGCTTCGCGCAACGTTGGAAGTTCTGGGCGAGCTCGAGCTGAAGCCGCTCATGGCGCAGGCGCTGCACATGGGCGACGAGGTGCACAACCGCAACGTGGCGGCCTCCTCGCTCATGATCAAGCGCCTGGTGCCGGCGCTGCTCAAGTCGGGCGCGCCCGCGGCCGATGTCGCCTCGGTGATCGAGTTCATCGCCGGCAACGACCATTTCTTCCTCAACATTTCGATGGCCGCGTGCAAGGCGATGCTCGACGCGGCGCACGGCATCGCCGGCAGCAGCATGGTGAGCGCCATGGCGCGCAACGGGGTGGAGTTCGGCATCCGGGTGAGCGGCCTCGGCGAGCGCTGGTTCACGGCACCCGCGCCGCTCGTCAACGGGCTCTATTTCCCCGGCCACACCATCAAGGACGCGGCGCCCGATCTCGGCGACAGCGCGATTACCGAGACCGCCGGGCTGGGCGGCTTCGCCATGGCGGCAGCGCCGGCGATCGTCAAGTTCGTCGGCGGCACGCCGCGGGACGCGCTCGCCAACACGCTGGCGATGACGCACATCACGCTGGCGCGCAACGGCGCGTTCACCCTGCCGGCGCTCGATTTCGGCGGCACGCCGGCGGGCATCGACGCGCGGCGCGTCGTCGACACCGGCATCCTTCCGGTCATCAATACCGGCATCGCCCACAAGGAGCCCGGGGTCGGGCAGATCGGCGCCGGCGTCACGCACGCGCCGCTCGAATGCTTCGTCCAGGCGGTTCTTGAATTAGATGCCTTATGGCAAAGAGCGGCCTAGCAGTCCTCGCGATCGGCGGTAACGCGTTGATCCGCGACCGCGAGCACGAGTCGATCCCCGACCAGTACGAGATGGTCCGCGGCCTGGCGGTCGACATCGCCGGCATGATCCAGGCCGGCTGGAACGTGGTCGTCACCCACGGCAACGGGCCGCAGGTCGGCTTCATCCTGCGGCGCTCCGAGCTTTCGATCAACGAGGTGCCGCCGGTGCCGATGGATTACGCCGGCGGCGACATCCAGGGCGCGGTCGGCTACATGTTCGTGAAAGCGCTGCGCAATGAATTCCGCCGCCGCGGCCTGCGGCGCGAGGCGGTCGCCGTCGTCACGCAAACCATCGTCGATCGCGACGACCCGGCGTTCTCGGACCCCACCAAGCCC
Organism: Burkholderiales bacterium; assembly: GCA_035602335.1. Taxonomy (GTDB): domain Bacteria; phylum Pseudomonadota; class Gammaproteobacteria; order Burkholderiales; family SG8-39; genus SCGC-AG-212-J23. The sequence goes on from DATNMK010000012.1 coordinate 60,848, forward strand.
ATCGGCTCGCACATGGACGAAGGTCGAGCGAAGCAGCTCGCCGCAAAATACAACTGGACGGTGCGCGAGGACGCGGGACGGGGGTGGCGGCGCGTCGTGGCGTCTCCCAAGCCGCAGGCGATCGTCGAGACCGGCGTCATCCGCACGCTGTCGAAGGAAGGCTACGTGGTGGTGGCCTGCGGCGGCGGCGGAATCCCGGTGGTCGAGGACTCGCATGGCGACCTGGTCGGCGTCGAGGCAGTGATCGACAAGGACCTCGCCTCGAGCCTGCTTGCGCGGAGCCTCCGGGCCGACACGCTGGTGCTGCCGACCGGCGTCGAGAAGGTGGCGCTCGACTTCAACAAGCCGACGCAGCGCTGGCTCGACCGCATGACGCTCGCCGAGGCGAAGAAGCACCAGGCCGATGATCAGTTCGACGCCGGCAGCATGGGACCGAAGGTCGCCGCGTTGATCGACTTCGTCGGCGGCGGCGGCAATATCGGCCTGATCACCAACCCGCCGAACCTGGCGCGCGCATTGCGCGGCGAAACCGGCACGCGCGTCGTCGCGAAGTAGCACCCGGCGGCGCGTTAGTTATAAGCCGCAGTTACCATCGCGGCGCGAGTCGCTGGCGCGGAAGTAGCCGGCTAATGGTAGAGCTCAGCGCCGGGTTGGGCGGTACTACTCGGCAGTGGTCGGATCAATTACCGAGGCAACTTCGGAGACCCGGTTTGCGGGGAAACCTCCTTGCCGGGCATGCTCCCGAACCATTTTTTCATTCGGCGCGAGGTATACACAATAGATCTTATCGCCAGTCACGTAACTTTGGAGCCATTGAATTTGCGGACCCAGCTTGCTCAGCACGCCGCATGATTTCTGCGAAATGGCTTTGAGTTCCTGAGGCGACAATTTTCCGGCCCCCGGAATTTCACGCTCAATCACGTACTTTGGCATAGCACTCTCCTTATCGATGACTTCGGAGCGAGCACTATGCCCACCCGACTTACTTGTCGAAGCCCTTGTTGGGCCGCGCTCTTATGACCACGGACCCTACGGCAGATAGATCCCGCGCGCCACTCACGGCATTGCGGAAATACTGATAAGTTGGTGAGTTCCGTCAAACACGTCGTTCATTGCAATCTCGAACTGAAACGTGTCGGCCCGATCGACATTCGCTGGAACCGTCTTGATACGTGTGCTTGCGCACAGAGCGAACGGGCCGAGACGGGTACGGTGGGGTCGTCTGTTTTTCGGGTGACGCTGATGTCGTTCGGGATATATATCGTTGGATACATCATATTCATCGTCGGCGTGGCGATTGGTGCCCACCTGCTCAACGCGCCTCCGCAGTGGATCGGGGTGGGCGTTCTCTGCCTGATCGGGGTGGCTATCGTCCATGGCGTGACGGCGACCCGGCAAAAAGACACCCCATCGTAGGAACTCTGTCCATTTTCGAGGCCCAGTGTTCCTGTTGAGCGGCGCAAACAAAGGCGCGTAGGGCCGCATCAGCGTCCGTCTCAAACAGGTGGTTAGACCTCAAACCGACCTGGGAAATCATCTTCAAGCCTTTTTCAGTTTCTCTATGACTTCCGCGTCGCTGAGCGCGGAACCAACCCACACCAATGCCCTCGAGGCTCCCGAGTCCAAAGCTAGTTCCTGTAGGGCACGTTCTTCGATTTGGGTTAGTCCTCCATCGATTCTCTCGAGTGGATGGAGAAGGATATCGGTCTTGAGCACAAAGCTTCCCTTTACCTCCGATACCATTGTTTTTAGCAAAGCCTCAGCCGTCGTAAAGTTACCAATCAGCGTTCGCGGGTGAGAGAAAGGAGATGCCGCCGTGCGGTCCACAGTACGGCCGTCCGCAGTATTGCGAACTATGAATCGGTCTGGCCGTATCTGCACGTACAACACTGCCTTTAGCACGGATGGTGTTCCTTTGAGGTCTAACGAACCTAGTTAAGCGGCGCCACGGCGGCGGACACGAAGTGCCGTCGGCTTGGCGTCCTCGTTGAACGGCGGGTTAGGCCTCTGACTTGACGCTCGACTCCGGTTCATTCTTGTAGGCACCACGAATGTTCAGAATTGCCAAGGCGATCTGCAGGACAATGAGTGCATAAGCACGGTCATGCCAACCCCAGACTACCCAGAGACCGTTGCTGAGTAGGAAGCACCAAAAGCCGATCTTACGCTTACGTTTGGCCTGGGAAGCAATGAGCCATGCGGCGACTACCGTAACAATCATTGCGGGCCACTGGAGTTGATGCAGATAGTCCATAGCTTTGACTAAGGAAACGTTTTACTTTTGCGCGAGCTACCGTCCTGGGAGTGGCGTCAGCCCGGCCTTCGCGATCGTCGGCGACGCCTCGGGCGAGGCGAGGAAGCGGAGCAGCGCACTGGCCGCTTCCGGCTGCCGGACCGTACTGGTGAGCGCCCCCGCGAAGAAGGTCACCGGCTGGAGCTCGGCCGGAATCGTGCCCACGAAGGTAATCCCAGGGACGTGTATCAGCTCGGCGACCTGCTGGAAGCCGATCTCCGACTCGCCACGCGCAACCACCGCGGCTACCGGCTCGCCGGACGGCGGCCCGCGCACCTTTCGACTCTTGCTCGCCACCTGGTCTGCGACGCCGAGCTTCGCGAACAGTGTGGTCGATAGATAGGTGCCGCTGCCGCTGTCCGAGTACGCGATAGACTTCGCCGCAAGCAGCGTGCTCCGGAATGCCTCGACGCTGCCGATGTCCGGCTTTGCGGCCCCGGCGCGCACCACCATGCCGATCAGCGAGCGAGCGAGCTCGACCTTGCTCTCGGCGCGCACCAATCCTCGCCTGCCGAGCTCGTCGGCGGCGCCTCCATCCATGATCGCGACATCTGCCGTCTCGCCTCGCGCGAGGCGGGTGGGAATCGCCTCCGGAGAGTCACCCATCGATGGGCCGCGCGTTGTGACCAGGCGGTGGCCGCTCACGCGCTCGAAAGCCGGGCCCAGCTCGGAATAGACCCCGTAAAAGCCGGCCGAGATCATCACGTGCACATCGGCCGCAGATGCTGCGCCCGTCATCAACAGGGCGGCCACACCAAGCCTGGATAACCATCGAGCAAGCGACCTTGGTTTCATAAGGCTCCTCCAGTCCGGGTTAGGTACGTCAATGTACGAGCGCAAACAGTTCCATCTTGCCACTGTCATTTCCTGTTCGCCGTGACACCTAAGATCTTCAAAGAGCACGTATGCCCGGCCTCTTTGGGGAGACCTGGCTGCACATCGAGGTGGTCGTGAAAACATTCGACATCGAACACTGAGCCGCCGACGTCCCTTCTCGTCAGACGACATTCGGAACGGTGGCATCGTTGACGCCTAACGTTCTATGTCGCTGTCGATCGCGTTGTAAGGTGTCATGCCGCAGACCGAATTTTCTCTTTCTGCTTACTTTGTTGCCGCAGCTTTTTCTTGATCTGTTGCTTTCGCCTACGGTTGCGAAGATTGCGACCAGTTGATCTGCCCATTGCTCGATCCCCTTCTGCAATTGCTACGATTGACCCGATAGATTACTGCCTTGTCTCGGTAGCCCGACGCACGTTCATGAATGACACCTAACGTCCCGGTTTTGCCGCGCGGTGCGTGCGGCGAAGCTGCAAGCCTAACGCGTCGGTCAACAACCGGCTGTTAGGCGACCACGTCTTATGTAGCGACATATCCGCGATGCTGCCAACAGTCAATGGTCGCACCAAGCCGAAAAACATCATGGCATCGTGGCGCCTGCGTGGGTGAAATGCTCACGCTATTCCGATGACCACTTTTCCCGTCGCTCGACCGGATTCTGAATACGCGAGCGCTTCACGCACCTGCTCGAGCGGAAACACCCTATCGACGAGCGGTTTGATAACGCCGCCTTCGACTAGCCGCGCGATCTCCTTTAGCTGCTCACCGTCGGCACGCATAAAGAGGTACTCGAAGCGGGCGTTATGGTTTCGCGCTGCGGCCGTCGCCTTTCGGGACATCACGCTGATCGCCAGGACGATGATCGGGTTAAGTCCCCAACTCCGCGCAAAGGCCTTTGACGGAGTGGTGCCTATGCTCACCACCACGCCGCCAGGCTTCACGCAGTCAAAACACCTCACCAGCGTGTCGCCGCCAGCGCTATCCAGGACCACGTCACAATCTTTGGCCACGTCTTCAAAACGCGCGCTGCGGTAATCAATGGGGACGTCGGCGCCCAGACGCCTCACCAGTTCCATGTTGCGTTGCCCGACCGTGGTGAAAATCATTGCACCCAAGTGACGGGCGAGCTGGATCGCCACGCTTCCGACGCCGCCGCTGCCCGCGTGAATCAACACGCGTTGACTGGCGCCCAGCTTTCCAATCTCTACTAAGGCCTGCCACGCTGTCAGCGCAACCAGTGGCAGTGAGGCAGCTTCTTCAAACGTTACGTTGGTGGGTTTGAGAGCGGCGGCGCCTTCGCGGACCACGGCAAATTCCGCGAACGTTCCGATACGGTCCTTGTCCAGCCGCGCGTAGATCGCATCGCCCTTCTTGAAGCACGTCACGTGTGCGCCCACGTCGGAAACTACGCCGGAGAGGTCATTACCCAGCACCAGCGGGAACCGGTATTTCAACAGCGTCTTCAACTTTCCATCGCGTATCTTGACGTCCAGCGGATTCACACTAGCCGCGTGTATTCGAACCAGCACATCCTTCGGGCCCATCATGGGGACGGCAATGTCTGCCACCTTCACCAGGTCATTACCTCCGTAACGGTCGATAAACGCGGCCTTCATAGGTACTGCATAAGGCGCCTAACGTGTATTGGTTGACATATTAGTTGACAGTTTTGGCGGCGCCTTACGCGCTCACCGCAGCTTGAGCTCCTTCAAGGCGTGCTCGCGCAGCTTGGTCTTCTGCACCTTGCCGCTCGCGGTCATGCCGATCGCCTCGAAGTCCTGCACGATTCTCAGGTACCTCGGGGCGCGGAAATTTGCACAGCGGGCTTTGGACCAGGCAATGAGATCGGCTTCGGACACCGACTGATTGGATTTCAAAGTCACGTAAGCGCACGGCACTTCGCCGAGCCGCGCATCGGGCACGCCGATGACCTGCGCGGTCTCCACTGCCGGGTGCGCAAGCAGAACCTCCTCCACTTCGGCCGGCGCCACGTTCTCGCCGCCGACGCGGAACACGTCCTTCAGCCGCCCGACCATGCGCAGCCTGCCGTCCGCGGTCAGCTCGCCCAGATCGCCGGTGCGCAGCCAGCCGTCGGCAGTGAAAGCCTTGGCGTTGGCTTCGGGGTTGTTGTAGTAGCCGCGCATCACGTTCCAGCCGCGCACCTGAATCTCTTTTTCATTCGATATTCTCAATTGAACGCCGTCGTGGGGGGCGGCGAGCCCCTGCACCCGCAGCTCTTCCGGGTCGCGCCAGTCGCTCATCACGACATTGGGCGAAGCCTCCGACAGGCCGTAGGCGGCGCAGATCTCTCTGGCGCCCAGCACATCGATGATCTTGCGCATGGTCTGCGGACCGGCCGCCGCCCAGCCGCCGCGCAGGCTGAGCCGGCGCTTCGGGAAATCCTCGTGGCCCATCAGCATCTGGAACAGCGTGTCGTTGCCGGAGATGAGCGTGCAGCGCTCGCGCTCCATCAGCTCGAGCGCCGCCCCCGCCTCGAAGCTGGGAAGCGTGACGAGGCAGGCGCCGGCCTGCAGCGCCATCAACGCCGAGAGCGTCGAGCCTGCAACGTGGAAGAACGGCCGGCAGTTGAAGTAGCGGTCCTCCGCGCGGATGCCGACCCGCGTTCCCGCCGCCCACGCGTCGCGCAGCATGTTGTCGTGCGTGAGCATCACGCCCTTCGGATATGCGGTCGTGCCGGAGGTGAACTGGATGAGCAGCAGGTCTTGCGGCGTGACTTCCCCGCCCCGGAAATCACCGCCCGGCATTCCCTTCGACACGTCGAGGGCGAGCTTCGGCTTGATCTCGCGCAGCATCGCGCCGTAGTCGATCTTCAGGAAGCGCTCGACATAGAACAGCGCCTTGCAATCGGCCTGCTTCAGGCAGAAATCGATCTCGGCGGCCTTGAAGCGCGTGTTGACCGGCACGGTCACCGCGCCGCACAGCGCCGCGCCGTAAAAAAGCGCGAGCCAGTTCTCGTCGTTGCCCATCAGCACCCCGATGTGGTCGCCTTTTCGCAGGCCCATCGACTGCATCGCGCCGGCAACGCCTTTTGCCTTTCCGAAGAGGTCCCGATACGTCAGTCTTGCGCTGGGGGTAACGAGCGCTTCCGCACTTCCCCGTTCGGAAGCTCTCTTTTCAAGCACCTGATGCAGGGTCAGCGCTTGCCAAGCCATGTGCCGGATGCCAGCTGGTCCTCGATCGCCATCAATTCCAGGCCGAGCGCGCCGCGCGGGTCGAGCTCGATGCCGCGGTCGATGCATTGCTTCGCGTAGCGCATCACGTGGGGGGACGCTTTAACGATCACTTCCTGAATTTCCTTCAAGGTGGCTTCAAGATTAGCTGGTTCGACCACTCTCGCAACGAATCCTGCCGCTCGCGCTTCCTCGGCGCTCAGCCGCCGTCCCGTGAACATGAGGTCCTTGGCGAGCCGCTTGCCGAGCACGCGCGGCAGGCGCTGCGTCGCGCCGACCGTGCCGCGCAGCACCTCGGGCGTGCCGAACAACGCATCCGGCGTGGCGATGATGAAGTCGCAGCAGGCGGCGATTTCGACGCCGGAGCCCAGTGCCGCGCCGTGCACCACCGCGATCGCCGGCATCGGCAGCGTCTCGAGCGCATGGTAGGCGGCGAAGCCCTTGATGCGCCGTGCACGGATGTCGTCCCCGGTTTTTCCCTGGCGCTCCTTCAGGTCGGCGCCGGCGCAGAAGACCGGGCCAGCGCCTCTTACGAGAACCAGTCTGACTTTCTCGTCGGCCGCGGCCGTCATCGCTGCGCGTCGCAGGTCCTCGCACATCGCGCCGTTGAGCGCGTTGCGCGCCTCGGGCCGGTCGAGCGTGAGGGTGGCGACGCCCGCATCGACGCTGTAGCGCAGGGTGGTGAATTTCATATGGCTTTTAGTGTTTTAAGGCGGGAAATCGCCTCCCCGGAAAGATTCAGCTTCTCTTCAAGAATCTTCTCGGTGTGCTCGCCCAACACCGGCGGCCGGCCGATCTCGGGATTGTCCCAGCCGAGAAACTTGTAGGGCAGCGCGAGCGCCCGGAATTCACCGACCCCCGGGTAGTCGAAGCTGCCGACGAGCCGCCGCGCGCGCACATGCGGGTCGCTCAGGATCTCCGCGACGTCGTTAACCGGTCCGACCGGGACGTCGGCCTCGTCGAGCAATGCGATCAGCTCTGATCGCTTCATCTTGGCAATGGCTTCGGTCAACACCGGCATGATTTCTTCACGCCTTTGCACGCGCATTTCATTTTCGGGAAAGGCGGCGCCCCATTTTTCAACACCCAGGGCTTTGCAAAGCGGCATCCAGTGCTGGTCGCTCGCGGTGATGTGGGCGTACTTGCCGTCCTGGCAGCGAAACGTGGCGGAAGGCACGCGCCCGGGGTGCTCGGTGCCCAGCCGCGGCGGCACTTCGCCGAGCGCGAAAAAGCGGGCGGCGGCCAGGGTGAGCAGCGAAACCTGGCCGTCGAGCATGGAGAAATCGACATGGCAGCCTTTGCCGGTGCGGCTGCGCCCGGCGAGGCAGGCGAGGATCGCGATCGCGACCCACAGACCCGAGGTGAGATCGGCCACCGGCAGCCCGGGTTTCACCGGCGGACCCCCGCGCTCCCCGGTAAGGCTCATGATGCCGCCCATCGCCTGGAAAACGGTGTCGTAGCCCTTCTTGTGCGCGTAGGGCCCGCTCTGGCCGAAACCGGTGCAGGAGACATAGACCAGCGCCGGATCGAGGGAAGAGAGCGCCGCGTAGTCGAGGCCGTAGCGCCCCAGCGTCCCGGCCGGGAAGTTTTCGACCAGCACGTCCGCCTTTTGCGCCAGCTCGCGGATCAGCCGGCGTCCTTCGTCGGAGCGCAGGTTGACGGTGATCGATTCCTTGGAGCGGTTGCACGCGAAGTAATACGCGCTGTCCTGCGCGAGCTGCGGCTCGAAGCTGCGCGTCTCGTCGCCGCTCCCCGGCTGCTCGACCTTGATCACGCGGGCGCCGAGCTCGGCGAGGATCATCGAGGCGAACGGGCACGCCAGCACGCGCGACAGGTCCAGGATCGTGAGGTGCTCGAGGGGCTTCATTTTTTCGTAAAGCTGCGCATGCGCTTGTTGGCGTCGCGGCCGCGCTCGAGCGCTTCGGCGAGCGAAAGCTCGGCCACCTCGTGGAACAGGCGCTTGGTCTCGGCCATGGCGGGCCGATGAACCGCGGCAAGCCGTTCTGCAAGAGCCAATGACTCTGCAACAAGATCCTTTTGAGGAACCACCCTGTTCACCATGCCTAGCTGCAGCGCGCGCTCGGCGCTGATCGGCTCGCCCAGCGAGACGAGCTCGAAGGCCGCCTTGCGTCCGACCTGGCGCACCAGGTTGCCGAGCACGATCGCGGCGACGATGCCGTGCTTGGTCTCCGGGTAGCCGAGCTTGGCGTTCTCGGCCATGACCGCGAGGTCGCCGGCGATCGCCAGGCCGGCGCCGCCTCCCATCGCCGGGCCGTTGATCGCGGTCACCACCGGCTTTTTCATCTGCGAGAAGACGAGATGGAGCTGCATGGTCAGCTCCGCACGCTTTTCAGCGAGCTCCTCGTTTTGAAGATCTTTGAATTCCGTGAGGTCGGCACCGGCGCAGAACCCGGGTCCGGCGCCGGTGAGGACTATCGACCCGACACTGTCGTCGGCGTCGGCGGCCCTCAGCGCCTCCAGCAATTCCCGGGTAAGCGCCATGTTGAGGGCGTTGCGCTTGTCCGGCCGATTCAGCGTCAGCACGCGTACCGCGCCCTGGTTTGCGACCAGGAGAGTCATAGCGAAGCGAGCCTCCTGCGGGCTTCTTCCGCTTCGGCAACCAGCCGGCGCATGATTTCGGCGGCCGGCAGAATCTCGTCGACCAGGCCGGCGCTCTGCCCGGCTTCGACCTTGCCCCATTCCACGTCGCCTTCCAGCGCCGCCTGCTTGAGGCTCGAGCTGTTGAAAAGCGCCTCGAGCTCCTCGGCCGAAGCGCCGGCGCGCTCTGCCGCCGCGTATTTCCTGGCGAACGCATTGTTCAATTGCCGGATCGGCAGCCGCCCCCGTCCCACCAGCGCGGTCTGATCGACGTCCGAGGCGAGCACGGCGCGCTTGTAGTTGTCGTGGACGCTCGCTTCGGGTGTGGCGATGAAGCGTGTCCCGAGCTGCACCGCTTCTGCGCCCAGAGCGAGCAAGGCCGCAATACCGGCGCCGTCGGCCACGCCGCCGCTCGCGACGACCGGCAGCTTGACCGCCTTCACCACGCGCCGCACCAGCACCAGCGTGCCGACCTCGGAGGGCGGCGGGTGGCCGCCCGCCTCGGCGCCATCGACGACCAGTGCATCGACGCCTGCCGCCTCGGCCTTCTTCGCGTGCTCGACCGACGCCACCACGTGCAGCCACTTCGTGCCGATGGCGTGAAAGCGCGCTAGCTGCTCTCGCGGGCCGCCCTGCGAGGCCACCATCACCGGGATGCGCGCCTCGTAGGCGATCTGCAGCAATTCCGCGGCGCGTGAGCTGTTGAGCGGGATGTTCACGCCGAACGGTTTGGAGGTATTGGTGATTATCTTTCTCAATGTGTTCTCAAAATCCTCAGGTCGCATCGGCCCGGCCGCCAGCACGCCCATTCCGCCCGCGTTCGACACCGCGATGATCAGCGCCGCGTTCGACGACGCCCAGCTCATGGCCGCCTGGAAGATCGGATGCTCGATGCCGAGAAGCTCGGTGATCCGCGTCTTCATTTCATCCTTTTTCGCGCTGGATGAACTCGCGCGCCTGGCCGGCAAGCTTCGTAAGCACGGTTTCAAGAATCTGTCTTTCCTTCGCCGTCAGGCATCCGTTGAACGCCTGGTCACGCTCGGTGGCCGCGCGGATCAGGCCCTCGTAGAGCCGGCGCCCGCTCTTGCTGAGCGTGAGCTGCACGCCGCGCGCGTCGCGCGAGTCGGGCGCGCGCTGCACCAGCCTGCGCCTGGCGAGCCCCGATACGACGCGGCTCATCTGGCTCTTGTGGATGCCGGCGGCATGCGCGAGGTGGTTGAGCGAAAGCGGCTCGGTCGCCGCGCCCAGCAGCGCGATCGTGCGCCACTCCCACAGGCTGACGCCGAATTCGCGCCGGTAACGCAGCTCCGCGCCGCGCGAGAGCAGGTTCGCGACGGTGTGCAGCCGATACGACAGCAGGTCGCGGATCACGGCCATCTCAGTCGCCAAAGAAAGGCGTCTCGCCTTCGCCGCGCAGCCGGATGTCGAAAACGTACGCGTTGCCCCGTTTCTTCGCGATCAGCCGTTCGCGCAGCGCAACCGGCTGGACCGCATCGAGCACCGGATCGGCGCCGTTCTCGAAGAACATCACCGTCTGCAGCTGCCGCATCAGCCCGGAATAGAGGATCAGGAGGTTGATGTGCGGCGCGCGACCCGCGGGTGCTCCAGGTCTTATTGTCTTGAACGAATATTTTCCATTGGCGTCGGTCGCGGCGCGCCCCCAGCCGACGAATTCCGGATTGTCGAAGCGGCCCTGCGCGTCCGCCTGCCAGATTTCGAGGATCACGTTGTCGAGCCGCTTGCCGTCGAGCTGAATTACGCTGCCGCTGATTTCGATCACCTCGCCTCGCGCCGGCGTGAGGTCGTTCGCCCCCTGGCCGAATTCGCGCGGGAAGAACGGCCCGAGCGTCATCTCCGCCGTGGGAATGAGCCTATTCACGGCATTCCCGGCGCAGCCCGGCGGCCGCGGACCACGAGCTGATATTCATAGACCAGCGCGTTGTCCGGCCCTTCGCTGCCCGGCAGCAGCCGCGCAATGCAGCGCGAGCGCGCTCCGGGGTCGCGCACCGCGTTGAGCACCGCATCGTGCTCGTTGAGCGGCTCGCCCGGAAAGAACATCTGCGTCACCAGCCGCGACAGCCACACCTTTCCCCACACCGAGAAATGCACGTGCGGCGGCCGCCACCAGCGGTCCTCGCCCGCAGTGGGGTACGCGCCGGGCTTGATGGTGCGCAGCTCGATAAGACCGGTTTCGCCGGCGATCATGCGCGCTGCACCGTAAAAATTGGGGTCGACCGGGGCGTCGTGCGTATCGTTGGGATGGATGTACTTGCCCGCCGCATTGCAGTGCCAGATTTCCACCGCAGCGCCGCTCACCGGGGCGCCGTCTTCGTCGACGATGCGCGTGCGCAGGTGAATCAGCTGCCCGATGGCGCGCTTCTCGCCGTAGCCCGCGAGGTCGCCGCGCACCGGCTTGAGCCGCCGCAGCACCTGCTGCGGCCCGCTCAGCTCGGAGCGGGTGTGCGGGCGGCGCTGCAGCGGCTGGGACGGCCAGCGCCATTCGGTCTGCGGGTAGCCGGGCTCGACGCCCGCGGGCTGAGTGCGCGGCTCGCGCGGCTCGATGATCGTATCCATGGGGAATTGACAGGCTAGCGCAACTAGTTGATACTGTCAACTATGTCCGCGGTGACCCTTTGCGAGTGCTTTGCGCGCGACGGCCTGCAGCACGAGCCGCAATTCGTCCCGACCGCGACCAAGCGCGCGCTGGTGGAGCGTTTCGCCGCGCTGGGCTTTCCCCGCGTCGAGGCCACGTCGTATTCCAATCCCAAGGTCGTGCCGCAGTTCGCCGATGCAAGCGAATTGCTCCGCACGCTTACTCGCTCGCCTCAGGTTTTTTACAAAGCTACCTGTGCGAACGTGCGCGCGGTCGAGCGCGCGCTCGCCGACCTCGAAGCAGGCTACGGCGCGAACGAGATCAGCCTGCTGGTCTCTGCGACGCAATCGCACAGCAGGAAAAACCTCAACCGCAGCCGCGAGGAGCAGTGGCGCAACATCGGGGAGATGGCCAGCGCGGCGCAAGGCCGCTTCCGGCTGGTCGGCACCATCTCGGTGGCGTTCGGCTGCCCTTTCGAAGGCCGCGTCGATGCCGGCGTGGTGGCCGAGGACGTGGAAAGGTTTCTGGAGCTCGGGGTCCAGCACGTGGCGCTCGGCGATACGATCGGCAGCGCAACGCCTTCCAGCGTGAAGAATCTCTTTTCAAAGGCAAAAGGAGATTCGCTGGTTCCCATCGCCCACTTCCATGACAGCCGGGGCACCGGCCTCGTCAACTACGTCGCCGCCTACGAGGCCGGCGTGCGCCATTTCGATTCCTCGTTCGGCGGCGTCGGCGGCCACCCGGCGAAGGTGAAATACGGCGGCGGCTTCACCGGCAACGTGTGCACCGAGGACCTGGTGAATCTGTTCGAGTCGATGGGCATCGACACCGGCATCGACCTGGACGGCTTGCTCGCGACGGCCGAGCTGTGCGAGCAGGCGCTCGGCCGCGAGCTCTACGGCCGCGTCACGCGCAGCGGTCTCAACCCGCTTCTCGCCTAGCTACTCGGCGGGCTGGATGGCGTGGCGGCGGATGAAATCCGCCCAGCCGTCGCGCTCCTTCTTCAGGCTCGCGGCGAACTGCTCGGGCGTGTCGAACACCGGGACCAGCGCCTGCGCTTCGAGCTTCTCCGCGACCGGCTTCGAGCGCATCGCGCGGCCGATCTCGGCGGCGATGCGATGCAGGACGGGTCCTGGTGTTCCGGCAGGCGCCACGACGCTGAACGACGTGATGACGTCGATCGGAAAGCCCGCTTCCGCCAGCGTCGGTACCCCGGGAAGCAGCGGCGTCGTCTGCGTCACCGCGAGCGCACGCAGCTTGCCGGCCTTGAGGTGCGAGATCGCCGAGGCGACGTCGGGAAACAGAAACTGTACTTGCCCGCCGAGCAGGTCCGCGTACGCCGCCCCGACGCCCTTGTACGGCACGTGGACGAACTTCGCGCCGGTGCTCTCCTCCAGCATGCGCACGCCGAGATAGGTCGGGCTGCCGGTGCCTGCCGAGCCGTAAGCGAACTTTCCGGGATCCGACTTGCCCAGCGCAATCAACTCGGCGAGCGTCTTCGCCGGCAGCGACGGATGCACCACGATCGCCATCGGCGCCATCACGCCGCGCGTCACCGGCGCGAAATCGCGCTCCGCGTTGTACGGCAGATCCTTGTAGAGGCTCGGGTTCACCGCGAGCGCGGGATTGGCCGAGACGAGGAACGTATAGCCGTCGGGCGCGGACTTGGCGGCCGCCGCCGCGCCGATGTTCCCGCTCGCGCCCGGCCGGTTCTCGACGACGAACTGCTGCTTCAGCGATTCTCCGAGCGCCTGAGCCAGCAGGCGCGCGTAGACGTCGGTGCCGCCGCCGGGCGAAGACGGCACGATGAACTTCACCGGCTTGGAAGGCCAGGCGTCCTGCGCTTGCGCCGCGAAGGAGGAGACAACAAGCGCGAGGCACAGCAGAATTCGGTTCATGGACTTATCTTATCAGCGAGGCTTGGGCTTGTTCGGCGGGCTGGTCGTCCTGGCCATCGCCGTGGTCGCGGGTTACTACGGCTATAAAGCCGTCATTGGAGGCGAGGAGGCGCCCAGCTGCAAGAGCAGCTTCAACACCTGCATGCAGAAATGCCGGCGTACTGCGACGGAAGCGCCGGCCGCGCAGGCCTGCCAGGAGGCTTGCCAGCGCGACGCGGATTCCTGCAACCGTCAAGGCCGCTAATGAATCGGCGGAGTGGCCTGGCGTTCATGCACGTGCACTCGATGCGCATCGCCTCCGGGGAAGAAGCGCTGGTGGCGCGCGCGCTGGCAAAGGACGGCAAGATCGGCTTCGGCTTCAGCTTTCGCCTCGATGCCGCCGAGGCGCGGCACATGGCCGAATGGCATGCCGGCATGCGCAAGGAACGCCCCGAGTACCAGCCGGTGCTCGATCACCCGTGGGAGCGCGCCTGGCTCTCCAGCGAGGATGTCGAGTGGCAAAGCGAGCCTGGCTTTGCGAAGATCAAGTGGTTACCGGAATAAAGGAGAGGGGCATGGGAAAGACGATCAGCTTCAAGCGCCCTGACGGCAAAAGCGTCAACGGCTATCTCGCCGAGCCGGCCGCGGGAGCCAAGATCCCGGGGATGGTGGTGATCCAGGAATGGTGGGGCCTGAACGACCAGATCAAGGGCGTCGCCGAACGCCTCGCGAAGGCCGGCTACCGGGCGCTGGTGCCCGATCTGTACCGCGGCAAGGTCACGGTCGAGGCGAAAGAGGCCGAGCACCTCATGACCCATCTCAATTTCGGCGACGCGGCGAGCCAGGACGTGCGCGGCGCGACGCAGTATCTCAAGCGCTCGGGCGCCAGGGTCGGCGTGACCGGCTTCTGCATGGGCGGCGCGCTGACGCTGCTCTCAGCGGTGCACGTGCCCGAGGCCGATGCCGGCGTCGTCTGGTACGGCTATCCGCCGCTCGAGTACGTCGACGCCTCGAAGATCAAGGCGCCACTGCAGGGGCATTTCGCCACCGGGGATGCGGCCTTCCCGATCGCCAAGGTGGACGAGCTGGAGAAGAAGCTGCGCGCGGCGAACGTGAAGTTCGAGTTCTACCGCTATAAGGCGAAGCACGCCTTCGCCAACGAGACCGCGGACGAGAAGAAGCTGCCCATCGTGCAGTACAACAAGGAAGCGGCCGAGCTGGCGTGGAAGCGCACGATGGACTTCCTGGCGAAGAACCTGAAATAGAGAAGGCTTACTGCTTCGGAATCTTCGCCTTCTCCACCACCCGGCTCCAGCGCTTCGATTCGCTGAGGAAGAACTCGCGCAGCTGCTCGGGCGTGCTGGCGCGGCCTTCGACGCCCAGCCCGGCGAGGCGCTTCTGCACCTCGGGCGATGCCACCGCCTTCACCACCGCCTGATTAAGCCGGTCGATGATAGGCCGCGGCGTTTTCGCCGGCGCCGCGAGACCGTTCCATGAAGCGACGTCGTAGCCCGGGACGCCGCTCTCGATCACGGTCGGCACGTCGGCGAGCCCCGGGAAGCGTTTCGCGGTCGTGACGGCGATCGCGCGCAGGTTGCCCGATTTGATGTGCGACATCACCGGCGCGAGGATCTCGAAGACCAGGTCGGCGTCGCCGTTCTTCGCCGCGGTGACCACCTCGCCGGTCGCCTTGTAGGGAATGATCTGCACATCGATGCCGGCGCTCGACTTGAAGAGCTCCGCGGCAAGATGCTGCGTGCTGCCGATGACGATGGTGGCGACGTTCATTTTGCCGGGCTTCGCCTTGGCCGCGGCGATCACGTCCTTCACCGTGTTCAGCGGCGACTTCGGATCGGCGACGATCACCAGCGGGAAATACCCGATGCTGGAGATCATCGCGAAGTCCTTCTCCGGATCGTACGGCAGCGACTTGAACAGCGCCTTGCTCACCGCGGTGCCGTTGTTGATGAGCAGCAGCGTGTAGCCGTCGGGCGCGGCGCGCGCCACCTCCTGCCCGGCCACCACGCCGCCGGCGCTGGGCTTGTTCTCGATCACCAGCTGCTGGCCCAGAAGCTTGGAAATCTCGGGAGCCACCGAGCGCGCCGTGATGTCGGCGACGCCGCCGGGGCCGAAGGGAACGATGACGCGAATCGGCTTGGTCGGGAAGCTCTGCGCGAATGCCAGCAGCGGAAACAGAAAACCGAGAAAAAATGCTTTCATTGAAACAGCTCCTCCACGGTGAAGCGCCGCGGGATCATGCGCTGGCGATAGACACAGTCGATAGCGACTTCGAGGTTGCGCCGGTTTTCCTCGATGCCGAAGGGATTCATCTCGGGATTGCCGGCCGCTTTTCGGCTCTCGAGCAGAAGGCGGTAGATCTCTTCCACTTCCTTGACCGTGTTTTTGACGACCACCATGTGGTTGATCTGGATCGCGCCGTGCTTCTTCTGCCACGCCTTCGCCGCTGCGGCGGGATCGGCAATGACCGGCTTGAATCGTGCGTCATTCGGGATTGCGCCGACGATCGCGGCGTCGAGCTCGCCCGCCTGCAGCATGGCGAGTATTTCCTTGCCCTCGGGCGCGCGCTCGACGTTCGGCGGATCGCGGAACTCGGCGACATGCGGCTCCTCGAACGTCACCCACTTGATGCGATCGAGATCGACGCCGAAGTCGTCGGCGAGGATGCCCCGGATCCATGCCGAGGTCGTCACCGAGTAAGAGCGCAGTCCGACGCGCTTCAAATCCTTGGGCGACACCGCGCCCCGCTCCGCGCTGTAAACCAGGAAGGGATGCTGGAATCTGGCCATCACGACGGCAGGCAGAAGCTTCAGCGGCTTGCCGTGCGCCTTGGCGAGCAAGAAGGTGACGATCGCGAGCTCGGCGACATCGAACTCGAGATTGCGCACCACGCGCTTGAAGGCCGTGGCGGGCGCCTTGACGTCGGCGAAGTCGAAGAGCGACGTATTGCTCTTGAATGCCTGCGTAACGGGGTGATCGCCCATCAGGGTTTTCAGCTTCATCGTGCTCCCGGAACCTTGCGCGTCTTGAGAAACTGCTCGAGCGTTTCGCCGCGGAACGCCGACACCATCTCGGGGTTCGAGACGCCTTTGGCGCGCGCCAGCTTCTCCAGGCAGAAGAAGCTCGCGCCGTAATCCTGCATCGCCTTCCAGTCGAGCCGGCGCACCATGTCCTTTTCTTCGACGGAAAGGTCTTTCATGGCTTCTTCGGGGTTATCGAGGAAGAGGTTTCTTTTCTCTTTAGCTGTGAGACCGTGCAGGAACCGGTTCAGGCGCAGCGCGCGTGCGCTCATCTCCAGGTCGAATACATATTTCATTCGAACAAGGCCACCGCCATGGCGGTGGTCATGGGCAGGTAGTAGCTCTGGTGGATCTTGCGCGCGCCGGGAGCGAGCGCACCGCGCATGATGAGCCACATGATCACCTCGGCGCCCTCGTTGCCGCCGAGCCGCATGAAGTCCTCCAGCGACATGCGCGCGAGCCGCTCGGGGTCGCGCTCGATGAGGTCGAGGAACTCCAGGTCCCATCTTTCGTTGTTGAACCCCGCGCGCTCGCCGATCATCTGGTGCGACAGCCCGCCGGTGCCGACGATGGCCACCTTGAGGTCTTCGGGATAGGACTCGATCGCTTTTCTCAACGCGATGCCGAGCTTGTAGCATCGGCCCGGCTTGGGCAGCGGGTGCTGGATCACGTTCACCACCAGGGGCACCACCTTCGCAGGCCAGTCCGGCTTCGACGGCCACATCATGCTGAGCGGCGAATGCAGCCCGTGATCGAGCGGCAGGTCCTGGAAGATCGTGAGGTCGAACTCGTCGTTCACCAGTGACCGGGCAATATGCCGCGATAGAGGAGCATGTCCTTTCAAAGAAGGAATGGGGCGCGGCCCGAGGCCCTCGTCGGCGATGCGGTACTCCTCGCTCACACCCAGCGCGAAGGTCGGGTAGTGGTCGAAGAAAAAAGTGGTGGCGTGATCGTTGAAGCAGAAGAACAGCACGTCGGGCTTGCGCTCGGCGAGCCACTTCGCCACCGGCTCGTAGCCCTTGAACAGCGGCTTCCAGTCAGGGTCGTCGTGCTTGCCCTTGTCGAAAGCAATGCCGATGGTCGGCACGTGGGAGGTGCCGATGCCGCCGATGATTCGCGCCATGTCAGAAGCCGTATAGCCTGGCCGGGTTCTCGACCAGGATTTTATGCTGCAGCGCCGGCTCGGGCGCCATCCGCGCGAAGAGGTCGACCAGGTCGCCGTCGTTCGGCATGTGCTTGCCGACGTTAGGATGCGGCCAGTCCGTGCCCCACAGGATCCTGCCGGGCGCCGCTTCGATCAGCGCGCGGGCGAACGGCACTGCGTCGGTGAACGGCGGTCCTTTCGAAGACACGCGCTCGGCGCCGCACACCTTGACCCAGCAGTTCTCGTTTTTCATGACCTCGAGCAGCACCTGGAAAGGCTTCTGTTCCAATCCGTCTGCTGCCTTTACCCGTCCCATGTGGTCGATCACCATGGGAACGGGCAGTTTCATGAAGAGCTGTTTGAATTCCACCAGGTCGTTCGAATCGAGATGAAGAATCAAATGCCAGCCCAGAGAACGCACCCTCTCGCTCGTTTTCCTGAAGAACGACAAATCAGGCCGGCCGCCGAGGTGTTTCACAAAATTGAAGCGCACGCCGCGGATGCCGCCTTCGTGCATCTTCTGAAAATCCTTATCTTCATAGGATTCATCGATGATGGCGGTGCCGCGGTAGCGGCCCCTGGCGCGCGCGATGGCGTCGAGCGTTACGCGCATGTCGGCGCCATGGCAGCTCGCGTGCACGATGACTGCCCTGTCGATACCTAGTGCCTGGTGCAGTTTCTGGAGCGCTTCGAACGGCGCATCGGGCGGCACATAGGGCGCATCGGGCGCGTAGGGAAACTTCGCCGCCGGGCCGAAAACATGGCAGTGCGCGTCGCAGGCGAGCGGCGGCGGTCGGAATTTCGGCTTGCGGGTGTTGGGGTCCGGCGGTGCTGTGGTTTTCACGGTGTCCTCGATGCAGCTGATGTCGCCAAGTCAGGGGTTGACCGGCTCCAGAACCAGGTGCACCAGCGCTAGCTCGCCTTTCGACACCGCTTCGAAGCCGCGCAGCAGAGCGGAACGTAGCTCACCCGGCTTTTCGACTTTCTCGCCCTGGCCGCCGAACGCGCGCGCCAGCGCGACGTAATCGGGCTTGGGCTCGATCGAGGTGCCTGCAAACTTCTTCGTGCGCACTGCGTTGCCGTTCGGGTATTCCTTGACCACGTCGCCTTTCTGGGAAAGGTATCCCGCATTGTCGAAGAGCAGGATCAAAAGCGGCAGCCGGTGCTCCTGCGAAGCGCCAAACGACGCAGGAACCGGGTTGTAGTAGAACGCCCCGTCGCCGATGGCGATGATCACTGTGCGCTCGGGGAGAGCGTGCTTGATGCCGAGCGCCATCCCCAGGCCCATGCCGAGCCCGCCGTAGCTCGCCTCGAAGAAGCTCCCCGGCTGCAGGCGATCGAGCAGCCGCACGACGTCCAGCCGGTGGGTGATCGTCTCGTCGACGAAGATCGCGTCGGGCGGCATGACCTCGTTCAGCTCGTGCCCGACCCAGCGGTTATCGATCGTCTTCTTCTCGCCGGCCGCACGGGCCTGCGCGCGCAGCTCGTTTCGCCGTTTTTCATGCCGGCTGCGCCAGCGCTCGATAGACGCCTTGCGGGAATTTGAAGGAACCGCTTTTTTCACCTGTTCGACGAGCGCTGCAAGCGAAGCTTCGACCTCGCCCGCCACGATCAGATCGGTCCGAAACCCCCAGAAAGGCAGGTTGGAGTGCAGCGGGTCCTCGCCAAGGACGGCGACCCGGGTACGCGGCCCGGGAAGCGCCGACGGCGGATGCCACGGCGCCACCGCCTCGACGAGAAACACGAGATCCGCTTCGCGCAGCACGTCCCCCATGTCCTCGGCGACCACACCGCCGTAGAGCGGATGGTCGCGCGGGAAATTGACGTAGTAGGGCTGCCACGCATCGAGCACCGGCGCGCCGAGTGTCTCGGCGAGGCTCACGAGATGCCCGACCGCAGCGCGGCTCTTCCCGGCCTCCTCGGTGATGATGACTGGATTCTTCGCCTGGCTCAGTGCCCGCGCCAGCTCGTCGATTGCGGCAGGCTGCGCCGAGGGCGGAACCGCCAGCGCGGCTGCGGGCGCATCGGCGCTCATTGCCTCCATCAGGAACTCGGTCGGCACCGAGACGAAGACCGGCCCTTTCGGCGCCGCCATCGCCAGCTGGCAGGCGCGCTGGACGGTATGCGGCAGGAGCACACTCGTGTTGAGGCCGAAGCTCCATTTCACGCAGGGCTCCATGAGGCGCGCCGGCCCGCCGACGTCGGTCAGCAGCCGCAGCCACTGGCGCCCCATGACGGAGTGCGCGCCCTCGGCAAAGCCGATCGATTCGCCGGCCAGCACTACCATCGGAATGCGCTCATGCAGCGCGGCGCGCACGCCCATCGTGGCGTGAAGCGCGCCGACCGTGGTGTGCAGCACGACCGCGGGAAGCTTCCCGGTCACCTTGGCGTACCCCGTGGCCATGCCGAGCGCCGTTTCTTCATGGCGCGAGGAAAGATATTGTGGAACATCCGGCCAATGCAGCTTCGCAAGCGCCTCCCAGAGCGGCGCCCAGTCCGAGCCGGGCGAGGCAAAGATCCGCTCGACGCCCATCGCGCGCAGCACGCGCAGGAGGGTTTCGGCTCCGCTCAGGCCCTTCATTGGCCGATGCCGAGCTCTGGGATCAGCTTCGCATAACGCTCGCTCTCGGCCCGCACGTAGGCCGTAAATGCTTCAGGACCCATCGGCTCGGCCATCTCGACCGCGAGCGCATTGAAGCGCTCGCGCACCGTGGGCTCCTGCATCAGCTTCACCACCTCCCGGTTCAGCCGCTCGACCACCGCGCGCGGCGTGCCGCTCGGCGCGTAAAAGCCGAAATGCGGGCCACCGTCCACGCCCCTGATGCCGTTCTCCGCGAGCGTCGGCACGTCGGGGAATTCGGGATGGCGCTGCAACCCGGCCACCGCGATCATGCGCAGCTTGCCCGCCTTCGCCTGCGCCACGCCGACGCCGGGGTCGAAGGCCAGGTCGATGACGCCGCCGAGCAGGTCTTTCAGCGCCGGGCCGGCTCCCTTGTACGGCACGTGGTTCATCTTCACCCTGGCTTCGCGGCTGAAGACTTCGGTCGCGATATGCGGCGATGTGCCGTTGCCCGGCGTGCCATAGTTGAGCTTGCCGGGATTGGCGCGCGCATAGGCGAGGAACTCGGCGAAATTGGCGACCGGCACGTTGGGATGCGTGAGGACGTAGAGCGAGACGCGTCCGGTCGCGGCGACCGGCGTCAGCACCTTCAGCGGATCGAGATCGGCTCGGCGCACGATGTGCGGCGCGATCATCATGCTGCTGCCGGGAGAGTAGACGAGCGTGTAGCCGTCGGGCTCCGAGCGCGCGACGGCTTCGAAGCCGATGTAGCCGTCGCCGCCGGCGCGGTTCTCGACGATGAACGCCTGCCCCATGGTCTCGGTAAGCCGCGCGCCGAGCACGCGCATCGTCACATCGGCGACGCCCCCCGGTGCCACGTTGACGATCACCCTGACCGGCTTTGCGGGCCACTGCTGAGCGTGTGCCGCCGCGCTAAGCGCTAACGCGGCAGCGAGCGCCAGAATCCCATTTCGCATCGGGTTCTCCTTGACAGCGCGGCGATTTGAACATGAACATGTTCACTCCCATCGTAAAGCAGGCACAGCGTGGCGTCCAGAAAAGCTGCTCTCGTCACCGGCGGTGCAACCGGGATCGGCAAAAGCGCCGTGCTGGCGCTGGCCCGCGCCGGCTACGACGTCGCGATCAACTACAGCTCCAGCGAAACGGCGGCGCGCGACAGCGCGCGCGAAGCTGAAAAGCTCGGCGCGAAGACCTTGCTCGTCAAGTGCGACGTGTCCGACGAAGCCGGTGTTCGCTCAATGATTGATTCAATCAAAAAAACCTTCGGGCGCCTCGACGTTCTGATCAACAACGCCGGCACCACCGCCTCGTGGAAGATGAAAGACCTGGACAGCCTCTCGCTCGACGAATGGGACCGGGTGTTCGCGGTCAACGTGCGCGGTCTTTTTCAGGTCACCCGGGCGGCTGCGCCGCTTCTACGCCTCAACAAAGGTTGTGTCGTAAACACGGCCAGCATCGTGGGCTTGCGTCCCGGTCCGCAGCCCCTGCCCTATGCGGCGAGCAAGGCTGCGGTGGTCAACCTCACCAAGACGCTCGCCTGGAATCTCGGGCCGGAGATCCGCGTCAACGCCGTCGCGCCCGGCTGGATGGAAGGCGACTGGATGAAGCGCATGCTCAAGGACAAGTACCAGGACCTGATGGGCAAGCGCGCCAAGGCGACGCCGCTCAGGCGCGTCGTCACCGCCGACGACGTCGCCGAGACCATGATGAGCCTGATCGAGTCGAACCGCTTCGTCACCGGCGAGGTGATCGTCATCGACGGCGGCTACACGAGCTCGACCTAGATGCTCGAGGGTGTCGTCCCTTTTCCGCCGGATTTCGCGCGCCGCTACCGCGAGAAGGGCTACTGGCAGGACAAGTCGCTTGCCCAGGAGTTTGCCGCCGTTTTCGATCGTTTCAAGGAAAGGATTTTTCTTGTCGATCAAGACCGCGAGTACACCTACGGCGACATCGACCGGCTGACCGATAACCTCGCGCTCAACCTGCTCGAGCTCGGCCTCAAGCCGCTCGACCGCGTGGTGCCGACGCTGCCGAACTGCGCCGAGTTCGTGCTGCTGTACTTCGCGCTGCAGAAGATCGGCGCCATCCCGATCGCGGCGCTGGTCACGCATCGCTACGCCGAGATTCGCCAGTTCGTGAAGCTCTCGGGTGCCAGTACCTGCGTCTACCCGGAGCGGCAAAGCGACTTCGAGTTCGAGCCGATGATCCGCCGGGTCCAGCAACAAAATCCTTCGCTCAGGTTTTGCCTCTCGCTCCCCACGCTGCGCGGACTCATCGATAGGCCAGCAAAGAATAAGGATCAATTAAAGGAAATTCGTATTGACCCCACCGATCCGTGCATCTTCCAGCTCTCGGGCGGCACCACCGGCATTCCGAAACTGATCCCGCGCACGCACAACGATTACGCGTACAACTCCAAGACCGCCGCGCCGGTGTGCGGCGTGACGCAGGACTCGGTGCTGCTGCTCGCGCTGCCGATCGCGCACAACCTGCCGCTCGCCTGTCCCGGCATCCAGGGGTATTTCTTCCAGGGTGCAAAGGTGGTGCTCTCGCCGACAACGCGCCCGGAGGAAATGCTCAAGTTGGTGGAGAAATACAAGGTCACTCACATCAAGGTCGTGCCTGCGCTGCTCATCCGGCTGATCAACGACCCCTCGATCGAAAGCTATGACTTATCGAGCGTCAAAGTCATTCAAAGCGGCGGGCAGCGCATGCAGCCCGAGGTCCGGCTGAAAACGCACCAGCTCATGCCGAGCTGCTTCGTGCAGGAGAACTTCGGCATGTCGGAGGGGATGCTGTTCTTCGTGCGGCTCGACGACCCGAAGGAGGTCAAGCTCGAGACCTGCGGCCGGCCGATCTGCCCGGACGACGAAGTGCGCCTCGTCGACGACGAAGGCCGCGAGGTAGGGCCCGGCGAGGTGGGCGAGCTCATCTGCCGCGGCCCCTATACGCTGCGCGGCTACTACGGCGTGCCGCAATACAACGCCAAGGCCTTCACGCGCGAGGGCTTCTACTGCTCGGGCGATCTTATGCGCCGGCATCCGTCGGGCAACTACGTGGTCGAGGGGCGCAAGAAAGACCTGATCAACCGCGGCGGCGAGAAGATCAGCGCCGAGGAGATCGAGAACCTGATCCTTTCGCACCCCGCGGTGCAGAACGTCGCCTGCGTGCCGATTCCGGACCCGAACCTCGGCGAGAGGATGTGCGCCTGCGTGGTTTTACGAAATGGTTTCGCTTTGTCTCTGCATGAACTGGTCGAGTTTCTGAAGGGGAAAGAGATCGCGAAATTCAAATTGCCGGAGCGGCTGCAAATCCTCGATGAGTTCCCCGTTTCAACCTTCGGCAAGGTGTCCAAGAAGGCGCTGGCGGAGATGGCGGCTCGCAATGCGCATCATTGACCTGCACTGCTATCCCGGCACCCAGGAGTGGATCGCCTGCCAGGGGCCCTACGTCGAGGCGCTGGCGAAATACTGGAACCGCAGCTGGACCGGCAAAGCCGAAAACGAGGTGATCAAGGATTTCACCGACGCCGGCGTGCAGGCAGTCCTGGTGGCGCTCGACCTCGAGACCACGATCGGCACGCAGCCGGTGTCGAACGAATACGTGCACGCGATGTGGAAGCGGCACCCGGAGCGCATCATCCAGGCCTGGGGCGCGCTCGAGCCCGCCAAGGGGGACGTCGCGATCGCGCAGGCGAAGAAGGCGGTGCGCGAGCTCGGCCTCATCGGCTTTCATTTCCATCCGATCATGCAGCACTTCGCGGTGAACTACCGGCGCTACTACCCGCTGTTCGAGGTCATCAGCGAGCTGAAGGCGGCGGTGATGATCGACGTCGGCACCACCGGCATGGGCGCCGGACTGCCCGGCGGGATGGGCGCGAAGATCCGCCATGCGCACCCCTCGTCGATCGACGAGCTGGCGGCCGACTTTCCCAGCCTCAAGATCATCATGGCGCATCCCGGCTGGCCGTGGGTGGACGAGACCACCGCGGTGGCCCTGCACAAAGGCAATGTCTACTGGGAGATGTCGGGCTGGGCGCCGAAATATTTGCCGGCAAGCCTCAAGGTGGACATGCGTGCGCGGCTGCAGGACAAGATCATGTTCGGCAGCGACTACCCGAGCCTGCCGTACGCGCGCATCCTCAAGGAGTGGCAGGAGCTCGGCTATTCCGACGCGGTGATGGAGAAGATCTTCCACCAGAACGCCGAGCGCGTCCTCGGGCTCTGATCACTGCATCGCCTCGACGATCCGCTCGGGCGTCAGCGGCAGGTCGCGCACGCGCACGCCGAGCGCGTTGCAGAGAGCGTTGGCGATCGCCGCGGCGGTCGGCCCCATCGTGCACTCGCCAGCGCCGACCGAGGGAAACTCGTTCTTGAGGAGGTGAACCTCGACCGGCGGCGCCTCGCTGAACTTGAGGATCGGATAGTCCTCCCAGGTCTGGGCCCCCGGCCGCATCTCCTCCTTGAGCGTCCAGCTCGCCGCCTGGATGCAGCCGCCCTCGATCTGGTTCACGACGCCGTCGGGATTGACGGCGATGCCGACGTCGACCGCGGCGACGAGGCGCGTCACGCGAAGCTCGTGTCCCGCCTCTACCTCGGCCACCACCGCGCAGTACGCGCCGAGGTTCTTGTATTTGGCGAAGCCGATGCCGTGGCCGCGGCCTTCGGCCGGCTTCCAGGTTTCCCAGCCGGATCTTTCCACGACTTTTTCGATAACGGCAAGCCCACGCGGATCTTTCAAATGCTTCAACCGGAACTGAATCGGATCCGTGCCGGCAGCGACTCCACATTCGTCCATGAAGGACTCGATGGCGAACACGTTGCCGAAGCCGCCGAGGGAGCGCAGCGAGGAGCTGCGCACCGGCATTTCCTTCACGTAGTGGTGCGTGACGCGCAGGTCCGGGAAGTCGTAGATCGGGATGGCGTTGCGATGCGCCCCGCCCGCCGGCAGCGCCGGATCGACCGCGGGCGCGAGCTCGAACGGCTTCTCCAGATGCGCCGCCGCGATGAGCGTCGGCCGCTCGAGCCTCCCCGGCCGGTGCGTGTGGCCGTTGCTCCACAGATCGTGGCGCCAGGAAACGATGCTGCCGTCCGCGTCGAGGTGCGCTTCGAGCTCGAAGCACATCGCGGCACCGTACGGCTCCCACGCGAACTCGTCGCCGCGCATCCACTGCAGCTTCACCGGGCGGCCTGCGGCAGATCGAGCGAGCAGCGCGGCGTCCAGCGCCACGTCGTCGGCGCCGTTGTGCCCATAGCAGCCGGCGCCTTCGGCATGGGTCACGACGATGTTCTTCTCGTCCATGCCGAGTATCTTGGCGAGCTCCTGGCGCAGCCCGAAGATGCCCTGGCTGTGCGTCCAGATTTCCAGCTTCGCGCCCTGCATGCGCGCCACGGCGCACGACGGGCCGATCGAAGCATGCGCGATGAAGGGCTTGGTGTATGCGGCCTGCACCCGCGTTACGCTTCTCGCCTTCGCCTGCGCGTCGAGCTTCTCCCTGGCGATGTTGTGCTCGGCGACATGCTGCTTCAGCCAGGCATGAAAATCGGCCGGCGCATCCGGCGCGAATTCCCAGGCCGACTTGTCGCGCAGCCGCGCCGCCGCCGCGATGGCGTCTTCCTCGCGCTCGGCCAGCACGCCAAGGAAGTTGCCGTCACGAACCAATGAAGCTCGCTTCAAATCTGTTTCCCCGATTTGTTTCAACTTCTTGAAAGGCCGCGGCGGCCTGACCACGCGGCCGAACAGCATTCCCGGCAGCGCCATGTCGTGCACGTAGCTCGGCCTGCCTGCAATCTTTGCGGGCAGATCGAGCCGCGCGGCGCTCGTGCCGACGACGCGATAGGCGGTGGCTTGCTTCGGCGGCGCGCCGCGCAGCTCGGCGCAGGCTTTGCGCAAGCCGCTGCCGCCGTCCTGGATCGAAAGGCTGCCGGACGTGACGCCCTCGTCGGGGCTGTAGGCCGTGCTCGGCGGCAGGATGCGGATGCGCTCGAGCGGCACGTCGAGCTCTTCGGCGGCGATCTGCGCGAGCGCGGTCAGGATGCCCTGCCCGAGCTCAACCTTTCCGGTGACGATCGTTACCGTGCCGTCACGCTCCAAGCGCACACGCCGGATGGCAAGAGATTTTTCAGCGAGCACGCAGAATCGCCTTGACGACGCGGTTGTGCGAGCCGCATCGACAGAGGTTTTTATCGAGAGCTGCGCGGATTTCCGCTTCGCTTGGGTTCTTGTTCTTTTCAAGCAGGGCAGCGGCGCTGACGGCAATGCCGCTCATGCAGAAGCCGCATTGCGCCGCCTGCTCCTCGATGAGCGCCTTCTGCACCGGATGCAATTCGCCGTTGCTGCCCAGGCCTTCCACCGTGGTTATTTTCTTGCCGGCGACGGACCAGAGCGGCACATCGCATGAGGCCATGGCGCGGCCGTCGATCAGCACGAAGCAGGCGCCGCACAGGCCGCTGCCGCAGCCGAAGCGGCTGCCGACGAGGCCCAGGTCGTTGCGCAGCACGTAGAGCAGCGGCGTGTCTCGATCTGCCTCGACCGTGCGGGGGACTCCGTTGACCTCGAGCTGCATGCTCAGTCCGCGGTGATCCCGGTCTCGCGAATGAATTTCTTCCAGCGCTCGATATCGCCGCCGATCTGCGTCGAGATCTCGTCGGGACTGCCGGGCGCCGGCACCATGCCCTGCTTCATGAGCGTTTCGCCCACCTCCGGAGCCGAGAGGATGGAGGCGAGCTCCTGGTTCCATTTCTGGACGATCTCGGGCGGCAGGCCCGCCGGGCCCGCGATCCAGAAGTAGAGATCGATGTCGAGGTTCTTCAGCCCGAGCTCGGCGAAGCTCGGCGAATCGGGCGCGAGCACGGAGCGCCGCTCCCCGGACACCGCGATCACGGTGAGCTTGCCCGCTCTTGCGTGCGGCAGTGCGGTGTGCACGGGAAGGACCGCGAGCTGCACTTGGCCGCCGAGCAGGTCGGTGAGCGCCTGCGCTGCGCCCTTGTAGGGCACGTGCAGGATGTCGATCCCCAGACGCTGCTTCAGGAGCTCGACTGCGAGGTGCTGCGGCGTGCCGTTGCCCGGCGAGGAATAGCTAAGCTTGCGAGTACGAGCGGCGGCCTCGAGCTCTTCCAGGTTCTTGACCGGCAGGGCCGTCGGGTTGACCACCAGCGCGACGTTGCCGTTCGCCACGCGCCCGACCGGCGTGAAGTCCTTCACCGGATCGTATGGAATGGTTTTATAGAGCGCCGGCGTGATGGTGAAGGTGTTCACCGTCACCATCATCGTATAGCCGTCGGGCTGCGCCTTGGCGACTATCGCGGCGCCGATATTGCCGCTCGCGCCGGGCCTGTTGTCGACGATCACCGACTCTTTCCAGCGCTCGCTGAGCCTGGGACTGACGATGCGCGCAATGATGTCGATGCCGGTTCCGGGTGTGTAAGGCACGACCAGCGTTATGGGGCGGCTGGGATAGCTTTGCGCACCGGCGTTGAATGAGACCAGCGCGAGCGCCAGAACCAGGAATCTCTTCATAGCTTTCCTTCCATACGCAGCAGCTTGAGTGCGTTGTCGAAGTAGATCTTTCGTTTGTCCCGTTCGGGCAGGCCGAGTTCCTCGACCGAGCGGATGCCCTCGCGGATGAACATCGGTCCGCCCTCGGGATCGAACGGGCAGTCGCTCGCGAACACCACGTGGTCCGCGCCGAAAAAGGCGAGTCCGCAGGCAAGAGGCGCCGCGGCGCCGCCGAGCACCGTGTCGCCGTAGAACATCTTGAAATATTCAATTGGAGGTTTTTGAAGTCGCTTGAGCACTTCGGTTTCCTCACCATCCACACTTCGAGAACCCAGTTGGGCCCACAGCGTCTCGGCGCGGCCGGCGAAAAACGGAATCATGCCGCCGCAGTGGTGCGTGATGATGCGCATCTTCGGCAGCTTGACGAACATGCCGGAGAACACGATGCGCGCCATCGCCACGCTGGTCTCGAACGGCCAGCCGAGCACCTGCCAGATCTCGTATTTGGACTTCGGCTCGTTCGCGTAGTCCGCCCGCGACGCGGGCCGCACCGGGTGCAGCCAGATCGGCAGGTCGTGGTGGTTGGTGATGCGCTCGAACACCGGCAGGAATTCAGGCTCGTCGAGCGGCCGTCCGGCGGCGCTCGAGCATACCTGGACGCCGCGCGCCCCGAGCTGATTGACGGCGCGGTCCATCTCCTCGAGCGCAGCCGGTACGTTGTTCATCGGCAGCGAGGCGACGAAGGCGGGAAATTCCTTCGGCCATTTCCTGCACATCTCCACCATGCCGTCGTTAGCGATGCGCGCCAGCTCGGGCGAGAAATCCGGCCCACCGAGCAGCTCCGGCGGCGGCAGTCCGAGAGTGAGGACCTGGCGCAGCTCCCGGAATTTCTCGCGCAGCATGGCGACGCGCGCCTCGATGTCCCACAGCAGCCGCAGGTTCGACATGCGCTTGACGATGCCGGCGTCCTTCGAGTGCTGCTTGAGCATCTCGAGATAGCGCATCGGCATCACGTGGTTGAAGATATCGATCTTCACGCGATCAACCCTTTCCGCTCACGGATCGCTTCCCAGACCCGCACCGGCGAGTAGGGAAAATCGAGGTGATGGATGCCGAGCGGCCGCAATGCGTCGATCACCGCGTTGGCTATCGTCGGCACCGCCCCCGTCGTGCCCGCTTCGCCCGCGCCCTTCACGCCGAGCGGGTTGCCGGGTGCAGGAATCGAGCGGTCGTAGAGCCGCAGCTCGGGCTGGTCGTCGGCACGCGGCATGACATAGTCCATGAAGCTGCCGTTGAGCAGCTGGCCGCTGTCGGCGTCGTACACGCCGTGCTCGCCCATCGCCTGCCCGAGCCCCTGCGCGATGCCGCCGTGCAGCTGGCCCTCGAGCAGGGTGGGGTTGATCACGCGTCCGCAGTCGTCCACCGCGACATAGCTCAGGACCGCCAGCTTCCCGGTGTCCGGATCGATCTCCACCTCGGCGACATGCGCGCCGCTGGGGTAGGAACGCGGCTGCGGAATATCGCCGCGCGCATCGAGCGGATGCGGCGACTCGCCGGCGTAGCGGCGCGCGATCTCCTCCAGCGTGATCGAGACGTCCGCGCCTTTCACCCGATAGCGGCCTTTCTCGAATTCGACATCTTGAACCGAAACTTCCAGCTCCTTTGCCGCGAGCTCCATGCCCTTGCGCACGATCTCGCGCGACGCCACGGCGATCGCGCCGCCGTAGGCCATCATGGAGCGCGAGCCGATGGTGCCGTCGCCCATCAGGGCGGGGCCGTCGGGGTCGCTCGCGCGCAGGAAGATCTTCTCCGCATCCATGCCGAGGATTTCTGCGGCGACTTCCGGATACACCGTCTCGTGGCCCTGCCCGGAAGGGCCGGCGACAGCGTAGATGCTGGCGTTGCCCGAGTCGCCGAAGCGGATCTCGACTTCTTCCTTCGGGCCGCCGCCGGCGCCGGCCGGCTCGATGAACATCGCGCAGCCGATGCCGCGCAGCTTGCCCTGGCGCCGCGCCGCTTCTCGTCTTTTCTCGAAAGAATTCCAGTCTGAGCGTCGCAAAGCCTCGTCCAGCAACCCCGGCGGATCGCCGCTGTCGTAGGTCGACATCGCGATCGGCGTCTTGTACGGGAATGCTTCCTTCGGGATCAGGTTCCTGCGCCGCAGCTCGACCCGGTCGATGCCGGTTTCGTGCGCCGCCTCCTCCACCAGCCGCTCGATGAGGTAGGAGACGTTCGGCCGGCCGGCGCCCCGATAGGCGGTGGTCGGCGTCGTGTTCGTGAGCACCAGGCGGTGGCGGCCGTACGCCGCCGGGATGCGGTAGAGGTTGATCACGTGAAACGCCGGCAGCAGCGTGTTGATCAGGGGACCGGGATGGGAAAGATAGGCGCCCGAGTTGCAGATCCATTCGACGCGCAGCGCGAGGAATTCTCCGTGGCGGTCGAGCGCCAGCTCGCCCTTCAGCTGCGCCGCGCGCCCGTGGTAGTCGCTGAGGAAGGTTTCCGCCCGCGATGCCACCCATTTGACCGGCTTGCCGAGCGTCTTCGCGGCGAGCATCAGGGCGCAGTACTCGACGTAGGCATCGGAACGGATGCCGAAGCCGCCGCCGACGTCCTTCGCATGCACGCGGATTTTCTCGCGCGGCGCGCCGGTGATGGCGCTCAAGCCGCCGAGGATCAGCGAAATTCCCTGCGTCGGCGAGTAGAGGTCGTAGGTTTCGCTCGCCGCGTCGTACGCCGCGAGCGCCGCCTTCGGCTCCATGGGATTGCCGACCACCCGCGTGCTGTCGAGCGATAGCCGCGTGACGTGTGCGGCGCGCGAGAACGCCTCGCTCACCGCCGCCTCGTTGCCGTATTCGTAATCGAAGCTGATGTTGCCGGGAATCTCTGGATAAAGCTGCGCTGCATCGCTCGCCATGGCCGCCTCGGCGTCGACCACTGCCGGCAGCTCGCGGTACTCGACCTCGATCTTCTCGGCAGCGTCCTGCGCCGCCGCCGCCGAGGTGGCGACGACCAGCGCCACTTCCTGCCCGACGCAGCGCACGCGGCCATTCGCGAGCACATCGCGGTGCGGCTGCTTGATCATGGCGCCGCCCTTGCCGGGATAGCGCACGAGCGGCGGCTCGGTCTTGTAACCTGCCCTGGCGGTGTCCTCGCCAGTGAAAACGGCTACCACGCCTGGACTTCGCACTGCATTTTCTTTCTCCAGCGAGATGATTTCGGCGTGCGCACGATCGGAGCGCAGGAAATGGCCGTAGAGCTGCCCCGGCAGGTTCCAGTCCGCCGCGAAGCGCCCGTGACCGCCCAGCAGCCTCGCGTCCTCGCGCCTTCCCTTGAACTGTCCGCTCATCTCTTCAGTCCTTTGAACTGCAGCACCAGCAGCCGCCGCAGATCGGCCAGCCCCTCCTCCGGATCCGGGCGCTCGCGGGCGATCCACCAGCGCAGCGAAGCCGAGTACACGAAAAAGATATGGCGTGCGATGAAGGCCGGATTCTCGCCCGAAACGATGCGCCTTTCACGCTGTGCGTTGCGAACCAGCGCTTCGATGCCCTCGATCAGCCGCTGCCGGATGCCGAGAAAGGTCACCGCCTGCTTGCCCTGCGAATAGAAGGTGAGCTCCTGCAGCAGGATGCGCGAGAGCTGCACTTTGGCTCCGAGCCAGTGGTAATGCACGCCGAAGATCGCCAGCAGCTGGCCGATCAGCGGCTGGCCCGGACGGGGAGCCGCCAGTGCCACGTCAGTGATCGCATTGAGCTCCTCGTTGAAAATCAGGAACACCAGGTCGCGCTTGTCCTCGGCATAGTTGAACAGCGTCCCCAGCCCGACATGGGCGCGCCTGGCGATCTGCCGCAGGGTCGCCGCGCCATAGCCGCGCCGGGTGAACAGCTCGCTTGCCGCGGCGCGGATGCGCTCGCGCGTGGCGAGCTTCTTGCGCTCGCGCAGGCCTAGGTCGTCGGCTGCGGCGTCGATTGCCAGGCGACGAACTTCCATCCCTGCGGCGTCTTCGCCCAGGCGTTGAGGAACATCAGCTTGAGCGTCCTCGGCTGGCCGTTGATCTCGGCCTCGATGTGCCCTTTGCCGGTGACGAGCGCGACCTCGCCGAGGATGCGCACTTTCTGGTCGGTGCATCGCCCGCGGTCATCGCCGCGTAGCGCTTGTCCTCGAGGGAGAGGATTTCCTTCTCGGTGCTCATTTCCAGACCTCCTTGGCGGTTTCGACCACGCGCTCGAGCTTGCGCCATTGCTCGTCCTGCGAGAGCTGGTTGCCGTGATGCGTGCTGGAGAAACCGCATTGCGGCGACAGGCACAGGTCTTCCAACGGCACATAGCGCGAGGCGCTTTCGATTCTTCGCTTCAATTCATCCTTATCTTCCAAAGAACCCGTTTTTGATGACACCAATCCGAGCACGACCTTGCTTCCCTTCCGGGCAAAGCGCAGCGGCTCGAAGCCACCGGCGCGCTCGGAATCGAACTCCATGAAGAAGCCGTCCACCTTGCACGAGAACATCGCCTCGGCGACCGGATCGTAGCCGCCTTCGGCGACCCAGGCGCTCTTGAAGTTGCCGCGGCAGGTATGCAGGGTGATCGTCATGCCCGTGGGACGGCCCTCGAGCGCGCGGTTGATGGTGTCGGCATAGACGCGCGGCAGCTCCTCGGGATCGTCGCCGTTCCTGCTGCAGTTGTCGCGGATCTTCGGGTCGCAGAGGTAGGCGAAGGCGACGTCGTCGAGCTGCAGATAGGTGCAGCCGGCCCTGGCGAACGCCGCGATGGCGGCGCGATATGCCGCCGCCGCATCGAACCAGAATTCCTTGAGGTCCGGATAGGCTTCGCGCGAGATCCCGGCGCGCCCGCCGCGCAGATGCAGCATGGAAGGCGACGGGATGGTGAATTTCGCGGTTTTCCTGGTTGCACGCTTCAAGAACGCAAAATCGTCCACCATGATGGGACGCGAATAGCGCAGCCTTCCGGTCACTGCGGGGATCGGCGGCTGCTCTTCGGTGCCGCCGAATTTCGGGCCGGGGTTCTCGCGCAGCGTTACGCCCTCGAGCTGCGATAGAAAATCGAGATGCCACCAGCCGCGGCGGAACTCGCCGTCGGTGACGCTCTCGAGGCCGATCGCTTCTTGCTTGGCCACGACGTCGCGAATCGCTCGATCTTCGATTTCCCGAAGGTTGGTCTGCTGCTTTCGGGCTGCCGCAAGCTCACGGGGGCGTAAAAGACTCCCCACCTGGTCGGCACGAAACGGCGGCTTCATCGGAGAAGCGGGACGAACGCGCGGATCATGAACGCGTGAATGCTACCATCCCGTGCACCGGTGAATATTCTCTTCGCCAGCGAAACCGAGAAGGCCGAGCACTGGATTCCGCTCCTCGAACGGGCGCTGCCGCGGGACCGGATCTTCCTGCGGCCTGAAGCGCCGATCGACGTCGCGCTGGTCGCGACGCCGCCGCCGGGCACGCTGGAGAACCTGAAGGACGTGAAGCTGATCCAGTCGCTGTGGATGGGCGTGGAGACGCTGCTCGCCGACCCGGCGCTGCCCAAAGGCGTGCCGCTCGCGCGGCTGGTCGATCCCGGGATGGTGGCGGCGATGTCGGAAACCGTGCTAGCGCATGTCCTCGACTGGCACCGCCACCACTATGCCTATCGCGCGCAGCAGCACGAGCGCCGCTGGCAGCGCCACCGGCAATACCTCGCCGCCGATCGCACGATCGGGCTGCTCGGGCTCGGCGAGCTCGGAGCCGACGCGGCGCGCAAGCTCCTCGCGCTCGGCTTCAATGTCGCCGGCTGGAGCCGCAGCCGCAAGGAGCTCGGACGCCTGGTCTGGATCGCAGAGCTGGACGCCATGCTCGAGAGGAGCGATGTCGCGGTGTGCCTCCTGCCTCTCACGCCCCAGACGCGCGGCATCCTCAATTCAAGAACGCTGGGAAAAATCAGGCAAGGCGGCTGCGTCATCAGCGTGGCGCGCGGTGGGCATCTGGTGGCGAACGACCTGATTGCAGCCCTGGATGCGGGCCACCTGGCGCACGCCTACCTCGACGTGTTCGAGCCGGAGCCGATGAGCGCCGACCAGCCGCTGTGGCAGCACCCCAGGGTGACGATCACGCCGCATGCCGCGGCGCTCACCGATGCGCGCACCGCGGTGCCGAAGATCGTGGAGAACATCGAGCGGCTGCGCAACGGCCGCCCGCTCCTCAACGTGGTGGACCTGGAGGTCGGCTACTAGTAGCTGAGCTTCGGATACCTAAAAGCGGCTGCGATGGCGAGCGTTGCGAGGCAAGTGGCGATTACTTGCACCGCAGGCGCCACGGCGTTGACTCGAATGTTATCCGCCGCCCACTCCAGCGCCAAGGCCCAGCCTCTCAGCTCCATGGCGCGCCAGTATACTGGCCGTCCCCCATGCACGAGCTCGTGATCCGCAACGCGCTGCTTCTCGACGGTTTGGGTTCCAAGCCGCAACGGGGCGACGTCGCGGTTGCCGACGGAAAAATCGCCGCAATCGGAAAAATAAAAGAGTCTTCAAAGCAAGTCGTGGACGCCGACGGCCTGGCGCTGATGCCCGGCATCATCGACAACCATACGCATTACGACGCGCAGCTCACCTGGGACCCGAGCGCCTCGCCCTCGCCCGCGCTCGGCGTCACCACCGCGATCATCGGCAACTGCGGCTTCACCATCGCGCCGTGCCGTCCGGCGGATCGGGACCTGGTGATGCGCAACCTGACGCAGGTCGAGGGCATGTCGCTCGAAGTGCTGCGCACCGGCATCCGCTGGGACTTCGAATCGGTGCCGCAGTACCTCGACATGCTCGAGCGCCAGAGGTCTGCGCTCAACATCGCAAGCTTCGTCGGCCACTCGGGAGTACGAAGCTACGTGATGGGCGATGCAGCGACGCAGCGCGCTGCGAACGATGCGGAGATCGCCGAGATGCGCCGGCTCGTGCTCGAGGCGATGCGCGCCGGCGCGATCGGCTTCTCGAGCAGCACTTCGCCGGCTCACAACGGCGAAGGGGGCGTGCCGATGCCTTCGCGCCTCGCCGACGAGAAGGAGCTGCGCGCCCTCGTCGTCTGCCTCAAGGACGCCGGCCGCGGCGTCTTCATGCTCACCAAGGGCGGCCACACGCGCATGGCGTTCCTCGAGGAGCTGGCGGCGCAATCGACGCGGCCGGTGGTGGTGGCCGCCCTGCTTCACAACAGCACCAATCCGGATGCGGTGTTCCAGGACCTCGATGCCGCCCGCGAGGCGAACGCGCGCGGGCACAAAGTGGTCGGCGCGGTCTCGTGCTGCCCGCTGTCGATGGATTTCACGCTGCATGCGCCGTACACGTTCGAGGGCTTGCAGTCCTGGCAACCGGCTTTGCCTTTAAAAGGTGTTGAATTCAAGAAAAAACTGAAACAACCCGCATTCCGTGAATCGGTTCGAAAGGAGTTGGCCACACCGGCGCACTTCCGGCTGTTCAATGGCCAGTGGGATCAGGTGCGCGTCGTCGAGTCGGCGCGCAAGGAGCTCGAGCAGCGCTCGATCGCCGATCTCGGGAAGGAGGCGGGCAAGGACCCGCTGGATTTCATGCTCGACCTGGCCCTTGGCGAAAACCTCGACACGGTGTTCACGGCGCTGCTTCTCAACTCGGACGAGGCGGCGGTCGGACGGATGCTGCACCACCCCGCTAGCATGGTGTCGCTGTCGGACGCGGGCGCGCACCTTACTTTCTTCAACGACGCCGGCTTCGGCCTGCATCTGCTCGGGCATTGGGCGCGCGAGCTCGGGGTGCTTTCGCTCGAAGACGCGGTTCGCAGGCTGACCGGTCACCCGGCGGCGGTGTTCGGCATCAAGGAGCGCGGCGTCCTGAAGGCCGGCTACCATGCGGACCTCCTGCTCTTCGACCCCGTCAAGGTGAACCGGGGCGCGAACCGGCGGGTTTTCGATCTGCCGGGGGGCCATCCGCGGCTCACCGCCGACGCGCTCGGCGTGCACGGCGTCTGGGTGAACGGCGTGCGGATCCTCGAGAATGGCGCTCTGGATCGCTCGCTGCGCCCCGGACGTTTGCTCCGCGACTTCGCGTAGCTGCAGCACGACAGATAAAAAGCGAGCGCAAACAGCACTCTTGGGAAATTCGGCCGCAGCAGCGTCGCTCAGGGCCGACGTTTTCCCGGATTTTTGGCCAAAACTCCCCGTGTGATCGGCTGGTATGGATCGTGCATACCGTTACGCGTTGTTCCAGCCATCACAACAGAGAGGGTAATAACGTGCTACAGAAAGACGGGTTTTTCCGCAAGCGCGAAGAGCGGCGCGATGACAGTCTTTTCCGCCAGAGCCAACCAGTGACTGCCGCCCCCGTGTCCGCGGCCAGCGCGGCGCCCGCGCCCTTTACCCCCGCCGATAAAGGCGAGGAGCGCAAGGAAGCGAAGCTGGTCGTCGGCCCCGACATCAAGATGAAAGGCGCCGAGATCACCGATTGCGACACGCTGGTGGTGGAAGGCCGCATGGAAGCCACGCTCGATTCGCGCGTCCTCGAGATCGCGCAGAACGGCGTGTTCCAGGGCACCATCGCCGTGGACAACGCCGAGATCAACGGCCGTTTCGAAGGCGAGCTGACGGTGCGCAAGCAGCTCACCATCCACGGCACGGGCAAGGTGTCGGGCAAGATCCGCTACGCCAAGATCAAGATCGAGGAAGGCGCGGAGCTCGCCGGCGAGATCTCCGTTCTCGACAAGTCGCAGAGCAACGTGGCTGCTCCGACGCGCCGCGTCGGCGTCATCTGATCAGCTAGTTCGCAGCATCCCTGGGCCTCGGCGAGCCGGATCCCGGCGTCGAGGCCTAGGCATTTCCCCTGCCAAGCGCGCGTCGCAGTCGCACGACGCCCTCGGCGAGCCGCTCTTCGGCCGCGGCAAAGCACCAGCGCACGTAGCCTTCGCCCTCCGGGCCGAATGCCGCTCCGGGCGCCAGCCCAAGGCCGTGCTCGCGCACCAGGCGCTTGCAGAAGGCGAGGCTGTCGGTCATGCGTTCGATGCCGAAGAAGGCGTACATCGTTCCTGACGGCAAAGCGATTTTGACGTTCTGGATGCTTTTTAGCTCGCCGACGAGAAAATCCCGCGCCTTGCGGTAACGCTGCAGGCTCCTTTCTATGATCGCCTCTCCGTCCTTCAGCGCCGCGATGCCGGCGCGCTGCACGAACACCGGCGCGCACGAGGTGTTGTACTCGATCAGCTTGCCGAGGTCGGCGGTGAGGCCCGGCGGCACCGCCAGCCAGCCCAGGCGCCAGCCGGTCATCATCCAGGACTTGGAGAAGGTGTTGGCGCTGATCAAACGGTCCTCGCTTTCGGCGAGATCGAGGAACGAAGGAGCGATACCGCCCGCACCGTAGTAAAGGCGCTCATAGGCGTCGTCGGCGAAGATCCAGATGCCCTGGCGCCGGCAGTGCTCCAGGATCGCGCGCTGCTCGCCGCGGGTGATCGTCCAGCCGGTGGGATTGTTGGGCGAATTGAGATACAGCGCCCGCGTCCCCGGCGTCAGCGCGTCGATAAGTCGGTTTAGATCAAGTCTCCAACCTGAGCTGGAAAATTCCAGGGCCACTGTGGCGACGCGCGCGCCGAGGATTTTCGGGATCTCCAGCAAGTTTGGCCAGAGCGGCACCACCTCGACCACGCGGTCGCCGGGGTCCACCAGGAGCTGCGAGGCGAGCATCAGCGCGTTGACCCCGGCGCTCGTCACGGCGACCTGGCCGGGCCCGGTCGGGCGGTGCAGCCGCGTGAGGTAGGCGGCCAGCGCGTCGCGCAGCTCCGGAATGCCGAGATTGTGCGTGTAGTAGAGCTCGCCGGCGGCGATCGAGTCGATGCCCGCCTGGCGGATGAACTCGGGCGTCGGCTCGTCGGGCTCGCCGACCCAGAACGGCAGCACGTCGGGATTGCCCAGGCCCTCGTTCACCAGTTCGCGGATCTTGGAGGCGGTGAGCGCGCGAACCGCGGCGCGCGCTGAAAGCGGCGATTCAGGTTTCATGTAGTCTCGCATTCTAAGGATGAACAAACTTCCTCGTACCGTCTGGGCCCTCGGTTTCGTCTCGCTGTGCATGGACCTCTCCTCGGAGCTGGTCCACGGGCTGCTTCCCGTTTTCATGACCGCAGTTCTGGGCGCGAGCATGCTGGCGGTCGGCGTGGTCGAGGGCATCGCCGAGGCCACCGCCTCGATCGTCAAGGTGTTCTCCGGCGTGCTCTCCGACCGCCTCGGGCGCAGGAAGCCGCTGGTGGTCCTCGGCTACGCGCTCGCCGCGGCGTCGAAGCCGCTCTTTCCGCTCGCCGGGTCGGTGCCGCTGGTGCTCGTCGCGCGCTTCATGGACCGCGTCGGCAAGGGAATCCGCGGCGCGCCGCGCGACGCGCTGATCGCGGATGTCACGCCGGCGGAGGTGCGCGGAGCCGCCTACGGACTGCGTCAGGCGCTCGATACCGTGGGCGCAGTGCTCGGGCCGCTTGCGGCCATCGGCCTCATGATTCTGCTCGCGAGCGACATTCGCGCGGTGCTATGGGTGGCGGTCGTGCCCGCAATCCTGGCCGTAGTCGTGCTGGTCGTATTCGTGCACGAGTCGCCGGCCGCGGCGGGTAAGGCTTCGAATCCGCTGTCGGGCATTGCCGGCCTGAACGCGCGTTACTGGGCGGTCGTCGTGATCGGTGCCGTGTTCACGCTCGCGCGGTTTTCAGAAGCGTTCCTCGTGCTGCGCGCCCAGGATCTGGGAATGGCGCTCGCGCTGGTGCCTGTTGTTCTCGTAGTGATGAATCTGGCCTATACGGCCATTGCCTACCCGGCGGGCCTCGCCGCGGACAAGGGCTACCGGAATCATCTGCTGGTCTGGGGCCTTATCGCGCTGATGGCCGCCGACCTCGCCATCGCCTGGGTCGCGTCGCTGCCGGCGCTCTTTGCCGGCGTCGTGCTCTGGGGGGTGCACATGGGGCTCACGCAGGGCCTGCTCTCGGCGCTGGTGGCCGATACTGCGCCGGAGCGGCTGCGCGGCACGGCGTTCGGAGTGTTCTACCTCGTGTCGGGGGTCGCGCTGCTCGCCGCCAGCGTGCTCGCCGGCTGGCTATGGAACGAGTACGGGGCGGCTGCGACCTTCTACACCGGCGCGGCGTTCACCGCGACGGCGCTGGCCGGATTGGTAACATATATGCATGTCAGCCGGACACGGGCACGGGGCGGGTGAGCACGGCGGCAACAAGGGCGTCGCGCTCCTGATCTCAGTTCTAGCGCTGGTGCTGGCCTTCTCCGAGACGCTCGGCAAGGGCGCGCAAACCGCGGCGCTCGCCTACAACATCGAAGCTTCCAACCTGTGGGCTTTCTTCCAGGCGAAGACCATCCGCCAGACGGTGCTGCGCACCGCGGCCGAGCAGGTCGAGGCCCAGGTGGGGTCGGGCAAAAATGAAGGTCTGAAAAAGCAGGTCGATGCCTGGAAAAAGACCGCGGAGCGCTATCAAAGCGAGCCCGAGACCGGCGAAGGCCGCAAGGAGCTCGCAGACCGGGCGAAGCAAGCCGAGAAAAAGCGCGATACCTCGATGGCGGCGTACCACCACTACGAGTTGGCTTCGGCGGCAGTGCAGATCGCCATCGTGCTCGCCTCGGCGTCGATCATCACCTCGATGGTGGCGCTGGTGTGGCTCGCCGGGGCGCTGGGAGTCCTCGGCGTCGCGTTCTGCCTGATCGGCTTCTTCTGGCCGACGGCGGTGCACCTCTTCTAGCCTTCTAGCGCTCGGTAAGGATCCTCAGCACCACGCGCCGGCCATCGGGCCAGCGTATGCGGCATTCCCTGGCGGGGTACTGCGCGAGCGCGTCATACGGGTTCTGCGAGAGCGTTTCGCGAAAGTGCTTGTTGCCGTACAGGACTTCGCCGCGCCCCGGGTCCGCGACGTATACCGGCGCATCGAGGTTTTCCAGGACCTTCACGAAGCGCGCGTCCGCGGCGCGCAACTCCTCGCGCAGCCTGGCGAGCAGGATCACGAACACGATCAGCGTGATCAGCGAAACCCCTCCGTCCCAGTAGTAGTACATCCTCGAGCTGTAATGGTGGCTGGTCCAGAACAGGATGATCCAGGTCAACACCGCGGCCACCGACATGGCGAAGCCCCAGTTGCGCCCCGCCGCCCACGTGACGATGGCGACAGGCAGCAGATAGAGAATGGACAGGCGAAGCTCGAAGCCGGTGAGCTTGTCGATCGAGGCGATGGCCGCGAACAGGATCACCGCGCTCGCGCAAGTCACTGCCGGGCCGTATTCGCCGAAGACCTCGGAGCCCGCGGGCGGAAGCGCCGATTGCGGAGGCGCCGTCTGCTCGGAACGCGCCATGGATTCATTCTCCGCAAAAAGCTCGCGCTTGCAAGAAAAGTTTCATGGGGTATGCAACGCCGGGTGGGAATCTTTACGGCTTCTTAATGCGGAACCGCGGCTACTTACGCCGTCCTTACGCCCGAGCACCTATCCTCATGGCCAAAGGAGCAAGGCAATGAAACCGCACTTTCGACGTCGAGGAGTCATCAAATCGGACAGCGAGCACAGCTTCGGTGTGGAAATTACGCCCGACGAACGCAAGCTGCTAGACGGCTTCGTGGGATTCCTGCTTGCTCTTGGCTTTATCGGTTGGCTTGCCACCGTGCTGCTATAGCTGCGTCAAGACTAACGTCGTTTTTACGCCGGCGTCCCTAAAGTACCGCGCCATCAGAGGCCGTCATGGAAATGGACCTGCTTTTCATCCTGCTCACGGTAGCGCTGTTCGTCGCGACGCTGGGGCTCGGCCTTTTATGCGAGCGCCTGATGGAGCGCAAGTCATGAGCGGCTTCGAGATGCTTGCCCTCGCCCTGGCGATCGGCCTGGCCGCGTACCTGGTCTACGCGCTCCTCAACCCGGAGGATTTCTGATGAATGCGCTCCTGCAATACGCCATCTACCTCGGCGTACTGCTCCTGCTCGTCAAGCCGCTCGGTGCCTACATGGCTAACGTGTACGAGGGCCGGTACCGGTTCCTCGCGCCGCTGGAGAACCTCGTCTACCGCTCGGCGGGGGTGCGGCCTGAGGAGGAGATGGACTGGAAGCGCTATCTGTGGGGCGTGCTCTGGTTCAACCTCATCGGCTTCGCTGCCGTCTATGCGCTGCAGCGGCTGCAGCACCTGCTTCCCCTCAATCCCCAGAAATTCGGCGCCGTCTCGGCGGACTCGTCATTCAACACCGCAGTGAGCTTCATCACCAACACCAACTGGCAGGGCTACGGCGGCGAGTCGACGATGAGCTATCTCACGCAGATGCTCGGGCTCGGCGTGCAGAACTTCTTCTCGGCGGCGACCGGGATGGCGGTGTTGAT
Organism: Burkholderiales bacterium; assembly: GCA_035602335.1. Classification (GTDB taxonomy): domain Bacteria; phylum Pseudomonadota; class Gammaproteobacteria; order Burkholderiales; family SG8-39; genus SCGC-AG-212-J23. The sequence goes on from DATNMK010000012.1 coordinate 101,825, forward strand.
CGCGCTCACGCGCGGCTTCGCGCGCAAGCAGACGCAAGGCATCGGCAACGTGTGGGCGGATCTGACGCGTACCACGCTTTACATCCTGCTGCCGCTGTCGCTCCTGCTCGCCGGCGTCCTGGTCACGCAGGGCGTGGTGCAAACCTTCGAGCCTTACAAGACGGTAGACCTGGTGCAGCAGCCGCTCGAGTTCGAGCAGCCGAAGAACGGCCCGGACGGCAAGCCGCTCATCGACAAGGACGGCAAGCCGGTCATGGAGAAGGCGAGCACCAAGGAGCAGACCCTGCCTCTCGGGCCGGCCGCCTCGCAGATCGCGATCAAGCAGCTCGGCACCAACGGCGGCGGCTTCTTCAACGTCAACTCCGCGCATCCTTACGAGAACCCGACGCCGCTGTCGAACTTCCTGGAAGCGCTCGTGATCCTGCTCATTTCCGGGGCGCTTTGCTACACCTTCGGCCGCATGGTCGGCGACACGCGCCAGGGCTGGGCTCTGCTCGCCGCGATGACGGTAGTGTTCGTGGGCTTCCTCGCGGTGTGCTTGCTCTCCGAGCAGGCGGGCAATCCGATTCTCGGCAAGCTCGGCGTCGAGCAGTCGCTCGGCAACATGGAAGGCAAGGACGTGCGGTTCGGCGTTACCAACTCTGCGCTGTGGGCGACCGCCACGACCGCCGCGTCGAACGGCTCGGTGAACTCGATGCACGACTCGTTCACGCCCCTCGGCGGGCTGGTGCCGCTGGCGCTGATCCAGCTCGGCGAGATCATCTTCGGCGGCGTCGGCTCGGGCCTCTACGGCATGCTGGTGTTCGCGATCGTCGCGGTGTTCGTCGCCGGGCTGATGGTCGGGCGCACGCCGGAATACCTCGGCAAGAAGATCGAGTCCTTCGAGATGAAGATGGCCTCGCTCGCGGTGCTGTTTCCGTTCGCGGTGGTGCTGATCGGCACCGGCATCGCCGTGCTCGTCGAGCCGGGCAAGGCCGGCATCGCCAACCCCGGCGCGCACGGCTTCGCGGAGATCCTTTACGGCTTCTCGTCGGCCGGCAACAACAACGGCAGTGCGTTCGCTGGACTGAGCGCGAATACGCCCTTCTACAACACGGCGCTCGGCATCGCGATGTGGATCTCGCGGTACTGGCTCATCGTGCCGGTGCTCGCCATCGCGGGCAGCCTCGCGCGCAAGAAGCTGGTCCCGGCGAGCCCGGGAACGCTGCCTACGCATACGCCGCTATTCATCGCCTTTCTCGTCGGCACGATCCTGATCCTGGGCGCGCTGACCTTCGTTCCCGCGCTCGCGCTCGGCCCGATCGTCGAGCACCTGCAGCTTTGGAGAAGCTGACATGACAACTCACATTCGCACGCTTAGCGCACCGATCGTGCAGCGTGCGGCGCTGGAATCCTTCATCAAGCTCGATCCGCGCGTGCAATGGCGAAACCCTGTGATGTTCGTGGTGTGGGTTGGCAGCGTGCTGGTCACGCTGATCTGGATCGCTGGAACCGGAAAAGAGAGCTCCGGCTTCGTTCTCGCGGTCGCCCTATGGCTCTGGTTCACCATCGTGTTCGCCAACTTCGCAGAGAGCGTGGCCGAAGGGCGCGGCAAGGCGCAGGCCGCCGCGTTGCGCGGCACACGGCGCGACGTGATGGCGAAGAAGCTCTCGGATCCCGCCAAGAGGCAGTCCTGGAGCACCGTGCCGGGATCGACTCTGCGCAAGGGCGATTTCGTGTACGTGCCGGCGGGTGAAGTCATCCCCGGCGACGGCGAGGTCATCGAGGGCGCGGCGACAGTCGACGAATCGGCGATCACCGGCGAGTCCGCGCCAGTGGTGCGCGAGTCCGGCGGCGACCGCTCCGCGGTCACCGGCGGCACGCGCGTGCTGTCCGACTGGCTGGTGATGCGCGTCACCGCGAACCCGGGCGAGACTTTCCTCGACCGCATGATCACCCTGGTCGAAGGCGCCAAGCGCCAGCGCACGCCCAACGAGATCGCGCTGTCCATCCTGCTCGCCAAGTTCACGCTGATTTTTCTCTTCGCCTGCGCGACCCTGCTGCCGTTCTCCGTGTACGCGGTGAAGACGGCCGCCGGCCAGGGAAACCCGGTCTCGATAACGGTGCTGGTGGCGCTGCTCGTCTGCCTCATCCCGACCACCATCGGCGGCCTGCTCTCGGCGATCGGCATCGCCGGCATGGACCGCATGATCAAGGCGAACATCATCGCCACGTCGGGCCGCGCGGTAGAAGCCGCGGGCGACGTCGACGTGCTGCTGCTCGACAAGACCGGCACCATCACGCTCGGCAACCGCCAGGCCGCCGCGTTCGCGCCCGCGCCCGGCGTGACGAGCGAGGCGCTCGCCGACGCGGCCCAGCTTGCCTCTCTCGCCGACGAAACCCCGGAAGGCCGCTCGATCGTCGTGTTCGCCAAGCAGCGCTACGGCCTTCGAGAGCGCGACCTGAAGTCGCTCGGCGCGCAGTTCATCCCCTTCTCGGCGAACACGCGCATGAGCGGCGTGGACTTCGACTCGCGCCGCATCCGCAAGGGCGCCGCCGACGCGGTCCGTGCCTGGGTCGAATCCCAGGGCGGGCGCTTTTCCAAGGAGCTGGCGGACCTGGTCGAGACGATGTCGCGCCGCGGCTCGACCCCCCTTGTCGTCGCCGAAGGCCCGCGCGCGCTCGGCGTCATCGAGCTGAAAGACATCGTCAAGGGCGGGATCAAGGAGCGCTTCGCCGAGCTGCGGCGCATGGGGATCAAGACCGTCATGATCACCGGCGACAACCGGCTGACCGCGACGGCGATCGCCGCCGAAGCCGGCGTGGACGACTTTCTCGCCGAGGCGACCCCCGAGGCGAAGCTCAAGCTGATCCGCGAGCACCAGGCGCAGGGCCGCCTGATCGCGATGTGCGGCGACGGCACCAACGACGCGCCGGCGCTCGCGCAGGCCGACGTCGCAGTGGCGATGAACTCGGGCACGCAGGCCGCGAAAGAGGCCGGCAACATGGTCGACCTCGACTCCAATCCGACCAAGCTCATCGAGGTGGTCGAGATCGGCAAGCAGCTCCTCATCACGCGCGGTTCGCTCACCACCTTCTCGATCGCCAACGACGTCGCCAAGTACTTCGCCATCATCCCGGCCGCCTTTGCCACGACCTACCCGCAGCTCAATACGCTGAACGTGATGCACTTGGCGACACCGTCCTCGGCCATTCTTTCGGCGGTGATCTTCAACGCGCTCATCATCATCGCGCTGATCCCGCTCGCGCTGAAAGGCGTGCGTTACCGGCCGGTCGGCGCCGAGGCCCTGCTTCGCCGCAACCTCCTCATCTACGGCCTCGGCGGCATCGTCGTGCCGTTTATCGGAATCAAAGTCATCGACCTGATTCTTGTCGCTCTGGGACTGTCATGATCAAAGAACTCCGCCCCGCTGTGCTGGCCTTCCTGGTTCTCACTTTCCTCACGGGAATCATTTACCCCTTGATCGTCACTGCCTTTGCGCAGCTCTTTCCGGGCAAAGCGACCGGCAGCGTCATCGTGGTGAACGGCAAGGCGGTCGGCTCTGAGTTGATCGGCCAGCCGTTCAGCGACCCGAAGTACTTCTGGAGCCGGCCTTCCGCCACCTCGCCGCAGCCTTACAACGGCGCGTCCTCGTCGGGCTCGAACCTCGGGCCGACGAGCAAGGCGCTGCACGAAGCGGTGGCTGAACGGCTGAAGCAGTTCGAGCAGAAACCGGTTCCAGCGGATCTCGTGACGACTTCGGCGAGCGGCCTCGATCCGCACATCAGTCCTGAAGCTGCTCAGTTCCAGGTGTCACGAATAGCCAGGGCACGCGGGTTGACGGAGGAGGCAGTCAAACAATTGGTAAACCGACATACCGAAGGGCGCACCTTCGGCGTGCTAGGCGAGCCGCGCGTCAACGTCCTTAGACTGAATCTCGCTCTCGATGCGCTAAAGTAGCCTCATGAGCGCTGTGCGCCCGGACCCCGATGCCCTGCTCGCGCGGGTGCAGCGCGAAGAGGCGAAGGCGAAGCGCGGCAAGCTGAAGGTGTTCTTCGGCGCCACCGCGGGCGTCGGCAAGACCTACGCCATGCTGGAAGACGCGCGCGCGCTCAAGGCGAGGGGCGTGGACGTCGTCGTCGGCTACGTAGAGCCGCACGGCCGCGCGGAGACCGAGGTGCTGCTCGAAGGACTCGAGCGTCTGCCGTACCTGCAGCTCCGCCATCGCGGCGCCACCCTGCGCGACTTTGACCTCGACAGCGCGCTCGCGCGCAAGCCGGCGATCCTGCTCGTCGACGAGCTCGCGCACAGCAACCCGCTCGAGGGCGAGCCGCGGCCGCGGCATGCGAAGCGCTGGCAGGATGTCGAGGAGCTGCTCGACGCGGGCATCAGCGTGCATACCACGGTCAACGTGCAGCACGTCGAGAGCCTGAACGACATCGTCGCCGGGATCACCGGCGTGCGCATGCAGGAAACGGTTCCCGACAGCGTGTTCGAGCGCGCCGACGAGGTGGTGATGATCGACACGCCGCCCGACGTGCTGCTCGAGCGCCTGCACGCCGGCAAGGTGTATATCCCCGAGCAGGCGCGCAACGCGATAGAGAATTTCTTCCGCAAGGGCAACCTCATCGCGCTGCGCGAGCTGGCGCTGCGCACCACCGCCGACCGCGTCGACGCGGCGATGCGGGAATACCGCGAGGGCCAGGGTATCCGCGCCACCTGGGCGGCGGGCGAGCGACTGCTGGTGGCGATCGGCCCCGACGAGCAGGGCGAGCGCCTGGTGCGCGCCGGCAAGCGCATGGCGACGGCGCTGCACGCCGGCTGGATCGTGGTGTATGTCGAGACCCCCGAGCTGCTGCGCGTGTCTGACGAGAAGCGCAACCGCCGCATCGCGCTGCTGCGGCTCGCCGAGTCGCTCGGCGCCGAGGCCGTGACGCTCGGCGGATCCTCGGTCGGCGAAGAGCTCGCGAATTACGCGCGCGAGCGCAATGTCACCCGCATCATCATCGGCCGGCCGCGCCGCCCGCTGTGGCGTCGATTGTTCCGGCCGTCGACCTACGGCGAGCTGGTGGCGGGCACCGAGGGCATCGACATCATGGTGGTGGGCGGCGCCGACGAGGCGAGCGTGCTGCGCAATCTCTTCTTTGCGCGCAGCCGCGCCTACATGGACCTGCGGAGCAAAAAAATCCGTTGGCCGGGCTATGCGCTAGGCGTCGCCGCGGTCGCCCTGTGCACGGCACTTGGCACGCTGATGAGCCCGATGTTGGAGCTCGTGAACATCGCAATGGTTTATCTCCTCGCGGTGGTGCTGGTCGCGGTGCGCTACGGCCGCGGACCGGCCGTCGCCACGTCGATCATGGCGGTGGCGGCGTTCGACTTCTTTCTCGTGCCGCCGCTGCTTTCGTTCGCGGTGACCGACATCCAGTACCTGCTGACGTTCGCGATCATGCTGATGGTCGCGCTCATCATCTCCAACCTGACCGCAAGCGTGCGCCTGCAGGCGAACGTTGCGGGGCAGCGCGAGCGGCGCACGGCGATGCTCTATGCCATGACGCGCGAGCTCGCCGCCACGCGCGGCCATGAGCCGATGGCTCGCGCCGCGGTCCGGCATGTAAGCGAAGTGTTCGAGAGCCAGGCGGTGGTGCTGATTCCGGATGCCACGGGGCGCATGCGTCATCCGCGCGGCGAGAGCATGCCGGGCTCGCTGCGCGGCGCGGACCTCGCCGTTGCGCAGTGGGTGCAGGACCACGGCGAGCCCGCGGGCCTCGGCACCGACACGCTGCCTTCCGCCGAAGCGGTGTACCTGCCGCTGAAAGGCTCGCAGGCAGTGCTCGGCGTGCTGGGAGTGCTTCCGGCGAACGTTCGGCGAGTGCTGCTGCCCGAGCAGTTCCATTTGCTCGAAACCTTCGCCGGCCAGATCGCGATCGCGCTCGAGCGCGCGCACCTCGCCGAGCAGGCGCAGCGCGCCCAGGTCGACGCGGAGACCGAAGGCCTGAGGAACGCCCTGCTCGCCTCGATCTCGCACGACCTGCGCACGCCGCTGGCGGTGATTTCCGGCGCCTCGTCAAGCCTCGCCGAGCGCGGCGAGCGGCTCGGCGCCGAGGAGCGCAAGGCGCTCGCGACGAGCATCTTCGAGCACTCGCGCCAGATGGGCGAGCTGGTCGGCAACGTGCTCGAGATGACGCGGCTCGAGGCGGGCGCGATCGCGCTCAACCGCGACTGGCACAGCATGAGCGAAATTGCCGGCTCGGTGCTGCGCCGGTTGCAGGACCGGCTCGAGTCGCACCCGGTCGAGGTCGACCTGCCGATGGAGCTGCCGCTGGTGCGCGTCGACGCCGCGCTCATCGAGCAGGTGCTCGCCAACCTGCTCGAGAACGCCGCCAAGCACACGCCGCCGGGAACGCGCATCACGCTACGCGTCGACAGACAGGACGACGGCCTGCTCGTTTCCGTCGAGGACGGCGGGCCGGGATTGCCGGACGGCGACCCCGAGCAGCTGTTCGCGAAGTTCCATCGCGGCAATACCGAGGGCACCGTCGCCGGCGTCGGGCTGGGTCTCGCCATCTGCCGCGCCATCGTGCGCCTGCACGGTGGCCGCATCTGGGCGGAGACGCGACCGAACGGCGGGGCTGCGTTCCGCTTCACGCTGCCGCTCGAGCAGGCGCCGCAAGTCCCGCGCGAGGCATAACCAAGCTATGAGCGAAATGCGGGGGACGATCCTCGTCGTCGAGGACGAGCCGGAAATCCGCAGGTTCCTGCGCACCTCGCTCGCCATCGAAGGCTATCGCGTGGTCGAGGCCGAGACCGGCGCGCGCGGCGCCATCGACGCCGGCAGCCACAAGCCCGATCTGGCGATCATCGACCTCGGGCTGCCCGACATCGACGGCGTGCAGGTGATCAGGCGCATTCGCGCCTGGTCGCCGATGCCGATCCTAGTGCTGTCGGCGCGGGCGCAGGAGCGCTCGAAGATCGAAGCGCTCGACGCCGGCGCCGACGACTATGTCACCAAGCCTTTCGGCGTCGGCGAGCTGCTCGCGCGCGTGCGCGTGGCGCTGCGCCATGCCACCCGGCCCGGCTCCGGCAAGTCGGTGCTCAAGCTGGGCAAGGTCTCGGCGGATCTGGAAAAGCACGTCGTCAAGCGCGACGGCGCGGAGGTCCATCTCACGGCGCTGGAGTTTCGCCTTCTCACCTGCCTGGCGAAGCACCTCGGCATGGTGGTCACGCACCGGCAGCTGCTACGCGAGGTATGGGGGCCGTCGCATATCGAGCATACCCATTACCTGCGCGTCTACATGAAGCAGCTCAGGGAGAAGCTCGAGGCCGATCCGGTGCAGCCGCGCCATCTGCTGACCGAAACCGGGGTGGGCTATCGGCTGGTGGCGGAAGAGGACTAGATTTCGACGCGCGTGCCGAGCTCGACGGCACGGTTCGCGGGAATGTTGAAGAAGTCGGTGGCGTTGCCGGCGTTGCGCGCCATGGCGGCGAACAGGCGCTCGCGCCAGAACGCCATGCCACCGCGCCCCGGCACCGGCACGATCGTCTGGCGCGAGAGAAAAAACGACGTGTCCATGAAGTCGAGCTTGAGGCCCAGCGCGCCGCAGGCCTCGAGCGCGCGCACCACGTCGGGCCGGTTCATGAAGCCGTAGCGCACCCGCACGCGCCAGCAGTCGTGGCCGAGCCGCTCGCAGGTGACGCGCTCCTCGAACGCGGCGCGCGGCACGTCGAGGAATTCGACCGAGAGGAACACCACGCGCTCGTGCAGCGCCTTGTAGTGCTTGAGGCTGTGCAGCAGCGCGTGAGGCGTGGTGTCGGAAACCGCGGTCAGGAACACCGCCGTGCCCGGCACGCGCTGCGGCGGCTCGATAAACAACGACTTCAGAAACGAATCGAGCGGCACCGACTCGGTACGCAGCCGCTCGAACAGGATCTCGCGCCCGCGCCGCCACGTCGTCATCACCAGGAACACCGCGGCGCCGAGGGCCAGCGGGAACCAGCCGCCCTCGTGGATTTTGAGCAGCGCGGCGGTGAACAACGTCGTATCGATGAGCATGAAAAAGCCGGTGGCCACCACGCACAGCCACAGCGGATAGCCCCAGGCGTAGCGGATGACGAAGAAAGTGAGGAACGTGGTGACGAGCATCGTGCCCATCACCGCCACGCCGTAGGCCGAAGCGAGCTTCGAGGAAGAGCCGAAACCGATCACCACGGCAGCGACGGCGAACAGCAGGATCCAGTTCACGGCCGGCACGTAGATCTGGCCGATGGTCTTGGCGGACGTGTGCTCCACATTCATGCGCGGCAGGTAGCCGAGCTGGATCGCCTGGTGCGTCATCGAGTACGCGCCCGAGATGGTCGCCTGCGAGGCGATGACCGTGGCGGCGGTGGCGAGCGCGATCATGGGATAGAGCGCCCAGGACGGGTAGGCGAGATAGAACGGATTTTCGAGTGCCTTCGGATTGGCGATGAGCAGCGCGCCCTGCCCGAAATAGTTGAGCACCAGCGCCGGCGCGACCAGGCCGAACCAGGCGATGCGCACGGCGCTTTTGCCGAAATGCCCGACATCGGCGTACAGCGCCTCGGCACCGGTGATGGCTAGCAGCACCGAGCCGAGAACCACGAACGAGGCGAAGCCGTGGCCGGTGGCGAAGCCGAGCGCGTGCGCGGGGTTGAGGGCTTCGAGGATGACCGGATTTTTCGCGATATTCCAGACGCCTACTGCGCCGATGGAAAGAAACCATAGTGCGCATACCGGGCCGAATAGCGCGCCGACGACGCCGGTGCCGTGCTTCTGGATGAGAAACAGTGCCACCAGCACACCGGTGGCAATCGGCACGACGTAAGGCTTGAACGCCGAGGTGCCCACTTCCAGACCTTCGATCGCCGACAGCACCGAGATCGCAGGCGTCAGCACCGCGTCACCGTAGAACAGAGAAGCACCGAACACGCCGATGGCAAGCAGCGGGGCGGTCCATTGCGGATGCTTCTTGACCGACGCCGTGGCGAGCGCGAGCAGCGCCATGATGCCGCCCTCGCCGCGGTTGTCCGCGCGCAGCACCAGGGTCACGTACTTCAGGGAGACGACGACCATCAGCACCCAGAAGATCGTCGACACGCCGCCCAGGATGTTGGCCGCGTTCAGCGCAATGCCGTGCCCGGGATTGAAGGTCTCCTTGACCGCGTAAAGCGGGCTGGTGCCGATGTCGCCGTAAACGACACCCAACGCAAGCAGCGCGAGTCCCGGGGTGGACTTACGAGAAGACGTTTCAGCGGCCATAAGGGCACCAAGCCTAACAGTCCCGCCCGCGAATTCGACGGCTATCGAAAATCTTTGCGCGGTTTTTATGCGCCGTGCGCTAGATCTGAACCCGCGTGCCGAGCTCGATCACGCGATTGGTGGGGATGTTGAAGTAGTCGGTGACGGTGCCGGCGTTGCGCGCCATCGCGGCGAAGACGCGGTCGCGCCACAACGCCATGCCCGGGCCGCCTGCCACGGCCACGATCTTCTGCCGCGACAGGAAGAACGAGGTTTCCATCAGGTTGAAGTCGAGGCCGAGGGCGCCGCACAGCTCGAGCGCGCGCGTCACGTCGGGGCGGTTCATGAAGCCGTAGCGCACTACCACGCGCCAGCAGCCGTTGCCGAGGTCCTCGGAGGAGATGCGCTCGGTGAACGGCACCCACGGCACGTCGCGCGTCTCCACAGTGAGGAACACTACGCGCTCGTGCAGCACCTTGTTGTGGTTCAGATTGTGCAGGAGCGCGTGCGGCGTCGCGTCCGGGGTGGCGGTGAGGAACACGGCAGTTCCAGGCACGCGCTGCGGCGGCTCGGCAAACAGCGACTCGAGGAACGGCGCGAGCGGCACCGAGCTCTCGCGCAGCCGCTTGAACAGGATCTCGCGCCCGCGCCGCCATGTGGTCATCACCAGAAACACCGCCGCTCCCAGGACGAGCGGAAACCAGCCGCCCTCGCGGATCTTGAGCAGCGCGGCAGCAAACAGCGTGGTGTCGATCAGCATGAAAAAACCGGTGGCGAGCACGCAAAGCCACAGCGGGTAGCCCCAGCCGTAGCGGATCACGAAAAACGTGAGGAACGTCGTGACGAGCATCGTGCCCATCACCGCGACACCGTACGCCGAGGCGAGCCTGGTCGAAGAGCCGAAGCCGATCACCGCGGCCGCGACGACGACCAGCAAGATCCAGTTCACTGCCGGCACGTAGATCTGCCCGATCGTCTGCGCCGACGTGTGGTGGATGGTCATGCGCGGCAGGTAGCCGAGCTGGACCGCCTGCTGCGTGATCGAGTAGGCGCCGGAAATCGTCGCCTGCGACGCGATGACGGTCGCGGCGGTGGCGAGGGCCACCATCGGGTAGAGCGCCCACGACGGATAGGCGAGGTAGAACGGGTTCTCGAGCGCCTTCGGATTCGCCACGAGCAGCGCGCCCTGGCCGAAGTAGTTGAGCACCAGCGCCGGCGCGACCAGGCCGAACCATGCGATGCGCACCGCGCTTTTTCCAAAGTGCCCCACGTCCGCATATAACGCCTCGGCGCCGGTGATCGCGAGCAGCACCGATCCGAGGACCACGAACGAGGCAAAGCCGTGACCGGTGACGAAGCCGAGCCCATGCCGCGGGTCGAGCGCCGCGAGAATCGCCGGATTCTTCGCGATGTTCCAGACGCCGACCGCGGCGATGGAGACGAACCACAACGCGCACACCGGTCCAAATAGCAACCCGATGGCACCCGTGCCGTGCCTCTGGATCAGGAACAGCGCGATCAGAATGCCGGTGGCGATCGGCACCACGTACGGCTTGAACGCCGACGTGCCGACTTCCAGTCCTTCGACCGCGGACAGCACCGATATCGCCGGCGTCAGCACCGCGTCCCCGTAGAACAGCGACGCACCGAAAACTCCGATGGCGAGCAGCGGCGCGCTCCATTCCGGGTGGTTCTTGATCGAGTTCGTGGCGAGCGCGAGCAGCGCCATGATGCCGCCCTCGCCCTTGTTGTCGGCGCGCATGATCAGCACCACGTACTTCAGGGAGACGACGACCATCAGCACCCAGAAGATCGTCGACACGCCGCCCAGGATGTTCGCCGTGTTTAGCGGAATCCCGTGCTCGGGATTGAAAGTCTCCTTGACCGCGTAAAGCGGGCTGGTGCCGATGTCCCCGAAAACCACGCCTAATGCAGCAAGCGTCAGTCCCGGGCGCCAAGAACCTCTGGAATGGATTGCCTGGTCCAAGAAGCGCCGAAAACTACTCCCGCACCGCACAAAATGCAAATGCATTACGATGGCGCGCCATGCGCCTGGCGCCTTCAGCCGAGGAAGTCCACGCGCGGCTCGGCGATGCCTGGCCGATCTCCGGCGCGGTCGATTCCCATGCCCACGTGTTCGAGCGCGGCTTCCCGCTCGCCGCGACTCGAACTTTCGACCCCTTGCCCTATCCGCTCGAGTACTACCTGGCGTGGATCAACGCGCTCGGCATCCGCCGCTGCGTGCAGGTCAACGCGAGCTGCTACGGCCTCGACAACTCAGTGACGCACTACGCGCTCGACGAGTGCCGCGCCAGCGGCGTCGCGGCGCGCGGCGTCGCCACCATCCATCCCGAGATCGGCTTCGTCGAGCTGCAGAAGCTCGCTCGCGCCGGCTTCGTCGGCGCGCGCCTCATGACCTCGCGCATCGGCAGCCTGGGCCTGGAAGCCTTCGAGGACGTGGCGAAGCGCTGCCTGCCGCATCGCTGGCACGTCGAGATCAACGTCGACCATTGCGATGAATGGGTCGCGCTCGAGCCGCGGCTTGCGAAATCCCCGGTGCCGGTGGTGTTCGAGCACCTCGGGCGCATCGAGGAGAACGTCGGCGTCAACGCCCCCGGGCTGCGCGCCGTGCTGCGGCTGCTCGACAAGCGGCCGGATTTCGCGCTCAAGCTGAGCAGCTTTTACCGGCTTTTCTCGAAAGCGGGGTTCAGCGACGCGGCGCCGATCGTGAAGCTGTTCGCGCGCGATTTCCCCGACCGGCTGATGTGGGGCTCGAACCTGCCGCACGCCGGCTGGAGCGGCGGCGCCCCGGACGATCTCGAGCTGATCGCCGCGGCGCTCGAATGGCTGCCCGATGCGGTGGCGCGCCAGCGCGTGTTCGCCGACAACGCCGAGCGCTTCTACGGGTTGTAGAACTGCAGGTTGTAATCAAGCCGCAGCGCGAGCGGCGCAGCCTGAGTTTCCGCAGTGGGTTGCACTTCCAGGATTCCGAGGAAAACAGCAAAGGCAAGCGCGGCGGCCGCAGCAATGATCCAGCGGCGATCGGTTCCCCGGCTGGCCTGCGCGTGGGCTCGCTGCGCGAGTTCCAGCTCGTCCTCGGTGTCCGCGCGCTGCTGCCCGGCCTCAGCAGCGCGGCGCTTCGCCTCCGCAGCATCGAGCGCCTTGCGCGTGAGCATCTCTTCCATGCTGATTTTCGCCTGCAGCGTCGCCGTGGCGCGGGATTCGGCCTCGGCGCGCTCGGCGGCGAGCGCCTCGCTCTTGCGCTCAGCCTCGACCCGCGCCTGTAGCGCGGCGGCGGCTTTGGTTTCCGCCTTTTCACGCTGCCGGGCAGTCTTGATCGCCTCCTGGTCCGCCTGGGCGCGTGCCAGAGCGCCGCGACGCAGGTCGTCGTCGAACGCTGCGCGCTGGCGCGCCGCCTCCAGCGCGGCAGCTTCCGCCGCCGCGAGCGCCTCCGCCTGGCGACGCAGCGCTTCTTCGGCGGCGATGCGCGATTGCAGCTCGGCAGAGGCGGCGGACTCGGCGCCGGCGCGCTCGTTCGCCTGCGCCTGGCGCCGCTCCTCGGCCTCGATGCGTTCGCGCAGCATCGCCTCGGCGCGCGCCTCGGCCTGCTCGCGCTCGCGGGCGAGCACCGCGGCGCCGGCTTCCTCGCGCGCGCGCTGCTCGGCGGCGTCGCGCGCATCCGCCTCGGCTGCCTCGCGCTCGCGCGCCGCCTGGATCGCCGCCGTTTCCGCCGCCGAGAGCGCCTGTGCGCGCTCGTTCAGGCGGTCTTCGGCCTCGGCGTGCTCCTGCGCGGCCGCGGCGAGGGCCTGTTCCGAGGCGACGCGCGCCTGCGCTTCGGCAAGCGCCCGGGCTTTCACTTCCTCGCTTTCGCGGGCCGCCTGTGCGGCGTTCACCTCGGCTTCCGCCCGCGCCTGGCTGCTGCGGCGCAGCTCGGCGTCCATCGCCTCGCGCTCGCGCGCAAG
>DATNMK010000013.1:0-28148 GCA_035602335.1 Burkholderiales bacterium
GTACGAGGCGCGGCGCCGCGACCTGATGAAGGCGCGCGCCCAGCGCCAGGCGCGCCTGGACGCGGGGGAGACTTTCGCCTTCCTGCCCGAGACGCGCCCCATCCGCGAGAGCGAATGGACCGTGGCCCCCGTGCCTGCGGACCTGCAGGACCGCCGCGTGGAGATCACCGGCCCGGTCGATCGCAAGATGATTATCAACGCGCTCAATTCGGGCGCCAGCGTCTTCATGGCCGACTTCGAGGACGCGAACACGCCGAGTTGGGACAACAATATTCAGGGTCATCTCAACCTGCGCGACGCAATCCGCCGCAACATCGACTTCGTCACGCCTGAAGGCAAGGCGTACAAGCTCCAGGAAAAAACCGCGACGCTCTTCGTCCGCCCACGTGGCTGGCACCTCCCCGAGAAGCACGTCACGATCGACGGCAAGGCGATCTCCGGCGGGATCTTTGATTTCGCCTTGTATTTTTTCCACAACGCAAAGGCATTGATCGCGCGTGGCAGCGGCCCCTATTTCTACCTCCCCAAGATGGAGAGCCACCGCGAAGCAAGGCTCTGGAACGACATCTTTATCGCGGCCGAAGACGCCTTGGGCGTCCAGCGCGGCACGATCAAGGCCACGGTGCTGATCGAGACCATCCTTGCCGCGTTCGAGATGGACGAGATCCTGTACGAGCTGCGCGAGCATTCCGCGGGCCTCAACTGCGGCCGCTGGGACTACATCTTCTCGTGCATCAAGAAATTCCGTAACCGTCGCGACTTTTGCCTCGCCGACCGTGCGCTGGTGACCATGACCACGCATTTCATGCGCTCCTACGCGGAGCTCTGCATCAAAACCTGTCATCGGCGCAACATTCATGCGATGGGCGGCATGGCGGCCCAAATCCCGGTAAAGAACGACGAAAAGGCAAATGCCGAAGCGTTCGCCAAGGTCAAGATCGACAAGGAGCGCGAGGCGACCATCGGCCACGACGGCACCTGGGTCGCGCACCCGGGCATGGTGCAGCTCGCGAAAGAAGCCTTCGATCGGCTGATGCCGACACCGAATCAGATCGTGACCAAGAAGCGCGAGGATGTGAATGTCACCGCCGCCGATCTCCTGCACTTCGAACCGGAAGCGCCGATCACCGAGAAGGGCCTGCGCCTCAACGTCAGTGTCGCCATTCAATACGTCGGCGCGTGGCTTGCCGGGCAGGGTGCGGTGCCGATCTTCAACCTGATGGAGGATGCCGCGACGGCCGAGATTTCACGCTCGCAGGTATGGCAGTGGATCCGCTCGCCCAAAGGCGTGCTCGACGATGGCCGCAAGGTCACGGCCGAGCTTTTCAAGCAGCTACTTGCCGAGGAGCTGCCCAAGGTGAAGCCCTATCTGGGCGAGGTCGCCTACAACGCCGGCAAGTACGAAGAAGGCGCCAGGCTGTTCGAGAAGCTCACGCTCGGCGGCTACGTCGAGTTCCTCACGCTGCCCGCATACCAGCTCATCGACTAACCTACTTCAGGTCGGCGACTACCGGTGCGTGGTCCGACGGGCGATCGTGCTTACGCGGCTCCTTGTTTATCGTAGAGGCCGTGCAGCGCGCCGCCAGTTCCCGGGAAAGCAGGATGTGGTCTATGCGCAGGCCCCAGTTGCGCTGGAACGCTAGCAAGCGATAGTCCCACCAGGAAAACAGCTTGTCCGGCTGCGGGAACATGCGGAAGGAGTCGGCAAAGCCCGCCTCGACCACGCGCCGGAACGCCGCACGTTCCGGCTCCGAGACATGGATCTGCCCGGCCCAGCGCTTCGGGTCGTGAACGTCGCGGTCTTCCGGCGCGACGTTGGTGTCGCCGAGCACCGCAAGACGCGGATTGCGCTCGAGCTCCTCCTTCATCCAGCGGGTGAGCGCCTCATACCAACGCAGCTTGTAGGCGTACTTCTCCGAACCCACCGCCTGGCCGTTCGGCGCGTAGACGCATACCACCCGCAGGTCATTGACCGTTGCCGCTATCACGCGCTTCGGATCGTCCGGAAAGTGCGGTATGCCGTGCGCGACGTCCGTCATCGGCGAGCGCGCGAGGATTGCCACGCCGTTATAGGTTTTCTGTCCGCAGTACACTGCCTCGTACCCGGCGGCGCGCAGCTCGTTGACCGGGAAATTGGCGTCCTCGGTCTTGGTCTCCTGCAGGCACATCACGTCGGGCTGCGCCGCAGCGAGCCAGTCGAGCAGCTGGGGGAGCCGGACCTTGAGCGAGTTGACGTTCCAGGTCGCGAGCCTGAATCTCCCCCTATCCTGCGTCACCTCTTCTGCGAGCGCTGTGGCGGCGCGCCGGGCGCGTACGGTCCGCGCGGAGGCTCTTCAGCGGGCGCCGGCTTCGCCGCCTCTTGCGCACCGGGCTTGGGCGCCTGCTGGTTACGCGGCCCGAGCATGCCCATCTTCGGATATCCCGCGTCATCGAGGAGGCGGTGATAGACCGATTCCTCGAAGCCCTTCTGCGTCGCGCTGCCGACAACGATGACCGGCACCGAGGCGCTGCCGGAGAGCTTGACGAGGTCATTGACCTCCTTCTCGGTCACGCTCACTTCCTTGAACGGGATGCCGCGCGCGTTGAGCAGCTTGCGCGCATCGTTGCAGGGCTCGCAGTCGGGCCCGGTGTAGAGCGTCACCGGCGATTCCTTGCGCGCCTGTTGCAGCGCGTACGGTTCGGAGCCGCCCTCGGCAACCCTCGACGCGGTGACGCGCCACTGGTGGACATCCTTCGCACCGGGCGGCGGCGGCGTGTCGGCGATGTGCACGCGGCCCTTTTCGTCCGTCCAGCGATAGAGCTGCTGTGCCGCCACCGCGCCCGCGGCCAGCGCGAGAACCAGGACGACGCCGATGCGCCTGCGCATCATGTGGAAATCATACCATTGTGCTTGAGGAGCGCTTCGACGCGCGGCTCGCGTCCGCGGAACGCGCGGAACGATTCCGCCGCCGGGCGGCTGCCGCCGACGGCGAGGATCTCGTCGCGGAAGCGCTGTCCGGCACGCGCGTCGAGCACGCCGTTTTCCTCGAAGAAGCTGTAAGCGTCCGCCGAGAGAACTTCGGCCCATTTGTAGCTGTAGTACCCCGCCGCGTAGCCGCCCGCGAAAATGTGCGAGAAGTTGTTGGGAAAGCGGTTGTACTCCGGCGGGTGCAGCACCGCGACGCGGCTGCGCACTTCCTTCAGCAGCTCGAGCGGCGTCTGCCCGGCCGCCGGATCGAAGTCCGAATGCAGCCGCATGTCGAACACCGCGAACTCGATCTGGCGCAGCATCGCCAGCCCGCTCTGGAAGTTTTTTGCGGCGAGCATGCGGTCGAACAGGGCGCGCGGAAACGCTGCGCCGCTGTCGACGTGGCGCGTCATGTGGCGCAGCACGTCCCGTTCCCAGCAGAAGTTCTCCATGAACTGGCTCGGCAGCTCGACCGCGTCCCATTCGACGCCGTTGATGCCCGAGACGCCGAGATCGTCGATGCGGGTCAGCAGGTGATGCAGGCCGTGGCCGAACTCGTGGAACAGCGTCAGCACGTCGTCGTGAGTGAAAAGCGCGGGCTTGCCCGCAATCGGGCGGGAGAAGTTGCAGTTGAGATAGGCGACCGGTGTTTGCAGCTGCGTTCCCTTGCGCCGCCGCGCGATGGCATCATCCATCCAGGCGCCGCCGCGCTTAGTGTCGCGCCCATAGAGGTCCGTATAGAACTGGCCAACCAGCGCGCCGGCGCCGTCGCGGATCTCGAAGAAGCGCACGTCCTCGTGCCACACCGGCGCCTTCGAGGGAAGAATGCGGATGCCGTAGAGCGTCTTGGCCACCCTGAAGAGCCCGGCGATCACCACGTCCTCGGGAAAGTACTGCTTCACCTCCTGATCCGAGAAGGCGTAGCGCTTCGCGCGCAGCTTCTCGGAGGCGTAGGCGACGTCCCAGGCTTCGAGCCGCGCGATGCCGAGCTCGGTCTTCGCGAACTCGCGCAGCTCCTCGGCGTCATGCTCGGCGAACGGCCGCGCGCGCCGCGCGAGATCGTCCAGGAACTCGAGCACCTGCCGGGGCGATTCGGCCATCTTCGGCACCAGCGACACCTCGGCGAAACTGGAGTAACCCAGCAGCTCCGCCAGCTCACGGCGCAGCACGACGATGCGCGCCATCAGCGGCGTGTTGTCCCATTCCGGCCTGCCGAATTCCGAGGCGCGGGTCACGCTCTCGCGATACATCGCCTCGCGAAGCTTGCGGTCGTCGGCGTACTGCATCACCGGCAGGTACGACGGCGCATGCAGCGTGAATTTCCAGCCGGTCTTGGCGTCCTTTTCCGCCGCTTCGCGCGCCGCATGCAGCGCGTCGCCGGGGATCCCCGCAATCCTTTTCTCGTCGATCACGATCGAGAACGCGTTGGTCGCATCCAGCAGGTTCTCCGAGAACTTCGCGCCGAGCCGAGCGAGCTCCTCCTGGATGGCGGCGAAGCGCGCTTTCTTGTCCGGCGCGAGCTCGGCGCCGCTGAGACGAAAATCGCGCAGCGCGTTTTCGACGATTTTTCGTCTTGCTTTTGACAACTGAACGAATTCGGCGGAATCGCGGAGCGCCTTGTATTTCTCGAACAGCGCCTGGTTCTGCCCGAGCTCGGTCCAGTATTGCGAGAGCTTCGGCAGGTTGGTGTTG
Source organism: Burkholderiales bacterium (assembly GCA_035602335.1). Lineage (GTDB taxonomy): Bacteria > Pseudomonadota > Gammaproteobacteria > Burkholderiales > SG8-39 > SCGC-AG-212-J23. The sequence goes on from DATNMK010000013.1 coordinate 4,640, forward strand.
TAGACCTCGCGCAGCGCGGGGCTGTCGAGCACCGCGTGCAGGTGCGACACCTGGCCCCAGGCGCGCGCGATGCGCTCGTTCGCGTCCTCGAGCGGCGCGACGAACGCATCCCAGCTGGGGTCCGCGTGGGTCACCGCGGCAGTGGTGGCGCGGCCCTCCGCCAGAAGCTGATCCACCGCCGGGGTGACATGCTCGGGTTTTAACTCTTGGAAACGGGGTAGAGCGGAAAAATCTAACAATGGATTCATCTGGAAGCAGCGCGCACGCAGTTCTCGAGGAGGAGGGCAATCGTCATCGGACCGACGCCGCCCGGTACCGGCGTAATCCAGCCCGCTACGTCTTTGACCGCATCGAAATCGACGTCGCCGGCAAGCGTCCCGTCGGCAAGCCGGTTGATGCCCACGTCGATGACGCAGGCGCCCGGTTTGACCATTGCCGCCGTCACGAGTTTCGCGCGCCCGACGGCGGCGATCAGGACATCGGCCTCCCGGGTCACGTCATGCAGATCCATGGTCTTCGAATGGCAGATGGTGACGGTTGCGTCTTTCTGCAAGAGCAGAAGCGCGAGCGGCTTGCCGACGATGTTGGAGCGGCCGATCACCACCGCGTGGCGGCCGGCAAGCGCCACACCCGCGTGCTCGATCAGCCGCATCACGCCGGCGGGCGTGCAGGGCACGAGCTTCGGCTGCCCGGCGACGAGGGCGCCAAGGTTCTCGACATGGAAGCCGTCGATGTCCTTTGCCGGCGAAACAGCTTCGAGCACGGGCCGGGGATTGATCTGGCCCGGCAGCGGCAGCTGCACGAGGATGCCGTGCACCGCCGGATCGGCGTTCAGTGCTGCAATGCGATCGAGTAGCGTGCGTTCGGTGACCTCGCCCCCGTAGCGGTGCAGCTCGGAGCGCACGCCGGTCTCCTCGCAGGCGCGCACCTTGTTGCGCACATACATGGCGGACGCGGGGTCGTCTCCCGCCAGGATCACCGCGAGCCCGGGACGCACTCCGCGCGCCGCAAGCCGCGCCACGGTCTCCTTGACCGAGGCGCGCACCGCAGCGGCGAGAGCCTTCCCGTCGAGGATGCGCGCAGCCATGAAGGGGCGGCAGTCTACCACTTGAGCCACCCGGTTCCGCGTATTAAGCTTGGGCCGCATTCCCCCGCGCTCACAAGGCGCAATCCAGACTTTCAGAAAGCGAACCCCCATCATGTCCGCGCTCCCCCAATTTCCGGCCGCGAACGATCCCGACGCGCTAGAGACGCAGGAATGGCTCGACGCGCTCGAGGCGGTGCTCGAGCGTGAAGGTCCGGAGCGCGCGCACTACCTGCTCGAAAAGCTGATCGACAAGGCGCGCCGCTCGGGCGCCTACATTCCGTTCTCGCCGAACACGGCGTACATCAACACCATTCCGCCGCACATGGAGGAGCGCTCGCCCGGCAACGCGGCGCTGGAGGAGCGCATCCGCTCGTATTGCCGCTGGAACGCGTTGGTGATGGTGGCGAGAGCCAACCGCAACGACGACGAGCTGGGCGGCCACATCGCGAGCTTCGCTTCGGTCGGAACGCTGTTCGGCGTCGGGCAGCACCAGTTCTGGAACGCGCCGCACGACGGCCACGGCGGCGACCTGGTCTACTTCCAGGGCCATTCTTCGCCCGGCGTGTACGCGCGCGGCCTGCTCGAAGGCCGCTTTACCCAGGAGCAGCTGCTCAATTTCCGGCGCGAAGTCGACCGCAAGGGCGTGTCCTCGTATCCGCATCCCTGGCTGATGCCCGATTACTGGCAGTTTCCGACGGTGTCGATGGGATTGGGGCCGATCCAGGCGATCTACATGGCGCGCTACCTGAAGTACCTGGAGGCGCGCGGCCTGGCGCAGACCGCGAACCGCAAGGTGTGGGTGTTCTGCGGCGACGGCGAGATGGACGAGCCCGAGTCGCTGGGCGCGATCGGCCTTGCCGCGCGCGAGAAGCTCGACAACCTGATCTTCGTCGTCAACTGCAACCTTCAGCGGCTCGACGGGCCGGTGCGCGGCAACGGCAAGATCATCCAGGAGCTCGAAGGCGACTTCCGCGGCGCCGGCTGGAACGTGATCAAGGTGATCTGGGGCTCGTACTGGGATCCGCTGATCGCGAAAGACAAGGACGGCATCCTGCTGCGCGTGATGGAGGAAACCGTCGACGGCGAGTACCAGAACTACAAGGCGAATGACGGCGCCTTCGTGCGCAAGCATTTCTTCGGCAAGCACCCGAAGCTCCTCGAGATGGTCGCCAACATGACCGACGCGGACATCTGGCGACTGAACCGCGGCGGCCACGACCCGCACAAGGTGTATGCCGCGTACGCCGCGGCCGTGAAGCACAAGGACCAGCCGACCGTGATCCTCGCCAAGACCATCAAGGGGTACGGCTTGGGCAAGCAGGGCCAGGCGAAGAATCCGACGCACCAGCTGAAGAAGGTCGACATCCAGACCATCAAGGAGGTGCGCGATCGCTTCCGCATCCCGGTGCCGGATGACAAGCTCGACGAGCTGCCGTTCTACATCCCGCCGGCAGACGCGCCGGAGATGAAGTACCTGCACGAGCGCAGGAAAGCGCTCGGCGGCTACCTGCCGCAGCGCCGCCGGAAGGCCGACACGGTACCAGCGGTGCCGCCACTCGCGGCTTTTGACGCGGTGCTGAAGGGCTCCGGCGAAGGCCGCGAAATCTCAACCACCATGGCATTCGTGCGTACGCTAACCGCGCTGGTGCGAGACAAGGATATCGGCAAGCGCATCGTGCCGATCGTGCCCGATGAGGCCCGCACCTTCGGCATGGAGGGCATGTTCCGGCAGCTCGGCATCTTTGCCGCAGAAGGCCAGAAGTACGAGCCGGTCGACAAGGACCAGGTGATGTTCTACCGAGAGGACAAGCAAGGCCAGATCCTCGAGGAGGGCATCAACGAGGCGGGTGCCTTCTCTTCGTGGATCGCCGCGGCGACCTCGTACAGCCACTCCAACTTCGTCACCGTCCCGTTCTACATCTACTACTCGATGTTCGGCTTCCAGCGCTTCGGCGATCTCGCCTGGGCGGCGGCCGACCAGCGCGCGCGCGGCTTCGTGCTCGGCGGCACCGCGGGAAGAACGACGCTGAACGGCGAAGGCCTGCAGCACGAAGACGGCCACTCGCACGTGCTGTTCTCGGTGATCCCGAACTGCCTGTGCTACGACCCGACCTACGGCTACGAGGTCGCGGTGATCATCCAGGACGGATTGCGCCGCATGGTCACCGATCAGGAGGATGTCTACTACTACATCACCCTGATGAACGAGAACTACGAGCATCCGGCGATGCCGCAAGGCGTGGAGCCGGGCATCTTGAAAGGCATGTATCTGCTTCGTGAATCGAAGTCGAAGGCAAAAGTCCGCGTTCAGCTGCTCGGTTCGGGCACCATTCTGCGCGAAGTGCTTGCCGCGGCCGATTTGCTCGAAGCCGACTGGGGCGTCGCCGCCGACGTGTGGAGCGCGACCAGCTTTACCGAGATGCGGCGCGACGGCCTCGCCGCGGAGCGCTGGAACATGCTGCATCCGGAAGCGAAGCCCCGCACGCCTTTTGTGACCGAGGCTTTGCAGAAACGGCCTGCCGGTCCGGTCGTCGCGGCGAGCGACTACATCAAGACCTTCGCCGACCAGATCCGCCCCTTCATTCCGCAAGGCCGCCAATACCGCGTGCTCGGCACCGACGGCTTCGGGCGCTCCGATTCGCGCGCCAAGCTGCGGCACTTCTTCGAAGTCGACCGGAACTTCGTCACCATCGGGGCGCTGAAAGCGCTTGCCGATCAGGGCGAGGGCAAGCCGAAGGCGGTGGCCGATGCGCTCAAAAAGTACGGCATCGATGCCGAGAAGCCCGATCCGACGACCGTATGAGCCTGCATTCATGAGTCAAGTGGTCGTTCCGGACATCGGCGACTTCAAGGAGGTCGAGGTCATCGAGGTGCTGGTCAAGCCGGGCGACGCCGTTTCGAAGGAGCAGTCGCTCATCACGCTGGAGTCGGACAAGGCGACGATGGAAATTCCGTCGCCGGCGGCGGGCGTGGTGAAGGAACTGAAGGTGAAGATGGGCGACAAAGTCTCCCAGGGGACGCTGATCCTGGTACTGGATTCGAAAGCGGAACCCGCGGCGAGGGAAGCGCCCAAGCCCGAGCAGAAGGCGCCGCCGGCTGCCGCGCCCGCACCGAAGGCAGCTTCTGCCGGGAACGCGGCTTCTTCGAGCGCCCAGACCGTGCCGGTTCCCGATATCGGGGACTTCAAGGAGGTCGAGGTCATCGAAGTGCTGGTCAAGCCCGGCGATACGGTGACCAAGGAGCAGTCGCTCATCACGCTCGAATCGGACAAGGCGACGATGGAAATTCCATCGCCGTCGGCCGGGGTGGTGAAGGACGTGAAGGTCAAGGTCGGCGACAAGGTGGCCAAGGGCTCGCCGATCCTGGTGCTCGATTCGAAAGAGGATGCCACAAGCGAAACAAAAGCCGAGGCGCCGAAGCCCTCTTCCCCCAAAGCCGCGGCGCCTGCGCCAGCCCCCGTGCCGATGGCGGCGGCTCCTGCCCCGCGACCGGTGCCGCGCGAGCCGCAGGAAGAAACCGCGACCAAACCTCACGCCTCGCCATCTGTGCGGAAGTTCGCGCGCGAGCTGGGCGTCGATCTGACGAAGGTGCGGGGCAGCGGCCCGAAAGGCCGCATCCTGCATTCCGACGTGCAGGCCTTCGTGAAAGGCGTGCTGCAAGGCGCGCCAGCCGCCGTGCCTGCGGTAAAGGGAGGCGGCGCGCTGCCCTTCAACCTGCCGCCCTGGCCGGAAGTCGATTTCGCGAAGTTCGGCCCGGTCGAGATCAAACCGCTGTCGCGCATCCAGAAGCTGTCGGGGCCCTATCTGCACCGCAACTGGATCTCGATCCCGCACGTCACCCAATTCGACGAGGCCGACATCACCGATCTCGAGGCCTTCCGCAAGGCGCAGACCGTAGAGACCGAGAAACAGGGTTTCAAGCTCACGATGCTCGCCTTCATGATCAAGGCCTGCGTCACGGCGCTGCGGCAGTATCCGGTGTTCAACTCTTCGCTCGACAAGTCGGGCGAGAGCATCGTCATCAAGAAGTACTTCCACATCGGCGTCGCCGTCGACACGCCGGGCGGGCTGGTGGTGCCTGTGGTCCGCGATGCGGACCGCAAGGGCGTGTTCGACGTCGCGCACGAGCTATCCGACATCTCCAAGCTCGCGCGCGACGGCAAGCTCAAGCCCGGCGACATGCAGGGCGGCACGTTCTCGATCTCCAGCCTCGGCGGCATCGGCGGCACCGCCTTCACGCCGATCATCAATGCGCCGGAGGTCGCCATCCTGGGGGTTTCCCGGGGTGCCTTGCGTCCGACATTCAAAGCCAAGGACGAAAAAGGGAACGATGTCTTCGTTGCGCGCTTGATCCTGCCGCTTTCGCTCTCCTACGACCATCGCGTCATCGATGGCGCGACCGCTGCCCGCTTCTGCAGCTACCTCGTGTCGGTGCTCTCGGACATCAGAAAGTTGATTCTCTAGATGGCCGGAATCGAGGTGAAGGTCCCCGACATCGGGGATTTCAAGGAAGTCGAGGTCATCGAGGTGCTGGTCAAGCCCGGCGACGCCGTGGCGCAGGAGCAGTCGCTCATCACGCTCGAGTCCGACAAGGCGACGATGGAGATCCCGTCGCCCGGCGCCGGGGTAGTGAAGGAGCTGAGGATCAAGGTCGGTGACAAGGTTTCGCAGGGCTCGCCGATCCTGGTTCTTGAATCAAGTGAGGCTGAAAAAAAACCGGAAGCGCCCAAGGCAGCCCCGGCGCCGAGCGCAGCGCCCTCGGCTTCCGCCTCCGCCGACCTCGAGTGCGATGTCCTCGTCCTGGGTGCGGGGCCGGGCGGCTACTCGGCGGCGTTTCGCGCCGCGGACCTCGGGCTTAAGACGGTGCTGGTCGAGCGCTATCCGACGCTCGGCGGCGTATGCCTCAACGTCGGCTGCATTCCATCGAAGGCGCTCCTGCATACCGCCGCCGTCATCGACGCGGCGCGCGATCTCGCCGACCACGGCATCGCCTTCGGCGAGCCCAAGCTCGACCTCGCCAAGCTGCGCGCTTTCAAGGACAAGGTGGTCGGCAAGCTGACCGGCGGCCTCGGCTCGATGGCGAAGATGCGCAAGGTCACCGTGCTCCAGGGGGTAGGGACTTTTCTGGACAAGAATCACTTGCAGGTGGAGGGGAAGGAAGGCAAGAAAACCGTGCGCTTTACCTCGGCCATCATCGCCGCCGGCTCGCAGGCGGCGAAGCTTCCATTCCTCCCCGAAGACCCGCGCATCGTCGACTCCACGGGAGCGCTGGAGCTCAAGGGCGTGCCGAAAAAAATGCTGGTGATCGGCGGCGGCATCATCGGCCTGGAGATGGGCACGGTTTATTCGACGCTCGGCACGCGGCTCGACGTGGTCGAGATGATGGATGGGCTGATGCTCGGCGCCGACCGCGACCTGGTCGCGGTGTGGCAGAAGTTCAACGCCGGCCGCTTCGACGAGGTGATGCTGAAAACCAAGACGACCAAGGTCGAAGCCACTTCTCAAGGCCTGAAAGCCTGGTTTGAGGGAGACAAGAAAAACTCGCAGGTGTACGACTTGATTCTGGTATCCGTCGGCCGGGTGCCGAACGGCAAGAAGATCGGCGCCGAAAGGGGTGGCATCGCTGTAACCGACCGGGGATTCATCGAAACCGATTCCCAGATGCGCACCAATGTGCCGCATATCTACGCCATCGGCGACATCGCCCGCAATCCGATGCTCGCGCACAAGGCGGTGCATGAGGGCCATGTCGCCGCCGAGGCGGCCGCCGGCCAGAAATCGCATTTCGACGCGCGCGTCATTCCCTCGGTTGCCTATACGGACCCCGAGATCGCCTGGGTCGGGGTCACCGAGGACGAGGCGAAGAAAAACGGCGTGAAGATAGGCGTCGCCAAGTTTCCCTGGGCGGCATCGGGGCGGGCGATCGCCAACGCGCGCGATGAAGGCTTCACCAAGCTGATCTTCGACGGCGAGACGCACCGCATCATCGGCGGCGGCATTGTCGGGACCGGCGCGGGCGACCTGATCAGCGAGATCGCGCACGCGGTGGAGATGGGATCCGACGCCACCGACATCGGCAAGACCATCCATCCGCATCCGACCCTCAGCGAGTCGGTAGGCATGGCGGCGGAATTGTTCGAGGGCGTGTGCACGGATTTGCCGCCGCAACGCAAGAAGTGAACCAGGATCAATTAAAAAAACGGGTTGCCGGCGAAGCGCTGAAGCACGTCGTCGAGGACCGCGTGGTCGGCGTGGGATCGGGCTCCACCGTCAACTTCTTCATCGACGCGCTCGCCTCGATCAAGGGCCGCATCGAAGGCGCGGTGGCCGCCTCGAATGCGAGCGCCGAGCGGCTCAAGAAGCACGGCATCCGCGTCTTCGATCTCAACAGCGTCGACGAGCTGCCGGTGTACATCGACGGCGCCGATGAGGTTACGGAGCACCTGTACATGATCAAGGGCGGCGGCGGCGCGCTGACGCGCGAGAAGATCGTCGCCGCGGTGGCGCAGAAGTTCGTCTGCATCTGCGATGCCTCGAAGCTCGTGCCGGTGCTCGGCAAATTCCCGCTGCCGCTCGAGGTGATCCCGACGGCGCGCAGCTACGTCGGCCGCGAGATGCTGAAGCGGGGAGCTCAGCCGGTGCTGCGCGAGAACTTCAAGACCGACAACGGCAACCTGATCCTCGATTGCCACGGCCTGACGCTGCTCGACCCGCCCGGGCTCGAGGCCGAGCTGAACAATATCGCGGGCCTGGTGACCAACGGCATCTTCGCGCGCCGGCCGGCGGACGTGCTGCTGCTCGCTACGGCTTCTGGGGTCCGAACTATTACTCTTTAGGGGGGACGTACCCGGACGCCACCTCGGCGCCTTCGCCGAAGAAGTGGCGCTCGGTCTGCTCCATCAGGTACTTGCGGGCCTTGGGATCGGCGAGGTTGAGCCGGTTCTCGTTCACCAGCATGGTCTGCTGTTTCAGCCACTGCTGCCAGGCTTCCTTCGAGACGTGTTCCCAGATCCGCTTGCCAAGCGCCCCGGGGTAAGGGGGGAAATCGAGCCCTTCGGCCTCGCGGCCGAGCTTTACGCACTTCACCATTCTCGCCATGGCGCGAATTATATTCTCTTGAGGAACACCTTCGAGCCGCGGCGCCAGTTGTAGAGGGCCTGGCGGCGCTGCGGCAGGGCGGAGAGGTCGGCGGCGCGGAATCCCTGCTCGAGGAACCAGTGCGCGGCGCGGGTGGTGAGTGCGAAAAGCCTCCGCAGGCGCAGCGCTTTGGCACGCTCCTCGCAAGCCTTCAGCAGCCGCTCGCCGTATCCCGCGTCGCGGTATTCCTCGGCCACGGCGAGGCAGGCGAATTCCGCGCTCTTCTCCTCGGGGATCGGATACAGTGCCGCGCAGCCGACGATCGTGCCATCGTGCTCCACCACCAGGAAATTGTTGATCTCGGCCTCCAGCAGCTCGCGGCTGCGCTTCACCAGCGTGCCGTCGGCCTCCAGCGGCTCGATCAGCGTGAGCATGCCGCGTACGTCCTCGACGCGCGCGGGGCGCAGCTTCTCCACCGCGTCGGCCGTGATCATGGTGCCGACGCCTGTGTGGGTGAACAGCTCGAGCAGCATCGAGCCCCACACGCGGCGCGTGACCACATGCGCACGCGCGACGCCGCCGCCGACGGCGCGCACGGCGTGCTCGATCGCACGCGCGCTCTGCGGCGTGAGCGGGGCTTTCTTCGCGAGCGTTTCTCCTTCGCGCGCGGTCAGCTCGCTCAGCACTTCACCCTTGCGGTTGGTGGGCAGCCGGTCGGTGTACATGATGAGCTTGTCGGCTTTGAGCGACATGGCCACGTTCTCGGCGACGTCCTCCCACGCGAGGTTGAAAACCTCGCCGGTCGACGAGTAGCCGATGTGCGGCACCAGAACGACCTCGCCGGCGTCGAGCCGCCGCGAGATCGCGGCCGCGTCGACTTTGCGCACCGTGCCGGTGAACTGGAAATCGGTTCCTTTCACCACGCCGATCGGGCGCGCGGTGATGAAGTTGCCCGAGGCAACCCGGATCTGCGCGCCGGCCATCGGCGAGCCCGGCAGCCCCTGCGAGAGCTGCGCCTCGAGCTCCACCCGCAGCACGCCCGCGGCGTGCTTTACCGCCATGAGCGCCGCCTCGTCCGTGATCCTCAGGCCCTGCGCGTAGCGCGAGCGCAGCCCCTTCGCCTTCAACTCCGCCTCGATCTGCGGCCGGGCGCCGGGGACCAGCACCAGCCGGATGCCCAGCGCGGCGAGCAGGTTCACGTCGTGGATGAAGCTTGCAAAGCGCACCGGCTCGGCGAACATCTCGCCGCCGAAGCCGACGACGAAGGTGCGGCCGCGGAAGGCGTGCACGTACGGCGTGACCTGGCGCAGCCAGCGCACGAAGGCTTCCGGGTGTTGCAGTGCGGCCATACGCTCCCCGAGCGTTGTAGTTTTTTCAAATTCTAAGGGGTAAACGCTTGGGTTATGCTTGCAGCCTCGGAGGGGCCTATGAAACTCATTCGCGTTGTTCTCGTAGCAGGTCTCATCGCACCGGTGATTCCCGCGCACGCGGGCGAAGACGTAGCCTTCGGTTACGCGCTTTCGCTGGTGCAGAAATTCGTGCGCCTCGCGGCGCAAAGCGACGATCCGCAGGCGAGCCTGAAAGGCATCGATGAGGTGCTCGCGGGGAACGATCCGGAAGCCAATCGCGCGATTGCCGGACTGCTGCACGAAGCGACCGCCGACATGTCCGTCGAGCGTCGCACGCAGATCGCCGTCATTGGGCGCGATCTCGCCGCGATGGCGCGCAAAGGCATCGGCAAGATGCCGGCGGATTCGGCATCGGTCGATCGATCGCTGCAGGCGCGCAAGGACCTCAACGCGATGGGCCTGCGCTATTACGATCCCAGGCAGTACCTTGACGCGGTGAAGCGCGACGACGCACTCGCCGTGGAGCTTTACGTCCTCGGCGGCGGCGTCAACCTGTCGAGCCGCGATAGCGACGGCCGCAGCGCGGTCGAGATCGCACGCGCCAACGGCAACACGCGCATCGCCGAGCTGCTCGCTAGAAGTCTCCCCGCAGCGCGCTGAGCGCGGCGAGCGCCGCGAGCGCCGCAGTCTCGGTCCGCAGGACCCGCGGACCGAGCTTCGCCGGAATGAAGCCGCTGCGCGCGAAGGCGGCTTCCTCTTCAGCGCTGAATCCGGCCTCGGGGCCGGCGGCAACGGTCACCGCTGCGTCGATGCTTACTTTTGAAAGCGCAAGCTCGGCACGCGGCGAAAGCAGAATCTTGGCGCCTGCATCGTCTGCGCTGTAGTCCGCGGCCGCCACAAGCGGATGCACTACAGGGATGCGGTTACGGCCGCATTGCTCGCAAGCGGCGATCGCGACTTTCTGCCAGTGAGCGTGGCGCGTTGCGGCACGCTCGCCTTTCGGCCGGGCGACCGAGGCGGCCGCGAGCACCGGCCTGATCTCGGCCACGCCAAGCTCGACCGCTTTGCGCACCGTGAAGTCCATTCGCTCGCCGGCAGAAACGCCCTGCACCAGCACCATGCGCAGCGGCGACTCGCGCTCGACCGCGCGGTGCTCAAGCACGTCGGCTGCGACGCGCAGGCGCTCGATCGCCGCAATGCGCGCCGGGTACTCGCCGCCGCGGCCGTTGAAGAGCGTGATGGCGTCGCCTGCGCGCACCCGCAATACGCGTACTGCATGGTGCGCCGCGTCCTCCGACAGCACGCAGGTACCGCCGGCGCGCAACGCCGCATCCACGTAAAAGCGCGGAGCGCGGGCCGGAGTGATCAGCGCGCTCGGCTGGCGAGCGCGGCGAGCCCGCGCCACAGGAGCCGCACCAGGAGCGCCGCGGCCACCAGGAACACCGCGAGCAGGACGAAGAACACGAACGGGTGCGCCACGGCGAGCCAGAGACCGAGCGGCACCAGCGCATCCTCCGAAAGCGACACGGCCCAGTTGGAGAACGGCTCGGGCGAGGTGTTGATCGCCGCGCGGGTGCCGGATTTCGCAAGATGCACGGCGCCGGCCAGCGTGCCGCCGAGAATCGCCGCAGCGACCGACACCCCCAAGCCGGAATCGCCGAACACCGCCGCAGCGAGCGCGGCGCCTGCCGGAATGCGGATGAAGCTGTGCACCGTATCCCACAGGCTGTCGAGCCATGGCAGCTTGTCGGCGAAGAATTCGACGCAGGTCATGAAGCCGCTCGCCGCCAGGACGATCGGCTGCTGGAGCACGCCCAGATGGCCGGGAAGCTCGACCCAGCCCAGCGCCCCGGCGAGACCGACGGCGAACATCACTGCATAGGCTCGCAAACCCGCGCCCCACGCAAGCGCCGCAGCGATCGCTATCTCTGGAAGACTCATTACATCGTCGCGCCGATGGTCCAGGGCGCGAACTCGTGGACATGCTCAGCCTGCAGCATGGGGGCCTCTCAATGATTGTCGCGCGGCACGAAGGCGCCGCTCTTGCCGACGAGGAAATCGAGGTCGGCGCCTTCGCTCGCCTGCAGCACGTGGTCGAAGTACAGCTTCCAGTAGCCGCGCTCGAGCGGCGGCGGCGGCAGCTTCCAGTTCTTCCTTCTCTTGAGCAGAACGTCTTCGGCCACCAGCAGCACGAGCCTGCGCTTTTCGACGTCCAGCTCGATCATGTCGCCGTTCTCGACCAGCGCCAGAACGCCGCCCGCCGCGGCCTCGGGGCAGACGTGCAGCACCACGGTGCCGTAGGCGGTGCCGCTCATGCGCGCGTCGGAGATGCGCACCATGTCGGTAACGCCTTTCTTCAGCAGCTTCGGCGGCAGCGGCATGTTGCCGACCTCGGCCATGCCGGGATAGCCCTTGGGGCCGCAGTTCTTGAGCACCATCACGCAATTCTCGTCGATATCGAGCTTGGGGTCGTCGATGCGGCGGTGGAAGTCCTCGATATCCTCGAACACCACCGCGCGAGCACGGTGCGTCATCAGCTTGGGCGTCGCTGCGGATGGCTTGATGATGGCGCCCTCGGGGCACAGGTTGCCGCGCAGCACGGCGATGCCGGCATTTTTCTTGAACGGCGACCTGAAGGTGTGGATGACCTCGCGATTCCAGCACGGCGCGTTCTGGTTGTTCTCCCAGATCGTCTTGCCGTTGACGGTGAGCGCGTCGCGGTGCAGCAGGTTGTTCTCGCCCAGCTCGCGCAGCACCGCCGGCAGGCCGCCCGCGTAATAGAAATCCTCCATCAGGTACTGGCCCGACGGCATCAGATTGACCAGCGTATGCACGCCGCGGCCGAGCCGGTCGAAGTCGTCGAGGTCCAGCTCGACGCCGATGCGGCGCGCGATGGCGGTCAGATGGATCACCGCGTTGGTCGATCCGCCGATCGCCGCCAGAGCGCGGATCGCGTTCTCGAACGCCTCCCGGGTGAGGATCCTGGAAACGGAAATCTTCTCCTTCACCAGCTCCACGATGCGCCGCCCGGCCATGCGCGCGAGAACGTACCTGCGTGCGTCCACCGCGGGGATCGCCGCGTTGCCGGGCATGCCGACGCCGAGCGCCTCGATCATCGACGCCATCGTCGAGGCGGTGCCCATCGTCATGCAATGGCCGTGCGAGCGGTGCATGCAGGACTCGGCCTCGTGAAATTCCTCCAGCGTGATCTTGCCGGCGCGCAGCTCCTCCGACATCGACCAGGTGTTGGTGCCCGAACCGATGTCCTTGCCGTGGTACTTGCCGGAGAGCATCGGCCCGCCGGAAACGAGGATGGTGGGCAGATCCACGCTCGCCGCGCCCATCAGCGTCGCCGGCGTGGTCTTGTCGCAGCCGGCAAGGAGTACGACGCCGTCGAGCGGGTTGGCGCGGATCGACTCCTCGACATCCATGCTGGCGAGATTGCGGTACAGCATCGCGGTCGGCCGCATCAGCGTCTCGCCGAGCGACATCACCGGAAACTCGAGCGGGAAGCCGCCGGCGTCGAGCACGCCGTTGCGCACGTGCTCGGCGAGGACGCGGAAATGCGTGTTGCAGGGAGTGAGCTCGGACCAGGTATTGCAGATGCCGATCACCGGCCGGCCGTCGAACATGTCGTGCGGCACGCCGCGGTTCTTCATCCAGCTGCGATAGATGAAGCCGTAGATGTCCTGGCGCCCGAACCACTGGATCGAACGCTGCTTGGGATTGGACTTTTTCATTTAATAGGTGGCCCTGCCGCCGGAAATGTCGAACACCGCGCCGGTTGAAAACGAGCACTCCGCGCAGGCGAGCCAGCACACGAGCGCGGCGATCTCCTCGACGTGCACGAAGCGGCCCATCGGGATCTTGGACAGCATGTACTGGATATGCTTCTCGGTCATCTGGTCGAAGATCGCGGTCTTCGCCGCCGCCGGCGTCACGCAGTTCACCAGCACGCCGGATTGCGCCAGCTCCTTGCCGAGCGACTTGGTGAGCGCGATCACGCCCGCTTTGGAGGCGGAATACGCCACCGCGTTCGGATTGCCTTCCTTGCCGGCGATCGAGGCAATGTTGACGATGCGGCCGTAGCCCGCTTTCACCATGTGCGGCGCGACCGCGCGGCAGCAGAGGAACTGGCTGGTGAGATTGATGCGCAGGACCCGCTCCCACTCCTCGATGGGATAGTCCACGGTCGGGACGTTCTGTCCCGCGACGCCTGCATTGTTGACCAGGACATCGATCTTCCCCAGCTCCTTTAGCGCGTCTTCGGTGGCTTTTTTTATTGAAGCAGCATCCGCGACGTCGACTTTCGGCGCGCCGTCCAGGTCCCAGACGCGCACTTTCGCACCCGAAACCTCCAGCCGCTTGACGATCGCCGCGCCGATGCCCTGTATGCCGCCGGTGACGATCGCCGTGCGGCCGTTGAAGTCGAGCTGGTTCATTCCTTGACCGCTCCCGTCATGCCCGAGACGTAGTACTCCACGAAGAACGGGGCGTGTATCGTGCCGTATAATCTCGCTCCCCTCAAGGCGAGTTTCCATGGCAGGCAGGTTGGCAGGAAAGACCGCGTTCATTACCGCGGCCGCGCAGGGCATGGGCCACGCCGCGGCGCTGGCCTTCGCGCGCGAAGGCGCCCGCGTCTGGGCGACCGACCTCAACCCAAAAGCGCTCGCCGAGATCGAGGGCAAGGACGGCATCCGCACCCGCGTGCTCGATGTCACCGACCCGGCGGGGATCGCGAGAACCGCCCAGGAGGTGGGCGACATCAACGTGCTGTTCAACTGCGCGGGGATCGTGCATCACGGCACCATCCTCGATTGCACGCCCGAGCAGTGGGAGCTCGCCTTCAAGGTCAACGTCACTTCGATGTATCTCGCCACCCGGGCCTTTCTGCCGGGGATGCTGCGCAAGGGCGGCGGCTCGATCATCAACATGTCCTCGGTCGCCTCCTCGATCCGCGGCCTGCCCAACCGCTTCGCCTACGGCTCGAGCAAGGCCGCGGTGATCGGCCTCACCAAGTCGATCGCCGCCGATTTCGTACGCCAGGGCGTACGCTGCAACGCGATCTGCCCTGGCACCGTGGACACGCCTTCGCTGCAGGACCGAATCAACGCCCTGCCGGACCCGGTGCAGGCGCGCAAGGATTTCGTCGCGCGCCAGCCGATGGGGCGGCTCGGCACGGTGGAGGACATCACCGGGATCCTGGTGTTCCTGGCTTCCGATGAATCGCTGTTCGCCACCGGCAACGCTTATCCGATCGACGGGGGAATGACGATATGAAACTGTGCCGCTACGGAAAAGCGGGCTACGAGAAGCCGGGGATGGTGGACGCCGACGGGCGCGTGCGCGACCTGTCCAAGATCATCGACAACATCGGCCCGAACGAGATTTCTCCGCGCGGCCTGAAGATGCTCTCCAAGCTCAAGCCCGAGACGCTGCCCCTGGTGAACGCGAGCCCGAGGTTCGGCGTGCCCTACGTCGGCATCGGCAAGTTCGTCGCCATCGGCCTCAACTACTCCGATCACGCCAAGGAGGCGGGGCTGCCGATCCCGTCGGAGCCGATCGTCTTCATGAAGGCCACGACCTGCATCAACGGGCCGAGCGACGACGTGATCCAGCCGAAGAACTCGACCAAGCTCGACTGGGAAATCGAGCTCGGCGTGGTGATCGGCACGCAGGCGAGGTACGTCGACGAGGCGAGCTCGCTCAATCACGTCGCCGGCTACTGCATCGTCAACGACGTCTCGGAGCGCGCCTTCCAGATGGCCACCAGCCAGTGGGACAAGGGCAAGGGCTTCGACACCGCGGGGCCGATCGGGCCTTGGCTGGTCACCACCGACGAGATCCGCGACCCGCAGAGCCTCGACATGTGGCTCGACGTCAACGGCAAGCGCATGCAGGGCGGCAGCACGCGCACCATGATCTTCAACGTGGCGCAGCTCATCTCCCACGTCAGCCACTACATGACGCTGCTGCCCGGAGACATCATCGCCACCGGGACGCCGCCGGGCGTAGGGCTGGGTATCAAGCCGACACCGGTGTTTCTCAAGCCCGGCGACGTCATGACCCTGCGCATCCAGGGGTTGGGCGAGCAACGCCAGAAAGTGGTGGCGTACTCGGCCTAGGGCATTCTGCACTTGCGGCAAAGTGGCCCTGCTGTAAGCTTAAGGCCATGAATAAACGCGCCGAATCGGATGTGACGCGCATGGCAGGGCTGCAGCAGTCGGCCTTCTGGATGCCGTTCACCGCAAACCGGCAATTCAAGAAGGCGCCGCGGCTGCTCGCCCGTGCAGAGGGCATGTACTACTGGACGCCCGAGGGCCGCCAGCTGCTCGACGGCTGCGCCGGCCTTTGGTGCGTCAACGCCGGCCACTGCCGGCCGAAAATCGTCCAGGCGGTGCAGCGCCAGGTGGCGACGATGGATTTCGCGCCGACCTTTCAGATGGGCCACCCGATCGCCTTCGAGTTCGCCGAGCGGCTGGTGCGCATCGCGCCGCAGGGCTTCACTAGGGTGTTCTTCACCAACTCCGGCTCCGAGTCGGTCGACACCGCCCTCAAGATCGCGCTCGCCTACCATCGCGCCCGCGGGGAAGCGCAGCGCTTCCGCCTGATCGGCCGCGAGCGCGGCTATCACGGCGTGAACTTCGGCGGCATGGCGGTCGGCGGCATCCCCGCCAACCGCAAGACTTTCGGGCCGGGCGTCGCCGGGGTGGACCATATCCGCCATACGCACGACCCGGCGCGCAACGCTTTTTCCCGCGGGCAGCCGGCCCACGGCGCCGAATTCGCCGACGAGCTCGAGCGGCTCTGCGTGATGCACGACCCCTCGACCATCGCCGCGGTCATCGTCGAGCCGGTCGCCGGATCGACAGGGGTGCTGGTGCCGCCCCGGGGCTACCTGCAGCGCTTGCGCGAGATCTGCACCAAGCACGGCATCCTGCTCATTTTCGACGAAGTCATCACTGGCTTCGGGCGGCTGGGCAAACCCTTCGCCGCGCAGCGTTTCGGCGTCATGCCGGACCTCATCACGACCGCGAAGGGCATGACGAACGGCACGGTGCCCATGGGTGCGGTGTTCGTGCGCGATGCCATTTTCGAAGCCTTCATGCAGGGGCCCGACGGTATCGAGTTGTTCCACGGCTACACCTACTCCGGGCATCCGCTCGCCTGCGCCGCCGGCATCGGCACACTCGACACCATGGAGGAGGAGGGCCTGCTCGAGCGCGCGGCTTCACTCGAGAAATACTGGGAAGATGCCGCCCACGCGCTCAAAGACGCGCGCCACGTGGTCGACATCCGCAACCTCGGTCTGGTCGCCGGCATCGAGCTCGAGCCGCGCCCCGGCGCCCCGGGCAAGCGCGCCTACGAAGTCTTCGTCAAGTCTTTCGAGGCCGGCGTGCTGATCCGCTACACCGGCGAGACAATCGCCTTTTCCCCTCCTCTGATCATTGAAAAGGCGCAAATCGACCGGATCTTTGAGACTGTCCGGCCGATCCTGTCTAGTTTGGAATAAACCTACTTCGCGGCTGCTCTGACTACCCCCAGCCGGCGCCCGCGCGCCGGCTGCTTGAGGCGCGCCGGAGCCACCAGGTCACGCACGTAGTTCGGCAGCGCGAACACGCCTTCGTGCGTCTCGCCGTTGTAGTACTTCAGCTCCTGGAGCTTGCGCGCCTCGATGCGGCGGTCGATCTCGTCGGCGGTAAACGCCTTGGGATCGAGCTTGTCGGAGCACACCGCCATCGACCACAGCGAACCGTAGAGCGGGATGTACATGGTGTACACGCGCACGATGCGGAACACGCTGTTCAGGCGCTGGGCGAGCTCGGCAACGCGCTGCGGCTGCGCCACCGGCGAGCCCAGATGCAGGCTGAGCGCGCCTCCCGGCGCCAGCGTCTGGCGCAGCTGCTGGAAGAACTCCATCGAGTAGAGCGCGGCGGCCGGCCCGACCGGGTCGTTCAGGTCGAGCGTGACCAGGTCGAACTTCTCCTGCGCGTCGCGCACGAACTTCATCCCGTCCTCGACCAGCACGCGCAGCTTCGGGTTGTCGAACACGCCGTTGTGCACCGCCCGGAAGTGCTGCTTCGCCACCTCGATGACGTCGGGGTCGATCTCGACCATCGTCACCTGCTCGACCGAGGGATGCTTGAGCACCTCTTCCGAGGATCCGCCGTCGCCGCCGCCGATGATCAGCACGCGCTTGGGCGCGGCGTGCGCGCTGAGCGCGGGGTGAACTAGGTTCTCGTGATAGACGAACTCCTCCTTCTCGGAGGTCATGTTGAACCCGTCGAGCCTGAACAGCTTGCCGTAGTGGGGTGTGTCGTAGATCTGCATCTTCTGGAAGCGCGTCTGCCACTCGCCGAGCTGCTTGCCCGCCTTGATGTAGAAGCCGGTCGAGGCGTTGAGCGGCTCGGTCAGCAGGTGCTCGCCGCGGTCGATTTCATGGCGCGCAATCTCGGTTGGCTGGAAGAAAGCGACGATCGAGTCGAATAGCTTCCTCGCCTTGGCGGAGTTGTCGGCGCTGTAGTTGCAGACGTAGACGTCGAGCGTCAGCCCCTGGCGCTCGGGCCAGGTATGGATCGCGAGGTGGGACTCCGCGAGCACGATGCAGCCGGTGTAGCCGGAGCCCTCGAACTGGTGAAAGCTCACGCCGACGGCGGCGAGACCCGCCGCCTCGACCAGCTCTAGGCACTTGGCGCGAAATCGCTCGCCTTCGAGAAGGAGCTGCGGATCGCAGCGGCAGCCGGTGAGGTCACCGATAAGATGCAGACCGTTCATTCCAGTACCCCCCAAAATGCGAAGGCGCAGCCTGCCGTGAGAAAGTCCGGGCTACGCCTTCCATTCGCGCCTTGCGGCGCAAAACAGCGCTGTTCGATCGTGCTCAACTCGTGCAAAACCTCCTAGTCGCTTGCGAGCTCGCCGCGGATCTCTGCAGAAACTGCATCGATCAAGCGGCGAGCGATCGAGATTTTGCTTGGAAGTTTAGGCAATTGCAATACGTCAAACCAATTTGCGTCGTCGATTTCCGCCGCTTGCGGCGAAATCTCGCCGCTCGCCCAGTCGCAGACGAAGGCGATCATCAGCGAATGCGGGAACGGCCACGGCTGGCTCGCGAAGTAGCGGATGTTGCTTATCCGCACGCCGACTTCCTCGGCGACTTCGCGCGCGAGGCACTGCTCGAGCGACTCGCCCGGCTCGACGAAGCCCGCCAGCGCGCTGTACATGCCAGCCGGAAAATGCGGGCTTCTCGCGAGCAGCAGCTCGCGGCCGCGGCGCACCAGCGCCATCACCGCCGGCGCGACTCTAGGATAGGCAGAGAGCTTGCAAGCAGGACAGACGCGCACGCGCTCCTCGCGCTTCGGCTCGGTGGGCGTGCCGCAGCGCCCGCAGTACTGGTGCGTGCGGTCCCAGTCGACGAGCTGCAGCGCCCGTCCGGCCAGCGCGAAGTGCGAATCCTCCAGCACCGAGAACAGCGCGCGCAGCCCTTCCCAGGACATCCCTAGCGGCGGCTCGGCGGCGGGATCGAGCTCGGCCGCCCAGCAATCGACGCCCGCCAGGCGCCCTAGATATAGCGTCCGGAGCGGCTGGGCCCCCAACCAATTGTGGTTTTTCTGCAACGGCAATCGTGCCCAGGACG
Organism: Burkholderiales bacterium; assembly: GCA_035602335.1. Lineage (GTDB taxonomy): Bacteria > Pseudomonadota > Gammaproteobacteria > Burkholderiales > SG8-39 > SCGC-AG-212-J23. The sequence goes on from DATNMK010000013.1 coordinate 23,786, forward strand.
GCCGCACGCGCACCCGCGGATCGTCGCTCGGGCGCGGATCGGGCGGTCCCATCTCGACCAGCAGGTCGGTGCCGCGATAGACGAACCAATGCGCGGACCGATTCCCGTCGCCCGGCGCCTGGACCGAAACGAGGTGCTCGTAGTCCACCGGGCGGCTGAAGGGGAGCAGCATCATGCGCCGAGTATAATTTGCGGCCTCCGATGATTCCCCCTGCATCTGAAGGCGAGCTCGCCAACTCCATTCGCGCGCTCGCAATGGATGCGGTGGAGGCCGCGAAGTCCGGCCATCCCGGCATGCCCATGGGGATGGCCGAGATCGCGGTGGCGCTCTGGAAGCGGCACCTGCGCCACAACCCGGCCAACCCGGCGTGGCCCGACCGCGACCGCTTCGTGCTCTCCAACGGCCACGGTTCGATGCTGCTCTACAGCCTGCTGCACCTCACGGGCTACGAGCTGCCGATGGACGAGCTGCGCCGCTTCCGGCAGCTGCATTCCAAGACGCCGGGCCACCCGGAGCGCGGCCTCGCGCCCGGCGTCGAGACCACCACCGGCCCGCTCGGGCAGGGCATCTCCAATGCCGTCGGCATGGCGCTTGCTAAACGTCTTCTCGCCGCCGACTTCAACCGCCCCGGCCACGAGATCGTCAATCACTACACCTACGTCTTCATGGGCGACGGCTGCATGATGGAAGGCCTGTCGCACGAGGCCTGCGCGCTCGCCGGCACCCTGGGACTGGGCAAGCTGATCGCGGTGTACGACGACAACGGCATCTCGATCGACTCGGACAAGGGTCAGATCAGGCAGTGGTACACCGACGACGTGCGCCGGCGCTTCGAGGCCTATGGCTGGCAGGTGATCGCGAACGTCGACGGCCACGACCTCGAGGCGGTCGACCGCGCCCTGCGCAAGGCGAAGCGCGAGAAGTCGCGTCCGACGCTGATCTGCGCCAAGACCGTGATCGCGAAAGGCGCGCCCACCAAGGCGAACACCGGGGCGGCGCACGGCGCGCCGCTCGGCGACAAGGAGGTTGCCGCCACCCGGCAGGCGATCGGCTGGAACTATCCGCCCTTCGAGATTCCCGAGAACGTGTATCGCGGCTGGGACGCGCGCGAAGCGGGCAAGCGCGCCGAGCGGCGCTGGAACCGGCTGTTCGCTTCCTACGAGAAGCAGTACCCGGCCGAGGCCGCGGAATTCAAGCGCCGGATGGCTGGAGAACTGCCCAAGGATTTCGACGAAAAAGTTGCGTCTTTTCTGAGCGAAGCAAGCGAGAAGGCCGAAACGATGGCGACCCGCAAGGCGTCGCAGCTTGTACTCGAAGCGCTCGTGCCGGCGCTTCCAGAGCTGGTCGGCGGCTCGGCCGATCTTACCGGCTCCAATCTCACCATGGTGAAGGCATCGAAGGTCATCGGGCGCGAAGACGGCGGGAATTACGTGTTCTACGGCGTGCGCGAGTTCGGCATGGCCGCCGTCATGAACGGCATCGCCCTGCACGGCGGGCTCATTCCCTACGGCGGCACTTTCCTGGTCTTTTCGGACTACGCGCGCAACGCGCTGAGGCTGGCGGCGCTGATGGGCCTTCGCGTTATATACGTCTTCTCGCACGACTCGATCGGGCTGGGCGAGGACGGGCCGACGCACCAGCCGATCGAGCATGCGGCGAGCCTGCGGCTGATGCCGAACATGGAGGTCTGGCGCCCCTGCGACAGCGTCGAGACGGCGGTCGCCTGGGCGGCGGCCTTGCGCAGGAAGAACGGGCCGACCTCCCTATTGCTGACGCGCCAGAACGTGCCCTACGTGAAGAAGACTTCGTTGAGCGACATCGAGCGCGGCGGCTACGTGGTCTTGGATCCCGGGCAGCCTCAGGGGGTGGTGATCGCGACCGGATCGGAGCTCCACGTGGCGATCGGGGCGCAGGCGCTGCTCGCTGCCGAGGGCATTGCAGTGCGCGTGGTGTCGATGCCCTCGACCAGCGTGTTCGACCGGCAAAGCGAGGAGTACAAGAAATCGGTGCTCCCTCCCGGCTTGCCGCGCGTCGCGGTCGAGGCCGGCGTCAGCGATTACTGGAGAAAGTATGTCGGCCTGGAAGGCGCAGTGGTCGGCATCGACCGATTTGGCGAATCCGCGCCGGCAGGGGATCTCTTCAAGTTCTTCGGTTTTACTCCGGAGAACGTGGCCAAGGCAGTCAGGAGCGTATTGAAATGACGATAAGGGTAGCGATTAACGGCTTCGGACGGATCGGACGCATGGTGCTTCGCGCCCACTACGAGGGCGGCAAGAAGCAAGACCTGCAGTTTTTGGCCATCAACGACCTGGGCGACGCCAAGACCAACGCCCACCTGCTGAAGTACGACACGGCGCATGCCCGGTTTCCGGGCAGCGTGCGCGTGGACGGCGAGAGCATGGTGGTCAACGATGACCGCATTCGCGTGGTTGCCGAGCGCGATCCCGCAAGACTGCCGTGGAAGCAGCTCGGCATCGACGTGGTGCTCGAATGCACGGGCCTGTTCACCAGCAAGGCCAAGGCGGGCGCGCACCTGCAGGCGGGCGCCGCCAAGGTGATCGTCTCGGCGCCCGGCGAGAGCGACGTCGACCGGACCATCGTCTACGGCGTCAACCACAAGTCCCTGAAGGCCTCGGATAGCGTGATCTCGAACGCGTCATGCACGACGAATTGCCTCGCGACGCTCGTCAAGGCGCTCGACGACCGCATCGGCGTGGTCTCGGGGCTGATGAACACGGTGCACTCGTACACCAACGACCAGGTGCTGACCGACGTGTACCACAAGGACCTGCGCCGCGCGCGCTCGGCGACCCACAACATGATCCCGACCAAGACCGGCGCCGCCGCCGCGGTGGGCCTCGTGCTGCCGCACCTGAAAGGCAAGCTCGACGGCTTCTCGATCCGCGTGCCGACGATCAACGTCTCGATCGTCGACCTTTCGTTCGTCGCGAAGAAGCCGACCACGGTGGACGAGGTGAACAAGGCGGTGAAGCAGGCTTCCGAAACCGACCTGAAGGGCCTGCTCGAATACACCAGCGAGCCGCTGGTGTCCTCGGACTTCAACCACAACCCGGCGAGCGCCATTTTCGACTCCGGCCTGACCCGGGTGTCCGAGGGAACGCTGGTCAAGGTCTGCGCCTGGTATGACAACGAGTGGGGCTTCTCCAACCGCATGCTCGACGCCACCGTAGCGCTGATGAACGCGAAGTGATGTGGCTTCGGTCGCGATCGACGAGGGGGTCAGGCGGGAGTTGCCCGCAGCGAGAGAGCGGACGAAGAGGTGAGATTCAAGCGCATGACCGACCTCGATCTGCGCGGCAAGCGGGTCTTCATTCGCGCCGATCTCAACGTGCCGATCGAGAACGGCAGAATCACCGACGACACGCGCATTCACGCTTCGCTGCCCGGCATCCGCCATGCGCTGGAGAAGAACGCCGCCGTGATGGTGACTTCGCACCTCGGCAGGCCCAAGGAAGGCGAGCTCAAGCCCGAGGACTCGCTCGCTCCAGTAGCGAAGAGGTTGGCAGAGATTTTAGGTGTTGAAGTCCCTCTGATTTCCAATTGGCTAAATGGCGTGAAGGTCGAGCCCGGACACGTGGTGATGCTGGAGAACTGCCGAGTCAACAAGGGCGAGAAGAAGGACGACGAAGGTCTGGCCCGGAAAATCGCCGCGCTTTGCGACGTCTACGTGAACGACGCCTTCGGCAGCGCGCACCGCGCGGAAGCGACGACGCACGGCGTCGCGCGCTTTGCGCCGGTGGCCTGCGCCGGGCCGCTGATGGCGGCGGAGCTCGACGCGCTCGGGCGTGCCCTCGCCAATCCCGCGCGCCCGCTGGCGGCGATCGTCGGCGGCTCGAAGGTCTCCACCAAGCTCAGCGCGCTCGCCGAGCTGGCCAAAAAGGTCGACCACCTGATCGTCGGCGGCGGCATTGCCAATACTTTTCTGCTCGCGGCCGGAAAACCGATCGGCAAATCGCTGGCGGAGCCCGACCTCGCCGGCGAGGCGAAGAAGATCATGGCGATGACCAAGGTGCCATTGCCTACCGATGTGGTGGTGGCGAAAAGCATGGAGGGTGAAGCCAAGGTGAAGCCGGTCGAGGCCGTGTCGGGTGATGAGATGATTCTGGATATCGGCCCGGAAACTGCTCGCTCGCTCGCCGCATCTCTCGCCAAGGCAGGGACCATCGTCTGGAACGGCCCGCTTGGCGTATTCGAGAAGGAACCCTTCGCCAAAGGCACGCGCACCATCGCCGACGCGATCGCGAGCTCGAAGGCTTACTCCATCGCCGGGGGCGGAGACACCGTTGCGGCGATCAACAAGTTCGGCATTGCGGACAGGATCGATTACATCTCTACGGCGGG
>DATNMK010000014.1:0-59805 GCA_035602335.1 Burkholderiales bacterium
CAGCCTGCCGAGCGTGCTCATCGTCTCACCCGCGCTCGGCGTGAAATCGGTAAAGGAACTCGTCGCCGCCGCCAAGGCGAAGCCCGGCGAGCTCAATTACGGCACCGCGGGCGTCGGCAGCGCCGCGCATATCAACTCGGAGAAGTTCAACGTCGCCGCCGGCATCCAGGCGGTGCATGTGCCGCTGAAGGGCACGCCCCCGATCTTGAGCGAGACCATGGGCGGGCGGGTGCACTTCGCCTGGGTGCCGAGCGTGTCGAGCATGGGGCTGCTCAAGGACGGCAAGTTGCTCGCGCTCGCCGTCAGCACGCCGACCCGCATCGCCGCGCTGCCGAACGTCCCGACCATCGCCGAGGCGGGGTTCGCGGGCGGTGAATTCAATTTCTGGGTGGGCCTGCTCGCGCCGGCAAAAACGCCGCGCGACATCGTCGCCAAGCTGAATGCCGAAATCAATCGCGCGCTGCACTCGGCCGACATGAGAGACCGCCTCGAGAAGCTCGGCGGCGAACCGATGTCGATGAACGCCGGGCAATTCGACGCCTTTATCCGGCAGGAGTACGAAGTTCTCGGCAAGGTAATGCGCGATGCGGGTGCAGTACCACAATAAAGGAGGAAGCATGAAAACGTGGATCAGACTGCTGATTGCGGCCAGCGCGGCGCTAGCCATGCAGGCCTACGGTCAGGCGTTTCCGAGCAAGCCGGTGCACGTCATCATCTCGTTCACGCCGGGCAGCTCGACCGACATCGTCGGCCGCATCGTGGCGCAGAAGCTGTACGACATGTGGGGCCAGCCGGTCGTGCCGGAGAACCGCGCAGGCGCCGGTGGCTCGATTGGCTCAGCGATCGTCGCCAAGGCCGTCCCGGATGGCTATACCCTGCTCATCAATTCGAACGCGCACGCGGTCAACCCGGCGATCTTCGCCAAGCTGCCGTACGACACGACGAAGGACTTTACCGACATCGCGCCGCTCGCGATGCAGCCCAACGTGCTGGTGGTCAACGCCGGTGCGCCTTACAAGAGCGTGATGGACCTCGTGAACGCGGCGAAGGCAAATCCCGGGTCGATCAACTGGGGGCACGCCGGCATCGGCAGCGGCACTCATCTCAATACGGAAAAATTCGTCGCTGCGGCCAACGTCAAGGTCACCCAGGTTCCCTTCAAGGGAACCCCCGAAGTGATCCAGGCCATGTTCAGCGGATCAGTGGATTGCTACTGGGTGCCGATCTCGGCCGGGATGTCGCATATCAAGAACGGGAAGCTGCGACCCTTGGCGGTGAGCACCGCAAAGCGCAACCCGACCCTGCCCGACGTGCCGACGACGGGCGAGGCGGGGGTCAAGGACGCCGACGCGCCGCTGTGGTTCGGCCTATGGGGCCCGGCCGGCATGTCCTCCGATCTCGTGAACAAGATCAATGCCGACTTGCGCAAGGCGCTCGCCGACCCGGGCGTGAAGGAAAGGCTCGCCAATCTGGGCAACGACACGATGGACATGTCGCCGCAGGAATTTGCGAGGTTCGTGCGCAGCGAGATCGAGGACTACCAGCGCGTCGTCAGGAACGCCGGCATCAAGCCGCAGTAGCGAGCCGCTTGAGCGGCACGCCGGTCAAGCGCTGCAGCTCCTCGAACGAAACGCCCTCGACTATTTCGATCACGTGAAGCCCGTCGGGCTTCACGTCGATCACGGCAAGGTCGGTGTAGATGCGGTTGACGCAGCGCGCACCTGTCAGCGGGTAGGTGCAGCGCTCGACGATCTTGCTTTCGCCGTTCTTGGTGAGGTGCTCCATCATGACGAGCACCTTCTTTGCCCCGACGGCGAGATCCATCGCGCCGCCCACCGCCGGGATCGCCTCCGCGCCGCCGGTGTGCCAGTTGGCGAGATCGCCGGCCACGGACACCTGGAACGCACCCAGGATGCAAAAGTCGAGGTGGCGACCGCGGATCATGCCGAAGGAATCGGCATGGTGGAAGTAAGCTCCGCCCGGCAGAAGCGTTACCGGCTCCTTTCCGGCATTGATGAGGTCTTCGTCCTCTTCGCCGGGTGCGGGCTTAGGCCCGACACCAAGGATGCCGTTCTCGCTGTGGAGAATGATCTCGCGGCCCTTGGGCAGGTGGTCGGCGACCAGAGTCGGCAGGCCGATGCCGAGATTGACGTACGCCCCGTCAGGAATGTCGCGGGCGACACGCGCCGCTATCTGTTTCTTGTCGAGCTTCTTCATTCAGGCAGCCTTGCGCATTGACGGGGCAACGCGCACCACGCGCTGCACGAAAATTCCCGGGGTCACGATGGCCTCGGGATCGATTGCGCCGAGCTCTACGGTTTCGCGCACCTGCACAACGGTGCACTTTGCCGCGGCTGCCATGATCGGCCCGAAATTTCGGGCGCTCTTGCGATAGACGAGATTGCCCCAGCGGTCAGCTCGCTCTGCCTTGATCAGCGCGAAATCGGCGTGGATCGGGTACTCCAGCACGTAGTCGCGATCGCCAATGCGACGCGTTTCCTTCCCCTCGGCGAGGCGGGTACCGAAAGCGGTGGGCGTATAGAACGCGCCAACGCCTGCGCCCGCGGCGCGGATGCGCTCGGCGAGCGTGCCCTGCGGCACCAGCTCGAGCTCGATTTCCCCGGCGCGGTAGAGCGCATCGAAATGCCACGAATCCGTCTGGCGCGGGAAGGAGCAGAGGATCTTGCGCACGCGCTTCGTTTTCAGCAGCGCGGCGAGCCCGGTGTCGGCATTGCCGGCGTTGTTGTTGACGATGGTGAGATCTTGCGCGCCCTGCGCGACGAGGGCATCGATCAGCTCGGCCGGCATGCCCGCGTTCCCGAACCCCCCGATCATGATCGTCGCGCCGTCAGGGATATCAGCCAACGCCGCTTCGGGACTCGCAAAAAGCTTGTTGATCATCGGCGGGAAATTATCGCATTGCGCTTTTTTGTCCCGCTTGAGGTCACTCCTCAGAAGGCACATTTACTAGATTGAGTAACTTATTGATTCCTATGAAGTGGCATTACTGAAATCTACTGGTAAAAAACACAGCTAAGTGGTTGTCCCGGCGGGAAAAATTCACTTGACCTCGGATTCCTTTTCGTCTTAGAGTGGCAAAAGGTAGGAAAAAGTGGCACAAGAAGCCATATGGGTGGAGCCTTTCATGGAGCGGCGGTCATCACGCTCGACGCCAAGGGTCGCGTCGCTATTCCCACGCGCCATCGCGATGCGCTGCTCGACGGCGGAAAAACCCTCGTCCTCACCGCCCATCCGGACGGTTGCGTGTTGATCTACCCGGTGAGCGAGTGGGAGCCGGTGCGATTGCGCGTCGAGGCATTCCCCAGCTTTCATCCGCAAGCGAGTTGGTGGAAACGCTTACTGCTCGGTTTCGAGGAGCATCTGACGCCCGACGGCTCAGGGCGGATTCTCCTTTCGCCCGCGCTGCGCTTGCACGCCAAACTCGAGCGCGAGGCCATGATGGTCGGGCAGGGCCGCTATTTTGAGCTGTGGGACTCGGGCGTGTGGGCGGCAAAGCTTGGGCAGGCGCTGTCCGCCGGCGGGGCGCCGCCCCCCGGCATGGAAGACTTTTCCCTGTGAGCGGCGATGCATACGCCGGTACTCGCTCGCGAAGCGATCGAAGCGCTCGCCGTGCGCCCCGATGGCGTCTATGTGGACGGCACGTTCGGGCGCGGCGGGCACAGCCGCGCAATCCTGGAACGGCTCGGCCCGCACGGAAGGCTGGTGGCGCTGGACCGCGATCCGCAGGCCATGGCAGCGGCCGGCGACATCCGCGACCGCCGCTTCATGTTCCTCAAACACAACTTCGGGACGCTGAGCGCAGCGCTGGATGCGGCAGGCGTCCGAGCGACGCACGGCATGCTCTTCGACCTTGGCGTTTCTTCGCCGCAGCTCGATGACCCGGCGCGCGGATTCTCGTTCCGCGCCGACGGGCCGCTCGATATGCGGATGGACCCGGGAGAGGGCCGGTCTGCGGCGCAATGGCTCGCGAGTGCAGAAGAACAAGAAATCATGGGGGTAATCCGCGACTATGGCGAAGAACGGTTTGCTAAACAGATTGCAGCGGCGATTGTTGCTGCTCGGAGCCGCGGGCCCATCGTCCGCACCCGGCAACTGGCCGATCTCGTGGGTAAGGCGGTCCGCACACGGGAGCCGGGCCAGGACCCGGCGACGCGCACCTTTCAGGCTTTACGGATTTACCTCAATCGGGAGCTTGAGGAAGTGTCGCTGATGCTGCCCCAGGCGGTAGCGTGGCTGGCGAGCGGCGGGCGTCTCGCGGTGATCAGCTTTCACTCGCTCGAAGACCGCATCGTCAAGCGCTTTCTGCAGGGCGCTGCACGTCCCGACGTGCCACGCGAATTGCCGCTTCGTGCCATCGAAATGCCACAACCGGCGCTTAAGCTGCTTGGGCGTGCGATGCGTCCATCCGCCGCGGAGACCACAGCAAATCCCCGCGCGCGCAGCGCCATCCTGCGGGTAGCCGAGCGCACAGCGGCGCCTTACCCCCCTTCACCGAACAGAATCGAGCCCGACGCGCGGTGGCGAAACTGAATCTCCTCCTCCTCGCGGTTCTCGTCGCCTGCGCGATCGGGCTCGTCACGTCTCAGCACAAGGCGCGGAAGCTCTTCTCGGAGCTCGAACGGGAGCAGAACCGCGCCCGTGACCTCGATGTCGAGTACGGCCGGCTGCAGCTCGAGGCGAGCACCTGGGGCTTGCATTCACGGGTGGAGAAAATCGCTACCGGCACGCTTCGGCTGCGCGCTCCCGAGCCGAGGCGCGTTCGTATCGTCACCCCCGGGGCTGCGCATTGAATGCAGCGACGCAGGGCCTGGTGCGCCTGCCGGTGTGGCGGGCGCGTTTCGTCCTTGCTGCATTGTTAGCAGCGTTTGCGGTGCTGGGTGGCCGTTCGGTGTATCTGCAGGCGCTGCAGACCGGCTTCCTGCAGGAGAAAGGGGACGCGCGCTACTCGCGCCTCATCGAAGCGCCCGCCACGCGCGGCCGCATCCTTGATCGCAACGGCGAGGCGCTGGCCGTGTCGACCCCGGTAAAACCCGTCTGGGCGATTCCCGCCGACACTGAGCTTTCCGGCCCCGAGCGGCGCAAGCTCGCATCCCTGCTCTCCGTGGAACGTAATGAACTTGCCAAGAAGCTCGAAGACGCATCGCGCGATTTCGTCTACCTGAAGCGCCAAGTCGCACCCGAGGTCGCGGAGAGCGTCGCGGCGCTCGGGCTGAAGGGCATCTACCAGCATCCCGAGTACCGGCGCTACTACCCCGGCGGTGAAGTGACGGCGCACGTCATCGGCTTCACCGGGGTCGACGACGCCGGCCAGGAAGGTATCGAGCTCGCGCACCAGGCAAGCCTTGGCGGCAAGCCTGGAACGCGGCGCGTCATCAAGGACCGGCTCGGCCGCATCGTCGAAGACGTCGAATCGATCCGCGAAGCGCAGGACGGGCGCGACCTCACCCTCTCCATCGACAGCAAGATCCAGAATCTCGCCTATGGCGCGCTCAAGACCGCCGTCGTCCAGCATCGCGCCAAGGCCGGCGCCGTTGTTGCGCTCGATGTGCGAAGCGGCGAAATACTAGCGCTCGCGAACGTACCCTCATACAACCCCAATAGCCGCGCCCGTCTCGGCGGAGCCCAGTTGCGCAACCGGGTGATCACCGACCTGTTCGAGCCTGGCTCGACGCTGAAGCCGTTTACGCTCGCGCTGGCGATCGAAAGCGGGAAGCTGACGCCGGCAACGACCGTACAGACGGCGCCCGGCCGCCTCACGATCGGGAACTACACCATTCACGATACGCACCCCGGCGCAGCGCTCAGCGCTGCGCAGGTGCTGCAAAAATCCTCCAACGTCGGGATGGCGAAAATCGCCCTGTCGCTGCCGCGCGAAGCGATGTGGGACCTCTTCAAGCACGTCGGCTTCGGCGCCGCCCCCCAGCTCGGATTCCCGGGGGAAGCGGCGGGACGGCTGCGCCACTACCGCAGCTGGCGCCCGATCGAGCAGGCCACTATGGCCTATGGCATGGGGATCTCCGTGAGCCTCGTGCAACTGGCGCGTGCCTACACGGTGTTCGCGCGAGACGGGGAATTGGTAGCGCTCAGCCTGGTCAAAACCGGTACGGCTACGAGCGGGGAGAAGCTGTTGTCCACCGAAACCGCGCGCGCCGTGCGCGCAATGCTGGAGCTCGCGGTGCAGCCCGGGGGTACGGGGCCGCGGGCCCGCGTCATGGGGTGGCGCGTCGCGGGCAAAACGGGGACCGCGCACAAGCAGGAGAACGGTGGCTATGCACCCGACAAGTATGTTGCTTCCTTTGTCGGTTTTGCGCCGGCATCGGCGCCGCGACTGCTGGTTGCGGTGATGATCGACGAGCCGTCGACGGGCGAACACTACGGCGGCATGGTGGCCGCACCGGTGTTCGCGCAGGTGATGCAGGGCGCGCTGCGCATGATGGGGGTTGCGCACGACGCCCCGCTCGAGCCGCCCGAACTGCCGGCCGAGGACGAGGAAGCGAAGGAGAACACGTAATGGCCAAACTCATGATGACATTGGCCGACGCGCTGCTGTGGCTGGGCGGCGCCGGCGTCGGCTGCTGGGCGGAACTGTGGGAACCGGGGAGCTATTCGAACGTCTCGCTGCCCAGGGGGCGATGATCGAGCGGCTTTCGTCCGACAGCCGCCGTTGCGCGCCGGGTGTCGCGTTTTTCGCGTATCCGGGCGAGGCGGCGGACGGCCGCGCTCACATCGCCGGCGCGATCTCTCGCGGCGCCTCGGCCGTGCTTTGGGAGGAACAAGGGTTTTCGTGGCGCGGCGAGTGGCGCGTACCGAACATCGCGGTGCGCGGCCTCAAGCTCGACGCCGGTCGCCTCGCGCACGAGTTTTACGGCCGGCCGTCGGAAGCGCTGTGGATGTGCGGCGTCACCGGCACGAATGGCAAGACTTCGTGCAGCCAGTGGATCGCCGCGCTCCTAGCCAATAAGAGCATCAAGACGGCCGTGATCGGGACGCTGGGCAGCGGCTATCCAGGCGCGCTGGCGGAGGCTTCGAACACCACGCCCGACACGCTGGAGCTGCATCGGATGTTGAAGGACTTTCTGGCCGGCGGGGCGAAGTGCGTCGCAATGGAGGTGTCCTCGCACGGCCTCACGCAGGGCCGCGTCAACGGGGTGGCGTTCGACTGCGCGCTGTTCACCAACCTCTCGCATGACCATCTCGACTACCACGGCTCGATGGAGGCTTATGCCGCGGCGAAGGCGCGCCTGTTCGACACGCCGGGTCTCGGCGCCGCGGTGCTCAACCTCGACGATGGGCTCGGCGTGCTGCTGGCACAGCGGCTTACCGCGCGCGGCGTGCGTACGATCGGCTACACCCTCTGCGCTTCTGCTGTTGCGCGGGGCAACGTCACCGAATTCATCGCCGCCACCACTATCGCGGGCCGCAGCCTGCAGCTCCATTCCAGCTGGGGTAACGCCACCGCCACGGTCAATCAGCTGGGGCGATTCAACCTCTCGAACGCCTTGGGCGTGCTCGGCTGCCTCGTAGCCTATGGCATGCCGTTTCATGAAGCGGCAGGGCTTCTTGGCGCTTTGCCGAGCGTTCCAGGCCGCATGCAGAAAATCGGCGACCGACCTTTAGTGGTGGTCGACTACGCGCATACCCCCGATGCGCTCGAAAAAGTGCTGCAAGCGCTACGGCCCGTGACCAAGGGGCGCGGCGGCCGGCTGGTCGCGGTGTTCGGAGCGGGCGGCGATCGCGACGCCTCAAAGCGTCCGCGAATGGGCGCCATCGCGGCGCATCTCGCCGACCAGGTGATCGTTACTTCGGATAACCCGAGGAGTGAAGACCCCCTCGCCATCATTGCCGCCGTAAGCGCGGGCATCCCCGGCACCCACGCAACCGAGCCCGATCGTGCCCGGGCGATCGAGAAAGCGGTGGCCGAAGCCGCGCCCGTGGACGTCGTGCTGATCGCCGGAAAGGGGCACGAAAATTACCAGGAGATCGCGGGCAAGCGCCTGCCGTTCTCGGACGCGGCCGTAGCACGTGCCGCGCTGGCGCGACGGGGGGCTGGATGATGAGCTTTGCTGAAGCCGCCGCCGTGCTGGGCAGCAAGGCAGAGGGCGGCAACAGCCTGTTTACGGGCGTGTCGAGCGACACGCGCAGCTTGCAGCGCGGGGACCTGTTTGTCGCGCTGCGCGGCGAGCGTTTCGACGGCCATGCTTTCCTCGCCGACGCGAAGAACGCTGGCGCGGTCGGCGCGCTCGTCGACCGCAGTTACACCGCCAAAGCACCGCTTCCCGTCATCACGGTTGCCGATACCAAGCGTGCGCTCGGCGACCTCGCCCGCCACTGGCGCAAGCGGCTTTTCCCGGCGCTGATCGCCATCACCGGATCCAACGGCAAGACGACCGTGAAGGAAATGCTGGCCGCGATCCTGCGTCGTCACGCAGGGGCCGACACGGTACTTGCCACGACAGGCAACCTGAACAACGACATCGGCGTGCCGCTGACTCTGCTGCGCCTGCGCCCGGTGCATCGCTGGTGCGCCATCGAGCTCGGCATGAACCACAAGGGTGAAATTGCCTATCTCGCCGCTATCGCCAGCCCAACCGTGGCACTGGTCAACAATGCGCAGCGCGAGCACCTGGAATTCATGCGATCGGTCGAGGAGGTCGCAGCGGAAAATGCCAGCGTGTACGCGGCGCTCGGCGAACCGGGCGTGGCAGTGATCAACTCGGACGACGCCCACGCGGCATTTTTCCGGCAGCAGGCAGGGCAGCGGCGCGTGGTCGACTTCGGGCTGCGCGCGGCGAGCGTTACGGGACGCTACGTTTTGCACCCCCTGACGAGCGAGATCCGCATCAGCACGCCTGCAGGCGAACCGCAGGCGACGCTCGCCGTCCCGGGCCTTCACAATGTACGCAACGCGCTTGCCGCCGCAGCCTGCGCGCATGCGGCCGGTGTGCCTGCAAAGGCGATCGGCGAGGGCCTGAGCGCATTTCGTCCCTACACCGGGCGGCTGCAGGTCAAGCACGCGGGCGGCATTACCGTGATCGACGACAGCTACAACGCCAATCCGGACTCGGTGCGTGCAGCGATCGACGTCCTCGCATCGTGTCCCGGGCCGACCGTGCTGGTGCTCGGCGACATGGGCGAGGTGGGAGAGCGCGGTGCCGGTTTCCACCGTGAGATCGGCCTTTACGCGCGCAGCAAGGGGATCTCCAGCCTGCTTGCGCTTGGCGAGGCGATGCGTCACGCCGTGGAGGCGTTTGGCGCGGGGGCGCGGCATTTCGCCGATGTCGACGAGCTTGTCGGCAACGTGCATGGCAAGACGGTTCTCGTCAAAGGTTCGCGCTTCATGAAGATGGAGCGCGTGGTCGCTGCGTTAACTGGCAGCGGCAGCCAAGGAGGTCACTGAATGCTTCTCGAGATCGCCCAGTGGCTGGCGAAGGACGTGCGCGTATTCAACGTCTTCAACTACATCACGCTGCGCGCGGTGCTGGCCTGTCTCACCGCGCTCGCCGTTTCGCTGATCCTCGGGCCTTACATGATCCGCAAGCTCACTGCGTACAAGATCGGCCAGGCGGTGCGCGAGGAGGGCCCGCGCTCGCATCTGACCAAGGCCGGCACGCCGACCATGGGCGGTGCGCTGATCCTCGTTTCCATCTGCCTGACCGCGCTGCTGTGGGGCGATCTCTCGAACCGGCTGCTGTGGGTGGTTCTTCTCGTCACGCTCGCTTTCGGCACGATTGGCTGGATCGACGACTACCGCAAGGTGGTACAGCGCAATCCCAAGGGACTTTCCGCCAAGGCCAAGTTCTTCTGGCAATCGATGATCGGACTCGCCGCCGCCGGGTATCTCGCCTATCTCGCGCAGAGCATGCCGGCGCTGAACGAGCTGATCGTGCCCTTCTTCAAGCTCATAGCCTATCCGCTGGGCCCGATCGGCTTCATCGTGCTCACCTACTTCGTCATCGTCGGCACCTCGAACGCGGTAAATCTCACCGATGGCCTCGACGGTCTGGCGATCATGCCGACCGTGATGGTGGGCAGCGCGCTCGGCGTCTTCGCCTACGTAGCAGGGCACGCGGTATTCTCGAAGTACCTCGGACTGCCCTACATCCCGGGCGCAGGCGAACTGGCGGTGATCTGCGGCGCGCTCGCCGGTGCAGGCCTGGGCTTTCTGTGGTTCAACGCCTACCCGGCGGAGGTCTTCATGGGCGATGTCGGCGCGCTGGCGCTGGGCGCCGCGCTCGGGACCATCGCAGTGATCGTCCGCCAAGAAATCGTGCTGTGCATCATGGGCGGGGTGTTCGTGGCCGAGACCCTCTCCGTGATGATCCAGGTGCTCTATTTCAAGTGGAGCGGCGGCAAGCGGATCTTCCGCATGGCGCCACTGCATCACCATTATGAGCTGGAGGGGTGGAAGGAAAGTCAGGTGGTGGTGCGCTTCTGGATCATCACCATGATGCTGGTGCTGTTCGGCCTTTCGACCCTCAAGCTCCGATGATGCGCGAGCCTTTGTTCGACCTGCTGCCTCGGCCCCAGCCCGTCGTTCTCGCCGGCAAGCGCGTGCTGGTCCTCGGCCTCGGAGATACCGGCCTGTCGGTAGCCCGTTGGGTGAAACACCAGGGCGGCACCGTCCGCGTCGCCGATACGCGCGAATCGCCGCCGAGAAAACAGGCTTTCGCGGGCGAGCTGCATACCGGTCCGTTCAGCGCGGCTCTTCTTCATGGCGTCGACCTGCTCTGCCTCAGTCCCGGCCTACCGCTCACCGATCCCCTGGTGCGAAAAGCGTTGCAACAGGGCATCCCGGTCGTCGGTGATATCGAGCTCTTCGCGTGGCATGCGCGGCAGAAGAGCCGCGTGCTCGCGGTCACCGGCACCAACGGGAAGTCGACCGTGACCGCGCTGGCGGGACATCTGCTGCGCGAGGCGGGCGTGGATTGCGAAGTCGCGGGCAACATCGGACCCGCTGTGCTTGATGCGTCATTGAAGCGTGATGCACCTCCCGCGGCCTGGGTTCTCGAATTGTCGAGCTATCAGCTCGAGACCACCTGGTCGCTCGACTCGGATGCCGCGGTGATGCTTAATCTCACCGAGGATCACCTCGACCGCTATCCGAGCCTTGCCGAGTACGGCGCCGCCAAGGCGCGCATTTTCCTGGGCTCGGGCATCCAGGTCCTGAACCGGGATGATCGCCGCTCTCTCGCCATGGCGCAGCCCGGCAGAACGCGCGTCACGTTCGGGCTCGATAGGCCGGCTGCGGACGGGGATTTCGGCGTCGATGCCGGGGTGCTCGTGCAGGGCAGGACCCCGCTACTGCGCGCCGACGAGCTGCCAATTCTCGGCTTGCATAACGTCGCCAATGCGCTTGCCGCCTGCGCGCTGGCGCGCACATTGGGCATTTTGCATCGAGCGCTCGCCGAAGGGCTGCGCAGTTTCCATGGCTTGGCGCACCGCCTGCAGCTGGTGGCGAGCCAAAACGCGGTCGACTGGTACGACGATTCGAAAGGCACCAATGTCGGCGCCACGGTCGCTGCGCTGCGCGGTTTGGGAAAGAAGACCATCCTGATCCTGGGCGGCGACGGCAAGGGCCAGGATTTTTCGCCGCTGGCTGGACCGGCCGCGCAATTCGCGCGGATGATCCTGCTCATCGGCCGCGATGCGCCACGCATAGCCGAAGCACTTAAGGGCAGCGGAGTGAAGCTCGAGCACTGCGGTTCTCTCGAGGAAGCGGTGGAGAAAGCGCTGCGCAATGCCGCGCCCGGCGACGCCGTTCTGCTGTCACCGGCGTGCGCGAGCTGGGACATGTTCCGCGATTACCGCCATCGCGGCGAGGTTTTCGCCGCCGCGGTGAAAAGGCTGCTGGCGTGAGCCGCACTTATGTGTTCGCGCGCAACGCGCCGAGCGCGGAGTACGACCGCTCGCTCGCATGGGCCGCCCTTCTGCTTGCTGCCACCGGCCTGGTCATGGTGTATTCGTCTTCCATCGCGACCGCGGAGGCGAGCCGGTATACCGGCAACACCGCCGCCTGGTTCCTGGCGCGGCACGGTGTCTTCCTCGCGGCGGCTTTGCTTGCCGCGATTACGGTATTCCTGGTGCCGGCCCGGCTGTGGCAGAAGGCAGCGCCCTGGCTGTTTCTCGGCGGCGTGGCGCTTCTCGTGCTGGTTCTGATTCCCGGATTCGGGCGCGAGGTGAACGGCGCCCGGCGCTGGCTCGATCTGCCGCTGTTCAGCGTCCAGCCCTCCGAGCTCATGAAGCTCTCTGCAGTGCTCTACGCCGCGGACTACACCACGCGCAAGCACAACGTTCTGAAAAGCTTCAACCGCGGGCTGCTGCCGATGCTGGGGGTGATGATGCTCGTATCCTGGCTGCTGCTGCGTGAGCCCGATTTCGGCGCGTTCGTCGTCATCGCGGTAACGGCGTTCGGCATCCTGTTCCTCGGCGGGATGAACGGGCGGCACTTCGCGGCGCTGGTCGGCATGCTCGCCGCGGGCTTCGCTGTCCTGGTGGTTTCGTCGCCTTACCGCATGCAGCGCATTTTCGGCTTCATGGATCCCTGGTCGGATCCTTTCGGCCGCGGCTACCAGCTGTCCCACGCGCTGATCGCGTTCGGCCGCGGCGAGTGGCTCGGCGTGGGCCTCGGCGCAAGCGTGGAAAAGCTCCATTACCTGCCCGAGGCCCACACCGATTTTCTTCTCGCCGTGATCGCCGAGGAGCTCGGCTTTGCGGGCGTCGCGCTGGTGATCGGGCTGTTCGTCTGGATCGTGGCGCGCGCCTTCGCGATCGGCCGGCAGGCCACCCTGCATGAGCGCCACTTCGCATCGCTCGCCTCGCAGGGCATCGGCATCTGGATCGGCTTTCAGGCGCTCATCAACATGGGCGTCAACATGGGCCTGCTGCCGACCAAGGGCCTCACGCTGCCGCTCATGAGCTACGGTGGCTCGGGCCTGCTCGTCAATTTCGTTGCGCTCGCGATCCTGCTGCGGATCGACTGGGAAAATCGCCAGCTGGCACGGGGACTGCCCGCGTGAGCCGCACCATTCTCATCATGGCCGGCGGCACCGGGGGTCACATCTTCCCGGGACTTGCGGTCGCAGAACAGATGCGCGCCGCCGGCTGGGAAGTGGTGTGGATGGGAGCGCGCGGCGGCATGGAGGAGCGCCTGGTGCCGCCGCATGGCTACCGCACGGCGTGGATCCGCGTGCGCGCCGCGCGTGGCAAGGGTTTGCTGCAGAAGCTGCTGCTACCCGCAAACCTTCTGTTTTCCTTCTGGGAAAGTGCCCGGCACCTGCGGCGCCTGAAGCCCGACGTCGTGCTCGGTCTGGGCGGCTATGTTGCCTTCCCGGGCGGCATGATGGCATCGCTTCTCGCCCGGCCGTTCGCGCTGCACGAGCAGAATGCGATCGCGGGCCTTGCCAACCGGGTGCTCGCCGGCGTCTCGGACAAGGTGATGGTGGCGTTCCCCGAAGCCTTGAAAAGAGCCGAGTGGACCGGCAACCCGGTGCGCGCGCAAATCGCCGCCATCGCCGCGCCCGAGCAGCGCTACGCGCGTCGTGAAGGGCCGATCCGCTTGCTGGTCGTGGGCGGCAGCCTGGGCGCCCAGGCGCTGAACGAAGCGGTGCCGAAGGCGCTTGCGCTTCTCTCGCCGCGTCCTTCGGTGCTGCACCAGGCCGGCGAGAAGCATCTCGAGGCGTTGAGGAACAACTACCGGGCGGCCGGAGTGCAGGGCGAACTGGTGGCCTTCATCGACGACATGGCGCGCGCCTACGCCGCCGCGGACCTGGTCATCTGCCGTGCCGGGGCAGTGACCATCGCTGAGCTCTCGGCCGGGGGCATGGCAAGCATCCTGGTGCCGTTTCCGCATGCGGTAGACGACCACCAGACGGCGAACGCGAGATTCCTCGCCGACCGCGGCGCGGCGATCTTGCTGCCGCAAAGCCAGCTCACGCCGGAAGGGCTCGCGGCGCTGATCGGCTCGCTCGATCGCCCGCAGCTGCTCGAGATGGCGAAACGCTCGCGCGCGCTCGGCAAGCCCGATGCTGCACGGCTGGTGGCCGCGCGCTGCATGGAACTCGCCAAATGAAGCACAAGGTAAGGCGCATTCACTTCGTCGGCATCGGCGGTGCCGGCATGTCCGGCATCGCCGAAGTGCTGGTGAACCTCGGCTATCAGGTGAGCGGCTCGGACCTCGCCGTCAGTTCCGTCACCCAAAGACTTTCGTCGCTGGGCGTGCGGCTGAGCTTCGAGCATCTGCCGGCGAACGTGGACGGCGCGGATGCGGTCGTTGTGTCCACCGCCGTGCGGCCGGACAACCCCGAGGTGATCGCGGCGCGCACGCGACGCATTCCGGTGGTGCCGCGCGCACTGATGCTGGCCGAGCTGATGCGCCTGAAGCAAGGCGTCGCGATCGCCGGCACGCACGGCAAGACCACGACCACCAGCCTGGTGGCGAGCGTGCTTGCCGAGGGCGGGCTCGATCCGACTTTCGTGATCGGCGGCCGCCTTACCGCCGCAGGCTCGCACGCGCGCCTGGGCGCCGGCGATTTCATCGTCGTCGAGGCGGACGAATCGGACGCGTCGTTTCTGCACTTGCAGCCGGTGGTTGCCGTGGTCACCAACATCGACGCCGACCACATGGACACCTATCAGCACGACTTCGCGCGCCTGCGGCAGGCGTTCGTGCAGTTTCTGCAGAACCTGCCTTTTTACGGCAGCGCGGTGCTGTGCGCCGACGATCGGCACGTCCGCGAGATCCTGCCTTTCGTTTCCAAGCCGGTGCTGATGTACGGCACCTCCGCCGACGCTACGGTACGCGCCGAGGCGATCGCGCACGACGCCGGCCGGATGCGCTTCAAAGCGCGCCGCGACAAGGCCGCGGCGCTCGACGTGACGCTCAACCTGCCGGGACGCCACAACGTGCTCAACGCGCTGGCGGCCATCGCGGTCGGCACCGAGATCGGCGTTCCCGACCGCGCGATCCTCAAGGCGCTTGCCGAGTTTCACGGCGTTGGCCGGCGCTTCCAGCGTTACGGCGAAGTCGCGCTCTCCGGCGGCGGCTCGTTCACGCTGGTGGACGACTACGGCCACCATCCGGCGGAAATGACGGCCACGCTCGAGGCTGCGCGCGGCGCTTTCCCGGGTCGCCGCATCGTCCTCGCGTTCCAGCCGCACCGCTACACCCGGACGCGGGACCTGTTCGAGGACTTCGTCAGGGTGCTGTCCACTGCCGACGCGCTTGTGCTCGCCGAGGTTTATCCCGCGGGGGAAGCGCCGATCATCGCCGCCGACGGCCGCTCGCTCGCCCGGGCGGTGCGCGTCGCCGGCAAGGTCGAGCCGCTCTTCGTGGAAGACATTACCGCCATGCCGGAGGCCATCCTGCGCGTTGCCCAGAGCGGTGATGTCGTTGTCACCATGGGCGCCGGTTCCATCGGCAATGTCCCCGCGCAATTGACATGAACATGACCGATCCGATGAATTTCCACGGATTGCGCGGGGAACTCAGGCGCGACGAGCCGATGGCTCGCCACGTCAGCTGGCGCGCCGGCGGCAAAGCGCGCGCCTTCTACGTCCCGGCCGATCTGGAGGATCTGGCGTGCTTTGTGCGCCAGCTTCCTGCCGCTGAGCCGGTGCTGCTCGTAGGCTTGGGCAGCAACCTCCTGGTACGCGACGGCGGATTCCCGGGGACGGCAATCCTGATGCATGCCGCCACGCGGCGTCCGGAATTGCGCGATGGCCGCATTTATGCGGAAGCCTGGGTCGCCGCTCCCAAAGTAGCGCGTTTTGCCGCGCTGCATGCCCGCCACGGCGCTGAATTTCTCGCCGGCGTTCCCGGCACCGTCGGCGGAGCGCTCGCGATGAACGCCGGCTGCTACGGTGCTGAAACGTGGGACATCGTCGAGCAGGTCCTCACTGTAGACCGCGAGGGCGTGTTCCACGTACGGCGCAAGGCTGAGTTCGAAGTCGGCTATCGCCATTGCGGCCTGCCCAAGCCGGAATGGTTTGCCGCCGCATGGTTTGCGCTCGAAAGCGGGGATGGCGAAGCGTCGCGCGCCAAGATCAAGGAGCTGCTGGCGCGCCGCATCGCGACACAGCCGCTTTCGTTGCCCAATGCCGGCAGCGTTTTCAGGAATCCGCCGAACGACCACGCGGCGCGGCTGATCGAAGCCTGCGGCCTCAAGGGATTCGGGCGTGGCGGCGCCCGCGTGTCGGAGAAGCACGCGAATTTCATCGTCAATCCCGAAGGCGCGGCGAGCGCCGCGGACATCGAGTGGCTGATCGCGCAGGTCAGGCAAACGGTTCTGCAGATGAAAGGCATCGCGCTGCTGCCTGAAGTCCGCATTGTCGGGGAGGCCGCGTGAACTTCGGAAAAGTCGCGGTTCTCCTCGGTGGCAAGTCTGCGGAACGCGAGGTCTCGCTGAAGAGCGGCGGCATGGTGCTGAACGCGCTGCGCAGCCGAGGCGTCGACGCGCTCGCCTTCGATCCCGCCGAGCGCGGCTTCGAGGCGCTGATCGGCGAGCGCTTCGAGCGCGCCTTCATCGCGCTGCACGGCCGTTTCGGCGAGGACGGTACGGTGCAGGGCGTCCTCGAATGGCTCGGCATTGCGTACACCGGAAGCGGGGTGCTCGCCTCGGCGCTCGCGATGGACAAGCTGCGCACCAAGCGGCTGTGGCACGCGGAGGGACTGCCAACGCCGCCGTACGCCGTGCTGACCCAGGACTCGGATCTGCGCGCGGTGGCCCGCAAGCTGGGAGTGCCGTTGATGGTCAAGCCGGCGAGCGAAGGCTCCTCGATCGGAATGTCCAAGGTGCGTTCCGCGGCCCGGTTGGAGGAGGCTTACGTCCTCGCTGCGAAATACGACCGCGTCGTGATTGCCGAAAAGTTCATCGATGGCGCCGAGCTGACGGCCGGAATCCTCGGTGATCAGGTGCTGCCGCTCATCAAGCTCGAGACGCCGCGGGACTTCTACGACTACGAGGCCAAGTACATCGCGAACGACACGCGCTACATCGTGCCTTGCGGCCTGTCCGCGGCGCGCGAGCGTGCCATCCAGGCGCTCTGCCTGAAGGCATTTAGCGCGCTCGGCTGCAGCGGCTGGGGACGCGTCGATCTGATGCTCAACCGCCAGGGCCGTCCCTTCCTGCTGGAAGTGAACACGGCGCCTGGCATGACCGACCATTCCCTCGTGCCGATGGCGGCGCGCGCCGTCGGCGTCTCGTACGAGGACCTGTGCCTGAGGATCCTGGAGGCCGCGCATGTGGGATAACCCGCGGCTGCTCAACTCGGCGGCCGGCCTCCTGGTGGGCTTGGCGGCGCTGGTGTTCGCGTTCGCAGGATTGCAGCTGCTGCTTCGCTCGCCGCTGTTTCCTCTAAGGGAGCTGGAAATCAAGAACGCCCTGAAACAGACTTCCCGCGAGGAGATCGAGGCGGCCGTGCGCGGACGCATTTCCGGCAATTTCTTCGCCGTCGAGCTCTCCGGCGTTCGCGACGCCCTCGAGCAGCTGCCCTGGGTCAGGCGCGTTACGATGCGCCGCGTCTGGCCTGACCGGATCGAGGTTTTCGTCGAGGAGCATGTCGCGCTCGCGCGCTGGGGCGACGATGCGCTGGTCAATACCTACGGCGAGCGCTTTGCGGGTCGCAGCGAGGCAGTGCTGCCGCTGTTCCTGGGACCCGCCGGAACGGAGCAGGAAGTGGCGAGGCGCTATGCGCGCTTCGCCAGCCTGGTGGCGCCGCTCGGCACCGGGCTCGAGCGGCTGGTGCTGACGCAGCGCTACGCATGGCAGCTGAGGCTCGGCAGCGGCCTGAACATCATGCTGGGGCGCGATGCCGATTCCGCCGAACTGCGGCTCGCGCGCTTCGTCGCCGCTTATCCCGCCACGCTCGGCAGGATCGCCCGGCCCCATGACTACGTCGACCTGCGCTACCCGAACGGGTTCGCATTGCGCATGCCGGAGCTGAGGGGCTGAGGGCTGATGCCAAAAGACAACAAGAACCTCATCGTGGCGCTCGATATCGGAACCTCCAAAGTGGCCTGCCTCGTGGCCGAGCTGCGCCCGGACGCCTCGCTCGAAATCCTCGGCATGGGGGGCCACGAGTCGAAAGGCCTGAAGAAAGGCGTGGTGGTGAATATCGAGGCCACCGTGGGCGCGATCCAGCGCGCGCTCGAGGAGGCCGAGCTGATGGCGGATTGCAAGATCGGCTCTGCGTTCGTCGGCATCGCCGGCAGCCACATCCGCAGCTTCAATTCAACCGGCATGGTCGCGATCAAGGATCGCGAGGTGAGCGCCCTCGACGTAGAGCGCGCCATCGATACCGCGCGCGCCGTCAACATTCCGACCGACCAGCAGATCCTGCACGTGCTGCGGCAGGAATTCATCATCGACGGCCAGGAGGACGTGCGCGAGCCGATCGGCATGTCGGGGGTCCGCCTGGAAGTGAAGGTGCATATCGTCACCGGCGCAGTGTCCGCGGCGCAGAACATCGTCAAATGCGTGCGGCGCTGCGGACTCGAAGTGAACGACCTGATCCTGCAGCCGCTCGCCTCGTCGCGCGCGGCGCTGTCGGAAGACGAGAAGGACCTCGGCGTGTGTCTGCTCGACATCGGTGGCGGCACCACCGACATCGCGGTGTTCACTCATGGCGCCATCCGCCATACCGCCGTGATCCCGATCGCCGGCGACCAGATCACCAACGACATAGCGATGGCGCTGCGCACGCCGACGCCGGATGCGGAGAACATCAAGATCCGGCACGGCGTGGCGCTGCGCCAGCTGGCGAATGCGAATGACATGATCGAAGTGCCGGGCATCGGCGAGCGCGCCCCGCGCTCCATGTCGCGCCAGACGCTGGCCGAAGTGATCGAGCCGCGGGTGGAGGAGCTGTTCTCGCTGGTGCAGCAGGTGCTGCGCGAATCCGGATTCGAGGAGCTGCTGTCTTCGGGCGTAGTGCTGACCGGCGGCTCCTCGGTCATGCAGGGCATGGTCGAGCTCGGCGAGGAGATTTTCCATATGCCGGTGCGCGTGGGCGTTCCGCGCTACAGCGGCGGGCTCGCCGAGGTGGTGCGCAACGCGCGCTTCGCCACCGCGGTCGGGTTGCTGGTGGAGGGCGTGTCGCAGGTGCAGCACGGTGAGCTTTCGCGTCAGAGCGGCTCCTTCCGGGCCGCGCTGGCGAGGATGAGGGAGTGGTTTCAAAGAAATTTTTGATGTCCCAACGGCAAGGAGAAAACAACATGTTCGAAATCGTTGACAGTCAGGTAACAGGGCCGATCATCAGGGTGATCGGCGTCGGCGGCGCGGGCGGCAACGCCATCAACCACATGATCGAGCAGGGCGTGGAGGGCGTGGAGTTCATCGCCGTCAACACCGACGCGCAGGTGCTCTCGCGCAACAAGGCGCGCAACCAGATTCAGCTCGGCACGAGCGGGCTCGGGTCTGGCGCCAGGCCCGAGCAGGCGCGGGCGGTAGCGATGGCCGAGCGCGAGCGCATCGAGGAGGCGCTGGCCGGCGCGCACATGGTGTTCATCACCGCCGGCATGGGCGGCGGCACTGGCACCGGGGCTGCGCCGGTGATCGCCGAGGTGGCGCGTTCGCTGGGCATTCTCACCGTAGCAGTGGTGACCAAACCGTTCACCTTCGAGGGATCCAAGCGCATGAAGACCGCCGAGCAGGGGCTCGAGGAGCTAGCGCCGCACGTCGATTCGCTGATCGTGATCCTCAACGACAAGCTCGAGGAGGTGCTCGGCGAGGACGTCACGCAGGAGGACGCATTCAAGGCGGCCGACGACGTGCTCAATAACGCGGTCGCGGGAATCGCCGAGATCATCAATCTGCCTGGCTTGGTGAACGTCGACTTTCAGGACGTGCGCACCGTGATGTCCGAGCAGGGCATGGCGATGATGGGCTCGGCGGTCGCGAGCGGCATCGACCGGGCTCGCATAGCCGCGGAGCAGGCGATTGCCTGCCCGCTGCTCGAGGGCGTCAATCTGGCCGGCGCGCGCGGCGTGCTGGTGAACATCACTGCCTCGCGCCCCAGCCTCAAGCTGCGCGAGACCAAGGAAGTGATGAACATCATCCGCACGTTCGCCGCGGAAGACGCCACCATCATCTACGGCGGCGTGTACGACGACTCCCTGGCCGACAATCTGCGCGTCACGGTGGTCGCCACCGGCCTGGGCGCGGCAGCGGCGACGCGTCAACCCAAGCCCCAGCTGGTGGTCTCGCAAAAGACCGGTACCGACAACATGCCGGTCGGCGGTGCAGTGGACTACAACCAGCTCGACCAGGTGCCTGCCGTCATCCGCCGCAACCGTGCTTCGACGGTCGAGGCGCTGCAGCAGTCGGGCGTGGACAAGTACGACATCCCGGCCTTCTTGCGCAAGCAGGCCGACTAGCTTTTCCTCCCTGTCGGGACACCCCCCCTTGCCGGGGTGTCCCGGCGTTCATCCTATGTCATCATGCTGCCGGGGGGTGGCATCGTGGCTATATCGCAGGGCGCCGGCAACGACGCACCGAATCTCAGCGCAGAGGCGCTATTCAACTCGCTGTTCGAACAGTCCGCAGTCGGACTCGCGATCTTTTCACTGGGCGGCCGATTTCTGCGCGCCAACGCCGCCATGTGCCGGATGATCGGGTACAGCGAGCAGGAGCTCCTGCAGAAAACGCATCTCGATGTCATGCACCTGGATGACCTGGAGGCTGCCGCCATGTCGCGCGCGCAGGTCATCTCGGGCAAGGCAAAGCCGCGTACGCAGGAAAGGCGCTACTTGCACAAAGACGGATCCACGGTCTGGGGACAGGTGGCCGGCGCGGTGGTGCGCGACAGCTCGGGCGCGCCTACTTGCACGGTGGCCATCGTCAACGAAGTCACCAGCCTCAGGCGAGCCGTGAAAACCAGCGAGCAGCGCTTCCGCCGCATGGTGGAGATGAGTTCGGACTGGTACTGGATGCAGGACGAGCACTTTCATTTTGTCGAGGTGCCCGGGCTGGATATGCCGGAGCTCGACACCGACGTCGTCATCGGCAAGGCGCGCTGGGAAATCCCGGGTCTCGCTCCTCTTCCCGAAAAAGCCTGGGAGCAGCACCGCGGCCGGCTTGAGCGCCACGAGTCGCTTTCCGATTTCGTTTTCCTGCGTTACAACAAGTCGGGCGAGCTGCGCTATCTCAGCGTGAGCGGAGAGCCGATTTTCGATGAGCAGGGCAAGTTCAGGGGCTACCACGGCATCGGGCGCGACATCACCGAGAAGGCGAGCAGCCAGAAGGCGCTGGAAAAGAGCGAGGCGCGCTACCGCATGCTGTTCGATATTCACCCGCAACCCATGTGGGTGGTGGATGCAAAAACCCTCGAGTTCCTGGCGGTGAACGGCGCGGCGATCCGCCTCTATGGTTACTCGAAGGAAGAATTCCTCTCGATGGCGGCCGACCAGATCCGGCCGGAGGAGGACGTGGCGGGGCTGCTCAAGGCATTCGAAGATCAAAGCGCCAACTACCGGGAGCGCGTGTGGCGGCACAGGAAGAAGAATGGCGAGCTGATTCATGTGAAGGTCGTGTCCTTCAACCTGGAATTCGATGGCCGCTCCGCCCGGCTCGGCGTAATCGAAGACCTCACCGACCGGTTGAAGGCCGAAGAGCGGGCATTGGAAAGCGAGAAGCGCTACCAGGCGCTCCTCACCGATCGCGAGCGTAACGCCGGCTCCTGAAGGCGCGGCGGCCCGGTTCTCGCTACAATTCCCCGCTGGCATGTTTCGTCAACGAACGCTTAAATCGCTGATCAGCGCCTCCGGCGTCGGGCTGCACACTGGGCAGAAGGTGCGCATCACGCTGCGGCCCGCCCCGGCCGACACTGGCATCGTTTTCCGGCGCGTCGACCTGGCGTCGCCGGTCGACATTCCGGCGCGGGCAGATCTGGTGGGCGAAACTAGGCTGTCATCGTGCCTGGTGCGCGAGGGAGTAAAGGTCTACACCGTCGAGCACCTTATGTCGGCGCTGAGCGGCCTGGGCGTCGACAACGCCTATATCGACCTGGACGCGCCCGAGGTGCCGATCATGGACGGCAGTGCCGCGCCATTCGTCCTTCTGGTGCAGCAGGCCGGCATCACGGAGCAGGGCGCGCCGAAGCGCTTTCTGCGCGTTTGCCGGCGCGTCGAAGTCAAGGATGGCGACAAATGGGCGCGGCTCGAGCCGTACGACGGCTACAAGCTCGCGTTTTCGATCGAGTTCAAGCACCCGGTGATCGAGCGCTCGACGCAGTCGGTCACCGTGGATTTCGCCGAGACCTCCTATCTGAAGGAGATCGCGCGGGCGCGCACTTTCGGCTTCATGCATGAAGTCGAAGATTTGCGCGAAAGCGGGCTGGCGCTGGGCGGCGGCCTCGACAACGCGCTGGTGCTGGACGAATACCGGGTCCTCAACAGCGACGGGCTGCGCTTCGCTGACGAGTTCATCCGCCACAAGCTGCTGGATGCCATCGGCGACCTGTACCTCCTCGGGCGGCCGCTGCTCGGCGCGTTCAGCGCCCACAAGTCGGGACATTCGCTTAATAACAAGCTGCTGCGCGCGCTGCTCGCGGATGGCGCCGCGCTCGAAACGGTGACCTTCGACCGCGTTGAGGAAGCGCCCGCAGGCGTCGCCCGCCTCCTCGCCCAATTCACCTAGGTGGTGCTGGTCCGCATCCTCGGTCTGCTGACCGCGATCGCGCTCGCCGCCTCGGTGCTGCTGTGGTTGGTGACCGGCGAGCGCAAGTGGTTGGCCATCGCCTGGAGAATTTTCAAGGTCGCGGTTTTCCTGGTCCTCTTCGTCCTGTTGCTTTTTCTCGGGGAGCGGCTTCTGGTGGGGGTGTAGGGCGGACCGCGCCGCGCCGCTCCAAAAGAGTGCGCAGCGCTTGGCGGGCCGGAGAATCCGCCATATTTTCGTAGAGATTCCGCAAGGAATCGAGCGTACGTGTGGATAAATGCACGCTTTTCTGCGGCGCAACATTTGCCTCTCGTGACGCGTTTGGTTGCACCCTCACTGAAACTGAATTAACCTGCCATCGCCGCTCTGACAAGAAGCGGCACAGGGACGGAGCCAGCAATCTAACCTTGGCCGCAGCCGCGGAATTCGCGGCGAGCAGGACCACCTCTCCCTCCCTGAAGTTGGCTACGCGGACCTGGCGCGCCAGGTCCAACGGGAAGAAGCCGTTAACAAGCCCGTCGAGCGCCCGGATGTCTCGCGCCTTCGCGAGGACGGGCTGCAGTTCGCCCTCGGCCGAAAGAATGCGGTCGAGTTTGGGAAGTCGCACGGGGGTATGCGTGCTCGGGAGGGAGAGTCGTGCAGATTATCCTGATCTCTGACCGTCTGGCCAAGGCGCGGTCAGTGACTCTTTCGCTGCGCCACCTGGTGGGCAGCGCTCTCGTCGCCGTCACTCTGCTTTTCGCCGGAACCGCCGCGCTCTATTGGATTTCGTTGCGCTACGCGTCGGAGCTTCGCATCCCCGTTCTGCAGCAGCTGGTGCTCGCCGCCCAGGAAGCCGAGTCCGAGCGGGCGCGCAGCTTCGTGCAGCAGAATCTGAATGCCATGGCGGTCAAGCTCGGAGAGATGCAGGCGCAGCTCACGCGCCTCGACGCCCTGGGCGAGCGGCTTTCCTCGCTCGCCGGAATGCGGCCGCAGGAGTTCCGGCTGTCCGAGGCGCCCGGCCTCGGCGGGGCCGCCCCGACGCTCATGCCGCCGCAGAATCTTTCGCTCGCCGACTTCAACGAGAAGCTGGTTACGCTCTCGCGGCAGGTCGAAAGCCGCAACGACATGCTCGGCGTGCTGGAAGCGCAGCTTTTCGAGCAGGCCGTGAAAAAGAAGCTCATGCCGACCATGCTGCCGGTGGCCGCTCCGTACAACGCCTCGGGCTTCGGCCGCCGCATCGATCCCTTCACCGGCCAGTGGGCGCTGCACGAAGGCATCGATTTTCTTGCCGACGCCGGCTCGCCCGTCGTCGCCGCGGCGGCAGGCGTGGTGCAGTTTGCAGGCTTCCACCCGCAATACGGCTACCTGATCGATATCGATCACGGCAATGACCTGGTAACCCGCTACGCGCATCTTTCCAAGTTGTTCGTCAAGGAAGGCGATGTCTTGCAGCGCGGCCGCCGCATCGCCCTCTCGGGCAGCACCGGTCGATCGACCGGTCCGCACCTGCATTTCGAGGTTCGCTTCCGCGGCGCGGCGCAAAACCCCGCGAAGTTTCTCGTCGTTTCCAACGCCGTAGCGCGCACGCAGTAGCGGCGCTGCCCCCGGGGGCCCGCACCGGGGCGTGATAAAATTCTGCATTTTTCGGGGGTTGTAACGCCTTGCCCCCGAGTTCATGAAGATCATCGACTTCCTCCGCAAGCTCTTCGAGGTTCTCTGGAGCATCCCAACGCGGCTGTTCGGCAGCCGTAACGAGCGCCTGCTCAAGCATTATTCGGGTGCCGTCGCGCAAATTAATGCGCTGGAGCCGGACATCGCCAAGCTGTCGGACGCTGCCTTGGCAGCGAAGACCGGCGAGCTGAAAAAGCGCTATTCGGAAGGTGCGACCCTAGAGCAGTTGCTGCCCGAAGCTTTCGCAGTAGTGCGAGAGGCGTCGAAGCGCACCCTGCGCATGCGGCACTTCGACGTGCAGCTGGTTGGCGGCATGGTATTGCACGACGGCAAGATCGCCGAGATGAAGACCGGCGAGGGCAAGACGCTGGTGGCAACGCTGCCCGCATATCTGAACGCGCTTACCGGCGCCGGCGTGCACATCGTAACCGTGAACGACTACCTCGCCAGCCGCGACGCGGACTGGATGGGCAAGATCTACCGCTTCCTCGGCCTGACCGTCGGCGTCAACTTGCCGCACATGGACCCCGAGGACAAGAGGAAAGCCTACGCCGCGGACATCACCTACGGCACCAATAACGAGTTCGGATTCGACTATCTGCGCGACAACATGGCGATGCATGTCGAGGAGCGCTTTCAGCGCGGGCTGCATTACGCCATCGTCGACGAGGTCGATTCGATCCTGATCGACGAAGCGCGCACGCCGCTCATCATCTCGGGCCAGGCCGAGGACCGCACCGAGATCTATTACCGCATGAACGAGGTGGCCCCGCTCCTCACGCGGCAGAAGGAGGAGAACGGGCCAGGCGACTTCTGGGTCGACGAGAAGAACCACCAGATCCTGCTTTCGGAGAGCGGGCATCAGAAGGCCGAGGAGATCCTGGCGCGCATCGGCATGCTGCCGCAGGGCGCCAGCCTGTACGAGCCGGCCTACATCAACCTGGTGCACCACCTGTATGCGGCGCTGCGCGCGCATCACCTTTTCCATCGTGACCAGCATTACGTGGTGCAGAACGACGAAGTGATCATCGTCGACGAGTTCACCGGCCGGCTGATGCAGGGAAGGCGCTGGTCCGACGGCCTGCATCAGGCGGTGGAAGCGAAGGAGAGCGTGGCGATCCAGAACGAAAACCAGACGCTCGCCTCGATCACTTTCCAGAACTATTTCCGCATGTACCGCAAGCTTTCCGGCATGACCGGCACCGCGGACACCGAGGCCTACGAGTTCCAGCAGATCTACGGGCTGGAAACGGTGGTGATCCCGACCCACCATCCGATGATCCGGGAGGACCGCCAGGACCAGGTCTACCGCACCGCGAAGGAACGCTACCAGGCGGTCATCAAGGACATCAAGGACTGCTATGAGCGCGGCCAGCCGGTGCTGGTCGGCACCACGTCGATCGAGAACTCGGAGCTGCTTTCCGGCCTGCTCAACAAGGACAAGTTCGCGCACCAGGTGCTCAACGCGAAGCAACACGCACGCGAAGCGGAGATCGTCGCGCAGGCCGGCCGGCCGAAGATGATCACCATCGCCACCAACATGGCGGGGCGCGGCACCGACATCGTGCTCGGCGGCAGCGTCGAAAAACAGTGCGAGCTGATCGACGCGATCGAGAACCTGCCGCCCGAGGAAAAAAAGACGCGCGCCGACAAGCTGCGCGATGAATGGCAGTCGCTGCACAACCAGGTCGTCAAGGCGGGCGGCCTGCACATCATCGGCACCGAGCGCCACGAGTCGCGGCGCATCGACAACCAGCTGCGCGGCCGCTCGGGCCGGCAGGGCGACCCGGGCAGCTCCCGCTTCTACATGTCGCTCGAGGACCCGCTGCTGAGGATTTTCGCCGGCGACCGCATAAACCGCATCATGGTGATGCTGAAGATGCCCGAGGGCGAGGCGATCGAGCATGCCATGGTGACCCGCTCGATCGAGAGCGCGCAGAGGAAGGTCGAGGCGAGGAACTTCGACATCCGCAAGCAGCTTCTCGAGTACGACGACGTTGCCAACGATCAGCGCAAGACCCTCTATGCGCTGCGCAACGAGGTGCTCGAATCGAAGGACGTCTCGCCCCGCATCGCCGACCTGCGCGCCGGAGTCATCGCCGACATGTTCCGCGTGCACGTCCCCGAGGAGAGCGTCGAGGAGCAATGGGACATCGCCGGGCTGGAAACGGCGCTGAAGGCCGAGCTCAATCTCGAGCTGCCGCTGCGCGGCTGGCTGGAGGCCGAGCCCGAGCTCGACGACGTGGCGCTGCTCGAGCGCATCGTGCAGAAGGCGAACCAGGCGTACGGCGCCAAGGTGCCCCCCGGGGCCGAGGAGTCGTTCCGCCAGTACGAGCGCTACGTGATGCTGCAGATCCTCGATGCGCATTGGCGCGAGCACCTCGCCGCGCTCGACCATCTGCGCCAGGGAATCCACCTGCGCGGCTACGCGCAGAAGAACCCGAAGCAGGAATACAAGCGCGAGGCGTTCGAGCTGTTTGGCGTCATGGTGGAAGCGGTGAAGCTCGAGGTGATCAAGACGCTTACCGCGGTCGAAATCCGCACGCGAGAAGAGGTGCCGCAGGCTGACGACAGCCAGCACGTCGAGAACCTCCGGCTGCAGCATGCCGACTACGAAGAAGCCGTCGTCGGCGACGGCAACGGCGACACGGCGATCGCCGAGGCGGCGACCAGGAAGAAGGCGCAGCCCAAGGTGCGCACGACGCAGAAGGTTGGCCGTAACGACCCCTGTCCCTGCGGGTCCGGAAAGAAATACAAGCACTGCCACGGCAAGCTGACCTAATGGCGGTCAATCTAGCGCCGCCAGACCCGGCGTCGCTTCATCCGGTTCCCGGCGTCGAGCTCGGCGTTGCGATGGCCGGGGTGCGCAAACCGAACCGGAAGGACCTGCTGGTGATGCGCTTGGCAGCCGATTCCGCCGTAGCAGCCGTTTTTACGCAGAACCGTTTCTGCGCGGCGCCGGTCGTCATCGCGCGAAGGCACCTGCGAAACGCGGTGCGCGCCCTGGTGGTGAACACCGGCAATGCGAACGCCGGGACCGGAGCCGAGGGACTGAAACGCGCGATGCAGGTCTGCGAGGCGCTGGCGCATCACCTCGGCTGCGACCCGCAGGAGGTTCTGCCATTTTCCAGCGGTGTGATCATGGAGCCGCTGCCGGCGGACCGCATCACGGCCGCGTTGCCCAAGGCGCTGCTCGACCAAAGTGACTGGTTGTCCGCTGCTGAAGCGATCATGACGACCGATACGCTGCCGAAAGCCTGTTCCCGCAAACTTCGCCTTTCGGCCGGCGAAGCCACCGTGACGGGGATTGCCAAAGGCGCGGGCATGATTCGCCCCGACATGGCGACAATGCTGGCCTTCGTATGCACCGACGCAGGCGTGCCGCGCAAGGCGCTCGAGCGCATCGTGACCGTCGCCGCCGACGAGTCCTTCAATCGCGTAACCGTCGACGGCGATACCTCGACCAACGATTCTTTCGTTCTGGTGGCGACAGGGCGGGGGCCGCACGCGTCGTCCCGGCGTGACTTGCTGAAACTGCAGATTGCGATCACTGCGGTTGCGCAGCAGCTTGCGCAGGCGATCGTACGCGACGGAGAAGGCGCTACGAAGTTCGTCACAGTGCAAATCGACCGCGGCCGGAACGCCGAGGAGTGCCGGCGGGTTGCCTACGCCATCGCGCATTCGCCGCTGGTGAAGACGGCGTTCTTTGCTTCGGATCCGAACCTGGGCCGCATCCTGGCGGCAATCGGAAATTCGGGCGTGCCGATCGAGACCGAGAAGGTCGATCTATATCTCGACGATGTGCACGTTGCCGCCGGCGGCAGCCGCCATCCGGGTTATCGCGACGAGCAGGGCGTCGCGGCCATGAAAAAGCCCGAGTTCACGGTGCGCGCCGTGCTGAACCGCGGCAAGGCGGCGGCGACGGTCTGGACTTGCGATTTTTCGTTCGACTACGTGAAAATCAACGCCGAATACCGGACCTGACGCCGTCACGTGAGCAAAGAACTGGAAAAAATTCTCGAGCGCCTCGAGCAGCTCCTGCCGCCGCCGCCGGCGCCGACCGATTGGGCCGCGAGCGTAGCGTATCGCTGGCGCTCGAGCGGCCGCCGCGGCGCGCCCGGCTGGTTGCAGCCCGTGCGCCACGTGCATCGGATCCGGCTCGCCGACCTGCGCGGCATCGATCGGCAGATCGAGCGCGTCGAGCAGAACACGCGGCAATTCGTCGACGGCAGGCCCGCCAACAACGTGCTTCTCACCGGCGCGCGCGGCACCGGCAAGTCGTCGATCGTGAAAGGCCTGCTCAACAAATACTCGAAGCAGGGGCTGCGCCTGATCGAGGTGGAGAAAAACGACCTCGTCGATCTGCCCTATATCGTCGATCGCGTAGCCTCCCGCGCCGAGCGCTTCCTGCTGTTCTGCGATGATCTGAGCTTCCACGGCGCCGAGGACGGGTACATCGCGCTGAAGGTGGCGCTCGACGGCTCGATCTCGACCACCTCGGAAAACCTGCTCATCTATGCGACTTCGAACCGCCGCCACCTGATGCCGGAGTACATGGGCGAGAACCTCGAGACCAAATACCTGGGCGAGGAAATCCATCCCGGCGAGACGGTCGAGGAGAAAATTTCGCTTTCCGAGCGCTTCGGACTGTGGGTCACGTTCTATCCCTTCGACCAGGACGAGTATCTCGACATCGTCGCGCATTGGCTGAAGATGTTCGGCTGCGGCGCGAAGGAGATGGAGGCGGCGCGCGAAGAGGGGCTGCAATGGGCGCTGCAACGCGGCTCGAGAAGCGGGCGAGTGGCTTACCAGTTCGCGAGGGATTGGGCAGGCCGGCATTCCAAGAAACGCTGAAGTGGTCGAAGTCGCGGCGGCGGTGATCCAGCGCGGCGACGGCGCGTTCCTGCTGGCGCAGCGGCCGCCGGGGAAAGTCTATGCCGGCTACTGGGAATTCCCGGGCGGGAAGTTCGAGCCCGGCGAGCCGGCCGTCCGGGCGCTCGCGCGCGAGCTCCACGAGGAGCTCGGCATCGACGTGCGGCGCGCCTATCCGTGGATCACACGCGTCTTTACCTATCCGCACGCCACCGTACGGCTCAACTTTTTTCGCGTCACCGAATGGGGCGGCGAGCCGCATCCGAAGGAAGATCAGGCGATCGCCTGGCAGGCGCCGGCCGCGCTGATCGCGGCGCCTATGCTACCGGCGAACGCGCCGGTGCTCGCTTCCCTCGCGCTTCCGGTGGAATACGCGATCACCCATGCCGCGCAAATCGGCACGGCGCAGATGCTGGCGCGGCTCGAGCGACGCCTGGAGCAGGGCTTGAAGCTGCTTCAGGTGCGCGAGCCCGACCTGGGCGAACACGAAAGATTTTTTTTCACGCAGCAAGCGGTCGGTCTGGCTCACCGCCATGGTTGCAAGGTGCTCGTGAAGTCGCCATTTCCTGGCGCTGACGGAATGCACTTCACCGCAGACCAGTTGATGGGGTTAAAGGAGCGGCCACGAGGCATGCTCGCCGCCGCTTCGTGCCATAGTCGCGAGGAACTCGAACGCGCGATGCAACTCGAGCTCGATTTCGCCGTCCTAGGGCCCGTGAAGCGCACGGCCTCGCATGCGGGCGGACCCCTTGGTTGGAAGGATTTTGCGGGGCTCGCCCGCGGAGCGAGCCTGCCGGTCTACGCGATCGGCGGCCTCACTCGCGCGGACCTCGAGGACGCCTGGCAGGCCGGGGCGCACGGACTGGCGATGATCTCCGGCGCGTGGGGCTGAGCTAGGGCTTGTCTTCGTCCCGCGAATCGGGCTCCGAGCCCGATTTGTCTTCCTGCCCGGGGACTCGATAGCTCTCCGAGGCCCAAAGCCCCAGATCGATCATCTTGCAGCGCTCGCTGCAGAACGGCCGCCACTCGTTCTTGGGGCCGAACAGCGCCGGCGCGCCGCAGCGCGGGCAAACGACCTTCTTTACAGATTGCAAAACGTCAGCTCGAAGCCTACGTCCCAGTCGGCGATGCGTGGCCGCGGATCGTCGCCGTTCTGCGCGAGGAAGCGGATGTTGAGGACGTACTTGTTGGCGCTGATCTCGGGCACGCAGGGCGTCTCGGTCTCCAGGCGCACGCGCAGCATCTGCGCCGTCTTGCCGCCGAGCATCTGCTGGTACGTGCCGAGCGCGGCATTGTGCGCCTGCGGCTTTCCCGATTCCCGCAGGATGCGCAGGATGATGGCGGTGCCGTCGCGCAGGGGATGGAGCGGCCCCGTCCACGCCGCGAGCTGGCCGGTGCGCTCTTCCGCGGGCCGGTGCAACCAGTAGTGATAGGACGGGAGATCGAATTCGCAGGCACCGCCCGGGATGCCGGTGCGCTGCTTGATCGACATCAGCCAGTCGTTCTCGCGCAGGTACTGGCCGATCTTGCCGGTCATCGAGAACAGCGCCGCCGCCGCCTGCTCGATGTCGCGCAGCACGCCCGACAATGCCTCTTCCGCGATCTCCGGATTGTTCCTGAACGACAGCAGCACCTGTTTCTGACGCTCGAGCTCCTGCAGCAGGTCGGATTTCAGGTCGGCGCGGCTCGACACCTCCATGATCTCGAACAACGTCAGCAACGCCATGTGATGGTCGTGCGGATCGGTGCGCGCGATGAAGTGCCGGGAGCGCTCGAACAAGTCCTCCAGCCGCAGCAGTGTGCGGATGCGCTCGTTGAGCGGGTATTCGTACGTGATCACGGAGGCTGCGCCGCTTGCCAGGATCAAAAAGTTGGGCGGATTCTGAGCGATTTGCGCTCGCAGCACAACTTAGCCTTTGACGTTCCGGGTCATTTTTTCGTACCGGGCATGCAGTGCGGCGACCTGCTTCCGCAACGCATCAAGCGTGCCACCGTTCTCGATGACGTCGTCGGCGGCCGCGAGGCGCTCGGCGCGGGACGCCTGCGAGCGCATGATCGCCCGTATCTCGCTTTCCGAGAGGCGGCTGCGTGAGCGCACGCGCGCGATCTGCGTTTCCTCCGGGGCATCGACCACCAGCACGCGGTCTACGCGTTGCCGGTAATCGGGTGAGTCGACGAGCAGCGGCACGACGTGCACCACGTAAGGCCCGCTCGCCGCGGCGATGCGCCGCTGCGACTCCTCGCGGATCAACGGATGCAGCAAGGCTTCGAGGGCCGTCTTCGCCGC
This sequence comes from Burkholderiales bacterium, assembly GCA_035602335.1. Lineage (GTDB taxonomy): Bacteria > Pseudomonadota > Gammaproteobacteria > Burkholderiales > SG8-39 > SCGC-AG-212-J23. Next base: position 31,483 of record DATNMK010000014.1, read on the forward strand.
GGGGTCGGAGAAGACCCGTTCGCGCATTTTTTTTCGATCCATCGCCCCGGTTCTGGCGATAAAGTCGCGGCCGAAGAGGCTTTCCACCTGCGGCAGCGCGGCGCCCCCGCGCGCGGTAAGTTCGTGCGCGATGGCGTCGGTGTCGACCACGGTTGCGCCGAGGCGGGCAAATTCTTCCGCTGCAGCGCTTTTGCCGCTGCCGATGCCGCCCGTGAGTCCGACCACCAAGCCCGGAAAACGAGTCACAGCCTTTGTGCATACCAACGCACGATCGGATCACCCCAAAAGAGGGCGACTACGCCCGCGATGGCGAGATACGGCCCGAAATGAAAGCGAAAGCCGGCGTCCCAGCGACCGCGCGCCGCGAACATCTGCAGCGCGCCGAAAGCGAGTCCGACTACCGAAGACAGCAGGATCACCAGCGGCAGCATCTTCCAGCCGAGAAATGCCCCCACCGCGGCGTTCATCTTGAAGTCGCCGTAACCCATCCCTTCCTTTCCGGTCAGCAGCTTGTAGGCCCAGTACACCAGCCACAGCGACAGATAGCCCGCGGCGGCGCCGATGAACGCATCGGGCAGGGGAACGAAGGCTCCCGCGAGGTTGAGAATCAGCCCGATCCAGACCAGAAGCAGAGTCAACGCATCGGGCAGAAAGCCGGTTTCCTGGTCGATGAACGCCAGCGCGATGGTGAACCAGACGAACAGCGCCGCGCCGAGCGCAGTCAGCGACGGCCCGAAGCGCCATGCCGAATAAGCCGCGGCGACTCCGGCGAGCAACTCCACCACGGGATACTTGATGGCGATGCGCGCGCCGCACGCCGAGCATTTGCCGCGCAGGGCAATGTAGCTGGCGAGCGGAATGTTCTCGAGGGCCGTGATGGCGTGCCCGCAGCCGGGGCAGCGCGAGCGTGGCACGACCAGGTTGTACCGCTCCTCCTTCGGCGGCTCCTGCCCGGCGAGCGCCGCGCATTCGGCCCGCCATTCGCGTTCCATCATCTTCGGCAGGCGATGGATGACGACGTTCAGGAAGGAGCCGATGCACAGCCCGAACGCCAGCGCCACCCAGGGAAGCACGGCTGGCTGAATGAGCCAGCCGAGATCGCTCATTCGCTAGACGGCCTGGCCGAGCTTGAAGATCGGCAGGTACATGGCCACCACCATGCCGCCGATCAGCGTGCCGAGGACCACCATGATCATCGGCTCCATCAGCGAGGAAAGCGCCTCGACTGCATCGTCGACCTCGGCTTCGTAGAAGTCGGCCACCTTGGCGAGCATGTTGTCCAAGGCGCCGGTTTCCTCGCCGATCGAGCACATCTGGATCACCATCGACGGGAACACGTTGGCATTCTGCATCGCCACCGTGAGCGAGGTTCCGGTCGAGACCTCGGCCTGGATCTGTTTGGTGGCCATGAGATAGATGTAGTTGCCGGATGCGCCGCCGACCGAGTCGAGCGCCTCGACCAGGGGCACGCCGGCCGCGAACATGGTGGCGAGCGTCCGGGTCCAGCGCGCAATGGTCGACTTGCGCACCAGGTCGCCGAACACCGGCACGCGCAGCATCAGCCGGTCCATGAAGATCTGCACCGCGAGCGAACGCTTCCAGGCTTCAAGGAAGCCGTAGATACCGCCGATGATCACCGGGAAAATGACATACCAATTCGACACGAACCAGTCGGAAATCGCCATCACCAACAGCGTCGGCGCCGGCAGGTCGGCGCCGAAGCTGGTGAACACCTGCTTGAACGCTGGAATCACGAAAATCATGATCACCGCCGTGATGATGAACGCCACCGCGACAATCGCTATGGGGTAGAACAGCGCCGCCTTGATCTTCGACTTGATGGCGAGGATCTTCTCCTTGTAGGTCGCCAGGCGCTCGAGCAGGTTCTCCAGAATTCCCGCCTGCTCGCCGGCTTGCACGAGGTTGCAGTACAGCGGATCGAAGTACAGCGGGTACTTGCGGAACGCCGCGGCGAGCGACGAGCCGGTCTCGACTTCAGTCTTGATTTCCACCAGCAGCTTCTGCACCGCCGCATTGGAGGCGCCCTTCGACACGATGTCGAAGGACTGCAGCAGCGGAACGCCGGCCTTCATCATGGTGGCGAGCTGCCGGGTGAAGAGCGCGAGGTCCTTTTCGGTGACCTTGCCGCCGCCGCGCAACTTCTGCCGCTTGACCTTCTGGACCAGGATTCCCTGTCGCCGCAGGGTGGCGTTGACCGCGGTCTCGCTGACCGCGCGCACTTCGCCGCGAATGGTCTTGCCGCCCTTGTCCTTGCCTTCCCAGAGGAAGGTAAATTCTTTGGGTCCTTTTGCCGCAGCTGCTGTTGCCATATGAACAAGCCCTCCCGCTTGTGGGGCGATAATGCCTTCCGGAGAGGCGTTTGTAAAGGGTGAAATTCCCGCTCTAAGCCTCTGAGGCCTCGGCGTTTTCGACCGGCTCGACCGGCCGGAAGATACGCACCGTTTTCACCGTCCGGCCCTGGGCATGCACGATTTCCATCGGCACGTTGCCGATCTTGATGGATACGTCGGCCTCGGGAATGTCCTGCAGGTACTCGACGATCAGCCCGTTGAGGGTCTTCGGGCCGTCGGTCGGCAAATCGAGGCCCAGCGCCCGGTTGATGTCGCGCACCGGCATCGCGCCCTCGGCGGTCGCGGTGCCCTGCTCGTCCCAGGCGAGCATCGGCGCCGCCGAGGGCAGCGAGGTGGTGAACTTGCCGATGATCTCCTCGATGATGTCCTCGAGCGTGACCAGGCCCATCAGCTCGCCGTACTCGTCGACCACCAGCGCGATGCGCTCCTTGTTTTCCTGGAAGTACTGCAGCTGCGCCAGCACCGGCGTGGCCGAGGGCACGAAGTAGGGCTCGACGAGAAGCTGCTCCAGCGCCTGCTTGTCGAGCTCGCCGGTGCGCAGCAGGGCCAGCACCTTGCGCAGATGAAGCACGCCGACCACGTCGCCGAGCGCGTCGCGGAATACGGGCAGGCGCATGTGATAGCTGGTAGCGAGCTGGTGCGAGATGGTCTCCATGTCGTCGTCGAGCTTGATGGCCTCGATGCGCGCGCGCGGCACCATGATGCCCTGCACCGTCACCGCGCCGACATCGAACAGGTTGAGCAGGATCGACAGGTGCTTCTTCGGCATGAAGCTCGAGGACTCGAGCACCAGGGTGCGGATCTCCTCGGGTGACAGCTTGGGCGTATCCATGTTCGGATCGGTCCGGATGCGCAGCAGCCACAGCAGCGGTCGCACGAACAGGTTCACGAACCAGGCCGCAGGGTCGAGCAGCCGGAGGGAGAGCTTGAGCGGCCAGGCAAGGATCAGGGCGGTGCGCTCCGGGTACGTGGCGCCGATCACCTTGGGCGTTATCTCGGAAAAGACGATGATGAGGAACGAGATGACGAGCGTGCCGATCGCGTAGACGATCCTGTCCTCGCCGAAGAGCCGCACCGCGATGGCGGTTGACAGGGCACTGGCAGCCACGATCACCAGCGTGTTGCCGATGAGGATGCCGCCCAGCAGCCGGTCGGTGCGCTTGAGCAATTCGGCAACGCGCGTGGCCGCACCGTGGCCTTGCGCTACGAGGTGCTTCAACCGGTAGCGGTTGATCGCCATCATTGCGGTTTCGGCGATGGAGAAGAACGACGAGAGGGCCAGCAGCACCACGAGCGCCGTAAGCTGCCAGCTCAGCGGCCATTGTTCGTGCATCTCAGGTCCGATTCAGGATCACTTCGAGCACGAACCGGCTGCCGACGTAGGCGAGCAGCAGCATCACGAACCCGGTCAGCGTCCAGCGCAGCGCCGTGCGGCCGCGCCAGCCGTAGAGCCAGCGTCCGACCAGGAGCAATCCGAAAGTAAGCCAGGACAGAATCGCAAACACGGTCTTGTGATCCGCGCGCATCGCCCGGCCGAAAAGCGTCTCGGAGAACGCGATGCCGGTGATCAGCGTCAGCGTCAGGAAGACGAACGCCGCGCCGATGACCCGGAACAGCAGCCTTTCGAGCGTGAGCAGCGGCGGCAGATTCGCGAACGAGAGCGTGCCCTTTCGATGCAGCTGGCGCTCCGCCACCGCCATCAGCGTGGCGTGCAGCAAAGCGATGACGAACAGGCTGTACGCGATCATGGCGAGCGCCAGGTGCAGCTTGAACTCCGTCGCCTGCGCGTACGTGCCGCTCGACGCGAGCCCCGGAAACAACGCCGGCAGCGGCACCGCGATCGCGGCGAGCGGCAGCACGAGCGGCTCCATGCCCTCGAGGTTGTAGAACAGGCTCTCGACCCAGTAGAGCACGACGCAGAGCCACATCATCACCGAGAGCGCCTGCGCGAAGCCGAAGCGCAACTCGGCGGCGTCGAAGATCTGCGAGTAGAGAAGCGCCCCGTGAACGGCAAGGGGGATCAGGATGGCGCCGCGCTCCCACGGTCGCAGTCCTGTCGTCGGCGTACGGCGTCGCCACCGCGTGTTCCAGAAATGCCACGCCAGCCCCAAATACACTGCCGAGGCAAGGACGTGAATTACAATGTCCGGCACCTCTTCAGTTTATCACCCCATGCTAGACAACCTGACCACGCGGCTGGCGAAGATCGTCAAGCAGATCCGCGGCGAAGCGCGGCTCACCGAAGCGAACATCCAGCATGCGCTGCGTGAAGTGCGCGTCGCGCTGCTCGAGGCCGACGTCGCGCTGCCGGTGGTGAAGCACTTCATCGAATCGGTGCGCGCAAGCGCGCTCGGCGAGGAAGTGGTCGGCAGCCTGACGCCGGGCCAGGCGCTGGTCGGCGTCGTGCACCGCGAGCTCGCGCGCCTGATGGGCGAGGCGAACATCGGGCTCGATCTTGCGACGCAGCCGCCGGCGGTGATCCTGATGGCCGGGCTGCAGGGCTCGGGCAAGACCACCAGCGCGGGAAAGCTGGCAAAGCTTCTCATCGCCGACCGGAAAAAAGTCGCGCTGGTCTCCTGCGACGTCTACCGCCCTGCTGCGATCGAACAATTAAAAACGGTCGCAGGCCAGGCCGGCGCCGATTTCGTCGAGTCGAAAGTGGGTGAAAACCCCGTTGACATCGCCAGGCGCGCGCTCGAGCACGCAAAGACCCGTTATTACGACGTTCTGATCGTCGACACTGCGGGACGCCTGGCGATCGACGAGGAGATGATGCGCGAGCTCGCCGAGCTGCACGCTGCTCTCAAGCCGATTGAAACGCTGTTCGTCGTCGACGCCATGCAGGGTCAGGACGCGGTCAACGTGGCGCGCGCCTTCAACGAGCGGCTGCCGCTCACCGGCGTGATCCTCACCAAGCTCGACGGCGACGCGCGCGGCGGCGCCGCGCTCTCGGTGCGGCACGTCACCGGCAAGCCGATCAAGTTCGCCGGCGTCGGCGAGAAGCTCACCGGCATCGAGGCTTTCCACCCCGAGCGCATGGCGGCGCGGATCCTCGGCATGGGCGACATCCTCGGCCTGGTCGAGGAGGCGCATGCCAGGATCGACCTCGACGAGGCCAAGCGCGTTGCCGAGAAGGTGAAGAGGGGCAAGGGCTTCGATCTGGAGGACTTCAAGGCGCAGATCGCACAGATGAAGAAGATGGGCGGCGTCGCCGCGCTGCTCGACAAGCTGCCGGCGCAGCTCGCGGGACAGATCAACCCCGCGCAGCTGCAGGATGACAAGCAGATCCGCCGCATCGAAGGCATCATCAACTCGATGACGCCCGCCGAGCGCGCCAATCCCTCGATCCTGAAGGCGTCGCGCAAGCGGCGCATCGCCGCTGGCGCGGGCGTGCCGGTCCAGGCCGTGAACCAGCTTCTAAATCAATTCGAGCAGATGCAAAAGATGATGAAGATGATGAAGGGCGGGAACATGGCCCGCGTAATGCGCAACATGAAGGGAATGCTGCCGGGAATGCGTTGACCTAGCGCCCGGTGCGCCGTCCCGGGTTCTTGCGGCCGCGCGGCCCGCGCGCGTGCGGAGGTGCGCCGCGCCATGACTTCCCGCCCTGGCGCTCCCTGCCAGGTGTCTGCCCCTGGCCCTGCTGTGGATTGGGGCGCTTTCCCAGCGCCTGGACGCGCCGGATTGCCTGGTTCAGGGCCTCGAGGTTTTCGGCCAGCTGCTCGCCGGCGAGCGCCTCCTGCAGGCGGCTCAGGGCGAAGTTGCGGGATTGCTCGAGGCCGTTGCGGCTTTCCATTTCCTGCCGCTGAACTTCGATGCTGGCGATGAGATCGATGACTTCGTCGGTCGCGTGTGGATGGTGCATTGTTGTGATTACGGTAGCACAGATTCTTCCCAAAGGCCTGATTTCTCCCGTATAATCCGCGCCTTTTCGCAGTTCGCGGAGCGTTCCCAATGGTGGTGATTCGACTGCAGCGAGGCGGCGCCAACAAGCGGCCTTTCTATCACTTGGTGGTGGCCGATTCGCGGCGTGCGGCGTCCGGAAAATTCCTCGAGCGGGTGGGATTCTACGATCCCAAGGCGCCCGAAGGGCGCGAGGCGTTGCGCGTCAACATGGAGCGCGTGAAGCACTGGACCGGCCAGGGCGCGCAGCTTTCCGGCACGGCGGCGCGGCTCGTGAAGCAGTTTGCAAAGAAGGCCGCCTGAGCAGCTGTTAGCGATGGGCCGCGTCGCCGGTTCCTACGGCGTGCGCGGATGGGTGAAGGTGGCTCCGGAGCGCGGGGCGCGTGAAGCGCTCGCCGCGACGAGCGAGTGGTGGATCGGCGCCGAGGCCTACCGGGTCACTGAGGCCAAGGTCCACGGCGCGGCAGTCGTGGGCAAACTCGAGGGACTCGAGACGCGCGAGCAGGCCCTCGCGCTCAAGGGATCGGCAGTGTCGGTGCGGCGCGAGACGCTACCGGAGCCTGGCGAAGGACATTATTACCTCGCGGACCTCTTGGGCCTCGAGGTGGTGAACGAGCGCGGCGAAGCGCTCGGGATTGTGAAGCGCGTGTTCACGAACGGCGCGCAGGACGTGATGGAACTGGCCGGCGACAGAACGCGGCTGCTGCCGTGGGTCGCCGCGGTGGTGAAGAAGGTCGATCTGCCGAATCGGCGGATCGAGGTGGCGTGGGAAGCGGACTGGTGATCCGCTTCGACGTGGTGACGCTGTTTCCCGAGATGTTCGCCGCGGTGACCGGGAGCGGCATCACCAGCCGCGCGCTGCAGGGCGGGTTGTGGCGCCTCGCGACGTGGAATCCGCGCGATTTCACGAGCGACAGCTACCGGACGGTGGATGACCGTCCGTACGGCGGCGGCCCGGGCATGGTGATGCTCGCCGAGCCGCTGGAGAGAGCGCTCGATGCGATCAAGGAAGGTGGAGGTAATGGAAAAATCATCTACCTTTCGCCGCAGGGCCGGCGGCTCGATCATCGCAAGGTGATGGAGCTGGCGAAGGAAGGCGCGCTGACGTTGCTCTGCGGCCGCTACGAAGGCGTCGACGAGCGGCTTCTCGCGCGGCGCGTCGACGAGGAGTTGTCGCTCGGAGACTTCGTGCTCTCGGGCGGCGAGCTTGCGGCGATGGCGCTGATCGACGCGGTAGTGCGCCAGCTGCCGGGGGCGCTGGGCGACGATGCCTCGGCGGCAGAAGAGTCGTTCGCTGATGGGCTGCTGGATTGCCCGCAGTACACGCGGCCCGAGCTGTATCAGGGCACGCGGGTGCCCGAGCCGCTGCTCTCGGGGCATCACGAGAACATCCGGCGCTGGCGGCTGAAGCAGGCGCTGGGGCGGACCTGGCTCAGGCGGCCCGATCTGCTCGCGGGGAGGAAGCTGAGCGAAGAGGAAACGAAGCTGCTGGCGGAGTTCCAGGAAGAATACAGGAGCTGAACATGGATCTGATTCAGACACTCGAGAAGGAAGAAATCAAGCGGCTGGGCCGCAACGTGCCGGATTTCTCGCCGGGCGACACCGTGGTGGTGAACGTCAACGTCGTCGAGGGCGAGAGAAAGCGCGTGCAGGCCTTCGAAGGCATGGTGATCGCCAAGCGCAACCGCGGCCTGAACTCCTCGTTCATCGTGCGCAAGATATCCTCGGGCGAAGGCGTCGAGCGCACGTTCCAGACCTACTCGCCGCTGATCGCCTCGATCGAGGTGAAGCGCAAGGGCGACGTGCGACGCGCCAAGCTCTACTACCTGCGCGCGCGCTCCGGCAAGTCGGCGCGCATCCGCGAGCGGACCGGCGGCGCGGAAGGCGAAACGCAGGAGTAAAAGAAGCATAAAATTCGGGCTATGCGCAGAGAGCCCGCTGCCATCAGCCCGATCGCCGGCATCGTCGCCGCGATTCGCGCCGGCGAGATCGTGATCCTCGTCGACGACGAGGACCGCGAGAACGAGGGCGATCTCGTGTTCGCCGCCGACTTCGTCACGCCCGAGAAGATCAATTTTCTCGCCAAGCACGGCCGCGGCCTGATCTGCATGCCGGTCACCGAGGAGCATGCGCAGCGCCTCGGCCTGCGGCCGATGGTCGAGCAGAACCGCTCGCGCCACGGCACCAACTTCACCACTTCGATCGAGGCCGCGGAGGGCATCTCCACCGGCATCTCGGCGCAGGACCGCGCGCTGACCATCAAGGTCGCCGCGGCGCCCGACGCCAAGCCCGAGGACATCGTGCAGCCGGGCCATGTGTTCCCGCTCATCGCGCAGCCGGGCGGGGTGCTGGTGCGCGCCGGACACACCGAAGCCTGCTGCGACCTGGCGCGCCTCGCCGGGCTCTCGCCGGTCGCGGTGCTCTGCGAGATCATGCGCGACGATGGCAGCATGGCGCGGCTGCCGGATCTGGTGGAGTTTGCCGCCGAGCATAAGCTCAAGATCGGTACGATCGCCGATCTGATCGAGTACCGCAGCCGCAATGAATCGCTGGTGCAGCGCGTTTTCGAACGCGACATCGAGACGGCTTGGGGAAGTTTTCATCTGGTGTCCTACCGGGACCTCGCGCTCGGCTCGATTCACCTTGCGCTCGTGCTGGGCCGTCCTGCGCCGCAGAATGAAGTTCTGGTGCGCGTGCACGAGCCGCTGTCGGCCATTGACTTGCTTGACGCCGGGCCGGGCACGCATTCGTGGGGCGTCGGCGAAGCGCTCGCGGCGATCAGGCAAGCCGGCAGCGGAGTAATGGTGCTTCTCAACTGTACGCAGACCAGCGAGGCGCTGGAGGCGCCGCTTGCCGAAACGCGGCCGCCGCGCGGCGGCCGCGGCATGGACCTGCGCGTCTACGGCATCGGGGCGCAAATCCTGCGCGACCTCGGCGTTGGCCGCATGCGGCTGATGGCCGCACCGCGCAAGATGCCCAGCATGGCGGGATTCGGGCTCGAAGTCACCGGCTACGCCGAGCTGCCGAAGCGGTAAGGCGGCGATGCGCCTCGGCATCGTCGCCAGCCAGTTCAACGAGGAGGTCTCACGAGCGCTTCTCGAGCGCGCCAGGGCCGAAGCGCAGACCCTTGGCGTTGAAGTGACCGTAACGAGGGTTCCCGGGGCGCTCGAAATTCCGCTCGCCCTGCAATGGATGGCGCAGAGTGGGCGCTTCGACGCACTGGTCGCGCTTGGCGCGGTGATTCGCGGCGAGACCTACCATTTTCAGATCGTTGCCAACGAGTCCGCGCGCGGCCTGATGGACGTGGCGCTCGACTTCGGCCTGCCGGTTGCGAACGGCATCCTGACGACCGAGGACGAGCTGCAGGCGATGGCGCGCCTGGACAAGGGTGCCGAAGCGGTGCGCGTTGCAGTCGAGATGGCAAGGCTCAAGGCAAAGCTGCATGAAGAGCGCTAGGCGCCAGGCGCGCGAGATCGCCCTGCAGGCGCTTTACGCCTGGCAGCTGTCGGGCAGCGACCCGGTCGAGCAGGCTCGCAGCCTGCAAGGCTTCGATAAGACCGATGCCGCTTTCGTGAATGCGATCGCGAGCGGTGTACGGGATCGCGCCAGCGAGCTCGAGCGGATGATCGCGCCGCACCTCGACCGCGAGTTCGCCAGGCTCTCGCCGATCGAGCGGGCGATTCTCTACATCGGCGCCTTCGAGCTCGCCGCGCATCCCGGGACGCCGTTCAAGGTCGTGATCAACGAGGCCATCGAGCTCGGCAAGAGCTTCGGCGCGGCCGAGGGCTACCGCTTCGTCAACGGCGTACTGGAGAAGATTGCCGCGGCGCTACGCCCGGAGGAAGTGGCGCGCTCGAGAAAAATCGCCTGAACGAGTTCGAGATCATCCGGCGATACTTCGATCGCGCTCCGCGGCGGGCGGTGGCGGGGGTCGGCGATGATTGCGCACTGCTCGCCGTGCGCGACGGCCTGGAAATGGCGGTCACTACCGATATGCTGGTCGAGGGGCGGCATTTCCTGCCCGGTGCTGATGCGCGGGCGCTCGGTCACAAGTCGCTCGCGGTCAATCTCTCCGACCTGGCGGCGATGGGCGCCGCACCGCGCTGGGCGACGCTCGCGCTGGCGCTGCCGGCGGCCGACGCAGCCTGGCTCGGCGCGTTCTCGCAGGGTTTTTTCGCGCTGGCCGGGCGATTCGGCGTCGACCTCGTCGGCGGCGATACGACGCGCGGCAGGCAGCTGACCATCAGCATCACCGCCATCGGCGAAGTCCCGGCGGGAAGCGCGCTGCTTCGTTCCGGCGCGCGGCCCGGCGACGACATCTGGGTGTCGGGCGAGCTGGGCGGTGCGGCACTCGCCCTGGTTCATCCCGAGATCGAGGCGGCGGCGAAGCGCCTGCATGAGCCGGAGCCGCGCGTGGCGCTCGGCGAGCGGTTGCGGGGGCTGGCGCATGCGGCGATCGACGTCTCCGATGGACTGGCAGGCGACCTCGGCCATATCCTCGAGCGCTCGCAGGTCGGTGCAGTGGTTCATTACGAACAAGTGCCACGGCCGCCGGCCTTCAAGGACATCAAGGACATGCAGCTGGAAAAAGACTGCGTCCTGTCGGGAGGCGACGATTACGAGCTTCTTTTCACAGCTGCGCAATCGCGCCGCAAGGACATCGAGACTCTCGGAAAAGAATTGAAACTGCCGCTGTCGCGCATCGGCAGCATCCGCGCGGGCGCAGCCATGCTCGAGGTGCTCGATTCTCATGGCACGCCGCTGCAATACCGTGGCGGCTACGACCATTTCGCCGCGCCGTGATCGTCTTCCGCCCGAGCCCGTCGTTCGCGTTTTCGCATCCTGCGCACATCATCGCGTTCGGCGGCGGCGCCGGGCTCGTGCCGTACGCGCCGGGAACGGCCGGCACGCTCCTCGCCTGGCCGATCGGATGGGCGCTCGGCGGCAGCCTGCCGACGCTCGCCGTCCTCGGGCTTCTCGTCATGCTGTTCGGGCTGGGTGTTTGGGCCTGCGACGTCACCGGGCGCAAGCTCGGCATCCCGGACCACAGTTCGATGGTGTGGGACGAAATCGTCGCTTTCCTGCTGGTGCTCGCGATCCTGCCGCGCGAACTGGCGTGGCAGGCGGCCGGCTTCGTCCTGTTCCGGCTGTTCGACATCGCCAAGCCGCCGCCGATCCGCTATTTCGAGCGCCGCTATCATGGCGGCTTCGGCGTCATGTTCGATGACATTATCGCCGCCGCCTACACGCTGATTGCCCTGGCGGTGATCAAGCGGCTGTTTTTCTGATGGAAGAGCTCGCGGCGAAAATCGGCAAGCGGCTCAAGGCGTCGCGCGCGGTGCTGGTCACCGCGGAGTCGTGCACCGGCGGCTGGGTGGCGCAAGCTGTCACCGCCGTCGCGGGCTCGTCCGACTGGTTCGAGCGCGGCTTCGTCACTTATTCCAATGACGCCAAGCGCGAGCTTCTCGGCGTGCGCGCCGATACGCTCGCCCGTCACGGCGCGGTGAGCGAGGAAACCGCCCGTGAAATGGCCTCGGGTGCGCTGCGGCAAAGCAAAGGCAGCCTATCCGTCGCGGTCACCGGTATCGCGGGGCCGGGCGGCGGCAGCCCGGCAAAGCCGGTCGGCACGGTGTGCTTCGCGTGGGAGCGCAAGAAGGGCGCCCGGCGCACCGAGACGCGGCTGTTCGTGGGCGACCGTGAAAGCGTTCGCAAACAGTCCGTTATCCACGCCCTGGAAGGGGTATTGAAACTGCTTGACGAGACCGGAGCGCGGTCATAAATAGGAGCGATGGCTGCCGTCCGACCCGCCGCCGTAGCCGGCACGTTCTATCCGGGCGAGCCGCGCGCGCTCGCCGCCGAGGTCGATGATCTGCTCGGCGGCGTAGAGCAGCTTGCGCCGCGCCTGGGCTTTCCGAAGGCGCTCATCGTGCCTCACGCCGGCTATATCTATTCCGGGCCGGTGGCGGCGCGCGCCTATGACGAGCTGGCTGCGGCGCGCGGCATCGTGCGGCGCGTGGTCATGCTCGGTCCGGTGCACCGCGTCCCGGTGCGCGGCCTCGCGCTGCCAGGCGCAGACGCCTTCGCCACGCCGCTCGGCACGGTGCCGATCGACCGCGACGCCTTGCGCGCGCTGCACGACCTGCCGCAGGTCGTCAGGAGCGACCCGGCGCACGCCCTCGAGCACTCGCTTGAAGTGCAGCTGCCTTTCCTGCAAAAAGTTCTTGGCGACTTTGCGCTCGTGCCGTTCGCCGTCGGCATGGCGAACGTGGAAGAAGTCGCCCAGGTGATCGAGCGCCTCTGGGGCGGCCGGGAGACGCTGATCGTGATCTCGACCGATCTGTCGCACTACCACGCGTACGAAGAAGCGCGCAGGATCGATGGCTCGACCGTGGATCGCATTGCTGCCTTCGCCACGGACATCGACCATGAGGAGGCGTGCGGGGCCACGCCGTTGAACGGCCTGCTGTCCCTGGCAAAGAAAAAGAACCTGTCGATCAGGCTGCTCGCGGCGTGCAACTCGGGCGACACCGCCGGTGGCAAAGGCCAGGTCGTCGGCTATTCCTCGTTCGCGCTCTATGAGGGCGGAGAGGTGAAGCATGCGGACGCGGGCAGCACGCTGATCTCGATCGCCTCGGGCAGTATCTCCAGCGGGCTGGGTCTCGGACCCCCGCCTAGCGTCGACGGTGTGGCGTGGCTTGACCAGGCGGGTGCGACCTTCGTCACCTTGCTGCGCGAGCGAGAGCTGCGCGGCTGCGTCGGCAGCCTTGAAGCGGCCCGGCCGATCGGCGCCGACGTCGCCGACAACGCCCTGGGCGCCGCGTTCCGCGATCCGCGATTTCCGGCGCTGACCCGCGACGAATGGCCTCTGTGCAGCGTCGAGGTATCGCTGCTTTCGGCCCCCAAGCCGATTCAGTTCGCCGACGAGGACCATCTGCTGGCGCTGATCTGTGCCGGCGAGGACGGGCTGATCCTGGAGGCCGATGGCCGGCGCGCGACCTTCCTGCCTCAGGTGTGGGAAAGCATCGCGGACACGCGGCGCTTCGTGGACGAACTCAAGCGCAAGGCCGGTATCCCCGCCAGCACGCGCCTCGGGCGCTGCAAGGTCGCGCGTTATCGCGTAATCAAATGGAAAGAGACGAGAACACTCTAGAGACCGGGTATCCGGGTCGCTGGTGGCACAGCCTGCCCGACGGGCGCGTGCAATGCGACCTTTGCCCGCGGGACTGCAAACTGCACGAGGGCCAGCGCGGCATGTGCTTCGTGCGCAAGATGGAAGGCGGCCGCATGGTGCTCACGACGTACGGCCGCTCCTCCGGGTTCTGCATCGACCCGGTCGAGAAGAAGCCCCTCAACCACTTCTATCCGGGGACCAGCATCCTGTCTTTCGGCACCGCCGGCTGCAACCTCGCTTGCAAGTTCTGCCAGAACTGGGACATCTCGAAATCGCGCGAGATGGACCGGCTGCAGGACCAGGCCAGCCCCCAAGCTATTGCCGACGCGGCGCTCAGGCTCGGCTGCAAATCGGTCGCCTTCACGTACAACGACCCGGTGATCTTCGCCGAGTACGCGATGGACATCGCGGATGCCTGCCACGCCAAAGGCGTGAAAGCCGTCGCCGTCACTGCGGGCTACATCCATGCCGAGCCGCGGCGCGAGTTCTACGCCAAGATGGATGCCGCCAACGTCGACCTGAAGGGCTTCACCGACGAGTTCTACTTCAAGATCTGCGGCGGCCGGCTGCAGCCGGTCCTCGACACGCTGGTTTACCTCGTGAAGCAAACCGACGTCTGGACCGAGATCACGACCCTGCTTATCCCCGGCAAGAACGACTCGGATGCCGAGCTCGAAGCCGAGTGCAAGTGGGTTATGCAAAACCTCGGCGCCGAGGTGCCGCTGCACTTCACCGCGTTCCATCCCGACTGGAAGATGACCGACGTGCCGCCGACACCGCCGGCGACGCTCACGCGGGCGCGCGAGATCGCACTTCGTCATGGCCTGCGTTACGTGTACACCGGCAACGTGCACGATGAAACCGGCGGCTCGACTTATTGCCCGTCGTGCGAAAATCCGGTGATCGTGCGCGACTGGTACGACATCCGCGGCTATCAGCTCGGCGACGACGGCACCTGCAAATCCTGCGGCACGCAGATCAGAGGCCGGTTCCAGAAGTTTGGCCGCCCCTTCGGGCCGCGCCGGATCCCCGTAAGGTTGGGAAGCAGGGTCTAACCGCCAAGCTGAAGTTGTTTCGGTTATGCTAGGAGCGGGTGAACAACAAAATGCGTCGGAGGATCTGCATCCTGTCGGCGGTGGTGCTCTCGGCGTGCGCGCCGCAGCCCAGGATCGTCAAGCCGGTTTCCGAGCCCGTAGTGTCGCGGCCGCAAGTCGCAACGCCGGCGCCCTTACCGGAGCAGGGTCCGTTCGCGCTCGGTGACTACAAGAAAGCCGTGGCAAGCCGCATTGTGGCGGCGAACGAGGAAGTGTTTTTCGAGCCGTTGCCGGACATGTTGAAGTCGGTGGTGGTCCTCGAGATCACGATCGACCGCCGGGGTCACCCCCTCGACGTCTACGTGATCCGTTCCAACGGCTATCGGGAGCTGGAGCAGGTCGCGCTTGCGAGTGTGCTGCGGGCAGCACCGTTTGACGGGCCGCAGGCCGACGTCTTGCAGGGCGCCGCTTCCGTTAGTTTTCTCGAGACCTTCCTGTTTCGCGGCGACGGGTTCTACCAGGTGCTTAGCCTGATCCCCGCGCCGCCGGGCCGCTTCAGTCCTTCATTAGCAGGTGCATCAGACTAGAGGTGTCCCAGCGGCGGCCGCCGCGCGCCTGCACCCAGGCGTAGAACTGGTCGATTAGAGCGGTCGCGGGTAGCCGCGAACCGTTTCTCTTCGCCTCCTCGAGGCACATGCCGAGGTCCTTGCGCATCCAGTCCACCGCGAAGCCGAAGCCGTCGAACTTGAGCTCGTTCATCTGCTTCCAGCGGTTTTCCATCTGCCAGGACTGCGCCGCGCCCTTGGAGATGACGGAGATCACCTTCTCGATGTCGAGGCCGGCGCGCTTGCCGAAGCTGAGCGCCTCGGCCAGCCCCTGCGCCAGGCCGGCGATGGCGATCTGGTTCACCATCTTGGTGAGCTGGCCGGCGCCGGGTCCGCCGATCAGGGCGCACATCTTGGCGTAGACGTCGAGCACCGGCTTGACCTTGCCGAAATCCACCGGGTCGCCGCCGCACATGATGCCGAGCTGGGCGTTCTGGGCCCCGGCCTGGCCGCCGGACACCGGCGCGTCGACAAAGCCGACGCCACGCTCTTTGGCTTTTGCAAATAATTCTTTAGCGAGGAGCGCAGAGGCTGTGGTGTGATCGACCAGGATCGCGCCGCGTTTCATGCCGGCGAGCGCGCCGCTGTCGCCGTACGCCACGGAACGGACATCATCATCGTTGCCGACGCACATCATCACGAAGTCGCAGTCCTTGGCAGCCTCGCGCGGGGTGGCGGCGTGCTTCCCGCCGTACTCCTTCGCCCACTGCTGGGCCTTCGCGGAAGTACGGTTGTAGACGGTGACGTCGTGGCCGCCTTTTTTCTGCAGGTGGCCAGCCATGGGAGAGCCCATCACACCGAGACCCAGGAACCCTACCTTCGCCATCGTTTTGTCTCCTAAAGGAATTCTTTGAAGTTGACAGGCCCGCGTCAACGAACCACAATACCTGGACGTTTATACAGTATCCGGTGTTGGCCCAGCGCTAAAGTGCCTGCCGTAGATGCCGACGACCCAGAAAAAGAGGTACAGCAATGGATGACAACAAGTCTAAGGCATTAGCCGCCGCCCTGTCGCAGATCGAGAAGCAGTTCGGCAAGGGCTCGATCATGAAGATGGACGCCGAGGCGATCAAGGACATCGAGGTGGTGTCCACCGGCTCGCTGGGCCTCGATCTCGCGCTCGGCGTCGGCGGACTGCCGCGCGGCAGGGTCGTCGAGATCTACGGGCCGGAGTCCTCCGGCAAGACCACGCTCACGCTGCAGGTCATCGCCGAGGTGCAGAAGACGGGCGGCACGGCGGCCTTCATCGACGCGGAAAACGCGCTCGACGTCACTTACGCCGGCAAGCTCGGCGTGAAGACCGAGGACCTGCTGATCTCGCAGCCCGATACCGGCGAGCAGGCGCTCGAGATCGCCGACATGCTGGTGCGCTCGGGTGCGGTCGACGTCATCGTCATCGACTCGGTGGCGGCGCTTACGCCGAAAGCCGAGATCGAGGGCGAGATGGGCGAGCCGCAGATGGGCCTGCAGGCGCGCCTGATGAGCCAGGCGCTGAGAAAGCTCACCTCCAACATCAAGCGCACCAACACGCTGGTCATCTTCATCAACCAGATCCGCATGAAGATCGGCGTGCTGTTCGGCAATCCCGAGACCACCACCGGCGGCAACGCGCTCAAGTTCTACGCCTCGGTGCGCATGGACATCCGGCGCATCGGGTCGATCAAGAAAGGCGACGAGGTGGTCGGCTCGGAAACGCGCGTCAAGGTGGTGAAGAACAAGGTCGCACCGCCCTTCAAGCATGCCGAGTTCGACATCCTGTACGGCGAAGGCATCTCGCGCGAAGGCGAGGTGCTCGAGATCGGGGTCAATCTCGGCGTGCTCGAGAAGTCCGGCGCCTGGTATATCTACAAGGGCGACCGGCTGGGGCAGGGCAAGGACAACGCGCGCGACTTCCTGAAGGAAAACCCCCAGCTCGCGCGCGAGATCGAGGCGAAGATCCGCGAAAAGGCGGGCGTCGCCAAGCCCAGTCCGGCTGCCGCGGAGCCAGCGGAAGAAAAGAAGGTTGAGCACCTCCCCACCCGCAAGCGCGGCTGAGCTCAGACAGCGCGCGTTGCGGCTGCTGGCGCGGCGCGAGCATTCGCGCGCCGAACTCGCGCGCAAGCTTGCGCCGTACGCCGGGTCAGAGCAGGAGCTGGAAACACTGCTCGACGGCCTGGTTGAAAGAAAGCAGCTGTCGGACGAGCGCTATGCTGCCGAGCGGGCGCACTGGCTGTCGCGCAAATACGGTGCTTCGCGCATTCGGCACGACCTGCGCGCGAAGGGCGTCGCGGAGGAGCTGATCGCGCGTGCTTGCGCCGGTGGCGATGAATTTGAGCGCTGCAGCGTTGCGCTGAAGAAAAAGTACCGCGCCCCGGCCACCACGCGCGAAGAACGCGCACGACGCGGACGTTTTCTTCAAAGCCGCGGCTTCTCCCACGAGGTCATTCGCCGCGCCCTGGCGCTCGCCGGGGACGATTGATCCTGTAGCAAAGCAGCTACTCTCAAAACGCGTTTTTGCGTCGGCGGCAAGCGACGAAACCGTGTCGCCTCGAGGCGACAGGTTGCACGCGGCTATTTCCGCGCGCAGGCTGGATTTCCAAGAAGCCTAAAGGGAGCACAAACCATGCGAAAACGCTTGGCCGGCGGCATCGTCGCGCTTGCGGCCGCCGTCGGCTGTTTTGATCTGGCGGGAGATCACGTCATGTCCGCGTCGATTCCGCCGCCAACGAGACTACCTTCGGTCCTGACGTGGGCACCTCTTCCTCCTGAGGCGCTGCACCCAGCCCAGGACAAAACCGATGAACGACGTACGATTACGGCACCGGCCGGGCTGCGCGGCTGAGGCTGTCATCCGCTAATACTGTATAAACGTTCATCCCACACGCGACTGGCGTGGAGAGGGGGTGATCGGCATGGATTCAGCACAAGCATTGGCGGTAGTGCGCTCGCTTGCGAACGGCGTCGATCCTGAAAGCGGGGAAGTGTTTGCGCAGGAGAGCGCGTATCAAAGACCGCTGGTAGTGCGCGCACTGTACGAGGCGGCGAGCGCGCTCGAGCGTATCGAGCGCTTCGAGCGCCGCAAGGCGCAGCTGCCGCAGAAAACCGGAGAGCCGTGGTCGGAAGACGAGGACCGCAAGCTCCTCGCCGCCTTCGATGCGGGACGCGCGCTGCAGGAATTGGCGGCGGCGCATGAGAGAACGATGGGGGCGGTGCGCGCGCGGCTATTGAAGTACGGCCGCATCAACGCTTAGCAGCGGATGTCCCGGGGCGGCCGGCCTGCGCTCCGGGCTTTTTCCGCACTGCAGTAGAATGACCCCGATGAAGTCCAATGAGATTCGTTCGACTTTTCTCGACTACTTCCGCTCGAAGGGCCACACGGTGGTGCCTTCGAGCTCGCTGGTGCCGGTGAACGATCCCACGCTGCTGTTCGTCAACTCCGGCATGGTGCAGTTCAAGGACGTGTTTCTCGGCAAGGAAAAGCGGCCGTACGTGCGGGCAACGAGCTCGCAGCGCTCGCTGCGTGCCGGCGGCAAGCACAACGATCTGGAGAACGTCGGCTATACCGCGCGCCATCACACCTTCTTCGAGATGCTCGGCAACTTCTCCTTCGGCGATTACTTCAAGAAGGACGCCATCCGGTTCGCCTGGGAGCTGCTCACCAAGGTCTTCAAGCTCCCGCCTGAACGCTTGTGGGCGACCGTCTATCACACCGACGACGAGGCTTACGAGCTGTGGAGCAAGATGGTGGGCCTGCCGAAGGAGCGCGTGATCCGCATCGGCGACAAGTCAGGCGGGCAGAAATACCAGTCCGACAACTTCTGGCAGATGGCCGACACCGGCCCCTGCGGCCCCTGCAGCGAGATCTTCTACGATCACGGACCGGGCATCGAAGGTGGACCGCCGGGATCGCCGGACGCGGACGGCGATCGCTACATCGAGATCTGGAACCTGGTGTTCATGCAGTTTAATCGGGAGAAAAGCGGCGACTCATTCGTTATGCATCCGCTGCCCCGCCCATCGGTGGATACGGGCATGGGGCTCGAGCGCATTGCGGCGATTCTGCAAGGCAAGCACTCGAACTACGAAATCGACCTGTTTCAGGACCTGATCAGGGCAGCGGCGCGCGAGACGCACCAGAAGGATCTCAAGAACCCTTCGCTCAACGTCATCGCCGATCACATCCGCGCCTGCTCTTTCCTGATCGTCGACGGCGTTATCCCGGGCAACGAGGGCCGCGGATATGTGCTGCGGCGGATCATCCGGCGCGCCATCCGCCACGGCTACAAGTTGGGCCAGACCAAGCCGTTTTTCCATCGCTTGGTCTATGACTTGGATCGGGTCATGGGCAGCGCATATCCCGAGCTTACTGCTGCCAGAGATCGGGTAATCGAAACTCTGAAGCAGGAAGAAGAGCGATTTGCGGAAACGCTAGAGACCGGAATGCGGCTCTTTGATATTGGCTCGCGAGTTGAATCTCGGGCAATAAGCTACGTCCGAGACCATGTCGTAAAAGACTTCAAGTACTTCGAAGATCTCTCTGCCGTGGGCAAGGATATTGGTTTAGACGCGGTTTTTCACAAGGCCAACGAAGACGTAGTCGTTGAAACAAAGGTTTTGACCAACGCCACAAATGTTCAGGAAGTTGTTCGTCAGTTCGAAAAAGCTGTCGATATATATGAGAAGCGGGCATCGAAGCCCGTGCGTGGTTATTTGGTTTTCGCGGGCAAATCAGAGCGACCACCCGAAGACCTTATTGACTTGACCAATCCCGACGAGTCCAAGGGACGGAAATCCAATGTCCGCGTACTTTATCTAAAGGAAGACTCACTTCCTTTTGATGGGCAGTCTGCATTTCTTCTTTACGACACATACGGTTTCCCATTCGATCTGACACAAGACTTGTGTCGCGAGCGGCACATCCCAATTGACGTCTCAGGGTTCGATTCTTCTATGGAGGCGCAGCGGGAAAGAGCACGTTCGGCCTCCAAGTTTTCGATGGCCACCGGCCTTGACTATTCCGGAGTCAAAACAGAATTCCACGGCTACGACACATTAACCTTACGCGCCAAGGTGGTTGCCTTGTACAAGGAAGGGACCCCAGTTAATGAGCTGCGCGCGGGTGACGCGGGGGTGGTGGTGCTCGACCGCACCCCGTTCTACGCCGAGTCGGGAGGGCAGGTCGGCGATCGTGGCGAGCTGGCCGGTCCTGCGGGCACGTTTGCGGTGGAGGACACGCAGAAGATCCAGGCCGAGGTGTTTGGCCATCACGGCAAGCAGCGCACCGGCTTGCTTCGCGTCGGCGACATGGTCAATGCGCAGGTGGACACCGTGTCGCGGCGGCGCGCCATGTGGAACCATTCCGCGACGCACCTCATGCACGCGGCGCTGCGTCAGGTGCTCGGCAAGCACGTCGAGCAGAAGGGCTCGCTGGTCGACGCGCAGCGCACGCGCTTCGACTTCTCGCACCCCAAACCGCTGACCGCGGAAGAGATCGCCCAGGTGGAGGCGCTGGTGAACGCCGCCATCCAGCGCAATGAGGACGTGACGGCGCGCATCATGAAGTACGACGACGCCATGCGCGCCGGCGCGCTCGCCTTCTTCGGCGACAAGTACGGCGACGAGGTGCGCGTGCTTACCATGGGCGAGTTCTCGACCGAGCTGTGCGGCGGCACGCATGTACGGCGCACCGGCGACATCGGCTTCTTCAAGATCGTGTCGGAATCGGGCGTGGCCGCCGGGATCCGCCGTATCGAGGCGGTGACGGGCGAAGGCGCGCTCGCCTGGGTGCAGCAGATCGAGCAGGACAAGGGCTTTGTCGAAGATTTCTTCCAGGCCAAGGGCGAGGCGCTCAAGGACAAGCTCAAGGCCGAGCGGGACGAAAGGCGCACGCTCGAGAAGGAGCTCGCGCGGCTCAAGTCGAAGCTCGCGGCGAGCCACGGCGAGGACCTCGCCGCGCTGGCGGTAGACGTGAAAGGCGCCAAGGTGCTTGCCGCCACGCTCGAGGGGGCTGACGCCAAGACCCTGCGCGAGACCATGGACAAGCTCAAGGACCGGCTCAAGTCGGCGGCGATCGTCCTCGGCTCGGTCGCCGACGGCAAGGTATCGCTGATCGCGGGGGTGACGGCCGATCTCACCGCGAAGGTGAAAGCCGGGGAGCTGGTGAATTTCGTGGCGCAGCAGGTCGGCGGCAAAGGCGGCGGCCGGCCCGACATGGCCCAGGCCGGAGGCACGCAGCCCGGCAATCTGCTCGTCGCTCTGCAATCCGTGAAGTCCTGGGTTGAGCAGCGCGTGTAACGCGCGTCTCAGAACCCGATCCGCGTCTTCCTCGCGCCGCGCGAATCCTGGATGTCGTCCGGACCGACTTCGCTGCGCCCTGCCAGCTTCGCGTTGCCGAACGCCGAGTGCATCACGCGCCGCATCTCGCGCGGCGGCAGCGATGCCAGCTTCTCGAGCGCGAGCGGCGAGAGCGATTCCGGGAAGTGCCGGCCCCAATCGTGGGCGCCGCGGATCTCGCGGTAGATGGTGGTGGCGATGTGCGCCGAGCCACTGGCGTCCGGCGCCTCGATCTCGTAGACGCTGAGACGGCTGAGGAGGGGCTGCGGAATGCGCGCCGTGTCGTTGGCCGTGGCCAGCCAGAGCGTGCCGGAGGCATCGATCGGCAGCTCGACGAACTCATCGACGAAGCGCGTCGAGGTCTCGACCTCGAGCAGCTCGTAGAGCGCGCCGAGCGGGTCGTACTGGCCGTCGGAGCTCGCCTTGTCGAGCTCGTCGACGATGATCACCGGGTTGGCGTAGTCGCCGTTCAGGAAGGTTTCGAAGACCTTGCCCGGCTTGGCGTTTTTCCATTGCGAAGAAGCGCCCGAAAGCACCCACCCGGCGGTGAGCGAGCTCATGGGCACGAAGCCGAAACCGGTGCCGAGGAGCTGCGCTATCTTGCGGGCGAAATGCGTCTTGCCGATGCCCGGCTCGCCGAGCAGCAGCATTGGCGGCAGCTCGATCGAGTCGTTGGAATCGATGCACAGCGCGAGGTGCTTGCGGATATCCTCGAGCACTTCGGCGAAGTTCGGCAGCTCCTCGAAAAGCGTTTCCATCTCGGGCAGCGCCGAGGGCTTCACGGTGAAGCGCTGTCCGCCGAGACGCAGCATCTTCTCGTAGAGCGCGCGCAGCGCTTCATTCGCCGTGGGGGAAAGCTCCTGCAGGGCTTTTTCGACTGCCGGAACGTCGTACACGTCCTTGAAGCCCGCGATCGGAATGGTCACGTTGGCCGACATGTTGTCACCTGTTTAGCATGATGCTTCTGACTCAGCAAACTTCGCGCCTGGCAGACGGCCGCGCCGAGTGCCAATCCGGTAAAGTAGTCCGACATGACTACTACAACGCCTGACTACTTCAACGGTTTCGGCAAAAACCATCTTCCCGGGCTGCTCGGTGTGGAAATTCTCACAGTCACAGCCGAGGCAGTCGCGAGCCGGATGGCGGTGCGCAAGGAGGTGATGGCGCCGAACGGCTTCCTGCACGCCGCTTCGGTGATCGCGCTCGCCGACACGAGCTGCGGCTACGGCTGCATCTCGCAGCTGCCGAAAGGCGCAAGCGGCTTCACCACCATCGAGCTGAAGACGAACTTCCTCGGCACCACGCGCGAGGGCGCGATTCTTTGCCGCGCGACGCCGGTTCACCTGGGACGCACCACGCAGGTCTGGGATGCCGTCGTGACGGTCGAGGCAACCGGCGCCAGGATCGCGCTTTTCCGCTGTACGCAGATGGTGCTGTGGCCCAAGTAGACAGTCCGCCAAAACCATGTTTGAATCCGGGGCCATGACGCGCCGGTTCTTTTTCGGCTTCTACTTCTTCCCCTGCCTGCTGGCGGACGGGAGCGGCTAAGCTCAGCCCCTAGGATCCTGCGAAAACCGCCAGCCCAAAGACCTGGCGGTTTTTGTTTTTGGGAAGGAAAAAAGATGACTACACCCCTAGACAACTATCTCGCGACCGTTCCTGCGGACAAGACTTCGCTTACCGACGACGAGCGCATCGAGAACATCGTTCCGCTGCCGCCGCCCGAGCACCTGATCCGTTTCTTCCCGATCCAGGGCACGCCGGTAGAGAGCCTGATCACCGAGACGCGGCGCAGCGTGCGCCAGATCCTGCACGGCCGCGGCGACCGGCTGCTGGTGGTGATGGGGCCATGCTCGATCCACGATCCGGCCGCGGCGCTGGCTTACGCCGAGAAGCTGGCCGCCGAGCGGCGCCGCCATGAAGCCGAGCTCGAGCTGCTGATGCGCGTGTATTTCGAGAAGCCGCGCACCACGGTGGGCTGGAAGGGCCTGATCAACGATCCCTACCTCGATGGCAGCTTCCGCATCAACGAGGGGCTGCGCATCGCGCGCGACCTGCTGGTGCGCATCAACCGGGCCGGAGTTCCCGCCGGCTGCGAATTCCTCGACGTGATCTCGCCGCAGTACATCGGCGACCTGGTGTCCTGGGGCGCGATCGGCGCGCGCACCACGGAAAGCCAAGTGCACCGCGAGCTCGCCTCGGGCCTGTCGGCGCCGGTCGGCTTCAAGAACGGCACCGACGGCAACGTGCGCATCGCCGTGGACGCGCTCCTCGCCGCGCGCCAGAAGCACCATTTCCTGTCGGTGCACAAGAGCGGGCAGGTGGCGATCGTCGAGACGCGCGGCAACGACGACTGCCACATCATCCTGCGCGGCGGCAAGCAGCCGAACTATGACGCGGCGAGCGTGCAGGCGGCAGGCGAGGAGCTCGAGCGCGCCAAGCTGCCGCAGCGGCTGATGATCGACTGCTCGCATGCCAACGCCGCCAAGCAGTACAAGCGCCAGGCCGACGTCGCCGCCGACACCGCCAGGCAACTCGCCGGTGGCGAGAAGCGCATCGTCGGCGTGATGGTCGAGTCGCACCTGGTGGAAGGCCGCCAGGAGCTGGAACCGGGCAAGCCGCTGCGCTTCGGCCAGAGCATCACCGACGCCTGCCTCGGCTGGGAGGATTCCGTGCAGGTCCTCGACACGTTGGCGCAGGGTGTGAAGCAGCGCCGCAAGCACCGCAAGTAGCCCGGATTCGGCATAATTGCCGCGCCCATCCGTCATGCCCGATCGTCCGCCACAGCTTGCGCATCTCGAATATCTCGGCGACGCCACGCGGTTCGCGAGCCAGATGCGCGCGCTCATTCCGCGCTGCGCCTTGCTGGAGAACTTCTCCCAGCCGGAGGTGCTTCTGCTGGCGCATTTCATGGAGATGTACCGCGCCGAGGCGGGCATGGAAATCATCCAGGAAGGCGATGGCGGCGATTTCATGCTGATGATCGTGGAAGGCAAGGTCGAGGTGCACAAGCGCGACCGCTGGAACACGCCGCAGACGCTCGCGGTGGTCGAAGGCGGCAGGACCCTGGGCGAGATGTCGATGATCGACGGCGAGGCGCGCTTCGCCACCTGCGTCGCAGTGGAGGCGACGCTGATCGCCGTGCTCAACCGCGAGAGCCTGGCACGGATCATCGTCGAGCAGCCGTTGCTCGGCGCCAAAATCCTGATGGAGCTGGTGCTGATGCTGTCGCAGCGGCTGCGCATGACGAGCCAGCGGCTGCTCGGGCTGCTCGACGAAAACTCGCTGGGCGCAGCCGACGTTATTTGAGGCCATGCACGCGACGCTTCCCTTGATGCGGCATTACGGCTTTCCGGCCCTCAGCCGCGGCCGCCTCGAAACCTTGCAGGTCAACGTCGGATACAAGTGCAACCAGACCTGCCTGCACTGCCACGTCAATGCCGGTCCGCACCGCACCGAGGAGATGTCGCGCCAGACGCTGTCTGATGTGCTGGCGTTTCTCGGCATCTCCAACGTGAGGCAGCTTGATATCACCGGCGGGGCACCGGAGCTCAATGCGCATTTCCGCGAGCTCGTGGTGCGTGCACGCGAGCTGGGCGTGCACGTCATCGACCGCTGCAACCTCACTATCCTCGAGGAGCCGGGGCAGGAAGATCTTGCCGGATTTCTCGCCGCGCAGCGCGTCGAGATCGTCGCGTCCTTGCCCTGCTACACGGAGGAGCTCGTCGACCGCCAGCGCGGCAAGGGGGTGTACGACAAGAGCATCGCCGCTCTGAAGCGGCTCAATTCCCTGGGCTACGGCGCCCAGGGCAGCGGTCTCGCTCTCAATCTTGTCTACAACCCGCAGGGACCCTCGCTGCCCCCCGCGCAGGAAAAGCTCGAAGCCGACTACAAGCGCGTGCTCGGCGAGCGCTTCGGCATCGTGTTCAATCGCCTGTACACGCTAGCCAACATGCCGATCCAGCGCTTCGGCTCGACGCTGGTATCGAAGGGCCAGTTCAACGAGTATATGGCGCTGCTGCACCGCTCGCACCGACCCGAGAATCTCGCGGGCGTGATGTGCCGCACGCTGCTCTCGGTGGACTGGCAGGGCCACGTCTACGACTGCGATTTCAACCAGATGCTGGGACTGCCGGTGCGGCTGCAAGGCAGCAGGCGCCCGCATCTTTCGGACCTGATCGGACGCGATCTTGCGGGCAACCCGATCGCCGTGCGCGACCACTGCTACGGCTGCACCGCCGGGCAGGGATCGTCCTGCGGCGGCGCGCTTGCCGCGTGAGCCGGGGCCGGCTCCTCGTCCTCGCTCTCGTCGCGCTCGCCGTCGCCGCTTTTTTCGCCACGGGCGGCCCGCGCTATTTCACCTTCGAGAATTTGAAGGCGCAGCAGGCAGCGATCGAGTCGTGGTACCTGGCGCACCCCTGGCAGACTTCGCTCGGCTTTTTTGCCCTCTATGTCGCGGTCACAGCGCTGTCGCTGCCGGGCGCAACCCTCCTGACGCTCATTGCCGGGGCCATCTTCGGGCTGCTCCGGGGCGCGGTGATCGTTTCCTTCGCCTCTTCGATCGGCGCCACGCTGGCATTCCTCATCTCGCGCTTCCTGTTGCGCGACTGGGTGCAGCGGCGCTTCGGCAGGCAGCTGCAGGGCCTCAACGAGGGCATCGAAAAGGAGGGCGCGTTCTATCTTTTCACTTTGCGCCTGATCCCCGTGGTGCCGTTTTTCGTCATCAATCTGGCCATGGGCCTGACGCCGCTCCGCACCCGCACCTTCTACTGGGTGAGCCAGCTCGGCATGCTCGCCGGCACCCTGGTGTATGTGAACGCCGGCACGCAGCTCGCGAAGATCGCGTCGCCGAGGGACATCCTGTCGTGGCAGTTGATCGGCGCTTTCCTGCTGCTCGGGTTGTTCCCGCTGCTCGCGAAGAAAATCGTCGACGGCGTCAAAGCGCGACGCGTCTATGCGCGCTGGAAGCGGCCGGCGAAATTCGACCGCAACCTGGTGGTGATCGGCGCCGGCTCGGCCGGGCTGGTGTCGGCCTACATCGCGGCTACGGTGCGCGCCAAGGTCACGCTGGTGGAAAAGCACCGCATGGGCGGCGACTGCCTCAATACCGGTTGCGTGCCGTCGAAGGCACTCATTAAGTCCGCGCGCGTCCTGTCCCAGATAAGAAGAGCAAAAGAGTTCGGCTTGAGAAATGCCACCGCGGAGTTCGATTTCGCCGACGTGATGGAGCGTGTACAGAGCGTCATCAAGGCGGTGGAGCCCCACGATTCGGCGGCGCGCTACACGGCGCTGGGGGTCGAATGCATCCAGGGCGAGGCGCGCGTCGCTTCGCCCTGGACCGTGGAGGTTACGACCGCGAGCGGTACCCGCACGCTCAGCACCCGCGCCATCGTCATCGCCGCCGGCGCACGGCCGTTCGTGCCGCCGATTCCCGGCATGGACGCGATCCGCGTGCTCACCTCCGACAACGTATGGGAATTGCGCGAGCTGCCGCGGCGCCTGGTGGTGCTCGGCGGCGGCCCGATCGGCTGCGAGCTGGCGCAGGCGTTCGCGCGCTTCGGCGCCAAGGTAACGCAGGTCGAAATGCTGCCGCGCCTCCTCGCGCGAGAGGACGCGGAAGTATCCGCCATGGTGCAGAAGCAGTTCGAGGCCGAGGGAATTCGGGTTTTCGTCGGCCACAAGGCAAAGCAGGTGGTCATCGAGAACGGGAGCAGGGTCTTGATCGCCGAGCATGGCGGCAAGGACGTGCGCATCGAGTTTGACGAGCTGCTGTGCGCGGTCGGCCGCATCGCGAACACGGCGGGGTATGGCCTGGAGGAGCTCGGCATCCCGCTCGGCAAGGCGCGCACGGTGCAGACCAACGAATGGCTGCAGACGTCGTATCCCAACATCTACGCCTGCGGCGACGTCGCCGGGCCCTATCAGTTCACGCATACGGCGTCGCACCAGGCGTGGTACGCCGTGGTGAATGCGCTCTTCGGCCGCTTCAGGAAATTCCGCGCCGATTACTCGGTGATTCCGTGGGCGACATTCACCGATCCCGAGGTGGCGCGGGTCGGCCTGAACGAGACCGAGGCAGGCGAACTGGGTGTTCCATACGAAGTGTCGGTGTACGGCATCGACGATCTCGACCGGGCGATCGCCGACGGCGTGGCGCACGGCATGGTGAAGCTGCTGACCGTGCCGGGCAAGGACCGCATCCTCGGCGCCACCATCGTCGGCGAGCACGCCGGCGACCTGATCGTGGAGTTCATCGCCGCCATGAAGCACGGCATCGGCCTGAACAAGGTTCTTGGCACCATCCATATCTATCCGACCCTCGCCGAGGCCAACAAGTACGCGGCGGGCGTGTGGCGAAAAGCGCACGCCCCCGAAGGCCTGCTGCGCCAGGTCGAGAAACTGCACGCGTGGATGCGCGGCTAGTCCTGCTGGGGCTGTGGTTTGCGGCGGGCACGGTCCTCGCTTTCGACCAGTCCCACCAGGCATGGGACGCGCTG
Organism: Burkholderiales bacterium; assembly: GCA_035602335.1. Taxonomy (GTDB): domain Bacteria; phylum Pseudomonadota; class Gammaproteobacteria; order Burkholderiales; family SG8-39; genus SCGC-AG-212-J23. Next base: position 59,377 of record DATNMK010000014.1, read on the forward strand.
TTGAAGAAGCACGTCGTGGTGCTCGAGGGTGGCAAGTCCTCGCGCGTGCGCTACGCCGGCATGGCGCAGGATCGAGACGCGCTCACACTTTATCGGCAGAGTCTTTCAGCCGTGGACGAAGCGCAGTTCAACGCCTGGTCGAAGCCCCAGCAGATAGCGTTCCTCGTCAATGCCTACAACGCCTTCACGGTCGAGAAGATCCTCACGCGCTACCCGGACCTGGGCTCGATCTGGGATTTCGGCAAGCTGCTCGGGCATCCGTTCAAGGACCGTTTCATCAGCCTTTTCAACCGGCCTTTCTCGCTCGACCAGATTGAGCACGACACGTTGCGCAGGCGCTATCCTGACCCACGCCTGCATTACGCGCTGAACTGCGCTTCGCTCGGCTGCCCGATGCTGCGCGAGGAGGCCTACGTCGCCGAGCGGCTC